>NZ_JBYTDH010000010.1:0-186460 GCF_058791175.1 Aeromonas sp. EU05-FHT14A05 | reverse complement strand
TAGCGCCGATGGTAGTGTGGCATTCGCCATGCGAGAGTAGGACACTGCCAGGCACCCAACACGAAAAACCCCGCTCAATGAGCGGGGTTTTTTATTGCCTGACATTTCCCCAAAGCCTGCCCTGCCTGCCGAGATCGCGTCTGCTTATTCCTTGCGTTCACCAGTTTCGTCAGCTGTTGGTGCTCATGAGCTCCGGCACCGAAGGCTTCGTCTGCTGCCGCGCCTGGCTCTCCACTCTCACCAGTTTTCCATTTGATTCCTCACGCGGCGCTATCCTGCCGAAAGCCGGCGTCGGGCCTGCAATTGGGGTTGTATCTGCATCATAACTCGGTAGAGTAAAGGGCATTCCGGGTTTGCCCATACCATGCCTTTGCTTCTCCATCTGGTATGAGAGCATCCCACCCGTTTTCATTCACCTTCAGTCAGTGGTACCGATATGGAACAAGTAAACAAGTCTACTTTCAGCGATGTGTTGGAATATGTGCGTATGTCCCGTCGTCAGAACAAGCTCAAGCGTGAAATCGCGGACAACGAGAAGAAGATCCGTGACAACCAGAAGCGGGTGCTGTTGCTCGACAACCTGAGCGACTATATCAAGCCCGGCATGAGCATCGATGAGGTGCAGGCCATCATCGCCAACATGCGCACCGATTACGAAGAGCGTGTCGATGATCACATCATCAAGAATGCCGAGCTTTCCAAGGAGCGCAAGGAGCTGAGCACCAAGCTCAAGGGCATGAGTACCAGCAAGTAAGCTCACACCGCCATTCCCGAACACCGGCTTCCAGCCGGTGTTTCATTTCCATTCGGCAGCTCGGATCTCTTGCCGCACTGCAACAATCGGCTCCCATTTTTACAATCGCCCTGTTAACATCGCTGCAAAGCGGTCAATAGTTTTCAAGCCCTTGACTTGAAACGACTAAGCTTGATTGAAAGACAATAAATTGCGCAACCATGGTGGGGCTTATATGGGCGCATCAAAACAGACGGATTCGAACAAAGTGGCATCTCAGGATTCATCCGTACCGCATGCGGACGGGCAATATCAGCGTAAGCGTCGCCCTTGGTGGCGCTGGTTGTTCTGTTTCATCTTTTTGCTCTGCCTGGCTGCCGTGATCGCCCTGGTCGGTTATGAAATGAAGACCTCCCGATTGCAGTCGCAGGAGATCTCCCGTTATGCCGCCAAGCTGACGTATGAGCTGGAACCCGGTCCCAGCAAGCAGATCACCTTCCCGGAAGATGGCCCCTTCGACAAGCGGCTCGGTTATGTGCTGATGCCGATGATCCAGGAGCGCCTCATCCAGCGCGGCTATCAGGTGAGCGAGCAGGTGCGTTTTTCCGATGCGCTTTACAACTACGCCAGCCATGGTTTCTTCGTCCCCTATACCGAGAAGGTGCAGGCGGGGCTGACGCTGCACGACTGCCGTGCCGAGCCTTTCTATCAATACAAATACCCGACCCACTACTACCCTGATTTCAACTCCATTCCTCCTCTGGTCATACAGTCGCTGCTGTTTATCGAGAACCGGGAGCTGCTGAGCAACGAGCAGCCGCTGGCCAACCCGGCGGTAGACTGGCCCCGTTTCGCCAAGGCGGCGCTGTCCCAGGTGGGCAAGGCGCTGGACATGCAGGATCAATCCGCCGGGGGCAGTACGCTGGCGACCCAGGTGGAGAAGTATCGTCACTCCCCTGATGGTCTGACCCTGTCCCCCACCGAGAAGATCCGCCAGATGGCTTCGGCCAGCGTGCGGGCCTATCGATTGGGGCCAGAGACCCTGGAAGCCCGCAAACTGGTGGCCTGGGCCTATCTCAACTCGGTGCCGCTCTCGGCGGCTCCTGGTTATGGCGAGGTGCACGGCCTGGGGGATGGTCTCTGGGTCTGGTTCGGTGCCGATGTGGACGAGGTGAATCGCCTGCTGGATCCCGCGCGCAATCAGGACGCCACCCTGGCCGAGCAGGGGCTGGCGCTGCGCCAGGTGGTCTCTCTGATGATTGCCCACCGTCGCCCCTCCTACTATCTGGCCCAGGGGCGGGAGGCGCTGTCGACCCTGACGGACAGCTACCTGCGTCTGTTCGTGCAGGAGGGCATGATCACGCCGCCCCTGATGGAGTCGGCACTCAAGGCCAAGCTTGCGTTCCGCGACTTCCTGCAGGCGCCGGCGATCACCCGGGTCAATAACAACAAGGGGTTGCAGGTCGCGCGCACCCGCCTCAGTCGCCAGCTCGGGGTTCAGCTCTATGATCTGGATCGCATGGATCTGACGGCGGATACGACCCTCAACATGCCGCTGCAAAATGACGTCTCCCGTTATCTGCAGCAGTTGGCGGACCCCACATTCGCCGCCCAGGTGGGGCTGTTTGGTGAGCGCCTGCTCTCGCCGGAGAAGACGGGGGACGTGAAATACAGCTTCACCCTGTTCGAGAAGACGCCGGAAGGGGTCAAGGTGCGGGTGCAGACCGACAACACGGATCAGCCGTTCGACATCAATGAAGGCAGCAAGCTGGAGCTGGGCTCGACCGCCAAGCTGCGGGTGCTGACCACCTATCTGGAGATAGTGACCGAGCTGCATGACAGCTACGGGAACATGCCGGCCGAGAGCCTGCGCAAGATAGAGGTCTCCGATCAGGACAACATCAGCCGTTGGGCCATCGCCTACCTGATGAGTGCCAAGGACAAGAGCCTGCCCGTGATGCTGGAGGCGGCGCTGGATCGCAAATACTCCGCCAGCCCCTACGAGGGCTTCTTCACCGGCGGCGGTATGCACACCTTCAACAACTTCCGCAAGGAAGACAATAGCCGCATTCCGCCTATCCGCGACGCCTTGCGCGAATCCATCAACCTGCCCTTCGTGCGGCTGATGCGGGACATAGTGCGCTACAGCCTCTACAAGGAAGGCAACCGCGCCCAGTTGCTCAAGGATGACAAGGATCCTCGTCGTACCGAGTATCTGGCCAAGTTTGCAGACAAGGAGGGCCAGACCTATCTGCTGCGCTTCTGGCGCAAATATCGCGGCAAGACCACGGATGAGCAGCTTGATACCTTCCTCGACGGCCTCAAGCCCAGCGCAGTGCGCCTCGCGGCCGTGCATCGCTACCTGATGCCGGAAGCGTCACAGGCCGACTTTGCCGCCTTCCTGGCGAAGCGCCTACCGCGGGACAAGCTGAGTGACAAGCGAGTCGAGCAGCTCTACACCAGCTATGGTCCTGGTAAGTATTCACTGCCGGATCAGGGCTATATCGCCCGCGTCCACCCGCTGGAGCTGTGGCTGCTCTCCTATCTCAGGGAGTTTGACAAGGCCACCTTCGCCGATGCGGTCGCGGCCAGCCGGGATGAGCGTCAGGAGGTCTACAGCTGGCTGTTCAAGACCCGCCATCGCAGCGCCCGGGATAGCCGGATCCGCACCATGCTGGAGGTCGAGGCCTTCCTCGACATCCATCAGCGCTGGGCACGCCTTGGCTATCCGTTTGATCACCTGGTTCCCTCCCTGGCGACCGCTCTCGGCAGCTCGGGAGACAGGCCCGCCGCTTTGGCCGAGTTGATGGGGATCATCCAGAATGGCGGCATGCGGGCACCGACCCTGCGGATCGAGCATCTCTCCTTCGCCAAGGACACGCCCTTCGCCACCGCGTTCGAGCCGGCCAACACCCAGGGTGTTCGGGTGATGCCCATCGAGGTGGCCAACGCCCTGCGCAATGCCCTCTCCAAGGTGGTGGAAGGCGGTACGGCGCGGCGCATCGCCGGTGCCTTTGCCTTGCAGGATGGCACCGTGCTGTCGTTGGGGGGCAAGACGGGGACGGGGGATAACAGGATCGAGACGGTCGGCCGCTACGGCAATGTCACCAGCTCGCTGGCGCGCAACCGGACCGCGACCTTTGTCTTCTACATAGGGGATGATCACTTCGGTACCCTGACGGCCTATGTGCCCGGCAGCCAGTCCGACAAGTTCCGCTTCACCTCGGCACTGCCGGTACAGGTCCTCAAGGGGATGGCGCCCTTGCTGGTACCCTATCTGCAACCGGGCACTCACACCCAGTGCTTGCCAGGCAGCTGACGGTGCATAAAAAAACGGGGCCAGTTTGGCCCCGTTTTTGTTTCTGTCGGCGGCAGGTGTCCTGCGCCGACATTGTGACTCACAGCAGATCTTCTATCTCGCCGCGCAGGTACTGGTACATCTCGCGATAGGCCACCGGCGGCTTGTTCAGCTCCCGCTCCTTGTTGGCGGTGCGGATCAGCTGGCGCAGTTTCTGGCGATCCAGTTCGTGGAACTGGGACATCAGCTCGTTGAGGGCGCTGTCACCCTCGGTGATCAGGCGCTCACGCCACTGCTCCAGCCGGTGCAGGCGCGCATTCACGGTGGAGTGACGCATCTTGATGATGGAGAGGGCTTCCTCGATCTGCTCTATATCCCGGCTGCGCATCAGGCGGCCGATGAACTGCAGGTGGCGGCGGAAGGACTCGTCCTTCTTGGGTTTGAGCTTGCGACCCAGCTCGACGGCTTCGGCCAGCTCTTCGTCCAGCGGGATCCGTTCCAGCTCGCTGTGGCTCAGGGAGACTATCTCGGCCCCCAGTTTTTGCAGTGCCTCGGCGTCGCGCTTGAGCTGGCTCTTGCTGGGACCCCAATCGTCCAATTCGTTGTCGTCTTGATACTGACTCATCGGTCTCTGATTCCTGTCATTCGCGTTGGGGGATATGTTACCAGCTTCTCCCGCTGGGCGCAGGGGTCTGATATGCTTAGCCCCTTTCCTTCCTTCATACAGATGTGAGTTATGGACCAGCAAGATCAAATTCGCCAGGATCAAGCCCATCTCGAGGCGGTGGTCGCCGAGGCCCTGGAGATAGCCAGAGGGCTGGGCGCCGGGCTTGCGGAAGTCTCCATCAGCAAGCAGACAGGGCTGTCGGTGAATACCCGGGGCTGTGAGCTGGAAAGCATCGAGTTCAACAAGGATGGAGCGCTCGGCATCGCCGTCTATCGCAATGGCTGCAAGGGATCCTCCTCGACCACGGATCTCGGCAAGCCTGCCATTCGCGCCGCCGTCGAAGCGGCCATGGAGATTGCCCGCCACACCTCCCCCGATGAGTATGCCGGCCTGGCGGATGCCGAACTGCTGGCCTGGGATGCCCCGGATCTGCAACTCTGTCACTCCATCGAACTGGATCCCCAGCGTGGCATCGAGCTGGCCATCGAGTGCGAGCGGCTGGCCCTGGGGCGCGATGCCCGCATCAAGCACTCCGATGGTGCCAGCTTTTCAAGCCATCTGGGGGTCAAGGTCTATGGCAACAGCCATGGCTTCGTCAAAGGCTATGCGGCGTCGCGCAACTCCCTGAGCTGCGTGTTGATCGGCGAGCAGGATGGGGACATGCAGCGGGACTATGGCTACTCCTCCAGTCGCGCCCTCTCCGGCCTCTGGACCCCGCAGCGCATCGCCGACGAGGCGGTGGAGCGCACCGTCTCCCGTCTGGGGGCCCGCAAGATCAGCACCCGCCACGCCCCAGTGCTGTTTCATCCCGACACCGCCGCCGGCCTGTGGGGTCATCTGGTGATGGCCATCAGCGGCGGCAACCTCTATCGCAAGTCGAGCTTCCTGCTGGACAAGCTGGGCAAACAGATCCTGCCCGAGTGGCTCAGCATTCAGGAGTTCCCCCACCTGCTGGGGGGGCTCGCCAGTACCCCGTTCGACGGTGAAGGGGTACGCACCCGCGACATGGACATAGTGCGCAATGGCGAGCTGATGAGCTGGCTGCTTACCTCCTACTCGGCGCGCAAGCTGGGGCTGACCACCACGGGCCACGCCGGTGGCATCCATAACTGGCAGGTCTCCAATACCGGCCAGGACTTCCAGGGCATGCTCAAGGAGATGGGCACAGGCCTGCTGGTGACCGAGCTGATGGGGCAGGGGGTCAATATCGTCAATGGTGACTACTCCCGCGGCGCCGCCGGTTTCTGGGTGGAGAATGGCGAAATCCTCTATCCGGTTGAGGAGATCACCATCGCCGGCAACCTGGCCGACATGTTCAGCACCCTGGTGGCGGTGGGGAACGACGAGGACGAGCGCTCCAGCCTCAAGACCGGCTCTGTGCTGGTCGAGCAGATGAAGCTGGCGGGGCACTGAATCGCCAGACCCCGGAAATGAAAAAGGCCCCCTCGCCTGGCGAGGGGGCCTTTTTATTGCTCATCGGCAGGGAGTGACGATCACGCCTTGATACGCTCTATGCATCCGCCCAGGCCTTGCAGCTTGTGCTCTATGTCTTCATAGCCACGATCGATGTGATAGATGCGCTCGACCATGGTGGTGCCTTCGGCCACGAAGCCGGCGAGGACCAGGCTGGCGGAGGCGCGCAGATCGGTTGCCATCACCTGGGCACCCTTGAGTTGTTCGGTGTCGCGGCAGATGGCCACGTTGCCCTGCAGCTCGATGTCCGCGCCCATACGTACCAGCTCGGGCACGTGCATGAAGCGGTTCTCGAAGATGGTCTCGGTGACCATGCCGGTACCCTTGGCCACGGCGTTCAGCACGGTGAACTGCGCCTGCATGTCGGTCGGGAAGGCCGGGTAGGGAGCCGTCTTGATGGTGACCGGCTTGAGGGTGCGGCCCGTCATGTCGAGGGAGATCCAGTCTTCCCCCTTCTCGATGAGCGCACCGGCCTCTTCCAGCTTGACCAGTACGGCTTCCAGCAGGGAAGGGTCCGTCTTGCGGCAGGTGATCTTGCCCCCAGTGACAGCGGCGCCTACCAGGAAGGTGCCAGTCTCGATGCGATCTGGCTGGACGCTGTAGCTGCCGCCGTGCAGACGCTCGACCCCGTCGATGGTCAGGGTGTCGGTACCCGCACCCTGGATCTTGGCGCCCAGGGCGTTGAGGAAGTTCGCGAGATCGACCACTTCCGGCTCGCGGGCGGCGTTCTCGATCACGGTGCGACCGTCGGCCAGGGTGGCGGCCATCATCAGGTTCTCGGTGCCGGTGACGGAGATCATGTCCATCAGGATGTGGGCACCCTTGAGGCGACCGTCGACACGGGCCTTGATGTAGCCATCTTCGATGGCGATCTTGGCGCCCATCAGCTCGAGGCCGTGAACATGCAGGTTGACCGGGCGGGCACCGATGGCGCAGCCGCCGGGCAGGGAGACGTCAGCCGCGCCGAAGCGGGCGGCCAGCGGGCCCAGCGCCAGGATGGAGGCGCGCATGGTCTTCACCAGCTCGTAGGGGGCGACGTGGTTGTTCACGGCACCGGTCAGCACGGTCACGTTGCCGTTGACCTTGGTGCTGGCACCCAGCATCTCCAGCAGCTTGAGGGTGGTGCCCACGTCTTTGAGGCGCGGCACGTTCGAAAGCTGGATCTCCTCGTCGCACAGCAGGGTGGCGAACAGGATCGGCAGGGCGGCGTTTTTGGCGCCGGAGATGGTCACTTCACCGGAGAGGGTGCAGGGGCCGGTGATCTTGAATTTGTCCATGTTTACTTCTTTACCAAATCAGGAGGGCAGCTGGAATTTACGCTCGCGTTTCCACTCGGCGTCGGTATAGGCCTTGATGGAGAGGGCGTGGATGGCGTTGCTGGCGATCTTGTCCATCAGCGGGGCATAGATGGCCTGCTGTTTCTTGACCCGGCTCATGCCGTCAAACATGTCGCCGACCGCAATCACTTGATAGTGACTGCCGTCGCCTTTGACATGGACTTCGGACAATGGCAAAGCCTCAAGGAGTATCGCTTCAATTTCAGAGACTTGCATTATGCGTCCTCGGTGTTGGGCGGGGTGGGTTGAAACAGACTGGCCACCCCGTAGAGGTTGGCCAGGGTATAAAAATCAGTGGAGGCGCCCACCAGTTGCGGCGTGCCTCCCCGTACCAGAGTGGCTTTGGCCCACTTGACCAGCAGGGCCAGGCCGGCGGAATCCAGGGTGGTGACCCCGCTCATATCGAGCGCATCATCTTGCCACCACTCGGATCGCCGTTGCCACAGGGCGTTGACCTGCGGCGCCTGCAGCTCCCCATGGAGTGTCATGACTTGAGCACCAGCGGCTTGGCATTGTGCTCGCGCAACTGGGCGATCACCGCATCTATGCCGTTCTGGCGAATGAGGCCACCGAGCTCGCTCTGCTTGGCAGAGAGCAGGCTAATCCCCTCGGCGACCATGTCGAAGGCCTTCCACTCACCGGTCTTGTTGTTCTTGCGCAGTTTGAACTCGAGGAAGATGTCCGGCTTGCCGGCCTCTTTCACGCTGACGTTGACGGCGGTGATGTTGCTGTCACCGGGCGCTTTGCCCGGCTGGACCTTGACGGTCTGCTTGTCGAAATGGGCCAGGGCATCGGCATAGGAGCTCACCATGTATTCAGTAAAGACCTGGACGAAGGCATCGCGCTGGGCCGGGGTGGTCTCCTTGATCTGGTTGCCGAGCACCTTGTAGGCGGCGAAGCGATTGTCCACATAAGGGAGCAGCTCTTCGCGAATGATCACCCGCAGGTGGTCCGGGTTGCTCTTGACCTGGGACTGGTCCGCCTTCAGGCGGGCGAAGGTCTGCTGGGCAGCCTGATCCACCAGGGCATAGGGGTCGGCGGCATTGACCGCTGCCAGGGCGGAGACGGAAAACAGCATGCTGGTCATCAGGCCCAGCAGCAGGGCGATCTTCTTGAACATGGTTACTCCTTGGTTGCTGGCGTATCGGTGGCCGGGGAAGACTGGCTGTACAGGAACTTGCCAATCAGGTCTTCCAGCACGATGGCGGACTTGGTGTCTTCTATCATGTCGCCATCCTTGAGCATGCTGGTGCCCATCTCTTCATCGGTGAAACCCGGTGCCAGGCCGACATACTGCTCGCCCAGCAGACCCGAGGTCAGGATGGAGAGGGTGCTGGTTTCGGAGAACTCGCCAGCACTCTTCTGCATCTGCAGGGAGACGATGGGCACCTGGCTCTTGGCATCCAGCGTGATGTCGCTGACTCGACCGACGACGACGCCGCCGACCTTGACCGGCGAGCGCACTTTCAGGCCGCCGATATTATCGAAATGGGCGCGCAGGGTATAGGTTTCTCCTTCCGGTTTGAAACTCAATCCCGCCACTTGCAGTGCCAACGCCAGAATGGCTGCGATGCCAGCCAGCATGAAGGCACCGACCAGGAATTCTACTTTGCTGAACTTCATCTTTCCCTTATCCAAACATGACTGCGGTGAGTATAAAATCCAGACCGAGCACGGCCAGGGATGAGTGGACCACGGTACGGGTCGTCGCCTGACTGATCCCGGCCGAGGTCGGCTTGGCATCATAGCCATTGAAGAGCGCGATCCAGGTCACCACCAGCGCGAATATCACACTCTTGATGGCCCCTTGCATGATGTCGTCCTGCCAGTCGACGGAGGCCTGCATGGCAGACCAGAAGCTGCCCTCATCCACCCCTAGCCAGTCGACCCCGACCAGTTTGCCGCCGAAGATGCCGATCAGGCTGAACATGAAGGCCAGCAGCGGCATGCTGATGGCCCCGGCCCAGAAGCGGGGCGCCACTACCCGGCGCAGCGGATCCACTGCCATCATCTCCAGGCTGGAGAGCTGCTCGGTGGCCTTCATCAGTCCGATCTCGGCGGTGAGAGCCGAACCCGCACGACCGGCAAACAGCAGGGCGGTGACCACTGGGCCCAGCTCCCGCAGCAGGGAGAGGGAGACCAGGGGCCCCAGACTCTGCTCGGCGCCGAAGTCCTTCAGTACGTTGTAACCCTGCAAGGAGAGCACCATGCCGATGAAGAGGCCGGACACCAGTATGATGGCGACCGATTGTACTCCCACCACATAGAGCTGCTGTACCAGCAGGGGGAAGTGCTTGCGGGGCTCGGGTTTGCCCGCCAGCGCGTGAAACAGCATGATGGTGGCACGGCCGACGGCGCTGATGAACCGCACCCCGCTCCGCCCCAGCTTGCTTATCTGACTTATGAACATCACAGATCCTGTAGCAGGTCGCCTGCCGGAAAATGAAACGGAACAGGACCATCGGGCAATCCCTTGAGGAACTGCTCGACCTCGGGATTGTGCTCCTCGCGCAGTTGCTCCGGCGTGCCCTGCGCCACTACCCTGCGGTTGGCGATGATGTAGGCGTAGTCGGCGATGCTCAGCACCTCCTTCACATCGTGGGTGACGATGACGGAGGTGATGCCGAGGGCATCGTTGAGTTCCTTGATGAGCTTGACCAGCACCGCCATGGTGATGGGATCCTGACCGACGAAGGGCTCGTCATACATGATGAGATCCGGATCCAGCGCGATGGATCTGGCCAGGGCCGCACGACGGGCCATGCCGCCGGAGAGCTCGGAGGGCATCAGGCGGGCGGCACCACGCAGACCCACCGCCTGCAGCTTCATCATGACGATGGTGTGGATCAGCTCTTCCGGCAGACCCGAGTGTTCCCGCAACGGGAAGGCCACGTTGTCGAACACCGTCATGCCGGTGAACAGAGCGCCGCTCTGAAACAGCATGCTCATCCGCTTGCGCACCTCATACAGGCGGCCGCGGGAGAGGGTGGGAATGTCTTCCCCGTCAAACAGAATATGACCGGACTCAGGCTTGAGCTGGCCACCGATCAGGCGCAGCAAGGTGGTCTTGCCGATGCCGCTGGGGCCCATGACGGCGGTGACCTTGCCACGGGGAATGGTCAGGTTGATCCTGTCGTACAGCAACCTATCTCCGTGACTGAAGGTCAGGTCGGAGATGGTGATCAGGTCATCGTTCAAACAATTGTCCATCCGGTATAAATGAAGAGCGAATTTTATGGGCTAGTCTAGGTCTAAGCAACAGCAAGGAACAACTATTGAGCGGCTTTGCCCCCCAAATACGCGACAGTTTTATGTAACAACTTGCATCAGCAGCAGAGCGTCCCGCATCCGATTCGCTTATCTCGACAGACTTTTTTATAATCCCGCAGCAAATTTCGGCCCGGAGCTGTGCCTTTATGTCTGTAAAGCCTGAAAAAGTGTCTGAATTGTTCGATTTCCGTCGCAGTGCCCGTGCGGTGCTGGACATAGAAAAACAAGCCATCGATGGACTCTACCAGTACCTCGACGAGACCTTCGAGCGCGCCTGCGAGATGGTGCTGCGCTGCGCCGGCAAGATAGTGGTCACCGGCATGGGCAAGTCGGGTCATGTCGGCAACAAGATTGCCGCGACCCTGGCCAGCACCGGGACGCCCGCCTTCTTCCTCCACCCTGGCGAAGCCAGCCACGGGGATCTGGGGATGATCTCCGCCGGGGACCTCATCATCGCCATCTCCAACTCAGGCGAGAGTGACGAGATCCTGGCCTTGCTGCCGGTGCTCAAGCGCCGCGGCATTCCGCTCATCTGCATGACAGGCAACCCGGCCTCCACCATGGCGAAAGAGGCCAACGTGCACCTGTGCATCAAGGTGGAGAAAGAGGCCTGCCCGCTGGGTCTGGCCCCAACCTCAAGCACCACGGCGACCCTGGTGATGGGGGACGCCCTGGCCGTGGCCCTGCTGGAAGCTCGCGGTTTCACCGCCGATGACTTCGCGCTCTCGCACCCGGGCGGATCACTGGGCAAGCGGCTGCTGCTGCGGGTCGGCGATCTGATGCACAGTGGCGAGCTGTTGCCCCGGGTGGGGATAGATGCCACCATCAGCCAGGCGCTGCTGGAAGTGAGCCGCAAGGGCCTCGGCATGACGGCTGTGGTGGATGGGCAGGGGCTGCTGGCCGGTCTGTTCACCGACGGTGACCTGCGCCGGATCCTGGATCTGCAGGTGGACATTCACCACACCCCGATCAGCCGCGTAATGACGGCCAACTGTGTTACCGTAGGGCCTGAGATGATGGCGGCCGAGGCCGTCAAACTGATGGAAACCAGAAAGATTAACGGATTGCTGGTGGTGGATGAAGAACGGCGACCACTTGGCGCCTTCAACATGCACGACCTGCTGAGAGCCGGGGTGATTTGATGCAAGACGTACCGACCCTCTATGGTCCGGTGACGCGCAGCCAGTACGAGAAGGCGGCGCAGATCCGCCTGCTGGTGTGTGACGTGGATGGGGTGCTCTCCAATGGCTTCATCTATATGGGCAACCAGGGTGAAGAGCTGAAAACCTTCTGCACCCGTGACGGTGCTGGCATGCGTGCCCTGCTCAACGCCGGCATCGAGATCGCCATCATCACAGGGCGCAACTCCCGTATCGTCAGCGATCGGATGAGGGGTCTGGGGGTGCAGCACCTGGTGCAGGGGGCGGATCAGAAGCTGCCCCACTTCGAGGCGCTGCTGGCCAAGCTTGGTCTGGAGGCGCCGCAAGCCGCCTACATGGGGGACGACACCATAGATCTGCCGGTGATGCAGGCCTGCGGCCTCGGCATAGCGGTGGCGGATGCCCATCCGCTGGTGCTGGCTCGTGCCGATCTGGTGACCCGCCTCGGGGGCGGAGTGGGCGCGGTGCGCGAGGTGTGCGATCTCATCCTGCAGGCGCAGGGCCTGGGCGACTACCAACCCGAGGCTTCGGTATGAACAAGCAGACGTTTCTGTTCGGCCTGCTGTTTCTGGCGGCGCTGGCCGCCTGGCAACTCGGCGAGATCGAGCTGGCGCCCGAACCGGCTGCCAAGGTAGAGAACTATCAACCGGATTTCACCGCCAAGAACCTGGTCACAACCCGCTTCAACGAGCAGGGCAAGCGGACCGAGCGGTTGGAGTCCGAATATGCGGAGTATTACCAGATCCTCGAGCAGGCCACCTTCGACAAGCCGGTGGTCTACATGTTCGATGAGCAGGGGGAGGCCGAGTGGAAGGTCACGGCCGAAACCGGGGTGCTCAACACAGATGACAACGTGATCCTGCGTGACAAGGTCCATCTGGACGGCCTGCTGCCGGCGTCTTTCATCTCCACGCTGGATACCCCCTATCTGGAGCTGGATCTGGTGACCCAGGACGTGAGAAGCAACCAGCACATCAGCATAGTGGGTCAGGAATTCCAGACCGAGGGCGTTGGCCTGAAGGGCCATCTGGATCGTAAATATTTCGAATTACTGGATAAAGGCCATGCCACTTATTTCAATGAAAAACGTTAATCTGGCCCTCGCGGCCCTGCTGCTGTGCAGTACAGTGAGCGCCAAAGAGTCCGACTTTGCCGAGAAGGTCTATGTGGATGCGGTCAAGCAAGTGGCCGAGATGCAGGACAACCGCATCACCTTCAGCGAAGACGTGATCATCACCCAGGGCACCATCAAGATTAAGGCCGACAAGGTGGTGGTGATCCGCTCCGGCGACAAGGGCGCCGAGGTGATGACCGCCTATGGCAATCCTGCCACCTTCTTCCAGATCCTGGACAACGGCAAGCCGGTCAATGCCCACGGCAACAGCATTCGCTACGAGCTGAAGAACCGTCTGGTCACCATCACGGGCAACGGTCAGCTCAAGCAGGAAGACAGCCAGGTCACCGGCGACCTCATCCGCTACGACATCGTCAAACAGAAGATGATCGCCGAGAGCAAGGGACCCACCCAGCGCGTCAAGACGGTGTTCCTGCCGGATCAGGTAGAAAACTTCGACAAACCCGCCGATCAGAAGAAGTAGGAAACAGAAGCCATGGCAGTGTTAAAAGCAACGGGTTTGCAGAAGAGCTACAAGCGCCGCATGGTGGTCAGCGACGTGAGCCTGGAAGTGGGCACCGGCCAGATAGTGGGGCTGCTTGGCCCGAATGGTGCTGGCAAGACCACCTCCTTCTACATGATCGTGGGCCTGGTGCAGCGGGATGCGGGTCTCATCACCATCGACGAGCAGGACATCAGCCTGCAGCCCATGCATATCCGCGCCCGCAATGGCATCGGCTATCTGCCCCAGGAGGCCTCCATCTTCCGGCGCCTGTCGGTGTTCGACAACCTGATGGGGGTCATGCAGACCCGCAAGGGGTTGAGCCGTGAGGAGCGTGAGGATAAGGTCGAGCAGTTGCTGGAAGAGTTCAACATCACCCATATTCGCGACAGCCTGGGTCAGAGCCTGTCTGGCGGGGAGCGACGCCGGGTCGAGATTGCCCGGGCGCTGGCGGCAGAGCCGCGATTCATCCTGTTGGATGAACCCTTTGCAGGTGTTGATCCTATTTCGGTCATAGACATCAAGAAGATCATCCAGCATCTGAAGGAAAGAGGGCTGGGCGTGCTGATCACGGACCACAACGTCAGAGAGACGCTGGATGTGTGCGAGAAGGCCTACATCGTCAGCCACGGCAAGATGATTGCCGAGGGCGCACCGGCCGATATCCTCGCCGATGAGCAGGTCAAGCGCGTCTATTTGGGCGATCAATTCAGTCTATAGTAAGGGGGCACCCCTCATTTTTGTTAGGTGACTGCCTCGCTGAACATAAGGATATCCCGACGTAGATGAAGCCGACATTACAGTTGCGTCTCGGTCAGTCCCTGACCATGACGCCACAATTACAACAAGCGATTCGTCTGCTCCAGCTCTCCACTCTGGAACTCCAGCAGGAAATTCAGCAAGCGCTCGATAATAACCCCTTGCTGGAGCAGGAGGAGAATGAGGCGCAGGAAACCAGCCCGATAGAGCCCCAGGACGCCAGTCAACTCGACTCCAGCGACGCCATGGCGCAGGACAGCATGCCGGATGAACTGCCGGTGGACACCACCTGGGATGAGGTCTACTCCGCCGGGACTGCCCAGAGCGCCGGCCCCATTCATGACGGGGAAGACAGCGTCTATCAGGGGGAAACCACCGAAAACCTGCAGGACTATCTGCTGTGGCAGATGCGACTGACGCCGTTCAGCGATCTGGATGCCGCGATCGCCCTCGCCATCATCGATGCCATCGACGAGTCCGGCTACCTGACCGCCTCTCTCGAAGATATTCAGGCTGCAGTCAGCAGTGAAGAGGTAGAAGTTGAACTGGATGAAGTGGAAGCCGTGCTCAAGCGGGTGCAGCATTTCGATCCGGTCGGCATAGCCGCGCGCTCGGTGCAGGAGTGTCTGCTGATCCAGCTTGGTCAGTACTCGCCGGACCTGCCCTGGCTCAATGAGGCAAGGGAGGTGATCCGCGAGCACATGGACCTGCTCGGCAACCGCGACTATCGCACCCTGGCGCGCAAGACCCGGCTCAAGGAGAGCGATCTCAAGGAGGTGCTGGATCTCATCCAGCAACTGGAGCCCAGACCCGGCAATGGCATCATCCAGAGCGAGTCGCAATACGTGATCCCGGACGTCTCCGTGGTCAAGAAGGGGACGAAATGGGTGGTTGAGCTCAACCCGGATTCGGCGCCGCGCATCCGTGTCAACGAGGCCTATGCGGCCATGGCACGCAATGCCCGCAGCAGCACGGATACCCAGTTCATCCGCTCCCATTTGCAGGAGGCCAAGTGGTTCATCAAGAGTCTGGAGAGTCGCAACGACACCCTGCTCAAGGTGGCCAGCTGCATCGTCGAGCAGCAGCAGGGCTTTTTCGAATACGGTGAAGAGGCCATGAAGCCCATGGTACTCAACGACATCGCCGAGGCGGTGGAGATGCACGAGTCGACGATTTCACGGGTGACGACCCAGAAGTACATGCATACGCCCCGTGGCATCTTTGAACTGAAGTTTTTTTTCTCCAGTCATGTCAACACGGAGGGAGGAGGAGAGTGCTCATCGACCGCAATTCGCGCCCTGATCAAGAAGCTGGTGACGGCCGAAAACCCGGCCAAACCGCTTAGTGATAGCAAGATCGCGGATTTGCTGGCCGAACAGGGTATTATGGTGGCGAGACGCACGATCGCAAAGTACCGTGAATCCTTGTTGATCCCGCCATCCAATCAGCGCAAACGCCTGGTTTAGGCAAACAAAAGGAAGACGTTATGCAAATTAACCTGACCGGACACCATGTCGAGATTACCGAAGCTCTGCGTGATTATGTGAATAACAAATTTGCCAAACTCGAGCGTCACTTTGACCATATCAACAACGTACATGTGGTGTTGAGCGTCGAAAAACTGAACCAGATCGCCGAAGCCAAGCTGCACGTCAGCGGGGGAGAGGTGTTCGCCAATTCGCAGCATGCCGACATGTATGCGGCGATTGATACCCTGCTGGATAAACTGGATCGGCAGATCATCAAGCACAAAGATAAGTTAAATCAAAAATAACTATGCAACTTGAACACATACTGAGTCGGGACTGCACCAAGAGTGCGGTCCCTTGTACCAGCAAGAAACGCGCCCTCGAGATCATCAGTGAGCTGGCTGCAGAGCGCCTCGGCGCCTCCCGCCAGGTGCTGTTCGAAAGCCTGCTGGCGCGGGAAAAGATGGGCAGTACCGGGATCGGTGCCGGTATCGCCATTCCCCATGGCCGGATCGACGACGCCTTTGCGCCGACCGCCGTGCTGATGACCTTCTCCGAACCCATCCCTTTCGATTCTATCGACAATCAACCGGTTGACCTGCTCTTTGCATTGCTGGTGCCGGAAAGCGAGTGCAAGCAGCATCTCAAGACCCTTTCCCTGATGGCATCCAAGCTGGGTGACAAGGCCGTCTGCCGCCAGTTGCGCCAGGCGACCAGCGACGAAGAACTCTATCAGATCATGACCTCGGCCTGATGCCGGGTCTGACACCGCCACGTTGGCGTGAGGGGACAAGATGCAGTTAATAGTGGTAAGCGGTCGTTCGGGCTCCGGCAAGACGGTGGCCCTGAGGGTGCTGGAGGATCTGGGTTACTACTGCGTGGATAACCTGCCGGTCAACCTGCTGCCCCAGCTGATCGTCTCGGTGGAGAGCCAGTATGACAAGCTGGCGGTCAGCATAGACGTGCGCAACCTGCCGACCCAGCCAGACAAGCTGGACAACCTGCTGACCCAGGTGCGCAACGAGGGGCGGGTGGAGTTCTCCAGCTTCTTCTTCGATGCAGACAACGGGACCCTGCTCAAGCGCTATGGCGAGAGCCGCCGGCTGCACCCCCTGTCCCGCAAACAGCTGTCGCTGGATGAGGCGATCCGGGAAGAGACCCACCTGCTGGCGCCCCTCTCCTCGACCGCCGATCTGCGCATCGATACCACCAACCTCAGCATTCATGACCTCAGCGAGCTCATCAAGACCCGGGTGCTCGGCAAGAAAGAGAACGAGCTGGTGCTGGTGTTCGAGTCGTTCGGCTTCAAATACGGCATCCCCAAGGATGCGGACTTCGTGTTCGATGCCCGTTTCCTGCCCAACCCCCACTGGATCCCGGAGCTCAAGCCGTTTACCGGTCAGGATGAGCCCGTGGCCAACTACCTCTCGGCCCAGGCGGACGTGATGCTGTTCATCCAGCAGATAGAGAACATGCTGGTGACCTGGTTGCCCCACCTGGAGCGCAACAATCGCAGCTATGTGACCGTCGGCATAGGTTGTACCGGCGGACAGCACCGTTCGGTGTTCATCGCCGAGCGGCTGGCCAGCACCTTCCGACTGCTTGGCAAGAACGTGCAGATCCGTCACCGCACGCTGGACAAGCGCTCCACCCAAGCCTGACAGACCCACAGGATGTTCAGATGACAGTTTCCGCCTCGGTAGAAGTCAAAAACAAGCTGGGAATCCATGCCAGACCGGCCATGATGCTGTTCGAGCTGGTGCAGGGGTTCGATGCCCATGTGCTGCTGCGCAACGAGGACGGCATCGAGGCCGATGCGGACAGCGTGATCGGCCTGCTGATGCTGGACTCTGCCCAGGGTAAGCAGGTGGAGGTGCAGGTGGAGGGCCCCGAAGAGGTGGAGGCCCTGGCCGCCGTGGTGGCGCTGTTCACCTCGGGCTTCAACGAGGAGTGAGCGACGCCTCCTCCGCCGTCATGAGCCAGCGCGCGCCAGCGCCTTGAAGTCGTAAAAGTCCCGACAAGCCAGCAGATTCCTGCTGGCTTTTTCGTTCATCAGCGCCAGAAACAGATCGTAGAGCCCCATCGCCTCCTCGTAGTCCGCCTTGCTGATGGCGAGCACGAAGACGAGGGTGGCGGTCTCGCCATTGCCCCAATCGATACCCTGAGGGGCCAGCACGGTATAGACCAGGGTGCGGCGGGCCAGCAGGCCGAGGGAGTGGGGCAGGGCTATGCCCTCTCCCAGCATGGTGGAGACGATGCGCTCCCGCTCGTGCAACGACCCCCTGAAGCCCGGCTCTACCAGCTGCTCGGACTCCAGCTGGTCACAGATGCGGCCAAACAGCTGCGCCTGGCTGAGCGGCTCTGTGACCACCATGAAGTGGTCGGCATCGAAGTACTTGTCCAGCAGGTAGGGGCGGGTGCGGTCGATCAGCACCAGCTTGCCGAGCTGCTCCAGCTGGTATTGGGTCGGGAAGGGAGCGACCTGCACCACGGGGGCGTTCTTCTCGCTCACCTTGACGGTGCTGATGACAAAGTCCTGCTCGATGTGCGCCAGTCCCTCGTAATCCCGTACCGATTCCAGGCTGGTCAGCTGCAGCTGGGGGTACTCCCGCCGGATGCGCGCCTCCAGTACCCGGAAGGTGGCGTTGCCCGCATCGCACAGGAGCATGGCCTGGGGACGACGGGTGTAGCCGATGTCATGGTGGCGCTCCAGGCCGACCCCGATATGGATCACCAGATAGCCGATCTCGTGATGGGTCAGCCGGTAGGGGGTCTGCCTTATCCACTCCGAGATGGCGGCCAGGGTGATGTCGTAGGCGAGGGGATAGTACTGCTTGATGTGGTCCGCCAGCGGGTTGTGGCTGCCTATCTGGTATTTGACCCGCAGCAGCATGGCGCTGATGTGGGTCTGCAGATCGGCCCGCAACTGCGGGTCGGCGCGCAGGTCGTAGGGGTAGTGCTGGTGGATGTAGGTCAGCAGATGCTCCACCAGCTGCTCGCTTTCGGCGGCCATGGCCGGGCTGAGCTGGGGGGTATCGGCAGTGAGGCGGGCCTGGATCTGGATGGCGAGGCAGGCGATCTCCTCCTCCCCAGGCGGGGTCAGGGTCGGCAGCTCGCCATAGATGTCGCGGGCCACCGCGGCCAGGGTCTGGGTGATGTCGTCGCTGGCAAACTCGCGCAGTTCGTGGCCCGCCGCCTGACGCAGCAGGGCGACGGCGCAATAGATGGCGAGCTGTTGCAGGCTCTCGTCGGCGAGGCGCAACTGATGGCGGCCGAGCTGATCGTGAATATGGTTGCCCACCACTTCCAGGGTCTTGCTGGGGCAGAGGGTGGGCAGCAGGCTCTGCAGCGGGTGGTTGTTCAGCAGCTCCTGGCACAGCAGCTGGGTCAGGCAGGCACGGATCGCCGTCTCGCTCCCCTGGATGCGCATGCCCAGCCGTGGCTTGCTCTCTATGGTGAGCCCGAAGTGGGCGAGCCGCTCCCTCACCTGTGCCATGTCTCCCTGCAGGGCCGCCCGGCTCAGATACCAGGTATCCGCCAGCTCATCGAGCTTGATCCCCTGCTCCGCCGTCAGCAGCAGGATCTGCAGATGCAGCACCCGCTCGCGACTGGTGCGCGGCAGGCTGCTCTCCTGCTCCTGTGCTGCCAGCAGCGCATCAAACAGCCCCTGATTGTAAATCTTGAGCTGATAGCCGGTGCCGCGCTGGTGGATCAGGTGGGCGCCCTGGGTGGCGATCAATTCGTTGAGGGTCGCCACGTCGGTGCGCACTGTGCGGGTGGAGACATTGAGGCGACGGGCCAGCTCCTCCTGGGGCAGCGGCTCGGCATGGAGCTGGGTCAGCAGTTGATGGAGCCTGGGGTGGGGCAGCTTGATCATGGGGTGAGGCAAGACTCCTGTTGCGAAATAAAGGGTCGATGTTAACAAGGGGGTCATCAACAAGCCAGACACCGGCCAGTGATCGGACCGGTGCCTGCGGGTGTCGTTATGCCAGCAGAGACTTCACCGTGGCGAGCAGGGTACGCACATCCTCGGGGCGGGTCTGGCCGCTCCCGCTGTCGATGATGGAGCTGTAGACGTGGGGGATCACCTTCTCGACCCCGGCCTCCAGCGCGATGCGCACTATCTCCTCGAAGTTGTCGAGATCGATGCCGCCGGTGGGCTCCAGCCAGAAGCCGTGACGAGCACAGGCCTCGGCCACCGCCTGATACTCGTCGCGGCAGGCCAGGCCTCCCATGGGGAAGAACTTGACCGAGCTGCCACCCATGTCCTTGAGCAGGGCGATGGCGGTGTCGATGGGCACAATCCCGTCCGGCTGCTGGCTACTCAGGGGGCCGGTGGAGATCTTCACCATCCCCGGCGTGCCGGTGGGAGAGACAAGGCCATTGACGATGGTTTCAGGCTGGCCCAGCAGAGCCCGGCTGGGGCCCACCCCGGTGAACACCTGGTTGACGTGCTGGGGCTGCAGCTGGCGAGCCAGCTCGGCCACCATGGCGGACTGGCGGGGATCGCCGGCCCCCAGCCCGATGGAGAGGGCGTTGTCGATAAGCCTGGCGTACTCCCCCATGTCGGCGACGGCGGAGGGCACATCCGGATAGTTTTTCGAGAGCACGCCGACCAGCACGTGCCCCTCGGCCGCCTCATAGATGTCGACGGCATTCTGTCTGGAACCTGCCAGTACGTTGAGGCAGACGCGATCACGGTAGTAGTTGGGAGCAAGGGACATCAGTGATCCTCCTGAATTAGATATGGTTTTGGACGACGGCATGCTGTTTGGAACCCGCTAATACATCGAGACAGACGCGATCACGGTAGTAGTTGGGAACAAGGGACATCAGCGATTCTCCTGAACGAGGTTGGCAATGGCGGCATGGATCTGGTCGAGCTGGGCCGGGCTGACGCTGCGCACGTCGATCTCGATGTGCCCCTCGTTGGCCTTGTAGCCGCGGCAGTAGATGGCCGGATTACCCTGCTGCAGACGGGCCACCAGTTGCACCGTGGTCATGCCGATCTGAGCGTGGTCGAAGGCGATGTCGGTGCGGGCTATGTCGCGCCCGGCGCTGTCCCACACCACCCGGGCGGTGACGCCGGGCAGCAGGTTGAGGCGCTCGATGAAGGACGCCATCTTGGTAGCCATGGCGGCGCCGCTCTCCTGCTCTTTCTCCAGGTAGCGCTCTATGGCGTGGGTCAGGCCGAGGATCCCCTCCTTGCCCACCTTCATGGCGCGGCCTATGCCGTTGGCCTGCTGCTTGACCCACTCCACATACTGACGCTTGCCGAGCACCAGCCCGCTGGTGGGCCCTTCGATGGCCTTGGCGCCGCTGTAGATGACGAGATCGGCGCCCTGGTTGTAATAGAGGCGCAGATCCTCTTCCGCCGCCGCATCGACGATGAGCGGGAGCCCGTGGGCTCTGGCCACCTCGGCCGCTTCGGCCACCGACAGAATGCTCTTCTGCACGCAGTGGTGGGACTTGATGTAGAGGATGGCGGCGGTATTGGCATTGATGACGGCAGCCAGCTGGGCGGGGGAGCACTCGTTGGCATAGCCTGCTTCCACCACCTTGCCGCCCCCCAGATTGACCATGGTGCCGACCGGCGCTCCGAAGTTCACGTTGTGACCCTTGGGCAGCACGATTTCGCTTGGCACGGCATGGGCATGGGCATGCAACTGCTCCAGCCGGTAGGGATCGCCGCGCACTATGACGGCGGCCACCGACTGGGCGATGCCGGCACTGGCGCAGGAGACCACGACTGCGTCTTCCACGCCGAGCAGATTGGCCAGGTAGGCACCTGTCTTGTTGACCAGATCCTTGACCTCGAAGTAGTGGCCCAGGCCGAAGTTGACCGCATCGACCACCTCCTGCTCAGGGGTGGAGACACCGAGGATGGTCATGCGCCCGGAGGCGTTGATCACGGGTTTGAGCCGATATTTCTCATACACGGAAGGCATGGTGGGATTGTCCATATTGAGTGAGAACCAGGTCACCGCCGACCAGGGCGGCGAGGGGATGCAGTTGCCGGTCGCCGCTGCGGGCACCGGCTTCGGTATCGGTAAAGAGAGTGGGGCCGCAGCTCACCTCGAACAGAGTCAGATCGGCATCTGCGCCCACCTCGAGCCGGCCCTTGCCGGGCAGGCGCAGGGCATCGGCGGCCTGGTGGGTGACGCAGGCAAGCACCTGCTCCAGGGTCATGCCGATGGCGAGAAACTTCGACATCACGTGGGCCAGGCTGTAGACGGGGCCCTTGATGCGGTTCTTGCAGTAGATATCCGAGCTGATGGTGTGAGGCTGTATCCCTTGCCGGATGGCGGCCTCCGCCACCTCGAAGCTGAAGCTGGCGCCACCGTGGCCGATGTCGAGCAAGAGCCCCCGCTTCATCGCCTCGCGTACCGCCAGGCGCAGTTCGCCTGCCGGGGTCAGGATGCGGTTGGGCTTGCCGTTGAAGCAGTGGGTCAGCAGATCGCCATCTCCCAGCAGGGCGACTATCTCGTCGAGATCCGGCGGCGTGTTGCCCACGTGCACCATGAGCGGCAACTGGCCATTTTGCCGCTGGATCTGCTTGGCCATGCGCAGGGGCTGCAGGCCGTTCTCGCCCACCACGCTGCCGCTCATCCGGGCCTTGATGCCGACGATGAAGGAGGGGTGGCGGCGAATGGCAGCCCGGGCGAGAGCGGGATCAATGTCGGCGGGGTCAGCCAGCTCGTTCTGGCGCAGCAGGCCGATGCGGGAGATGTTGAGCAGGGCGTGGACCCGGGTCTTGCAGCCAGCGGCGAGGCGCTGGAAGTCGTCCACATCGTCGGCCCCCGTGCTGCCCGCATCGATGACGGTGGTGACACCGGACTCGACGCCCACCTTGTCCGGCTCATCCTGATAGATGGGGGAGGCGGGGTAGCAGTGGGTGTGGCCGTCAATCCAGCCTGCGCTCACATGAACCTGCCCGGCCAGAGTGAGGGTTTGCTTCGCCTCGGCGCTCTCTGGCAGTGCACCCAGCGCCGCTATCTTGCCGTCCTGGATGGCGATGTCGATGAGCTGGCCATCTCCCTGGCGTCCCGCTCTGATGATGATGTCGTACATGCTGATGGCCTCTGGAGCGCCGCCCCGCAGGGCGGCGGATGGTTATGCAAGCGCAACCGGGAAGAAGGTACCGAGCAGCATGGCACCCAGGATGGCGCCACCTGTGATGGGCTTCTCCCAGATGTAGAACAGCAACGCCCCCGCCAGGGAACCCAGGCCTATGGGGATGGAGGCCCCCATGGCGGAGAGGATGATCAGGGGGCCGAGGAAGCGGCCCGAGCTGTTGCCAGCCCCCATCATCACGTCCGCCCCGTAGGTGGAGTTGCTCTGGTTGATGGTGAACTTGCGCGCCAGGATGATCACGTAGCCGATGGCCAGCCCTATGGCCATGCCGGTGACCAGGGAGGCGCCGAAGTTCTCCACCGGGTAGACGATGCCAGCACCCAGCAGCAGGGCGGGCACCCCCAGGCCGACGCCGGTCTGGATGGCGCCGCCGATATCCAGGATCCCCACCAGGGAGCCCTCTATGATGCGGGCAAACAGGAAGCTGGCACCGAAGGCCGCGACCGCGCCGTAGGCGCCTGTGTCCATCCCGGCTTTCAGCATGGCGACGAAGGCCACCTCGTTGAAGGCGCCGACCCCGTACAGGTAGAACATGTGGGTCCCGGCAAAAACCCCGGCCGACAGCAGGCCGACGAAGATGGGGAAGGACCAGTCGGCGTACCAGAAGTTGTTTCTCAGTTTCTCATCCATGTGGTGGCCCCTTATTTGCCGCTAAGCAGGTTATGGACGTTCTCCAGCCACAGGGGAATGCCCAGGTGGAAGGACTCAATCAGTTTCATGTCGAAGCCGCGGAAGAAGCCGCTCAGCACGAACAGCAGCACTATGGCGGCCATCATCACGCGAGTGACATGGTTCCAGCCGCTCTCTTCCACTCCCTTGCCGATCAGGATGCCAAGCACCAGGCCGGGGACGGCGTTGCCCATGATGAGCTGCGCCAGACCGCCGAAGATGGTGGCCCAGAAGCCGGACTTCTTGCCCGCCTCTATGGCGGCCAGCCAGAAGATCACCGGCATGACGGTGTTGACCAGCAGGTTTGCCGCTGGCACCAGCACCTTGACCGCAGTGACCTGCAGGGCCTCGGGTACGGCCGCCGCCGTGCTGTTGAGGAAGGCGACGACGATGGCACCTATGATGCCGCCGGCGATGGCCATCTTCTTCGGGTCGTGCAAGGTAGTGGCGAGATCCCGGTTCTTGAACAGCAGTGCCGCCGTGGCCCAGTGCGGGATGATGCGGTGATCCACGTCCTGGGTGAAGGCGCCCGCCGCGACCGTGGAGGCCCAGGCGTTGAAGAAGAAGCCAAGACCGAACGAGAAGTGTGAGGCGGGATCCCCTTCGCAGGAGTTGAGCTCACCCAGGGTGCGGAAGGCGCCCATGCCCTGTACAGTCGGGGCGTGGAACATCCGTGCCGCGCCGGCTCCCACACCGACGCCCACCAGGCCGCCGATGATGAGTGACTTCATCAAAATGATTAGAAACATCCAACATGTCCTTTTGGTTGTGGGGTTACGCCCTGGTGAAATCCACCTTGTCGACATCCAGGCTGCTGACCTTGACCCTGATCTCCAGCTGGACCCTGAACTCGCGGCGCTGGCGCGGCAGGAAGAAGAACAGGAACTTCTCCACCCGCACCGACTCCTCGGCCTTGATGACCCTGACCTCGAGTGGCTCGATGCGCAGCATCACCCTGGGGTTGTCCTTGAGCAGGCTGGATTGCACCTGACCGAGGGCGGCGGCAAACGCCTGCTGGCGGGTCGCCCCCTTGCCGTTGACCATGACCTGGGTGGTGAAGTCCTCTTTCATCAGGCGCGTCCGTGTTTCTTGGCGAAGGCTTCGACCAGCTTCTGGCCCAGCTCTTCCTTGTCCATGAAGCCGAAGCCCAGTACCACGCAGCCTTCGTTGATGGCGGTCACACCCTCCTCGACGGAACGCATGCCGTAGCGGCACTTGTAGCCGTACTTGGTCTGGGCGGTGATGGCGCCGGCGCCGCCGCTGCCGCAGAAGGAGATGCCGAGATCCGCCTGCTCCTTGTTCATCACATCACCGAGCTTCATGTCGGCGGCCATGCCGGGGATGATGGTCACGCTGGCGCCGGCGGCTTCGGCCCCAGCTCCCACTTTCTGACCCTTGCCGAGACGATCTCCAATCACGAGTTTGATGGCTGACATTTAGATTTCTCCTTTGACTGAGCTGAGTTCATTTTCTTTGGCAACTTCGAAATGGACGGACAAGAGGTGGGCCTCTTCATAGGCCAGCCTGTCCAGCCAGCCGACCACCTGTTCGGCGAGGCGCAGGGAGAGGGGGGAGATCTCCTCGAACAGGCCGAGGTCGACCTCGGGCAGGGCTTCACCGCTGTGGGAGCGCCACACCATGGCCTTGACGTGGGAGGCGAGCATCTGCTTCTGCACCTCGTTGGGGATGATGCCCTGATCCGCCAGCAGGCTGTGGATGCGCGCCAGAGTGAGATCTGTTTTGCGCAGCAACGCCGGGCTGTTCGGGGTCAGGGCGGTGTCATGAGTGTCGGTAGTCAAGGTCTGCTCTCCAAGGCTGGCAGAAAGGATGGGATTACCTTAAGGCGGGGAAGAGGGCAGGAGGAGGCACTGTTTTTCCGATTCGAAATGGAAATCCCGGGCAAGAAGCCCCGAAAGAGGCCGAATTTGTGGCAGCCAGGCGGAAAAGGAGGGATTAGCCCCGGCGCTGTGTGAGCGGGACCACAGTTTCACCCCACAGCCGCCTGGTAGGGCGCCGGTGGAAACTGTGAGTCATCTCACGCCAGGGAAGGGTGGCAAGAGAGGGAGGCACGAAAAAGGGGCCCTGATGGCCCCTCTATAGACTCCCTTGCCGTCAGCTGGCGGGTGATGCACTGCTGGTGGGCAGATTCTGGTAGCGCACGTCTTCCTCTATGATGACGTCGACATCCAGGGGCTTGCCATTGCGGATCACCGAGATGCGCAGCTTGGTGCCGGGGCGGCTCTCGACGATCTTGTCCATCACGGGGCGCACGCCGCTGATGGCCTCGCCGTTGATCTTGAGCAGCACATCCCCGCGCCTGAGGCCGGCCTTGGTGGCGGGTCCATCGGGATCCAGGCTCTCCACCACCAGACCCTGCAGATCCCCGAGATTCATCATGCGCGCGACTATGGGGTTGATCTCGACGCTGGAGATGCCGAGGTAGCCGCGAATGACCCGGCCATTGGCGATCAGCTCGTCCATGATCCGCTTGGCCAGCTTGTAGGGGATGGCGAAGCTGATGCCGTAGCTCTCCTGATTGCCGTTGAGGTGATAGGCGGCGGTATTGATGCCCACCAGGTCGCCACGGCCATTGACCAGGGCGCCTCCCGAGTTGCCCTCGTTGATGGCGGCATCTGTCTGCAGCAGATCCTGCCGGCCGTTGCTGTCCGGCCCCATGCTGGAGAGACCGATGCGGCCGGTGGCACTGATGATGCCCTGGGTGATGGTCTGGCCGACGTTGTAGGGGTTGCCGATGGCGAGGACCACGTCGCCTACGTCGGGCAGGCGCTCGGGATCCTGCGGGATCACCGGCAGGTTGTCCGACTCTATGTAGAGCACGGCGAGATCGGTCAGCTTGTCGGTGCCGACCAGCTCGGCGCTGAATACCCGGCCATCCTGCAGCGCGACTATGATCTGGTCCGCATCGGCGATGACGTGGTAGTTGGTCAGCACATGGCCGCGCTGGTTCATGATGACACCTGAGCCCAGCCCCTGTGGCCTCAGCTCCACCTTCTCGCCGCGATTGCCGGCGAAACTGCGGGTGTAGATGTTGACGACGGCAGGGCCGGCGCGGTGGGCGGCATAGGAGAAACTCAGTTCGCGGGCATTGGTGATGAGGCCCGGCAGGGGGGCGCCGCCCCGAAAACTGGGAAACAGCAGCAACAGGAGCGCAGCCACGGTGAGGCCAAAGCCGACAGACTTGCCCAAGTAACTGATCAAAGGTGGGATTTTCATGTCATTCTCGTCCGTACATGCTGCGCGCAGAGAATAACATTATCGGTGGATAAAAATCACCCGCGGCGGTTGCCGCGGGTGTGAGGGACTTAACGGATCACCAAATAGAGCGAGGAGTCGCCGCGCTGTATGTTCAGCGCCAGGACTTCCGGCTTGTTCTTCAAGGCCTTGGTCAGCTCATCCATGGAGTTGATGCGCAGACGGTTGACCCCGATGATGATGTCGCCCTTCTGCAGACCGGCGGCAGCGGCAGGGGAGCGCGGATCTATGTCGGCCACAGCCACGCCGGTCACCGGATCCGTGGTGGTGCTGAGCTTGGCCCCTTCCAGTGCCGGGTGCAGGGCGCTGGCGAGGATCTCGCTGTCATCGGCCTTCTTCAGGGTGACCTTGACGGTCTGCTCCTTGCCATCACGGATGAGGCCGAGTGCAACCTGCTTGTCGGCGCCCATGGTGGCGATCTTGGCGCGCAGTTCACCGAACGAGCGGATGGGCTTGCCATCTATGCTGATGATGATGTCGCCGGCCTTGATGCCCGCCTTGGCGGCGGCGGAGTCAGGCATGACCTGGTTGACGAAGGCACCATCCTTCTTGTTGTAGCCGAAGGACTTGGCGATATCCGTGGTCAGCTCTGTGCCGGTGATCCCCAACTGGCCACGGCGCACTTCACCGTATTTCACGATCTGCTCGGACAGGTCGCGCACCATGTTGGAGGGAATGGCGAAGCCGATGCCGATGTTGCCGCCGTTCGGGCCCAGGATGGCGGTGTTGATGCCGATCAGCTCCCCACGCAGGTTGAGCAGGGCACCACCCGAGTTGCCCGAGTTGATGGCCGCATCGGTCTGGATGAAGTTCTCCAGGTTCTCGATATTGAGGCCGCTGCGACCCAGGGCGCTGACGATACCCGAGGTGACGGTCTGACCCAGGCCGAAGGGGTTGCCGATGGCCAGGGCATAGTCACCGACCCGCAGCTCGTCAGAGTCGGCGAACTTGATCTGCACCAGGTCCTCCGCCTTGATTTGCAGCAGGGCGATGTCGGACTGCTTGTCTTCACCTATCTTCTTGGCCGCGTATTCGCGACCGTCTTTCAGGTTGACCTTGATCTCGTCCGCCTCGTGGACCACGTGGGCGTTGGTGATCACGTAGCCCTTCTTGGCATCGATGATGACGCCGGAACCGAGCGCCTGGAAGGGCTGCTCGCTCACCTGCTCATCGGGCATGTTGGGGCCGAAGAAGAAGCGGAATTGTTCCGGCAGGCGCTGGCGGGTGATCTTCTTGCCAGAGACGGAGATATTCACCACGGCAGGGGTCACCTGCTCGAGCACGGGGGCCAGGCTCGGCATCTCCTGGCTGTTGTTGCCCATCAGGGGCAGGGCGGCTTGTGCCGGCGCGGCTGACAGGGCGATACCGACACTGAGGGCTAACACACTGAATACAGAAAGAGATTTACGCATATGAGAAACAGCTCCCAGAAAAAGTTGCAGTGCAATCGTCAAGGTCTGACCACGATAAGGCGTAATTAGTTCCACCAGAGGCTAACCGGGCTGCTTGAGCAGGCCGGACGCACCGGCGTAGTCACGGGGCGGCTGACCCGGCTCCTCGTTGGCGGAGTCAGCGTTTGCTTCTTCCACCTGAGGTTCGCGGAACAAGGGCTCCTGCGCCTTGGCGAGGAACTTGCTTTGTTCGGCCATGTGGCGATAGAGGGTCTGATATTGATCGGCCAACTGCTCCATCAGGGCGGCGCTGTCGGCGAAGTGGGTGGTGATCTGGCCCTGGTAGCTTTCCAGCTCCTTGTGAGCCTTTTTCAGCTCCTGTTCCAGGCGCCCGGCATCCCGGCTGCGGACAGTGAAACGGCCGATCAACACGCCGATGATCAGGGCGGCTACCGCCAGCAGGATCCCGTTTAACAGAGTCATAGAAGCTCCTTGTTACAGCTAAATCGATGAGTTTGAGGCGGCCGGATTGACCGCGATGCCTCGTTGGCACTATACCGTGCACCCCGAGAGCGTGATACCATTTTGTCCCTCATTCAGGGACTTGGAGGCGGTTTACAGGATGACCCCGCAGCAAAAATACCAGCAGGATTTGCAGCGTCCCGGCTTTTTGGCCGACCCGGCCCAGGCGATGGCAGTGGCCCGCCTGGAGCGACTCTATCAGGATTTGTGCGCCAGCCCGACTCCGACCAGATCCCGTGGCCTGCTGGGCTGGCTGCAAAAGCCGAAAACCCGCGAGCCCATCCTGGGTCTCTATATGTGGGGCGGAGTGGGCAGAGGCAAGACCTGGCTGATGGATACTTTTTTCGACAGCCTGCCGGGGGAGCGCAAACTGCGCGTCCACTTCCACCGCTTCATGCATCGGGTGCACGATGAACTCAAGGGGCTGACCGGTCAGGCCGATCCGCTCAAGCTCATTGCCAGCAAGCTCGCCAGCGAGACAGACATCATCTGCTTTGACGAGTTTTTCGTCTCCGACATCACGGATGCCATGCTGCTGGGTACATTGTTCCTGGAGCTGTTCGGTCATGGGGTGGTGTTGGTGGCCACTTCCAACATTCCACCCAGGGATCTCTATCGCAATGGGCTGCAGCGAGCCCGCTTCCTGCCGGCCATCGAATTGATCGAGCGCCACTGCGAGGTGCTCAATGTGGATGGTGGCGTCGATTACCGGCTGCGCACCCTGGAGCAGGCGGAAATCTATCACTTCCCGCTGGATCAGCAGGCAAAATCCAACCTGGACCGCTACTTTGGACAACTGACCGGGCTGGGGCAGATCACGGCCACGACCCTGGAGATCAACCATCGCCAGCTGAGCGCGCTGGGCGTGGGGGAAGGGGTACTTTATATGGAGTTCGAGCAGCTCTGCTGCACCCCGCGATCCCAGGGGGACTACATAGAGCTGGCCCGGGAGTTTCACACCGTGCTGCTGGCCAATGTGCAGCCCATGGGCACAGGCACGGACGATGCGGCCCGCCGTTTCATCGCCATGGTGGACGAGTTCTATGAGCGGCACGTCAAACTCATTCTGTCGGCGGCGGTGCCCATGACCGCGCTCTACGGCGATGGTCTGCTGAATTTCGAATTCAAGCGCTGTCTTTCACGGCTCCAGGAAATGCAATCGCACGAATACCTTGCCAGAGTGCACCTTCCTTAGTCACAATACCGCGCCTGCCAGTCGGATGGGCATCTGCGGCAGGTAGGGCCGGGCGACATTTGCTAGCTTCATGGCAGTGAAATTAGCAGGTGATATTTAAGGCAACTTCACTTATAATCGCCCGGCCCACGTTACAGCTGTCGATAAGACAGCAACACTTTAAGCTTTACTTGTATTCGAAGGGGTACAGGTAGGCCATCGTTTGTTGTTTGTGGGAGAGCCCCCATAAGCAATTGGGTCTGTAACAGGTAATTGGGTTTAACTTAATGAAAACTTTCGTTGCCAAGCCAGAAACCGTAAAACGTGACTGGTACATTGTGGACGCAGAAGGTAAAACTCTGGGTCGTATCGCAACCGAGATCGCTGCTCGTCTGCGTGGTAAGCACAAAGCTGAATACACTCCGCACGTTGACACCGGTGATTACATCATCGTTGTAAACGCTGAGAAGGTACACGTAACCGGTAAGAAATTTACCGACAAAATGTACCACGCTCACTCCGGTTTCCCGGGTGGTATCAAGTCCATCAGCTTTGACAAGCTGATTCAGCGCAAGCCGGAAATGGTAATCGAAGCTGCCGTCAAGGGCATGCTGCCGAAGGGTCCGCTGGGCCGTGCCATGTTCCGTAAGCTGAAAGTTTACGCAGGCGCAGAGCACGCTCATGCTGCTCAGCAACCTCAAGTACTGGATATCTAACGGGAACTGGCAACATGGCAGAAAATCAATACTACGGTACCGGCCGTCGCAAAAGCTCCACTGCTCGCGTCTTTATCAAAGCGGGTAGCGGTAAAATCGTAATCAACCAGCGCTCCCTGGAGCAATACTTCGGCCGTCCGACTGCCCGCATGGTAGTTCGTCAGCCGCTGGAACTGGTTGAGATGACCGAGAAACTGGATCTGTACATCACCGTTAACGGTGGTGGCATCTCCGGTCAAGCTGGTGCGATCCGCCACGGTATCACTCGTGCTCTGATGCAGTACGACGAGACCCTGCGTTCCGAACTGCGTAAAGCAGGCTTTGTTACTCGCGATGCCCGTAAGGTTGAGCGTAAGAAAGTCGGTCTGCACAAAGCGCGTAAGCGTCCGCAGTACTCCAAGCGTTAATTCGCTTTTGGTACGCACTCTCACGAGTGTCAAAAAAGCCTGGCCATGTGCCAGGCTTTTTTTATTGGTAATATTACATACGCCAATGCTAACCATACGTCACAAAAGACAAAAATTTGTGTATTTATTGTTTTTGCCCATCGCTTCTCTTTCTTGTCAAATTGTTATCTTTTCTTTAAAATTTCCATGGTCTTTCTGTGTCAATTGCCACTCCGCTTCCGCCGCAGTTGTCAGAGGGAGAGGAGATAGGAAACGGGGACACTATAAGAATGAGCGGAGTCCACATGGGAGAGTTTTTGGATGAGCAATGCGCCAGTTGATACCGGTCGCCGCAGATTTCTTACCTGGTCAACGGTTGCCGTTGGCGGAGTAGGAGCTGCTTTTACCGCAGTGCCGTTTATAAAGTCATGGAATCCGAGTGCCAAAGCCAAAGCGGCAGGGGCACCGGTAGAGGTGGATATCAGCAAGTTGGAGCCGGGTCAGCTGATCCGCGTCGAGTGGCGCGGCAAGCCGGTCTGGGTGGTGAAGCGCACCAAGCAGACCCTGGATGCCCTGGCCACGCACGATGACAAACTGCGCGATCCCGCCTCCGATGAGCCACAGCAGCCGGACTATGCCCACAACGGCTACAGATCCATCAAGCCGGAGATCTTCGTGGCGGTCGGTATCTGTACCCATCTGGGTTGCTCCCCCTCCTACCTGCCGGATAGCTTCGGCGAGCAGGTGCAAGGGGTGACCTCCGGCTTCTTCTGCCCATGCCATGGTTCCAAGTTCGACATGGCCGGTCGAGTGTTCCAGGGCGTGCCCGCACCGCTGAACCTGGTCATTCCGCCATACCAATTTCTTAGCGACACCACCATTCTGGTCGGTGCCGATGGCAAGGAGGCCTGACCATGTTTGCCAAACTCATGGGCTGGATTGACGATCGTTTCCCGCTCACGGCCATGTACAACGACCACATGGCCAAGTATCCGGCTCCCAAGAACCTGAACTTCTGGTACTTCTTCGGTTCCCTTGCCATGTTGGTGCTGGTCAACCAGATCATCACCGGCATCTGGCTCACCATGAACTACAACCCGTCGGCGGAGGGTGCCTTTGCCTCCGTGGAATACATAATGCGGGACGTGGACTACGGCTGGCTGCTGCGCTACATGCACTCCACCGGCGCCTCCGCCTTCTTCGTTGTGGTCTATCTGCACATGTTTCGCGGCATGATCTACGGCTCCTATCAGAAGCCGCGCGAGCTGCTGTGGATCTTCGGCATGCTGATCTTCCTGGTGCTGATGGCCGAAGCCTTCATGGGTTACCTGCTGCCCTGGGGACAGATGTCGTTCTGGGGGGCTCAGGTCATCATCTCGCTGTTTGGCGCCATTCCTGTCATAGGCGACGATCTGACCCTGTGGATCCGGGGGGACTATGTCATCTCTGGGGCTACCCTGAACCGCTTCTTCGCGCTGCACGTCATCGCGCTGCCGCTGGTGCTGGTGATGCTGGTGGCCATGCACATCCTGGCGCTGCACGAAGTCGGCTCCAACAACCCGGATGGGATCGACATCAAGAAGCACAAGGATGAGAAAGGCTGGCCGCTGGATGCGGTGGCGTTCCACCCTTACTTCACCGTCAAGGACATGATAGGTGTGGCGGGCTTCCTGTTCCTGTTCTGCGCCATCATCTTCTTCAAACCCGACATGTGGGGCTACTTCCTCGAGAAGCCGAACTTCGAGGTGGCGAACGGGCTGAAGACCCCGGAGCACATAGCCCCGGTCTGGTACTTCACTCCCTTCTACGCCATCTTGCGCGCTGTGCCGGACAAGCTGCTGGGGGTCATCATGATGGGGCTCTCCATAGTCGTGCTCTTCCTGCTGCCCTGGCTGGATCGCTGCAAGGTGCGTTCGGTGCGCTACCGCAGCACCCTGCACAAGCTGAATATCGCCCAGTTTGTGGTCTGCTTCGTCATCCTGGGTGTGCTGGGCGTCCTGCCATCGACGCCGACGCTGACCCTGCTCGCACAGATCTGTTCACTGGGGTATTTCGGGTTCTTCGTCCTGTTGTTCTTCTACAGCAAGAATGAGAGCACCAAGCCGCTGCCGGAGAGGGTGACATTCAAATGAAAAGAATAATTTTTGCAGTGCTGACCCTGCTGCCCAGCCTTGTACTGGCGGCTGGCAGTGGCTTCCCCCTCGACAAGGCAGAGTACGACCTGAGTGACAAGGCATCCCTGCAACGGGGAGCGGCGACCTTCATGAACTACTGTGCCGGCTGTCACTCCACCCAATACCAGCGTTATAACCGGGTGGCTGCCGACATCGGCATCCCGGAAGAGCTGATGAGGGAGAACCTGGTCTTCACCGGTGCCAAGATTGGCGATCTGATGAAGAGCGCCATGTCCGAGAAGGATGCGGCGCGCTGGTTCGGGGCGCCGCCACCGGACCTGACCCTGGTGGCCAGGGTGCGGGGCGCCGACTGGATTTACACCTATCTGCGTGCCTTCTATGTGGACGAAACCCGTCCGTTCGGGGTGAACAATGCGGTCTTCCCGTCCGTGGGCATGCCCCATGTGCTGGAACCGCTGCAGGGGACACCCCGTGCCGAATTCGGAACTCACGAGGTCGATGGACAGCCGGTGCAGCAAGTCGTCAGCATCAAATCCGACGGCAATGGTGAAATGAACAACGAAGAATATGATCAGACGGTACTGGATCTGGTAAACTTCTTGGTCTACTCGGCTGAGCCGGTGCAGCAGGAGCGCGAACGCATGGGCTTCTGGGTGCTCGGTTTCATCGCAATCTTCTTCATCTTCACTGTGCTGTTGAAGAAGGAATTCTGGCGCGACGTTCACTAAGCGACCAGATCGGAGTAATATGACGCACGGCAATGAAGATCAAGATGCTTCATTGCCGTTTCTGCTTTTTAATGACGGGAGGGTTCAATGGCTGTAGCTGCCAATAAGCGTTCGGTAATGACGCTGTTTTCCGGTGCCAACGATATGTTCAGCCATCAGGTGCGCATTGTCCTGGCGGAGAAGGGTGTTAGCGTGGATATCTGCCAGGTTGATCCGAGCAACCTGCCGGACGAGCTGGCCGAGCTGAACCCGTACAACACTGTGCCGACTCTGGTGGATCGTGAGCTGGCGTTGTACACCTCGCGCATCATCATGGAGTATCTGGACGAGCGCTTCCCGCACCCGCCCCTGATGCCTGTCTATCCGGTGGCTCGCGGCAACAGCCGTCTGATGATGCATCGCATCGAGCTGGACTGGTACTCCCTGGCCGACAAGATCATGGCGGGAACCGATACCGAAGCCGCCCGTGCCGAGCTGCGTGACAACCTGCTGGCCATCGCCCCTATCTTTGGCGAGATGCCTTACTTCATGAGCGAAGAGTTCGGTCTGGTTGACTGCTACATGGCTCCGCTGCTGTGGCGTCTGCCGAGCCTGGGCATCGACTTCACCGGTCGCGGTGCCAAAGAGCTGAAGGCTTACATGGTCCGCCTGTTCGAACGTGAATCCTTCCAGGCCTCCCTGACCGAGGCTGAACGCGAGATCCGTGCCAGCGTATGAGTAGTATGGAACCGACCATGACACCCAGTCGCCCCTATCTGTTGCGGGCGTTTTTTGACTGGTTGCTGGATAACGACTTGACCCCGCATCTGGTGGTCAATGCCAATATCCCCCATGTGATGGTGCCGATGCAGTTTGTGCAGGATGGTCAGATTGTCCTGAACATAGCGCCTCGGGCCGTGGGCCAGTTCCACATGGATAATGATGCCGTCAGCTTCAGCGCCCGCTTCGGCGGCGTGTCACAGCAGGTCTATATTCCCATGGCGGCCATATTGGCCATTCATGCCAGGGAAAACGGTGTGGGAACCCTGTTCCCGCCTGAGCCGGGCTACGATCTCTGGCTGGAGCAGGCCGAAGCGCCGGTAGAACCCGAGCCGGAGCCACCGCGCCCGACGGGTCGTCCGACCCTGAAAGTCATCAAATAAAAAACGCAGCCGACTGGCTGCATTTTTTTATTTCATCATTGCCCGCTTAGTTCTGGGCGAATTCGAAGGCCTTGATCACCTGCTTGACCCCGCTGACGTGGCGGGCGATCTCCACTGCCTGATCCCCTTCCTGACGGGTCACCAGGCCGATGAGAAACACCTCGCTGTTCTCGGTGACCACCTTGACCTTGGTGCTGTCGAAGTTTTTGGTGCCCAGCATGTCGGCCCGTACCTTGGAGGTGATCCAGGTATCGTTGCTGCGTACCCCAATGCTCACCGGCTTGCCGAGACGCAGCTCATTGTAGACATGACGAACCCCTTCGATCCGGCCCACAATCTTGCCCGCTTCCTGCTTGTAGGCGTCAGACGGTGTCTGACCGACCAGCAAGACGCGGCCGTTGTTGCTGTAGACGCTGATCTTGCTGGAGGCGCTCAGCGACTTGTTGTCGGCCAGCAGATTGGCCGCTTTCAGCTCTATGGTCTGATCGTCCCACTGGGCACCCAGGGTGCGACGATCACCGGTCGCCTTGGCAGTACCGGCTGCGCCACCGACTACCACGGCGGCACAACCTTGCAGCAGCAGGGCGCCGGTCAGCAGGGCGAGTGCGAGAATAGGCTTCTTCATGGTTTCAATCTTCCTGTTGCGGGAAAAGTGTCTGGTCGATGAGATCACAGAGGCAGTGCAGGGTCAACAGATTCACTTCCAGAATGCGAGGGCGGCGGGCGGATGGCACGCGGATCTCCACATCGTTGGGCCCGAGCAGGCCGGCTATCTCGCCACCGTCGCCCCCCCCGAGCACTATGATGGTCATGTCGCGGGAGAGTGCCGCCTCGGCGGCCTTGATCAGGCTGCGACTGTTGCCCGTGGTGGTGAGCACCACCAGGATGTCGCCGGGCTGGCCCAGAGCCCTGATCTGCTTGGCATAGACCTCTTCGAAGCCGTGATCGGTGGCGATGGCGCTGATGGTGGCCATGTCGGGGGTCAGAGCCAGGCCGGGCAGGGAGGGGCGTGGCGTCTCATAACAGTTGACCAGTTCGGAGATGAACAGCTGTGCCAGGGCCGAGGAGGGGCCATTGCCGCATGCCATGACCTTGTGGCCATTGAGCAGGCAGATTGTCAGCATCTGGGCCGCGGTGTGGATGGCGTCCGGCAGCGCCTCGGCGGCGGCTATCTTGGTCTGGATGCTTTCGGTGTAATTCTCTTTGATGGGATCAGTCATGGGGTCCTCTTAAAATGCGTTCTGGATCCAGTCTGGCTGGTCGCCCTCGAACGCGATCACATCGAATCGGCAGGCCTGGCTGGCCTCGTTGATGGCATGTTGCTTGAAATAGTGGCGCGCGGCCAGCACGATCTTGTGCTGCTTGCGTTGGGTGACCGAGCTGGCGGCTCCGCCATGGCTGGCCCGAGCGCGATATCTGACCTCGACAAACACCAGGGTATCCCCCTGGCGCATGATCAGATCTATTTCACCGCCACGGCAGCGGTAGTTGCGGGTCACGGATTGCAGGCCGCGGGCCTGCAACCAGCGTTCCGCTACTTGCTCAAAGTGCTGTCCCTTGCTCGTCGCTGCCGACGGCAACAGGTTCAACCACTGCTGGTGCAGTTGTGCCAGTAGCCTCTTCATGGGTGGTCTCCTCCAGCTGGGGCACGGCGCTGTCGCTGACCAGCTTGCCATTCTGGTAGGTGGCCCAGTCCAGCATGCGCACTATGTTGCCCTGGGGATCCACGCTCAGTTGGCCGCTCATGCCCGGTTGCTGCATGGCATTGAGCTTGCGCATCTGCGGCAGGTTGCCGGCCAGACTGACCGCGTCGTAGCCGAGGGCAAACAGGCGCAGCAGGTCGCCCTGGGTCTGTGGCCAGAGCAGGGCTATCTGCTCCCGTTGTTGCTCATAGCCTCCCAGCAGCAGCGGCATGTCGGAGATGTGCATGCCGTTGAGTTCGGAAGCCACCTCGGTCGCCCCGCTGTCATAGCCTCGCGAGCTGCTGTAGATGGGCAGGCTGCCCATGGGATTGACCGAGATGTCCACATAAGGCTTGATCATCCGGGTCTCCAGGCTGTTGGCCACCACATAGACGGCATCTATGCTGCGCGGGGCAGCATCAGAGAGCTGCACTATCTCCCCGGCCCGGGCGGTGGAACGACCGCTCAGAGCATTCTTGACCATGCCCTGCACCTCGTTGCGCGCCCCGAAGGTGGCGACCACGGGCTTCTCCTGGCTGACGCCGGCCCAGGCCTGCTCGAACGCCTTGATGCTGCTGTAGCCAATCCGGCCTTGCGCCGCGATCAGCAGCGGCTTGCGGTAACCCTGACCATAGAGGTACTGGGCGGCCTGGCTCGCATCGGCGGCGGCGGAGAGAGAAAAGTAGAAGGTGTTGTCGTTGATGATCGGCTTGTCCAGCTCGTTGAGCGCCAGCACCGGCACTGTCGGGCTGGCCTTGAGCAGCTCCTCGACCTGATCTTTGAGCAGCGGGCCTATGATCATGTTGGCCCCCTCCTGGATCGCCTGCTTGTAGAGATCCCCCATCGCCTTGCCCTGAGTGTCATAGAAGTTCAGGGTGAATTGCCCCTGATTCTCCTTGTAGGACATCAACATGCCGTTGCGGATGGCGGCGCCTTGCGCCTCCAGGTTGCCGGAGAGAGGCAGGAAGACGGCGACCTGCTGCAGTGAACCTGTGTCCGTGGTGGCGAGATCCCCGAGGCCGGCCGGCATGTCAGTCTGGGCCGGATGGTTCGGGAAGCTCTGCTTCCAGCCAGCCAGCTGGCGGGCGAGTTGACTCGGCTGGGCGCCGAACTCGTTCACCAGTGCCGCCAGTCGCAGCCAGCCTGTGGTTACGTCTGGGGCCGGTGCCTCTTCCAGCGCCTGCAGGGTGGAGGGGGTCATGCTTTTGAGCAGGGACCAGATCTGCTGGTGGTTGGTGGCCAGCTCATTCTTGGCCAGGTAATGCTCCAGCAGGATCAGCGACTTGGCGGCACCAAACTTGTTGTTGATGTCCAGTTGCAGCACCACCCGCTGGCGGTACCAATCCTTCTGGGTATCGGCATCGAGGGCCACTTCCGGCTTGCCTTCCAGCAGGATCAGGGCCTGATTGGCATTGCCCTGGGCCAGCAGGAGGTGCGCCTGCAGCAGTTGCAGTTGTGCCTGCTGCACCGGGTTGCCGGCCTGCTTCTGCAACTGTTGATACAGGGCGGCGGCCGGTTTGGCCTGGCCGAGCGCCAGATAGCTGCGCGCCGCCATCACCTGCCAGGTGAAGGCCTCAGCCGGTTTGGCGGGATCCACCTGCTCCAGATACCACTGGGCATTCTTGGTCAGATCCGAGAACGCCGACGGCATGCCGGGCTCCGCGGAAGATGGGTTGGGCTCCGACGCACAGGCGGCGAGCAGTACTGCCGCGAGTATGATGCCGAAGAGTCGTGATACACTTAGCTGCTTTGTAACCCGGTTCAAGTTCATTCCCCGACCAGTGTTGAAGTTCTCCATAGTGTAAACGGGCCAATATGGCGACACAATTGTCGGGACACTCGGAGATCCCATGAGTGACACCCCAACCCTGTATATAGTCCCCACTCCCATCGGTAATCTGGCGGATATCACCCAGCGTGCATTGGACATTTTACGCAGCGTCGATCTGGTGGCCGCCGAAGATACCCGGCACTCCGGCATCCTGCTCAGCCACTACCAGATCTCGGTGCCGACCTTCGCCCTGCACGATCACAATGAGCAACAGAAGGCGGATGTGCTGATCGGCCGGATCAAGGAGGGCAAGAGTGTCGCCCTGGTCTCGGATGCGGGCACCCCGCTCATCAGCGACCCCGGCTATCACCTGGTCACCCGCTGTCGCGAGGCCGGGGTCAAGGTGGTGCCGCTGCCGGGCCCTTGTGCCGCCATCACGGCACTCTCTGCCGCCGGTCTGCCCACAGATCGTTTTTCCTTCGAAGGATTTCTGCCGGCGAAAGCCAAGGGCCGCGACGATCGGCTGCAGGCCGTCATCGAAGATACCCGCTCCCTGGTGTTCTACGAGTCGCCGCGCCGGGTGCAGGATACGGTGGAGGCCATCGCTCGCATTCTCGGTGAACGCCAGGTGGTGGTGTGCCGCGAGCTGACCAAGACCTTCGAATCCATCCACGGTCTGCCTGCCTCCGAGATGCTGACCTGGCTTGGGGAAGACGATAATCGCTGCCGTGGCGAAATCGTGCTGGTGGTCGCCGGTGCCAGCAAGGTGGATGAAGAGCTGCCCGCCGAGGCGATCCGCACTTTGGGGCTGCTGGTGGCGGAGCTGCCGCTGAAAAAAGCGGCCGCCCTCACCGCCGAGATCCACGGCGTGAAGAAGAATGCCCTCTACAAGTACGGCCTCGAGCACTATTAATTGCCGTAAAGGGGAATTGCCGGTTTACCCACACTGTGTCACGAGGCTATAATCCACGCCTCGGAGTCGGCTGGGCAATCGCTGCTTCGTCGTTGTGTCCCTCGGGACAGACGGGCGGAGGGGAGGAAAGTCCGGGCTTCATAGGGCAGGGTGCCAGGTAACGCCTGGGAGGCGCGAGCCTACGACCAGTGCAACAGAGAGCAAACCGCCGATGGCCCGCAAGGGATCAGGTAAGGGTGAAAGGGTGCGGTAAGAGCGCACCGCGCGACTGGCAACAGTTCGTGGCACGGTAAACTCCACCCGAAGCAAGACCAAATAGGCCCCTATTGGCGCGGCCCGCGTTGGGGGCGGGTAGGTTGCTTGAGCCAGTGAGCGATTGCTGGCCTAGAGGAATGATTGCTACCCGGGGAAACCCGGTACAGAACCCGGCTTACAGGCCGACTCCGACCTATTCCTGGTAAGTAATTACCTTAAAATCCCGGCACCTCTGGTGCCGGGATTTTTATTTTCGGCTGGTCATCCGGCCGCGTGGCGCCTTTTGGGGTTTTGTAATAAAGTTCTCGCCCGTTTCGGTCGCTCTATGTCGGCTGAACTATTGGTATCGATCACGCGGCTGGCCTGATGAGTGTCTCTATATGGCAGTAGGGCGAGATGAAAATGGCAAAGGTGGATTTGTAATGTCATCAAGCGGCGTAATGCTCACACCTTCCCGGTTGCTCTGTGCGCAGCGGGGCAAAACCCTTCCCCATTATGATCTGCTGGGCGTCGAGCGAGCCAATCAGGCGCGGCTCAAGCAGCTCAATGCCCAGCTGGGCTCTTTTTCGCAGCAGGCATCGGGCTGCATGGCCCAGCTGTTCAATGCGGCGGATTGCGAACTGGGCTATCAGGATTTCTCTTCCGCTCTGCCCCAGGATCGCGACGATACCCTGATCTGGGTCGAGGCACGCACCCCGCTGGATGCCCAGCGTGTCGCCTATTTCTCCATCTCTCCCACCGTCATCTATCAGCTTGCCGTGCTGTTCTTTGGTGGCTCCCTGCAACACAAGGGCGCCACGACCGCCCATGGCAGGGGATTGACCGATACCGAGCAGCGATTGCTGCTGCGGCTATGCCAGTACCAGATCGACATCTGGTCTGCCTGCCTCGGTCAGGGAGACCTCGCCTGGCAGCTGACCCTGATCACCCGGGATGCGGTGCCGGCAACCCGGCTCTGGGTGACAGAGGCCAGCATGCTGGCCGGTGGCAGCACCCATGACTGGCAGTTCTGGCTCGCGCCTCCCGAGGAGGCCCTCAGCATAGGCGCCGGTCATCCCGTGCAGAAGGCGCAACTGGAGCAGGCCCTGATCCTGGTGCCGGTGCAACTGCGGGTGGTCATGGGGCAGATGTCCATGACACTGGCGGATCTGGAATGCCTCAAGGTGGGGGATGTGCTCTCCCTGGATTTGCCCGAGGTGGTGCCGGCCCTGATCGGCAACCGCCCCTGTTTTAATGGACGCATTGCTGAACATAAAGGCAGCCTGGTGTATCAGGTTGCGACTGTGGTAGAGGAGTAGTCGAATCGTGAACGAGCACAACATGAATGACCCGCTGGATCTGGATGGCCTGGATCAGCTGTTTGGTGATGATATCAGCATGCCGAGTGCGGCCGACTACATGGCGCCCACCAGTAGCAGCAAGCAGCGGGATCTCTCCTTTTTCCATCAGATCCCGGTCAAGGTGACGCTGGAAGTGGCCAGTACCGAAGTCGCGCTGGGGGAACTGATGAAGGTGGAAGAGGGGGCCGTCATCGAGCTGGACAAGCTGGCGGGCGAACCGCTGGATGTGCGGGTCAACGGCCGCCTGCTGGCCAGGGGTGAGGTGGTTGTGGTGAATGGCAAGTACGGCCTGCGCCTGGTCGACGTGGTCGACACCAAGCTGCTGGGTGGCATGAACGACTGATGCGTTACCTGTTGGTTGCCCTGCTGCTGTTCGCGTTGCCGAGCTGGGGCGCGGACATGACGCTGTTCTCTGTCTCCCCCAGCGATACCGGGGGCGAGGATTACAGCATCAAGCTGCAGATCCTCTTCTTCATGACCCTGCTGGGTCTGTTGCCGACCCTGCTGCTGATGATGACCAGCTTCACCCGGATCATCATAGTGCTGGCCATTCTGCGTCAGGCCATGGGGTTGCAGCAGAGCCCTCCCAACCGGGTGCTGATCGGCATCAGCCTGATCCTGACCCTGGTGATCATGAGACCTGTCTGGACCGAGATGTACCAGCACGCCTTCGTGCCCTATGACCAGAACGAGATTACCCTGTCCGAGGGGTTGGCTAGGGCGGAGAAACCCCTGCGGCAGTTCATGCTGGCCCAGACCCGGGAGCCGGATCTGGAGCAGATGTTGCGCATCTCCGGCGAGCCAACCACCCTCGCCAAGAGCGAGGTGCCCTTCGGCGTGCTGCTGCCCGCCTTCGTATTGAGCGAGCTGAACACCGCCTTCCAGATAGGCTTCATGCTGTTCATTCCCTTCCTGGTCATCGATCTGGTGGTCGCCAGCGTGCTGATGGCGATGGGGATGATGATGCTTTCGCCCCTCATCATCTCGTTGCCATTCAAGCTGATGGTGTTCGTGCTGGTGGATGGCTGGTCCATGACGGTCGGTACCCTGGCCGCCAGCTTCGGCGGGGGAGGCTGACGTGACCCCCGAGCAGAGTGTGGCCCTGGTGGGTGGGGCCGTGAATCTGGTGGTCATCATGGTCTCGGTGCTGATCGTGCCGGGGCTCATCGTCGGTCTGGTGGTCAGCATCTTCCAGGCTGCGACTCAGATCCAGGAGCAGACCCTCAGCTTCCTGCCCCGTTTCATCGTGACCCTGTTGACGCTGATCTTCACGGGCAACTGGCTGCTGTCGCAGATCACCACCCTGTTTTCCGACCTGTTCCAGAAGATCCCCGGGCTCATCGGATGAACTCCCTGCTGTCGCTCAGTGCGGCCGAGCTGACCGCCTGGCTGGGACAGTGGTGGTGGCCCTTCATTCGTATCGCGGCAGCCTTCTGGGTGATGCCGGTGTTTGGTGATGGCCGCATCCCGGCTCAGGTTCGCATCTTTCTGGCCTTCGTCATCAGCCTGCTGATCGCCCCCATGCTCAAAGGCATGCCGGCACTGGATCCCTTCAGCGTCGGCATGATGGTGCTGACCCTGGAGCAACTGCTGTTCGGCCTGCTGTTCGGGCTCTGCATCCAGATGCTGTTCATGGTGATGACCATGGCGGGCCAGATCCTCTCCATGCAGATGGGTCTGGCGATGGCGGTGATGAATGATCCCTCCAACGGGGACACGGCGCCCATCGTCAGCCAGATCATGCTGATCTTCTGCTCGCTGCTGTTCCTCGGCCTGAACGGTCATCTGGTGACCCTGGAGGTGCTGGTGCAGAGCCTGCGCAGCTGGCCACCGGGCGCCTCCCTCTACGCGCTGGACCTGAAGGGGGTCATCGGCCTGTTCGGCTGGAGCATAGGGGCGGCCCTGATCCTGACCCTGCCTGCCGTAGTGGCCATGCTGATGGTCAACCTCACCTTCGGGGTGCTGAACCGTACCGCTCCCTCCCTGAATATTTTCTCCCTGGGCTTCCCCATGACGTTGCTGCTGGGGTTGCTCACCATGGCCATCTCCATCAGCGGCGTCCCGGCCCGGTATCTGGATCTGGTCGCCCATGTGCTGGCCCAGCTCAGGGCGTTGACGCCGACATGAGTCAGAGCAGCGCCCAGGACAAGACCGAAGAGGCCTCCACCCAGAAACGGCGCAAGGCGCGGGAAGAGGGGCAGATAGCGCGCTCCAAGGAGCTGAGCTCCGCCGGCCTGCTGCTGATAGGCGGGCTGGCCATGCAGTGGATGGTGCCGAGCTTCGGTCTTTTCTTTGCCGAGCTGATGAAGCAGCCCCAGCGCTTCAACTGGCAGGGGGCGCGGGATCCGCAGATGATGATCCAGTGGACCGCAGATGCGCTGATCGGCATGTTGTGGGTCCTGCTGCCGCTGTTCGGCCTGCTCGCTCTGTTGCTGGTCCTGCTCAGCATAGTGCCGGGTGGCATGGTGCTGGTCTGGAAGAAGCTGATGCCAAGCGGGGAGAAGCTCAATCCGCTCAAGGGGCTCAAGCGGATGTTCTCGACCCACAGCCTGATGGAACTGCTGAAATCCCTGCTCAAGGTGGTGCTGATCGGCGGCACCCTGGCCCTGATGCTCCAGCACCAGTGGCCCCTGCTGATGATGATGAACCGCATGCCGCCCCAGGCAGCGATGGAACAGGCGCTGCGCATCCTCTCTCAGGCATTTATCTTGCTAGGCAGCGTGCAGATGCTGATCGCCGTGCTGGATGTCCCCTATCAGCGCTGGTCTTTGAACAAGCAGTTGAAGATGACCAAGCAGGAGGTCAAGGACGAGCACAAGAACAGCGAGGGGCGCCCCGAGATCAAGGCCAGGATCCGCCAGGTGCAGGGCATGCTGGCACGGGCGCGCATCGAACAGCGGGTGCCCCAGGCAGACGTGATCATAGTGAACCCGACCCATTACGCGGTCGCCATCAAGTATGATCCCGCGCGGGCCAACGCCCCCTATGTGATTGCCAAGGGCATAGACGGCATGGCGGAGCGGATCCGCGAGGTCGCCAGGCAGCACGACAAGATGGTGATGAGCCTGCCGGAGCTGACCCGAGCCATCTACTACTCCACCCGGGTGGATCAGGAAGTGCCGGCAGGCCTCTACACAGCGGTCGCCTATGTATTGAACCACGTATTGCAGTTACGGGCCTATGAGGCAGGCAAGGGCAGAAAACCCAATCCCCTTGCCCCTTTGCATGTGCCGCCCGAGTTACGTCAACCTGAGAGGTAAGTTGTGAACTGGCGTGTATTGACCCAATCCTATACAGCTATCCCCATGATGCTGCTGGCCATCCTGGCGATGATGATACTGCCTCTGCCCGGTTGGCTGCTGGACGCCCTGTTCACCTTCAACATAGTGCTGGCGGTGCTGGTGCTGCTGGTCTCTGTCTCGGCCCGTCGCCCCCTCGATTTCTCCGTGTTCCCGACCGTGCTGCTGGTGGCCACCCTGATGCGGTTGTCCCTCAACGTCGCCTCCACCCGGGTGGTGCTGCTCCATGGTCATGAGGGCAACGAGGCTGCTGGCAAGGTCATCCAGGCCTTCGGGGAAGTGGTGATCGGTGGCAACTATGTGGTGGGTCTGGTGGTGTTCGTGATCCTGATGATCATCAACTTCGTGGTGATCACCAAGGGGGGGGAGCGGATCTCCGAAGTCTCCGCCCGCTTCACCCTGGATGCCATGCCGGGCAAGCAGATGGCCATAGATGCCGATCTCAACGCCGGGACCCTGGATCAGCACCAGGCCCGTGCAAGGCGGGAAGAGATCGCCAGGGAAGCGGACTTCTACGGCGCCATGGATGGGGCCTCCAAGTTTGTCCGTGGCGATGCCATCGCCGGCCTGCTGGTGCTGATCATCAACCTGGTGGGCGGGCTCGCCATAGGTATCTTCCAGCACTCGCTGCCGGTTTCCGATGCCTTCCGCATCTATGCCCTGCTTACCATAGGTGATGGTCTGGTCGCCCAGATCCCCTCACTGCTGATGTCCACCGCGGCGGCCATCATAGTCACTCGCGTGAGTGACGAAGGAGAGATGTCGGATCAGGTCGGCCAGCAGATCCTGGCTTCCCCCCGGGTCATCTATACGGCGGCGACCATCATGCTGATCCTGGGCCTGGTGCCCGGCATGCCCATGCTGGCTTTCCTCAGCTTTGCCGCCGTGCTGGCCTGGACCGGCTGGAGCGTCAGCCAGCGCCGGGCAAAGGACCCTGCCCTGGATGCGGCCGAAGAGTTGACGAGGCAGATGGTGCAGCCGGAGCCGCAGGGGCTGGACTGGCAGGATCTGCCGCCGGTGGATGCAGTCGCCATCGAACTGGGCTATCGGCTGGTGCCGCTGGCCGAGGCAAACAAGGGGGCCGAGCTGCTCGCCCGGGTGCGCGGTATTCGCAAGACGCTCTCCGAGCAGTATGGCTTCCTGCTGCCCGAGATCCGGGTACGGGACAACCTGCAACTGCAACCGGACCAGTATCGCATCAAGCTGTCTGGCATCGCCCTGGCCACGGGGAATGTGGATTGCCAGCGGCTGATGGCCATCAGCAGCGGGGAGACCTATGGGGCCCTGGACGGCGAGCTGACCCAGGATCCGGCCTATGGCATGAACGCGGTCTGGATCTCGCCGGACAACAAGGCCAAGGCGCTCAACCTGGGTTACTCCGTGGTGGACTCCGCCACCGTCATCGCTACCCATGCCAGCAAGCTGCTCAGGGAGCAGCTCGATGGGCTCTTCGGTCATGACGAGGTGGGCAAGCTGGGCCAGTATCTGGCCACCCAGTCGCCCCGCCTGGCGGAAGAGCTCAATCTGGCCCTGACCCAGATGCAGCAACTGCGGGTCTTCCGTCAGTTGCTCAAGGAGCAGATCAGCCTCACCGATATCCGCACCATAGCCACCACCTTGCTGGATGCGAGCGAGCTGACCAAGGACCCTGTGCTGCTGGCCTCGGACGTGCGCTGCGCCCTAAAGCGCCAGATCGTCAGGCAGGCGATCGGATCCCGCGACATACTGGCGGCCTTCACCCTGGATGATCGGCTGGAGCAGACTCTGCTGACGGCAATGAACCAGTCCCAGCAGCAGGGAAAAATCCAGCTGGACAGCTTCCCGGTCGACCCGCAATTGCTGGCACAGTTGCAGCAGAACATGCCGCTGGTGAAGGAGCAGTTGCAGCAGCAGGGGTATGCGCCCGTGCTGGTGGTCATGCCCCAGCTCAGGCCGTTGATCGCCCGTTATGCCCGATCCTTTTCAAAGGGTCTCAAAGTACTCTCTTATAACGAGATCCCGGAAGATTTGCGGGTCGAGGTAATTGGCACCCTGGGCTGAAGTGGAATTGCCACGCCCATATGCCGGCAGGAAGAGACTATTCCGCACATCTGCTTGAATTGTCATATAAAGCCGTTATGATGTGACGGCTTTTGACGCGACACAGACTGACAGTGAAAAAATAAAATAGAAACAGTCAGATGTGTCACATGGCTTAAGGACAACCAAGCCATGCCATCCTAATACGGGTCGTCGCATGATAAAGGCAAACTGAACTGAAAAGTCAGGACGCAAAGCCTCCGGTCTAACGGCATTGATGCTAATGATAGCGGGGTTACCAAGGTCATGATTCCAGCCTTGTTTTCATACCGATATAGGGTAAGTGCTCAATAAGAGGTGCTACCCCGTCCTGGTGCGTTTTTATTTTTTGAGCGTCAGTTCTGTTGATTGATTCATGTGCAATCACAGGTTCGGGTTAATATGTTTTCTGATTTATCTATCAAGGAAAATTCAATACCTGTCGGTATTGAATCTCATGCACATTTATTATTAGTTTCCTCTTCGTTATCAAATGGAGACGATATTGAGGGAATATTGTTGAAGGCAGGCTATCGCGTTTCTTGCCTGAATTCTGTCCCGCTGGCCAAGCAATTTCTCTCTCACCATTCAGCGGATCTCGTGCTGCTCGACATGGCGGTCATGACCGAGGCCGGACCCTCAATGGTGCAGGAGCTGGCGGGTACCGACTGCGTCATCCTGGTCAATGAGCACCAGGCCTATCTGGCGGCGGAGGCCATGCGGGCCGGCGCCATCGACTACATCATCAAGCCTTTCAGCCAGCACCAGATCCTCGATGTGGTGAGGGGAGCCCTGCGCCTGCGTCAGGCCATTCCCAACCTGATCGCCACCTCGCCCCTGAGCCTGCAGGTCTTGCAGCTTGCCAGGCGGGCTGCCAAGACCTCGGCCACCATCCTCATCGGCGGCGAGTCGGGGACGGGCAAGGAGCGGCTGGCCCGCTACATCCACGAGATGTCCAGTCGGGCGGGCAAGCCCTTCGTGGCCATCAACTGTGCTGCCATCCCCGAAGCCATGCTCGAATCCATCCTGTTCGGACACAGCAAGGGGGCCTTTACCGGCGCGACCGCCAGCCAGCAGGGCAAGTTCGAGCTGGCCCAGGGGGGTACCCTGCTGCTCGACGAGATCTCCGAACTGCCGCTCGCATTGCAGGCCAAGCTGCTGCGGGTGCTGCAGGAGAAAGAGGTCGAGCGGCTGGGCAGCCATCAGGTGATTGCGCTGGATGTGCGGATCATCGCCGCCAGCAACAGAGACTTGAGGGAGCTGGTGTTGCAGGGGGAGTTTCGCGAGGACCTCTTCTACCGGCTCGATGTGCTGCCCATGAGCTGGCCCGCCCTGCGGGAGCGGCCGGACGACATACTGCCGCTGGCGGAGTACTTCATCGAGCGCTACGCCGCCCAGCAGGGGTATCGCCTCAGCGAGAGCGCCTGCAAGCAGCTGCTCTCCTATGACTGGCCGGGCAATGTGCGCGAACTGGACAACGTGATCCAGCGGGCACTAATTATGGCTCGCGGATTGCATATTCAGGCGGTCGATTTGATGCTGCCCCATTATGCCGTCGAAGCCGACAACCTGTTACCGCAGACGCTTGCGGCCCCGGAGGGGCTCAGCGAGACCAAACGGCATGCCGAATTTCAATTCGTCCTGGAGACGTTGCGCCGTTTTCGTGGTCACCGGACTCGTACGGCCGAAGCCCTTGGGATGACGACCCGGGCACTTAGATACAAGCTGGCTGCCATGCGCGAGCAGGGCATCGATGTCGAGCAGCAGATTCAAAACTAAGGGATAACCGAGTGAAGATTGAGATCATGTCATCACAGGTGACGCTCCTGCAGCAGATGCAGGAAATGCAGCGCGTCGCCAGTCACACCCCTTCCATCGAGCCTAACGACGCCTCTGTTGTCTCGTTCAGCGACGCCATGCGTGACGTCGTCGGCCGGGTCAACGAACAGCAGAATGTCGCGTCCAGACTGATGACCGCCGTCGACGCGGGTCAGAGCGACGATCTGGTGGGGGCCATGGTGGCCAGCCAGAAGGCAGGTCTCAGTTTTTCCGCCCTGATGCAGGTGCGCAACAAACTGATGACAGGCTTCGATGACATCATGCGCATGCCGCTCTGAGGGTAGGTCATGACTGAATTGGTATCATCCTCGCCGGGGGCGTCGGGCTCCCTGATCGCCCGGGTACAGGAAGGGATGCGCAACTGGCGCACCCTGTCCCGGGACAACAAATCCATTCTGACCATAGCGCTGCTTGCCGCCATAGTGGCGGGCACCATAGTGGTGATCCTCTGGACCTCCAGCAAGAACTATGTGCCCCTCTACGGCAAGCAGGAGCTCTACGACACCGCCAACATCATGGAGATGCTGGAGAAGGAGCAAGTGCCCTTCCGGCTGGAGAAAAGCTCGGGCCAGATCCTGGTGCCGGAGAGCCAGCTCGCCCACGTGCGCATGGCGCTGGCGGCGCGCGGGGTCAGGGCGGCCATGCCGGCCGGCCTCGAGGGGCTGGACACAGTCACCGGTCTTGGCACCAGCGAGTTCATGGAAGGGGCGCGTTACCGCCATGCCCTGGAAGGGGAGCTGGCCAGAACCATCATCTCGCTGGATGCGGTGCGCAGTGCCCGGGTGCATCTGGCCATCCCCAAGCGAACTCTGTTTGTCGGCCGTGACGAAGAGAAACCCAGCGCCTCCGTGATGCTGGATCTGCAACCCGGCCAGTCCATGGAGCCGGGTCAGGTCGAGGCCATCGCCAACCTGGTGGCAGGCAGCATCTCGGGCATGAAGCCCGGAGCCGTGACCATAGTGGATCAGGCGGGCCAATTGCTGAGTGCCGAGCTTGGCGACAAGGCGGGATTCGGCAAGCAGAGCGTCCAGCAGATGGAATACGTGCGCAAGCTGGAGCAGTACATCCGCCAGCGTGCCAGCGACATGCTCCATCCCATGCTGGGCACCGGCAACTTCCGGGTCCAGATCGCCGCTGACGTCAACTTCAACGCGGTGGAAGAGACCCAGCAGCAGCTGGATCCCAACGGTGTGGTGACCAAGGAATCCAACAAGTCCGACAAGACCATAGATGCCCTGGCGCTCGGCATTCCGGGGGCCCTGTCCAACCGTCCTCCCGAGACGGCGCCCCAGACAGAAGCGGCTGCCGAGGGGAATGCGGCGGCGCCGGAGCCTGCCAAGAACGACACCCGCACCGAACGGCAGGAGGTCAGCAAGCAGTACGAGAACAGCCGCACCATAGTGCATACCCGCTATCAGCAGGGACGGCTGGAGCGGATGAACGTCTCCATACTGCTCAATCAGCAGAGCAGCCCCAAGGGGGGCTGGAGCGCCGAGCAGCTGGAGCAGATCCGCCAGATGGTGGAGCGCTCCGTCGGCTTTGACGGCGTGCGTGGCGATCAGATCAGCCTGCAGGTGTTCGACTTCACCGGCGCCGTGCCGGTGACGCCACCTGAGTCGAGCTGGCTGGAGACCCCTTACTGGCAAGACTCCCTGCGCTACCTGGTGGGTGGTCTGCTGGGGCTGACCCTGGTGTTCTTCGGCATTCGCCCCCTGGTGAAGCACCTGGTGCGCACCCAGCAATATCCGGATGCCGAGCCGGAACAGGAGCAGGATGAAGAGCAGGAACCGACCATAGGCCTCTCCATGCGCCGTGACGGGGATGACGAGGCTGACGGCACCGCGGTTGGCAAGAATCTGCAGCAGGCGGAATACAAGCTGGAGCCCCAGTTCTCCTCGCTGGATCTGGAGGCGCTGCCGGAGCCTGGCTCCGAGCTGGAGGTACAGCTCAAGCACCTGCAACTGCTGGTGGATAAAGACACTGCCCGGGTGGCGGAAGTGGTCAGACAATGGGTGAGTGGCAATGAACAACGGTAATCTGAACCAGAGCGCGGTCGACATCGATATCGACAACCTCGAGAAGGCCGCCATCCTGCTGCTGAGCATGGGCACAGAGGCGGCCGCCAAGGTCATGCAGAAGCTGTCGCGGGACGAGGTGCAGCGCCTCATCTCCAAGATGGCGGGCCTCTCCGGCGTGAGCTCGATAGAGGCAAAGTGGACCCTGCAGCAGTTCTTCAACCAGTATCGCGAGCAGAGCGGCATCGGCAGCGCGTCTCGTGAGTACCTGGAGCAGACCCTGGATCTGGCGCTGGGTCAGCGCCTCTCCCGCAGCCTGCTCGACAGTCTCTACGGGGATGCGATGAGCCAGGACATTCAGCGCCTGCAATGGGTGCCCGCGGATGTCTTGGCCCGCTTCTTTCGCAACGAACACCCCCAGATGCAGGCGGTGCTGCTCGCCTTCCTGCCGCCCCAGACCGCCTCGGCGGTACTCGATGCCCTGCCGGGGTCGGTCCATGACGATCTGCTGGTGCGGGTCGCCAGCCTCAGCTCGGTCAGCGAGCATGTGCTGGCCGAGCTGAGGCTGACCCTGGATCGCTGTCTCGCCTATGTGGCCGACCAGTCCGGCGCCAAGGTGAACGGGGTGCGCCAGGTGGCCGACATCCTCAATCGCTATCAGGGCGACAAGGAGCAGATGCTCTCTCTGTTGCGGGAACACGACGGCGACATGGCCCTCGAGATCGAGAAGAACATGTTCGACTTCATGGCCCTGCGTCGCCAGAGCGACGACACCCTGCAGCGTCTGGTGCAGGAGCTGCCAGCGGAGCTGCTGGCGCTGGCGCTGAAGAATACCGACGCCGGTTTCCGCAAGGTGGTGCTGGGTGCCATGCCGAAGCGGATGGCGCAGGCACTGGAAGCCCAGATCCAGGATCAGGGCAGCGTCTCCCTGCGCAAGGTGGAGCAGGCCAGGGAAGAGGTGATGCAACTGGTGCGGGAACTGGTGGAGCAGGGCGAGATCGAGTTCCAGCTGTTCGAAGAAGCCACCGTCAGCTAACAGGAGACAGGCATGAGTCAGCATGTTCGCAAACTGGCGGCCGGTGCCACCCGTCTCTACCGTTTCCCGGCACTGGGACAGAGCGGGGAAGAGGCCAGGAGCCAGCAGGAAGAGTTCGAATACGGCTATCAGCAGGGGCTGGAGCAGGGGCAGGCCGAAGGGTATCAGGCCGGCTACCAGCAGGGGCTGACCAGCGGCCTGATTGAGGGGGAGGCCAAGGGCCTGCAACAGGGACAGGTGCGCGGCCTGGCCCAGGGGCTGGCCGAGGGACGTGCCTCCTTCGATCAGGCCATGGTCCCCTTTGCCAAGCTGCAACTGCAGTGGGAGTCCCTGACCCGGGCCCGGATGCTGGAGCAGAAGGCGTTGATCGCCCAGCTGGTCGCCCAGGTGGCCAAGCGGGTGATCCAGGCCGAGTTCACCCTCAACCCGCAACAGGTGCTCCAGCAGGTCGAACAGGCCATGGCGACCCTGCCGAGCGAGTCGGAAGATCTGGTGATCTACCTCAATGAGGGGGACAGACAGCGCCTGGCCGAGCAGGGGGTGACCCGCTGCGAGAAGTGGCCGCTGCAGGTGGATGGGGCCCTGGGGGTCGGTGACGCCCGGATCGAGACCCGGGCTGCGGTGATAGAGATCAACACGGGGGAGCGGCTCGGTCGTTGCATCGAGCAGCTCAACCAGACCCTGGAACTGCCTCGGGATGCATGAGGCATTGCAGCAGGCGCTGACCTCGGCGCTGGACAGCCTGGACGAGATCCCGGGCTTTCGTCGTTATGGCCGCCTGGTGCGCGTCACCGGGCTGACCCTGGAAGTGGTGGGCTGCCAACTGGTGATGGGACAGCGCTGCCGGGTGGAAACGGCAACGGGTGACGCCCTGCTGGCCGAGGTGGTCGGCTTCAACCGCGACATATCCTATCTGATGCCCCTGCAACCCATGAGCGGCCTCTATGCCGGTGCCCGGGTGCTGCCCATCGACGGGGAGGAGACCATAGTGGTCGGCGAGCACCTGCTCGGCCGGGTGCTGGACGGTCTGCTGCATCCCCTGGACGGGCGTCCGCTGTCAGAGGAAGGTGAGCGGGTTCCCCTGTTCTCTTCCCCCCCCAACCCCCTGCTGCGCACCCCGGTGCGCGAACCCCTGGATGTGGGCATCCGCGCCATCAACGGCCTGCTGACGGTCGGCAAGGGCCAGCGACTGGGGCTGTTTGCCGGCTCGGGGGTGGGCAAGAGCATGCTGCTTGGCATGATGACCCGCAATACCAGCGCCCAGATAGTGGTGGTGGGGCTCATCGGCGAGCGGGGCCGTGAGGTGCGGGAGTTCATCGAACACAGCCTGGGAACAGAGGGGCTGGCCCGCGCCGTGGTGATCGCGGCCCCGGCGGACCAATCCCCCCTGATGCGCCTGCGAGCCGCCCAGCTGTGCCACCGCATCGCCGAGTATTTCCGTGAGCAGGGCCAGGACGTGCTGCTGCTGATGGACTCCCTGACCCGCTACGCCCAGGCCCAGCGGGAGATAGCCCTGGCGATCGGAGAGCCCCCCGCCACCCGTGGCTATCCGCCCTCTGTGTTCAGCATGCTGACCCAGCTGGTGGAGCGGGCGGGCAACGGCACCCGTACCGACGGCAGCCTGAGCGCCTTCTACACAGTGCTGGCGGAGGGGGATGATCAGCAGGATCCCGTGGTGGATGCCGCCAGAGCCATTCTCGATGGACACATAGTGCTGACGCGGCGGCTGGCGGAGGAGGGGCACTACCCCGCCATCGACATCGGCGCCTCGGTGAGCCGGGTGATGCCGCAGGTGGTGCCCCAGGAGTGGCAGGGGCTGGCGGTGAACCTGCGCCAGCTGTGGGGGCGCTATCAGCAGGTGCGCGAGCTGCTGCCCCTTGGCGGCTATCAGCCCGGCGCCGATCCCCAGATGGACGAAGCCGTGCAGCGCTATCCCGCCATCGCCAGCTTCCTGCAGCAGGGCATCCATGAAGAGACCCCCATCACCCAGGTGGTGAGCGGCCTCAAGCAAGTGCTTGGCAGAGCCTAAGGACGTCCCATGCTGAAATCCTATCTCGGGTTGCAACAGGATGCCCTGGATACCATGGGCAAGGAGCGGCAGCGGTTGCGGGAGGTGGCGCTGCGTGAGGAGCGGCGGGCTCTCAAATTGCAGGAGGTAATAGCGACCCTGCAACCGGGCTCGGCCAGCTTCCATCCCCTGCTGTGGCAGAACAAGCAGCAGATGCAGGGGCAACTGCGCCACCTGCTGGATCACCAGGTGCAGCAGTCCGCCTTGGCCAGCCTGGATCTGGCGCGCCACGAGGGACAACTGCTAAAGCAGTTTGGCCGGGTCAAGGGGCTGGAGCTGTTGCTGGACAAGCGGGATCTGGCGGCGCGCCAGCGGCAGGAGTCAGGGGAGCAGCGGCAACTGGACGAGCTCGCCAGCCTGCGTCATCGCACCCTGCAGGGGCGCTGACGATTCAGTCGGGGAAGCGTTCCTGCCTGCCATAGGATGACTCCTGGCCCAGCAGGGTGTTGATCGTTTCGATCTGGCCGGCCAGCAGGCGTCCGTTGAGTTCGTTCTGTCGCTGGCACTGCTGCAACAGCCACTCGAGGCGCTGCCATTGCTCGCCGACGCGCTGTTGCAGCGGGGAGGGCAGCCTGGTGATGAGCGTCGCCATGCCCTGCTCGTCGGGTTTGAGCCCGAGCGCCAGCAGGTGCTGACAGCGTTGCTGGGCCTGTTGCTGGATGTCGGCCATCAGCCGGGTCTGCTGCCGGTTGTGCCCGGTCAACCCGTCGACATCGTGGCTGGCCAGCAGAGAGTGCTGGTTGAGCAGCAACTGCTGCAGATCGGCGTAGCGGCCGCAGTCCTGCTGGATGCCGATGATCAGCTCCTTGACCCTCAGCTTGGGGGCCATGCTCATCGGCGGTGCATGTCCAGGATGGCCTGGCTCAGGGCATCCATGTCGAGCTCGAGCCGGCCCTCGCTGATGGCCTGGCGGATCTGGTTCACCTTCTCCATGTCCACGTCGGAAGTGGATGCCAGCTGGGACCTTGCCTGATTGATGCTCTGGGCCGTGCTGCTGATCAGGGCATCCCCCTGGCCGGCCCGTGGCTGCGCCGTGGCCGCCGACTCCGGCTTGCGCTGCTGCTGGGGTTGAACATAGATAGGGTCGGTGCGTGTGATTTTCATAACGTCAATTCCTGATGGTCTATCTGTGACAGGCGACCCGTAGGCAGCCGAACTTGAATCAAACTCCTCCTTCTGGCTAAAAACGGGTTTCGACTTCCCCCTTATCGATCACCCAGGCCTGGATCTCCTTGCCCGAGCTGAGGTTTCTGACCCTGACCCCCTCGCCAATGGCGGCATTGGTCAGCGCAGTGCCACGGGTGGTGGCGGAAAAGCCCTGCTGGCCCGCCCTGATCAATACCCCTTCCCCCGCCCGGACGGCCCAGGCCAGCTGCAAGTCAAGTTCCCCTATCAGCTGGCCCATTCTGAGATGGCGGGTGCTCTTGCTGCCCACCAGGGACTCATTGCTTGGGACGAAACCCCGCTGCAACCGGCTGACGTCGAGGGACTTCTCGAGCAGATCCCCCGGCCCTATGGTCTGTCCTTTCTGGATCTCCTGCGCCGTCACCCAGACCGGCAGCATCAGGGTGACCTCCACCCGGGCCCTGAGCTGCCAGGCCGGCTCGGTGCACTCCACCAGATAGGGGCGCCGCCCCCAGGGTTGGCGATATTGCCCGCCCGCCTGGTACCGCACCGCCTGCTGGCAGGGGGGAAGATGGGCCACGGCGGGGGAGAGCCAGACCTGGTAGTCGGCCCGGGTATCCGGCCAGCCCTGTTGCTGCAGATAGTCGCGCAGGGCCAGCGTCGCATCTTCCTTGAGCCCGTCGCTCAGCCGTTGCGCCAGCGGTTCGGGCTCTGCCCGCAGGGGTAGCGCCAGGAGGATCAGCAGGGCGAGCAGGCCACCCCGCTTCCATGTGGGAAACAACGCTTCCCCTTTTGCCAGCGCCCCTGGCCGCAGTCTATGCCCCGACCAGCGGAAATAACGGGTTTTCACGATTGGCATGAGTCTTGATAAAGGATGCACTGGTCTGACTGGTTCACAAGAAGGATGAAGCATGAGTATCTCATTTGACAGCGCGCTTGGCGTGCACCCCTATGCCCTCGATGTGCGGGCGGACAGAGCCCGTATTCTGGCAGGGAACTTGGCCAATGTGGATACCCCAGGCTATCTGGCGCGGGATGTCGACTACAAGTCGATCCTCGGTCGCGTCGCCCGGCAGGTCGCGGCGGGCGAGCAGGGAAGTGCCATCAGCCAGGGCGAGACCGACATGCAGCATCCTCTCTATCGCATTCCCTACCAGGTCTCCATGGACGGCAACACCGCCGAACTCAGCGTGGAGCAGAGCAAGTTTGCCAGCAACGCCACCGACTTTCAGACCAGCCTCACCTTCTTGAATATGAAAATCACCGGGATCGCCAAGGCGATCGAGGGCCGTTAATCATGTCGTTCAATCGCATCTATGACATCGCCGGCAGTGCCATGCGGGCGCAAACCGTCCGCCTCGACACCGTCGCCTCCAACCTCGCCAACGTCGACAGCGCAGCCGGCAGCGAAGATGCCGCGTTCAGAGCCATCAAGCCGGTCTTCTCCACCCTCTACCAACGGGTACAGGATGCCGAGGGGCTCGGCGCCGCCCAGGTACAGATCGCCGGCATAGTGCAGTCGGATCGCCAGGTGGAGAAGCGCCTCGAGCCGACCAACCCCCTGGCCGATGGGGACGGCTTCGTTTACTACTCCAACGTCAATGCGGTGGAGGAGATGGCGGACATGATGAGCGCCTCCCGGGGATTCGAGACCTCGGTCGAGGTGATCAACCGCATCAACAGCATGCAGCAAGGGCTGCTGCGTCTCGGCCAGGGGGCATAAATGAGCCTGCCACAGGTCAGCGGTCTGGATACCGCCCGCAGTGCCAGCCAGTACTCGGCGACGCCCGATATCGCCAGCAACAACACGACTGCCGGTCAGGGCGTGCAGCTGCGCAACGAATTCCTGCAGATGATGGTGGCCCAGATCCAGAACCAGGATCCGACCAACCCGCTGGACGGGGCCCAGTACGTCACCCAGCTGGCGCAGTTCAGCATGGTGGAGGGGGTGGAAGGGCTCAAGGTGTTGCAACAGAAGTCCATCAACATGATGGATACCCAGCAGGTGCTGCAGAGCACTGGCCTGGTCGGCCAGGAAGTGATGGTGCCGAGCCAGACCCTGGAGCAGCAGAAAGAGGGCGCCATCCGCGGTCAGGTGGAGCTGGCCGGTGCGGCCGATACGGTCGAGCTGAAGGTGTACGACAAGCACGGCACCCTGGTCGCGACCAAGGGCTGGGGCGAGAGCAAGGCGGGGGCGCTGGATTATGCGCTGCCGACCCTGCCCGCCGGTGAATACAGCTTCGAGGTGAAGGCCTCCCTCGCCGGGGTTGCCACCACTACCAAGAATTACGTGGCCAGCGAGGTTGAACGGGTCAACCTGCCGGGCACGGGCGAGATCATGTTGCAAGTGGCGGGCGTGGGGGATGTTCCCCTGTTCAGCGCCGTCCAGTTCGGCAAGTCGGCGTAATCAGATAGGAGCGAAACTGTGTCTTTTAGTATCGGACTGAGCGGCCTGCGCGCCGTCAACCAGGAATTGAGTGTCATCAGCAACAACGTGGCCAACGCCAGCACCGCCGGCTTCAAGTCCAGCCGTGCCGAGTTTGCCGCCATCTACGGCGGCGGCCAGGCCGGTGGCGTGGAGATGAACAACGTCTCCCAGAACTTCGATCGCAACGGCGACGTGACCCGGACCGGGCGCGGGCTGGACCTGGCGATCTCCGGCAACGGCTTCTTCGTGCTCAAGGATGGCAACGGCCAGACCTCCTACACCCGGGCCGGCATGTTCCAGCGGGATGCCAGCAACTATCTGACCACCGCCAGCGGCACCCGCCTACAGGGCTACACCACCAACGAAGCCGGTGAGTTGCAGTCTGGCGTGGTGGGGGACATCCAGGTCAAGACCGGCAGCCTGCCCGCCAAGCCGTCCGACAGCCTGGAGTTCGTGGCCAACCTCAAGGCGGATGCCAGTGTCATCGATCAGGCCGTGCATCCCTTCGATCCCGCCAAGTCCGACAGCTTCAGCTACTCCCAGTCCAGCAAGGTCTATGACTCCCTCGGGGTCGAGCACACCGTCACCCAGTATTTCGTGAAGACGGGTGACAACAGCTGGCAGGTCAATTACGCCTTCAACGGCGCCAAGACCGGTACCCCGGTGGCCATGGAGTTCAACACCAACGGCACCCTGAAGACACCGACCACGGCCCCTGTGCTGAACCTGGCCCCCGCCGGCGCCGAGCCCATCAGCCTCACGGCCGATCTGGCCAAGGTCAGCCAGTATGCCTCCGACTTCAACGCCACCCGCAACCAGTCCAACGGCTATACCTCCGGGGATCTGACCGGGGTGCGGGTGGATGCGGACGGCGGTGTCTACGCCACCTTCACCAACGGCCAGAGCCTGCTCCAGGGCCAGGTGGTGATGGCGAACTTCACCAACCCCAACGGCCTGCTGCAGACCAACAACACCACCTGGCAGCAGTCGTTCAGCTCGGGCCAGCCGGTGCTGGGCGCGCCGGGCACCGGGACCCTGGGCGGTCTGACGGCGGGGGCCTATGAGGCATCCAACGTCGATCTGACGGGTGAACTGGTGAGCCTGATGACCTCCCAGCGCAACTATCAGGCCAACGCCAAGACCATCAGCTCGGCTGACAAGATGACCCAGGTTCTCTTCAACTCCTTCTAAGGCGTGATGCGTGGAAAAGCTTATCTATACCGCCATGTCGGGGGCGCAACATACCCTGATGGCCCAGCAAATCCGGGCCAACAACCTGGCCAACGTCAACACCGCCGGTTTTCGGGCCGACTTCGAGCGGGCCTCCGCCTATGCCCTGGCCGGCGACGGCTATCAGAGCCGGGTGATGGCCCGGGAGGAGCAGGCGGGGACCGACTTTCGGGCGGGCGCCCTGATGCAGACCGGCCGCAAGCTGGATGTGGCGGTACGAGGTGAAGGCTTCATCACTGTGCAGACCGCCGATGGCAAGGAGGCCTACACCCGTGCCGGCAACCTGGAGGTGGACGGGGAGGGGCTCTTGACCCTCAACGGCCGCCCCGTGCTCGGGGACGGTGGCGAGATGGTGCTGCCTGCCTATCGGGATCTGAGCTTTGGCAAGGACGGCTCCCTCAGCATCACTCCGCCCGGCGGTGGCGCCCGGCTGGACGTGGGTCGCCTCAAGCTGGTCAATCCGGATCCGGCCGATCTGGTCAAGGGGCCGGATGGTCTGTTCCGTCAGCGTCAGGGCGGGGATGCGGAGATAAGCGAACAGGTGGTGCTGGCCTCGGGCTTCCTCGAGGGGGCGAACGTGAACGCGGTGGATGAGCTTATCAGCAGCATGTCCCTGACCCGCAACTTCGAGTTGCAGGTCAAGTTGATGAAGACGGCGGACGATCAGGCCAGGCAGGGCGCCCGGCTGATCTCGGGCCAGGGCTGACGGCATTGAAGACGGTGGCCCTGGGCGACCGTGAACAAGAGTTGATGGGGCGCGTGAGCGCTCCCGAATGAATCGGTGGAGAGACGAAGATGCATGCAGCGCTTTGGGTGAGTAAAACGGGTCTGTCGGCACAAGATGCCAAGATGGCCAGCATTTCCAACAACCTGGCCAACGTCAACACGGTCGGTTTCAAGCGCGATCGGGTGGCGTTCGAAGACCTCTTCTATCAGGTGCAGCGCCAGCCCGGGGCCCAGCAGGATCAGCAGAACCTGTCCCCCATCGGCATCCAGATGGGTAACGGTGTGCGGGTGGTCGGCACCCAGAAGGTGTTTACCCCGGGTCAGTTCCAGAACACCAATCAGGAGCTGGATATGGCGGTGGTCGGTGCCGGCTTCTTCGGGGTCGAGCGCCCGGATGGCGAGACGGCCTATACCCGCAATGGTCAGTGGCACCGCAACGCGGAAGGCTTGCTGGTCAACTCAGACGGCCTGCCCATGCTGCCGCAGATCCAGATCCCGGACAACGCCACCAAGATAGCCATCGGCACCGATGGCACTGTGAGTGCCACCCTGCCGGGCCAGCAGGAGAACGTCGAGCTGGGACGCATCACCCTGACCAACTTCTCCAACCCGGCCGGTCTGGAAGCCCTGGGGGGCAACCTCTATCGTGCGACCGGCGCCTCCGGTGAAGCCATCGAAGGGGTGCCGGGGGAAGAGGCCATGGGGGCCATCAAGCAGTTCACCCTGGAGAGCTCCAACGTCAACGTGGTGGAGGAGATGGTGGACATGATCACCACCCAACGCGCCTACGAGATGAATGCCAAGGTGGTCTCCTCCGCGGATCAGATGCTCAAGTTCGTGACCCAGGCGTTGTGATGATGAGGGCGATGTGGCGTTGTGTCGTGTTCAGCCTGTTGCTGGGGGGCTGCTCCACCTATGAACTGCAGGCTCCCGAGCCCGGTGACGAGAAGTGGGCGCCCTCCCGCTCCCAGATGACGAAGTCAGGGGTGGGGGAGGATGGCAGCCTCTACCGTGGCGACTACATGATGACCCTGTTTCAGGATCGCCGCGCCTATCGCATCGGCGACATCCTGACCGTGATGCTGGAAGAGCGGACCCAGTCCAGCAAGAAAGCCAACACCAGCATGAACAAGAACAGCAGCCTCAATGTGCCGGCTCCCTCCATCGGCGGCGTGTCGCGGCCCGACTGGGGCGCCTCCGTCACGGCGGATCGGGACTTCGATGGCGGTGCCACCTCCAGCCAGCAGAACACCCTGGCGGGGGCCATCACTGTCACCGTGGCCGAGGTGATGCCCAACGGGGTGCTGGGGATCCGGGGGGAGAAGTGGATCCGCCTCAACCAGGGGGATGAGTACATCCGTCTGGGGGGCATGGTGCGGGTCGAGGACATCGATCAGAGCAACCGCATCTCTTCCCAGCGCATCGCCGACGCCCGCATCACCTACGCGGGTCGCGGTGCCCTCGCCGACAGCAACCAGATGGGCTGGCTGTCGCGCTTCTTCAGCTCCGCCTTCGCCCCCTTGTGAGGATTTCGATGAACAGATGGTATATCGCCTTGCTCTGCCTCTCCCTGTCTGGGGTGGCAGGGGCGGCCGCACCCGCCAAACGGGCCCTGCTGGACATCGCCGACGTGCAGGGGATGAGAACCAACCAGCTGGTGGGTTATGGCCTGGTGGTCGGCCTCTCCGGCACCGGGGATCGCAGCCAGGTCAAGTTTACCGGCCAGTCCATGACCAACATGCTCAAGCAGTTTGGCGTGCAACTGCCCGATGACATCGACCCCAAGCTCAAGAACGTGGCCGCGGTCTCGGTGCAGGCGACCCTGCCTGCCCTGGCGGGCAAGGGGCAGCTGGTGGACGTGACTGTGACCTCCATCGGCGATGCCAAGAGCCTGCGGGGCGGCTCCCTGTTGCTGACGCCCATGCGCGGTATCGACGGCGAGGTCTATGCGGTTGCCCAGGGCAACCTGGTGGTGGCCGGGGTCAAGGCGGAGGGCCAGTCCGGCTCGTCCGTCACCATCAATGTGCCGACGGCGGGCATCATTCCCAACGGGGCCATCATAGAGCGGGAGGCGGCCAGCAACTTCTCGGACAAGCCCGAGGTCACCCTCAACCTGCATCAGCCGAATTTCAAGACGGCCCGCAACGTGGAGCGGGAGATCAACCGTCAGCTCGGCCCCGTGGCCAAGGCGGTCAGCGCCGGACGCATCCAGATTGCGGCGCCCCGCGACGAGAGCCAGCGCATCTCCTTCATGGCCCTGCTGCAGGACATCCAGGTGGACATGGGCAAGGAGCGACCCAGGGTGGTCTTCAACAGCCGCACCGGCACAGTGGTGATGGGGCAGGGGGTCAAGGTACGCAAGGCCGCGGTCAGCCACGGCAGCCTGACGGTGACCATAGGCGAGAGCCAGACAGTCAGTCAGCCCAATGCCTTCTCCAACGGCCGGACCACCACCACGCCCAACTCTCAGGTTCAGGTTGACCGGGAGCGCAACAACATGTTTGTCTGGCCCGATGGCACCTCCCTGGAGGTGATCGTCAAGGCAGTGAATTCCCTGGGGGCGACCCCGGACGATGTCATGGCCATCCTGCAAGCCCTCGACGAGGCGGGAGCCCTCGAAGGCGAGCTGGTGGTCATCTAAGGATCTCTATGACCAGAATTACCTCTGAGCCTGGCTTCTATCAGGATCTCAATGAACTGCAGCAGATAAAGAGCAACCCGGATCAGCGCGCGGCCCTGGAGGCGGCGGCCGGTCAGTTCGAGGTGAGCTTCCTGCAGACGGTGCTCAAACACATGCGCTCGGCCTCCGACGCCATGCAGGATGAGGATGACAAGCTCATCAAGGGAGAGGCGCTCTACCGCGACATGTACGACAGCCAGTTGGCGATGAGCCTGGTCAAGCGTGGCGGCATGGGGCTCACGGAGCAGATGGTCAATCAACTGGCCCCCACATTAAAGAATGCCGAGCCTGTGGTCGCTTCAGAACCCCAGACCCTGGCTGCCTTCAGTCAGCCTCTGAATTCGGCAAAAATGAGGAAAGTTGACTGATGTCGCTGCTCAATATCGGTTTTAGCGGACTCAACGCGGCGCAGATCGCGTTAAACGTCACCGCCCAGAATATCGCCAACGTCAACACCCTGGGTTACAGCCGCCAGGAAGCCATGATGGGCAGCCTGTCCGGTTTCGGTCGGCTGGATAACGGCATGGGGGTCGAGGTGACCGGGGTCCGCAGGATCACCGATGACTATCTGGTGTCCCAGCACTGGCGCAGCCGCTCCTCCACCGGCTCCTCCTATGCGTTTCATCAGTACATCAACACCACAGAGCAGCTGCTTGGCAGCGAATCGATGAACATCACCAAGGGGCTGGACAGCTTCTTCGCCTCCCTCAGCGCCGCCCTCGACAGCCCGGAGACGCCGGCGCAGCGCAGCCAGATCGTCAGCTCTGCCGGGGCGCTGGCCAACCGCTTCGGCCAGTTGAACGAGAGCCTGCTGACCCAGGAGAAGCAGATCGACGATCAGCTCGGCAGCACCATCACCCAGGTGAACAGCTATCTGAAACAGGTGGCCGAGCTCAACACCCAGATTGGCGAACAGGCCTCCAAGGGGGTCAACACCTCGGCCCTGGAAGACAGCCGCGAGCAGATAGTGCGCGAGCTCTCGACCTTCATGGAGGTGCGGGTCAACCGCCAGAGTGACGGCTCCTTCTCCCTGAGCCTGCCCCAGGGCCAGCCCCTGGTGCTGGCGGGCAGCAGCAGTACCCTCTCCCTCACCGGCGATACCCTGAGCCTGAGCTTCGGGCCGCAATCCTTCGAGGTGCCCAAGCTGCAGGGCGGCACCCTGGCCGGGGTGCTGGAGTATCGCACCACGGTACTGCGCCCCCTGCGCGACGAACTGAACCAGATAGCGAAGAAGCTGGCGGACGACTTCAACGCCAAGCAGGCGGGGGGCATCGACTTGAACGGTGACCCGGGCAAACCCCTGTTCAGCTACGACCCCCTCAATCCTTCCGGCACCCTCAAGGTGGCCGACGGCTTTACCGGCGATCACCTGGCCTTCGCCAAGGCGGGTGGCGGCAACGGCGACAACCGCAACCTGCAGGAGCTGCTGACCATCAAGGACAGCCAGTATGAGGCCTACAGTGCCCTGCTCGGCAAGATGGCGGTGCAGAGCGGCCAGGCCAAGGCGACCATGGAGGCCGATGCCAACATGGAGAAGCAGCTGGCGACCAAGCTCAGCAGTGTCAGCGGGGTCAACACCGACGAGGAGGGGGTCAAGATCATGGCCTATACCAAGGCCTATCAGGCCAATGCCAAGGTGATCAGCACCTCGGATCAACTCTTCAATTCCATCCTCAACATGTTCTGACGGAGTCCGCATGCGCATCAGCACCAACCAGATCCAGCTCAGCATGCTCGACAACCTGCAGCAGGGCTTCGGCGAGTATGCCCGCCTCGATCGCCAGATCTCCTCCAACAAGCGGATCCTGCAGCCCTCGGACGATCCCGTGGGCAGCGTGCAACTGCTCGGACTGAAGAAGGAGCAGGCGGCGATGGCGCAGTACCAGAAGAACATCGCCAACGCCAAGAGCCAGCTCTCCCAGGGGGAGATCCAGCTCGAGACCATGACCAACATGCTGAGCCGTCTGCGGGATCTGACCCAGACTGCCGCCACCGGCTCCCTCTCCGAGGACGATCGCCGGGCCGTCTCCAGCGAACTGGCGATCATCAAGGACGGTTTGCTGGATCTGGCCAATGCCCGCAACGAGAGTGGCTCCAGCCTGTTCAGCGGCAGCCAGGTGGACAAGGCCCCCATCGTCAAGGGGCCGGGCGGCGACTATCTCTATCAGGGGGATGCTCTGGTGCGCGAGGTCGGCATCGCCAGAGGGGTCACGGTGGAGCTCAATCACACCGCGGACAAGCTGTTCATTCAGAACGGGGACTTCTTCAAGCAGCTCGACGACATGGTGGCGGCCTTCGACAGCGGTGCCGCGGACGCGACCGATCAGGCCAGAGCCATGCTGGATCGCAGTCTGACCCTGCAAGATGACATCAGCCAGATGGTCAGCACCATAGGGGCACGGATCAATCTGCTGGATCAGGTGGACGAAGGGCACGCCGAGAAGAGCACCTATAGCAAGGAAGTGAGCAATCAGATAGAGTCCCTCGATTACGCAGGGGCCGTGACCCAGCAGGCTCATGTGCTGATGGCGTTGCAGGTGCAGCAGCAGGCCTTCGCCAAGGTGAACGGGCTGAGCCTGTTCAACTACATGCCCTAAGTCTGTCTAAGGAGCCAGGATGCAGATTCAACAAACCCGCCCGGGCGGCGTGGCCGAGACGCCGGCCCAGCCCAGGCTGCATGGACGTTCGACTGCCCAGGCCAGCTCCCAGCAGACTCCCCGCAACGAGCGCCAGCCCAATGTCATCCGGCTGGATCGCTGGGCCCTGATCGGTACGGCGCAGCAGCGCATCGCCCATGCCCAGGGGGGCGAACAGGCCCTGAGCCAGGTGTGGGGCGAGCTGAAGCGCCTCGAACAACAGCTGGGCCAGCATAAGGCGGCGAGCGGGGATCTGGTCTCCCGCCTCAAGCTGCTGGAAGAGAAGCTGACCCAGCCGAAGGCCCCTCTGACCGCCGAACTCAAGCCCCGCCTGCTGGCGTCAACGACGGACAGTCGGGTGCACTACAGCGCGGATCGCCTGGATCTGCTGAGCCCCAAGTCGAGTGCTGAGCGACTGGTCTTCTCCTTCCCCCAGACCAGCAGCGCCGTCGAGGTGCTGCTGCCCGCCGATGCCAGCGAGTCGGAGGCGGCCTCCCGTCTGGACAGGGCGCTGCGCAAGGAGCACATTCAGGCCCGCCTGAACGAGCTGGGCAAGCTGGAGCTGAGCGTGCCGGATCAGCACAGGCGCAAGCTGGACGAACCCGTGCTGCTGAGCGGGGAAGGCATCCGCATTCCTGCAGGCAACCCGGTTCCGGTGCAGTTCAAGCAAAGGGCCGGGCAGTTGACCCAGCTCGGCGAGGGGCTCGACAAGGGGGAGCTCAAGCAGGAGCAGCAGCGCCTCAAGCGACTGCTCGGCGAGATCGAGCAGTCGGTGCGCGAGTTGAAGCAGTTCCGCCAGAAGATGGTCAAGCAGCTCGATCGGGTGAAGTCGCGCAGCCAGAGCATGCCGCAGGAGGAGCTGGCACAGTTGCAAGGCAAGCTCAGCCTGCAACTCAAGGAGGGGGGCTTCATGGGCACCATGTCAGGTCTCTTGGCCCAGGCCAATGTGTCGCGCCAGAACGTGGTGGCACTGCTGACCTAGGGCCGAGACGCCCGTCCCGCAAAAGAAACCGCCATGGGATTCCCCTGGCGGTTTCTTGTTTTCAGGGTTTCAGCAGGGCGTAGAGGCTGAGATCCGAGGCAAAGCCAGACTCGCTCAGTCCCTGTTCTATGGTCTTGAGAAAATTCGCGTTGTGCTGACGTATGGTGTGATAGCTGTAGAAGAGGTTGACCACGTCCTGCTCTTCCAGCTCCTTGTCCATGGCCAGCAGACACAGATAGTTGCGCAGCAGGAAGTAATCTATCACCAGCAGCTGATAGGCCTGGAAGCGGTCGCTCTGCAGCAGCGGGAAGTTGTGGTGATAGACGTAGTAGAGCAGGTAGTTGTTCATGATCTGGGGGCGCTCGGCCAGGAAGGGGGCAACCTTGTCGTGCCAGGTCTGCTGCAGGCGCGCGAGCTTGCCCTCATGATAGACCCCCTCCAGCACCAGATTGATCTTGTCGAGGCAGCGCTGCATCGTCTGCCGTCCCCGGCGCCCCTGTGAATACGCCAGCAACTGGCCGGTGATGGTCCTCAGTCCCCACCACTGCAACTGCGGCAGGGCGGGCAACTGTTCGAACATGGTATTGAGCTCCCCCCGCTCGGCCAGCGCCGCCACCTGATCGAGGAAGGCTTCGTGGGACAGGGCCGAGGGATCCCGGTGGATCAGCATGCCGATCAGCCACAGCCGTATTTCGACAGGGACATCGGTGGCCGCCAGCACATGGATGCTCAGGCTGTGCAGGGTCGCCATGGCGGTGGAGGGGGGTGTGGCAAAGGGCAGGGGCTGGGCGAGTTCGGTCACCTCTGTCTGCATCGCCAGGGGATCCAGCAGCAGCTGCCGGCACACCTCGGGGCAGGAGAGCATCAGGGACTTCTTGAGCTGGTTGCCGATGCGGGTCTGGGCTCTGGGGTAGGTCTTGCAGGTGTGGCTCAGCGCCTCCGGCCCCGCCTTGCTGTGGATCTGGCACAGACGATTCTCATCGAGGAAGGGGCAGGCGCCCTGCTCATCGAGCTTGATCTCCCCCCAGCGTTCGTTGCTCTCCTTCACCTTGCGAATGTGCAGTTTGCTCAGGGACTTGACCGCAGGATCCGGGTGCCGCTCGTAGTTGCGGAAGGTCTGCTTGTCGATGGTGATGGTCCAGCTATGACAGCAGTTGTCTTCACAGCGATCGCCGATGCACTGGAAATGTTGAACGAAACGAGGAGTGTAGAGCGAGGTTGCCATGTCGCGGTCCGGTAATGAGAGAGGACATTTTAAAAGCAATAAGCATGCCGGATGAGGCAAGCCAGGACTGTGGTGCCTGACAAAAAATATGCGGGGGCAGGACTACATTTTCCCGAGAAAGGGGTCGCCTATCTCTGATGTCAACCTAACAGGCTGCAACGCAGCGACTACTCGAGGAATACATCATGGGCTTGTCCATTCATACCAACTTCGCCTCCCTGACCACCCAGAACCAGTTGAACTCCACCAACAAGATGCTGGGCACCGCCATGCAGCGTCTGGGCACCGGTCTGCGCATCAACTCCGCCGCCGATGACGCCGCCGGTCTGCAGATGGCTACCCGCCTGCAAGCCCAGTCCAACGGCCAGAAGGTCGGCATGCGCAACGCCCAGGATGCCGTCTCCATGATGCAGACCGGCGAAGGCGCCCTGGACGAGATGACCAATATCGTCCAGCGCATGAAGGATCTGGCCACTCAGGGCGCCAACGGCACCACCAGCACCGAAGACTACACCGCCCTGAACGCCGAGTTCGGCGAACTGGCGAAAGAGCTGACCAACATCACCGACAACACCACCTTCGGCGGCCAGTCCCTGCTGAAGAAGGGTGCCGGCAACTTCGAGAAGGGCGCGGTCAAGTTTCAGATCGGTGGCACCGCTGCCGAGACCCTGAGCGTGGACATCTCCACCGACCTGAAGAAGGTGACCGGTTCTACCGCGAACTCCGGTCTGGATGGCGCCGCCCTGAAGGCCGGTATCGGTGATCAGACCAAGGCCTCTGCCGCCATCACCGAGATGGAAACCTTCCTGAAAGACATCGGCAGCGCCCGCTCTTCCTTCGGTGCCAACATCAACCGTCTGGAGCACACCGTCAACAACCTCTCCAACATGAAAGAGAACACCGACATGGCGAACGGCCGCATCATGGATGCCGACTTCGCCCAGGAGAGCACCAACATGACCAAGAACCAGATGCTGATGCAGGCTGGCATGTCCGTGCTGTCCAACTCCAACCAGATGACCGGCATGGTGACTTCCCTGCTGCGTTGATATCTGTGGCACCCATCCGCTGGATGGGTGCCTGTTTTCCCTTCCTGAACGTTTCTTCCTCTGCCTTCCTCGCCTTTTTCACCCTCATTTTCATTTGCCATTCAAGTCTTGAGCCTCCCCTGTCGCTTCTCCTTGTCGTAGAGATCCCCGCTGCATTGCAGCCTTTTTGAGGAGTAGAACCATGGGTTTGTCCATTCACACTAATTTCGCCTCTCTGACCACCCAGAACCAGCTGAATTCCACCAACAAGATGCTGGGCACCGCCATGCAGCGCCTGGGTACCGGTCTGCGCATCAACTCTGCCGCCGATGATGCCGCCGGCCTGCAGATGGCTACCCGTCTGCAAGCCCAGTCCAACGGTCAGAAGGTTGGCATGCGCAACGCCCAGGACGCCGTCTCCATGATGCAGACCGCCGAAGGCGCCATGGACGAGATGACCAACATCGTCCAGCGCATGAAGGATCTGGCCACCCAGGGTGCCAACGGTACCGCGAGCGCGGAAGATCGTCTGGCCATGGGGACCGAGATGAAGGAGCTGACCGCCGAGCTGAAGAACATCAGCGACAACACCAAGTTTGGTGGTGAGGCCCTGATCGGCGCAGGTGGCAAGTTCGAAGCTGGCACCGTGACCTTCCAGATCGGTGGCACCGCTGCCGAGAAGCTGGATGTGAAGGCCGACACCAACGTCAAGGCTGTCAACACCGCCATCACCACGGCGACCACGGATCTGGCCGCCGCCGATGTGGCAGCGACTGCCCTGGCGTCCACTGACTTCAATGCGCAGATCACCAAGATGGAAGATGCCCTGGATCTGATCGGTACCGCCCGTTCCCAGTTCGGTGCCAACATCAACCGTCTGGAGCACACCGTCAACAACCTCTCCAACATGAAAGAGAACACCGACATGGCGAACGGTCGCATCATGGATGCCGACTTCGCCCAGGAGAGCACCAACATGACCAAGAACCAGATGCTGATGCAGGCTGGCATGTCAGTGCTGTCCAACTCCAACCAGATGACCGGCATGGTAACTTCTCTGCTGCGTTGATGGATTGCATGGCCGCTTCGAAAGGGGCGGCCCTTGTCTGACAATCGCTTGTCGGTTGGAAAGGGCCGAGCCGGTGTTTTCCAACAGGCATGCCACTGAATGAGGGGATAAAGATGCAAATAGATCCGGCCAGCACGGCGATGCAACTGGTGGCCATCGAGCGCCAGAACATGGACAAGCTGCTGAAGAAGCAGCTGGACAGCGTCAAGGGACAACAGAGCGCCATCAGCACGCTCACGACCAAGCTGTCGAGCTTCCAGACCCTGCTCAAGGACCTGAACAAGGCGACCAGCCTGCAGGCGCAGAAGGCCACCATGTCCCAGGAGGGGATCATGACGGTGACGAGCAATGGCAAGGCCAGCTCGGGCCAGTACAACTTCTTCGTGGAGCAGCTTGCCCAGTCCCATCAGGTCGGCCTGCAGCTCGATAGCGACACTGCGCCGCTGCCCGCCGACGGCGTCTTCTCCCTGACCGTCAAGGGCAAGACCATGAACATCGATCTGGCGACCCTGCCGGCCGGTGCCACCGCCAAGGATCTGGTCTCCCAGATCAACAACGCCAAGGACAACCCGGGCGTGAAGGCGACCCTGGTGCGCACCGACGGCAAGGTCAGCATGGTGCTGACCAGCAAGGATAGCGGGGTGGAGAACGCCATCACCCTGGGCTATAGCGGAGATAGTGCCAATGCCCTCGGGGTGGCCGTCACCGGCAAGACCGACATCACCCAGGCGCAGGACGCCAAGCTGCGGATGGGGGGCGACAACCCGCTCACCATCACCTCCGCCAGCAACAAGATAGAGAACGTGGTGGACGGCCTGACCTTCCAGCTGACCAAGGCGCAGAAGGTCGATGACGCGCCCCTGCTGGTGACGGTGGATCAGGACAAGGAGGCGGTGACCGGCTCCCTCAAGAAATTCGTCGATAGCTACAACGAGCTGGTGGATGAGCTGGCCAAGATGACCTCCAGCGATCCCAAGGCGCCGGGGGCCCTCTCCTCCGACAGCGGGGTGCGCAGTCTCAAGAGCATGCTGGCCCGCAGCGTGCGGGATCTGCCCGGCGATCTGACCCTGGGCAGCCTTGGGATCAAGACCGACAAGGCGGGCAAGCTCTCCTTCAACGAGACCGACTTCAACAAGGCGCTGGAGAAGGATCCCGAGCTGCTTGGCAAGGCCTTGATGGGGGATGACGGCCTGCTCAAGCGGATGAGCAACGCACTCGATCCCTACACCAAGCGGGACGGTGCACTCAAGGGGCGCAAGACGGGTCTGGAGGCGAACGAGAAGCGGGTCAACGAGCGCATGGAGGCGCTGGATCGTCGTATGGATTCCGCGTATAAGCGCTACCTCAATCAGTTCACCACCATGAACCAGATGCTGCAAACCATGGGCGCGTTGTGAGTCGGTGATCCCGTATTCCCTGAATAAGTGAGTCTTTATGTTTGAACCCCAAGAAGGCTATGACGCCTATCAGTTCGCCGCCACCCAGGCCAAGGCGGCGAGCGCCGATCCGCACCAGCTGGTGCTGATGCTGATGGATGGGCTGCTCGACGAGATAGCCAGGGCCGAGGGCCATATCCTGGTCAGGCAGTATGAGCGCAAGGGTCAGTCCATCAACAAGTGTCTGCAGATCCTGGGAGGGCTCGACAGCGCTCTCGACATGGACAAGGGGGGGGAGCTGGCGGCCAACCTGCACCGCCTGTACGACTATTGCGGGCAGCGGTTGTTCGAGATCAGCGTGGGCAACGACGTCGCCGGCTTTGCCGAGGTGCGTCGCATCCTGCTGGAGCTGAAAGATGGTTGGGAAGCCATGGCCCGCCATCCTCGCTGATGCGGAAGTCCCCCTTCCTCATCCGCCAAGGGCTGCGGCTAACGCATTGAAATACCACAACTACATATCTGGCCTGCTCCTTGCTTACTGGCAAGGTCGTCTTATTTTGGGGCCATCATCATGTCCATGACCGGGGCCGTGCCGCCCAGCACGGAACGCGAGACTCGCCAGCGCCAGCTATTGGGGCTGGGACGTCTGATACTACAGCAGGCCCGTGCCGGGCAGTGGGACGCGGTGCGTCTGGCGGATCATCGCCTGGCCCGGCTCGTCGACCAGCTGCGCCAGCAACCGGCATTGTGGCAATCCCTGGTACCGGCCCGGGATCAGGTGCGTCACTGGCATCAGGAAGCCTTGGCGCTTTGCCAGCAGGAGACCGCCCAGCGCAAGCAGGAGTGGGACGCCCTCTCCCTCAGACGGGAAGGGCTGCAAGCCTATGACGAGGCGCAGGCATGGGCATGATCCCCTTCGTCGGTTCAGACCCGGCCCCCAATCTCGATCCCCCTGGCTTCACGCGCCTCGCTCGTCAACCCGAGGGGCAGGGAGGGCAGTATCAGCCTCTGGAGTTCCAGCAGGAAGCCCCTGCCATCTTGCCGCTCGATGAAGCTCCGGCCCCGGACACCGAGGTCGAGGAGGCGGACTTGTCCGAGCAGGATGTGACGGAGCAACTGCACGCCTTTACCCATATGCAGCCCGTGTTTGTTCGCCCTGACGAGGGGGGGCGCCTGCCGCCACTGCGTCAGACCCCGGACATCTCCTCCCTGGCGCCGGATGCCGGGGGCGTTCAGGATGACGCACCCGCCGTCTCACCCGCCCTGCGTGCCCTGGTGCGCCACGAGCGGCTGGAAACGGATCGCAGCCTGCCGATGGATCTGGTGTCGGGGCGCCGGGAGATGAGCGCCTCGCTCACCGGGGAGTTTGCCCGTCAGCTGGTGCAACCGGCCGCTCAGGCCGAGTCGTCGCTGCTGCACGGTAAATCGATGGCGGGCTTGCCTCCCCTGCCTGGTGCGGATGGCTCGTCAGAGCGGGAGTCCCTTGTCTCGGATCTCAGAGGCATGTCCGCTCTGGCGCCCTCGCCACTGACCAGGACGGCCGAGTATCAATGGGCCCCGGCCCGCCTGAGCGACAACCAGACCCAGTGGGGGCAGCAACTGGTGGACGTCTTGAAGGACAAGCTCGAGCTGCAGGTGAATCAGGGCATCAAGCAGGCGCACATTCGCCTCGATCCCCCGGAGCTGGGGCGTCTCGAATTGACGGTCAGGGTCGAGGGGGATCGGCTCAGCGTGCAGCTCAACGTGACCAACCCTGCGGTGCGCGAGGCCATGATCCAGTCGATGGAGCGGCTGCGGATGAGCCTGGCCCCTCACCATGCCGGCGGCGTCGAAGTGAACGTCGGTCAGGGGGGAGAGCAGGAGCGGGGCGATCGCTGGCAGCAGGAGAAGATCCTGGCGGGTCGGCGACAGTGGCAGGAAGAACAAGATGCATCGGGCGGTGCTGGCCAGGATTGGCTCAATACCCTGGTGTGACATTTTTACAATCTGGCAATAGCGAGAGTGATTTCAAATTATGCGGCGTGTCATGAAGTGGATGATGTTGATGGTGATGGCACTGTGTCTGCTGGCGGCGCTGGCCTATGGCGCCTATCTCAAGCGAGATACGGTTGCCGTCTGGCTGGGGCTGGCGGAGGCCAAGCCCGAGCTGAGCAAGACGCCGCTGTTCAAGCCGATGGAGCGTTTCGTCATCAGCCTGGAGGGGGACACAGAACCTCATTATCTGGTGCTGGAGCTGGCGCTGGTGACTCACAATCCCCAGCAGCTGGAGACGCTCAACGAGCTGACCCCCCTGATCCGCAATGCCATGGTGCAATATTTCAGCCATCGCTCCCACGATGCGGTGAAGCTGGAGCTGCAAAACATCTCCGCCCTGCAGACCTCTCTGCTTGGCAAGCTGGTAGCGACACTGCAAGGGTATGGCTACAAGCCCTATCTGGATGAAGTGCTGGTCACCAAGGTACTGGTGCAGTAACGGAAATGATGGACGCTGGCTGGGACACTCCCTGCGAACTGACCCCCTCGCCCCCCCGTACTGGCGAGCAGGCGATCCTGACCCGCTATCTGCCGCTGGTGAAGCGGGCGGCCACTCACCTGCGCAGCCAGGTCAGTGCCTGTTTCGATCAGGAGGACATGGAGCAGGTCGGCATGATGGGCTTGCTCGAGGCCTGGCGCCGTTATGGCAGCGAGCCGGATGCCCAGTTCGAGAGTTATGCGTTCAAGCGGGTCCGTGGCGCCATGCTGGACGAGCTGCGCCGCCTCGACTGGCGCCCCCGTCAGTTGCGCCAGCAGGTGCACGGGCACAACCAGGTGCAGCGGGAGCTGTTCAACCGGCTGGGTCGCAACCCGACCGAACAGGAGCTGGCGCAGGCGCTGGGCTGCTCAGTGGAGGAGGTGCGCCAGCTGGCCTATGCCAGCCAGGCCGAAGCCTTGCAGAGCCTGGAGGAGTGGCTGGAAAACGGCGGCAGGGCACCGGCCTCGGAGTCCGACGACGTGGACCTTGCCATGACCCTCGGCAAGGTGCTCGGTTCCCTGGACAAGCGGGAGCAACTGCTGCTCTCCCTCTATTACCAGCAGGAGCTGAACATGAAGGAGATAGCGCTGGTACTCGGTCTGACCGAATCGCGGGTGTGCCAGCTGCACAAGCAGTGCGTCCTTCAGCTCAAGCAGCGTTTGGTCGACTCCATATATTAATGCCTCTCCCTGTGGGGGAGTCTTCTTGAATTCTGCGGGAGCATACATGCAAAAACAGATCGGTCTTGGTGTCATTTTCATTTGTGTGCTTGGCGGCTTCATGATGGCCGGGGGGCGGCCCATCGCCCTGTGGCAACCCGCCGAGCTCATCATCATCATAGGGGCCGCCGCCGGCTCCATGTTCCTTGGCAACTCCAAGGAGGTGATGCATGAGATGTGGCGTCAGGTGAAGCTTTGCTTCAAGTCCAACAAGGATGAGAAGGAGATCTACCGCGAGCTGCTGACCCTGATGCATCAACTGCTGGAGGAGACCCGCAACAAGGGGATGAAGGCGCTGGACGAGCACGTCGAGAATCCGCAGCAGAGCTCCGTCTTCCTGATGTATCCCCAGGTGTCGGAAGATCCGCAGTTGCTCGGCTTCATCATCGACAACCTGCGCCTGCTCGGCATGGGCAAGATCACCCCCCATGAGCTCGACACCATACTGGAGCAGGAGATCATGGCCATCGAAGAGGACATGCTCAAGCCGTCCCATGCCCTGCACAAGACGGGGGAGGCCTGCCCCGGTTTCGGGATCCTGGCAGCCGTGATGGGGATCATCATCACCATGCAGCAGCTCGACGGTCCTCTCAGCAACATCGGGGTGCACGTGGCCGCGGCCCTGGTGGGCACCTTCATCGGCATCTTCCTCTGCTACTGCCTGCTGGAGCCCATCAGCAATGCCATGGAGGAGATGGTCAAGCGCCGCATCGGCATGCTGATGTGTATCAAGTCGATCCTGATCGCCCAGCTGCGCGGCAAGACGCCGCTGCTCTCCGTCGATTCCGGCCGCAAGATGCTGGAGCCCGACGTGAAACCCAGCTTCCTTGAACTGGAAGACTGGGTGACCAACAGGGCCATGTAATGCGCAATCACGAGCAGATCATCATCAAGCGCCAGCAGCGGCGCAGCAGTGGCCCAAAGGGGGGCGGGGCATGGAAGGTCGCCTTTGCCGATTTCACCCTGGCGATGATGGCTTTCTTCATGGTGCTCTGGATCCTGGCCGTCTCCAGCCAGGAGGAGCGCGAGGTGGTTGCCAGCCGCCTGCGTGACTACAGCATCATGGACAGCGAGGCAAACCCCTTCGATATCCGCAACAGCCCCTATCCGGTGGATCTCGGCGGCAATCCCTCGGTGCTGGAGGAGTTGAGCCCGCAGTTTGTGGAAGAGGGGCAGCGGATGCCCAGACACATGGAGCGCAATCGCAGCATCTTCACCGACGGCGCACAGGGGGGCTACGAGAACCTGCTGGTGGGCAAGATCGAGGGGGAGATGCAGATGAAGCAGCTGGCCGGTTTCATCGGATCCATGGCGGATCAGATGCAGGCCAGAAACAACCTGGAGCTGCAACTGGTGCCCCAGGGGCTTCGCATCCTGATCCGCGATGATGACGAGCGCGAGATGTACAACCGTGGCAGCGCCCGCATCAGCCCCTACTTCCGCCATCTGCTGATGGCGCTTGCGCCTATATTCCAGCGCGTGGAGAACCGGGTCATGATCTCCGGTCACACCGACAGCACGCCCTTTGCCGGTGACAACTACAGCAACTGGGAACTCTCCTCCGATCGCGCCATGATGGCGAGACGGGTCCTGCTCGCCGGCGGCATGCCCCACGAGCGGGTGGGACAGGTGGTCGCCATGTCGGACACCATGCTGGACAACACCGCCGACCCCAGAGGCAGCCAGAACCGTCGCATCGAACTGCTGGTGATGACGACTCAGGCGGAGAAGAGCCTGGAGCAGCTGTTCAGCGCTCAAACCCAAGCCGCCACCCAGCAAGCCAAGGATGCCATTGCCCATGGGAACCCCTGATCTCGATCTGCCGGAAGTGACCCCGTTCAACGATCCCAGGCGCAAGGTACCCCGCTGGTATCTGCACGATGGCAGCACGCCGCTGGAGTCCCAGAGCTGCGGCATTGCGGCCCGGCTCATGGTCTCTGGCCTGCTGTTTGACAAGCGCATAGGTCGGGCGGTGATCAAGGACATAGGGCCGGGGGGCGTCGGCTTTCTGGCCCCGGCCCGCTTCGTGCTGCCCGATACCGTCAGCCTGTCATTGTCGCCGCAGATAGTGCTGGAGTGCCGGATCACCCATCGCCGGGCGATAGGCCAGTACCTCAGTTTCTACGGTGCGCGCTGGGCCGATCCCGAGTCCGTCGATCTCGCCCCCGTGCTCAGCCACTGGCGTCACTGCTTCATGGCGCCAGCAGAGGGCGCGCCTGCTCCAATCCCAGTGGATCCGGCAACCGTTCAAGACTGATCCCCCCTCGTCCCATGTCCAGCCCCCTTGCCGGCTGCAACAGCAGGGGGTCATGCAGACTCTCCAGCGACACGGCACGCGCCATCATTGGCCGCTCATGCGGTCGGCTGTCCGTGGGGGCCTTGCCCTGCCCATAGACGATGGGGCAGTCGCTCACTCCCTGTGCCTCGGGCAACCGCCAGGCCGGATTCCACCGGCTCGCCTCGTTCATGGACACTCCGCGAGCCATGGCCCAGCTCAGCAAGGAGCAGTCACCCGGCTGTCGCCACACCCTAATACTCTCTCCCTCCTGCCAGGATGGCAGCAGAAACTGATGGTACTCAGCCCTGTCCAGCAACTGGGAGAGGGCGATGAAGCGCGCCACATAGAGGCGGGTCTCGGTCGGTAGCTGAAGCTCCCACAGATTGCGCGTCCCGGCCTTGAGCACCGCCTTGAGCACCCGCCCTTCTCCCGCGTTATAGGCTGCCAGGGCCAACAGCCAGTCCTGCCCGAAGAACTGATACAACCATCCGAGATAGGAGAGCGCGGCCTCCGTTGCCAGGGGCAGGGAATAACGGCCATCGAAGCTGGCCGTCATGGGGACGGAGAAACGGGTTGCGGTATCTGGCATCAGTTGCCAGGGGCCGGCGGCCCCGGCAGAGGAGACCACGTCCAGCCGATAGCTGCTCTCGATCAGGGGAAGGAAGGCCAGCATGGCAGGGAGCTTGCGTGCACTGACCTGTTGCTCCACCCAGCGGATCATGGGTTGTGACTGGATGATCCTGGTCTGCAGGTGGCTGCGTTGCTGCAGCAGAAACCGGGTCTGCTGAGTGACCAGTTCGGCACCCGCGCCACCGATGGGGGTAGGAAAGCCCGCCTGCCAATGATACTTATCGTAGGCATGGCCATGGGCACTGTTCAGCAGAGACAAGCCGGTGAGAAGGTGAAGTGACAATTTGACAAAAAAGGGCACTGCCTGGCGGGTAAATGATAAAAACACGATATATCTCAACAGTTTTTGACAATATCTGTCGACTGTTCATGTGGTATCCAGGACGTGATAAGCATGATAACACGAGTAAAAAAGACCCCAAAGGCGGGCAGGGCGATTCAGAAATTTCTGCTTTATCTGATCCTCGTTAATTTTGGTTTGATGTGGCTCTATGTCATGTATGCCAATGAGCTGACATTTGGTTCCAACCTCCTGCTGACTTTTCTTCTGATCCTCTATAACCTGCTGCTCTGCCAGCTGGTGGTGCTGCGTGCCCGGCGGGCAGGAGATGGCTATATCATCTACCCGGTGGTGGGGGTGAGCATTATTCTGTGCGCCGTCGTACTGTTTCGTTTCATCATTTCACCCTGAAACCGATTATTTATGGCCCCCAGATGATTGGATAAATTTAATTCGATCATGAATAACTTGTGGAAAATCAACTCATTTAATCTGTAGCCTCCCTGCGCTGCGTCAATATGTTCCCCATGCCCGAGATCCTTGCTTGAAAAGCCCCCTGCTCGTCCTTAAACTTCATGGTGGAGAAAAGTGGATCAAAGTGGTTTTATTGGGCAATTTGCCTCCATAACTCACCTTCGGGGACTGCAATTTGTTGCGTGGCGCTCACGCCATCAGCCTGGACAGCAAAGGGCGACTGGCGATTCCGACCAAATATCGAGATTGGCTGCGCTCCGAGCGCGACGGCCAGCTGGTCTGCACCATCGACATAGCCCATCCCTGTCTGCTGCTTTACCCCCTGAGTGAATGGGAAGAGATAGAGCGCAAGCTCAAGACCCTTTCCAGTACCAATCCGGCGGAACGCCGCCTGCAGCGCATGCTGCTCGGACACGCTACCGAGTGCGAACTGGACGGCAATGGCCGTCTGCTGCTGAGCCAGCCACTGCGTAGCCACGCGGGGCTGGACAAGAAGATCATGCTGGTGGGTCAGCTCAACAAGTTTGAGTTGTGGGATGAAGCCCGCTGGCAACAACAGATCAATGACGACATCCTGGGCCTGCCCGAGGACGACTGGGCAAGTTCACCACGACTACAGGATTTTTCTTTATAAATGACCCAAGCCGCTGAACACATCACAGTGCTGTTGCACGAAGCCGTCGAAGGGCTGGCCATCAAGCCGGACGGTATCTACGTCGACGGTACCTTTGGCCGGGGTGGTCACTCTCGTCTGATTCTCCAGCATCTGGGCCCGAACGGCCGTCTGATCGCCATCGACCGGGATCCCCAGGCCATTGCCGAGGCGGCCAAGATCCAGGATCCCCGCTTCGAGATAGTGCACGGCCCCTTCTCCGGCATCACCACTTACCTGAGCGATCGCGGCCTGCTGGGCAAGATCGACGGCTTCCTGCTGGATCTGGGTGTCTCTTCTCCCCAGCTCGACGACGCCGAGCGCGGCTTCAGCTTCATGAAAGACGGTCCCCTCGACATGCGGATGGACCCGACCACGGGCCAGAGCGCTGCCGAGTGGCTGGCTCGCGCCGACGTGGATGACATCGCCTGGGTGCTGAAGACCTTCGGCGAGGAGCGTTTCGCCAAGAAGATTGCCCGCGCCATCGTCCATGACCGCGTCACCGAACCCTATGTGCGCACCCGTCAGCTGGCGGAGATGATTGCCCGGGTCAACCCGAGCAAGGAGAAGGGCAAGCATGCGGCAACCCGCAGCTTCCAGGCCATCCGCATCTATATCAACAGCGAGCTGGACGAGATCGAAACCGCGCTGAACGGTGCCCTGCAGGCGCTGGCGACCGATGGCCGCCTCTCCGTCATCAGCTTCCACTCCCTGGAAGACCGCCTGGTCAAGCACTTCATCCGCAAGCACGAGAAGGGGCCGGAAGTGCCCCATGGCATCCCGTTGACCGAGGCGCAGCTAGCCGGTGGCCGCAAGTTGAAGTCGGTCGGCAAGGCGCTCAAACCTTCCGAACATGAAGTCACCGAAAACACCCGATCCCGCAGCTCGGTGCTGCGAGTCGCCCAGCGTCTGGCGGATTGAGTCATGAGCGAGGTACGCATTCATCTGGCCAGGGAGATCATCGGTGATCTCTGGCGTCACAAGCTGCAGGTCGTGCTGACCCTGGCCGTGCTGATCACCGCCTTTGCGGTGATCCTGGTGACCAACATGACTCGCGGGCTGACGGCCAAGCAGAATGACCTGATGGCGGAAGAGGACAGGCTCAACATCGAGTGGCGGCACCTGCTGCTGGAGCAGGGTACCCTGGCCGAACACTCCCGGGTCGCGAGTCTGGCCATGGATAAATTGCAGATGGCTCGCCCGCTGGTGACCACCGAGAAGGTAATTACACAACCATGACACGCAAGGCCGCCACCAAGGCTCCGGCAAAGGACAAAGCCAAGGCGAAAGCTCCGTCACTCTACCCGTGGCGCTTTCGCACTCTGGTGTTTTTCATCGGGATTGCGTTTGCCGGCCTGATCCTGCGGCTGGCCTGGATCCAGGTGATAGATCCGGACAGGCTGCGCCAGGAGGGGGACATGCGCTCCCTGCGTACCACCTCCACCCAGGCGGTGCGCGGCATGATCACCGACCGCAACGGCGAGCAGCTGGCGGTCTCGGTGCCGGTCGAGGCGGTCTGGGCCGATCCCAAGACGGTCCACGAGTCCGGCGCCATCCACAACGAGCGCGCCTGGCTGGCGCTCTCCGCCGTGCTCAAGCTCGACATCAACACCCTCAAGCACCGCATCTCCAACCCCAGCAAGCGCTTCGTCTATCTGCAGCGTCAGGTGACCCCTGCCGTTGCGGAGTACATCAAGGGTCTCAAGCTGGGGGGCATCTACCTGCGCCCCGAAGCGCGCCGTTTCTACCCGACCGGCGAGATCAGCGCCCACCTGGTGGGGGTGACCAACATAGACGGCAGCGGCATCGAGGGGATAGAGCGCAGCTACAACGAATGGCTGACCGCGACCCCGGGCGAGATGCGGGTGCGCAAGGACAGGCAGGGCCGGGTCATCGAGCGGCTCGGCCTGGTCAAGGAGGGCAAGCACGCCAACGATCTGCAGCTCAGTATCGATCAGCGGGTGCAGGCGCTGGCCTACCGCGCCCTCAAGCGCGCCACCGACGAGAACAAGGCGACCTCCGGCTCCATGGTGATGCTGGACGTCAAGACGGGCGAAGTGCTCGCCATGGTCAACACCCCCTCCTACAACCCGAACAACCGGGGCCAGTACCAGAGCTTCCGGGTGCGCAACCGGGTGGTAACGGACACTTACGAGCCGGGTTCGACCGTCAAGCCGCTGATCCTGCTCAGCGCCCTGCAGGCGGGCGTCACCAGCTGGAAGGACACCATACCCGGAGGTCCCCTGTACATCGGGGCCAAGCAGATCCGCGACGTGAGCATTCACAAGGCGACCAACCTGTACGACATACTGCGCTACTCCTCCAACATCGGCATGTCGCGCATCGCGCTGCGGATGCCGGCTCAGGAGATGATCAACACCCTCAGCATGGTCGGCTTCGGGATGGATACCGGCAGCGGCCTGATGGGGGAGAGCAGCGGCATGTTACCCCAGCGCCGCCGCTGGTCCGACATCGAGCGGGCGACCCTGTCGTTCGGCTATGGCCTGCGGGTCACCCCGCTGCAACTGGCCTCCGCCTACGCCACCCTGGCCAACAAGGGTAAGCGGGTGCCGCTCTCCATCATCAAGGTGACCCAGCCGCCCAAGGGTGAGCAGGTCATCGACCACAACAACGCCACCGCCATGCTGCAGGCGCTGGAGTACGTGGTCAGCAATGCCATTCCCAAGGCGCAGATCCCGGGTTATCGGGTCGGCGGCAAGAGTGGTACCGCCAAGGTCGCCGTCGCCGGTGGCTACGGCAAGGACTACATGGCCTGGTTTGCCGGTTTCGCACCGGCCAGCAACCCCCGTTTCGTCATGGTGGTGGTGATCAACGAGCCCAAGGGCGATGCCTATTACGGCGGTGCCGTGGCGACCCCGCCGTTCGCCGAGGCCATGGGGGGCGTGCTGCAACTCTTCAACATTCGTCCCGACGCCATTCCCCCCGAGGTGCCGGCGAAGCTTGCCCGTACGGAGGCCGCCCATGGCGCACCTCGTACCTGACAGGTATCTGTGTTTCTCTGTCTACCCCGCCGTCGTCGGGGTGTTTTCCATGGCGCCGCACTCCCTGAGCGCCTGCATTCCTGTCCATTCGGAGGCTTCCCATGCTGCCGCCCCGCGCACTTGATCAACTCATGAGCCATTTCGGCATCCATGCCCCGGCGCTCGCGCTCACCGACATCCAGCTCGACAGCCGGCGAGTCGGGCCCGGTTCTCTCTTCGTGGCAATCCGGGGCCACCAGATGGATGGCAGGCGTTTCATCGAACAGGCGGTGGCTCAGGGAGCGACCGCCGTCCTGTTTGAGGAGGATGGGGAATTTGTGGCCCCCGCCACCTCGATCCCCTGTTTCGGGCTCAAGGATCTGCCCGCTCGTCTCTCCGAACTGGCCGGCCATTTCTATGACCATCCGGCGCAGAAGCTGCAACTGGTGGGCATCACTGGCACCAACGGCAAGAGCACCACGGCCCTGCTGGTCGCCAACTGGCGCACCCTGTTGGGAGGCAAGGCCGGGGTGATGGGCACCATAGGCAATGGCCTGTTTGGCAATCTGATCGAAGCGGAAAACACCACCGGCAGCGCCGTCCAGGTGCAGGCCAATCTGGCCGCCCTGCAGGAGCAGGGGGCGAGCCTGGTGGCGATGGAAGTCTCCAGTCACGGTCTGGTGCAGCACCGCGTCGCAGCCCTGCCGTTTTCCGCGGCTGTGTTCACCAACCTGAGCCGTGATCATCTGGATTATCACGGCACCATGGAGGCCTATGGCGCCGCCAAGGAAGAGTTGTTGAAACTGGTGGACGAGCCCTGTGCGGTCATCAATGCCGACGACCGTCTGGGGCGCCAGTGGCTGGCAGCCTACCCCGGCGCGGTGGCCTTCGGCGTGCATGGCCCGATTGAAAACCATGCCGGGCGACAGTTGACGGCGCAGGATCCCCATTTCCACCAACAAGGATTTGACACGCGCATTAACTCCAGCTGGGGGAATGGTGTATTATCCGCCCCCTTGCTCGGCCGCTTCAACGTCAGCAATGTGCTGGCCGCCATGGGCGCCATGCTGGTACTGGGTTATGACTTCGATGCACTGCTGGCCAGTGCCCCGAAACTGCAACCCGTGACCGGTCGCATGGAGTGCTTCGGCGGTGGCAAGGCGCCGCTGGCGGTGGTCGATTATGCCCATACCCCGGATGCGCTGGAGAAGGCATTGCAGGCCCTGCGGGTGCACTGCGAAGGCCGGCTCTGGTGCCTGGTGGGCTGTGGTGGCGACAGGGATCGCGGCAAGCGGCCCATGATGGCCGCCATGGCGGAGCAACATGCGGACTGCGTGATCCTGACCGACGACAATCCCCGTACCGAGGCGCCGGAGCAGATCATGGCGGACATGGTGGCGGGCCTTCGCGATCCTGCCGCCGTGCAGATCGAGCACGACAGGGTCAAGGCGATCCAGCTGGCACTGAGCCAGGCGAGCAAGCAGGACATCATCCTGGTGGCCGGTAAGGGCCACGAGGATTATCAGATCATTGGAACCGACAAGCGGCACTACAGCGATCGGGAAACCGTCGCGGCCGCCTTGCACACATTAATGGAGTCATTCAGATGATGACCCTCAGGCTTGCCGAGCTGGCGCAGGTGCTCGATGCCCGTCTGATCGGCGGCGACCACGAGATCACGGCGGTCAGTACCGACACCCGCACCCTGGGCAAGGGGGCGCTGTTCGTCGCGCTGCGTGGCGAGCGTTTCGACGCCCACGATTTCTGCGACCAGGCCCTTCAGGCAGGGGCCTCTGCCCTGCTGGTGGAGCGCGAGCTGCCCCTGGCCATACCGCAACTGATGGTGGCCGATACCCTCAAGGGACTGGGGCGCCTCGGCAAGCTGGTGCGCGAGCGCATCAATCCGAAAGTGCTGGCCATCACCGGCAGCTGTGGCAAGACCACGGTGAAGGAGATGGCGACCGCCATCCTGCGCTGTGAGGGGGAGGTGCTGGCCACCGCCGGCAACTTCAACAACGAAGTGGGGGTGCCGCTCACCCTGCTGCGCCTCGAACCTCAGCACCGGTTTGCGGTGATGGAGCTGGGTGCCAACCACCCGGGGGAGATCGCCTGGACCACCTCATTGGCCAGACCCGATGCCGCCATCATCAACAACGTGGCCGCCGCCCATCTGGAAGGCTTCGGCTCCCTGGAAGGGGTGTTCCACGCCAAGAGCGAGATTTTTGAGGGCCTGAGCGAGGGCGGCACCGCCATCGTCAATGCCGACAACGAGTTCTGGCCGAAGTGGCGGGAGCGGGGCATCCAGTGCGCCTTCTCCCTCGAGGATCAGAGCCAGCCCTTCCATGCCCGCGACATAGCGCTCAACGGGCAGGGCTGCGCCGAATTCGTGATGGTGACTCCCCAGGGGGAGGTGAACCTGACCCTGGCCATTCCGGGCCGCCACAACGTGGCCAATGCTCTGGCTGCCGCCGCCGGTACCCTGGCCCTTGGCGCTTCGCTCACCTCCGTCAAGGCGGGGCTGGAGCAGATGGCACCGGTCAAGGGCCGTTTCTGCGTGCAGCGCTGGGGTGGTCTCACCCTGGTGGATGACACCTACAACGCCAGCGTGGAGTCCGTGCTGGCGGGCATCGATGCCCTGACCGCCATGAGCGGCTACAAGGTGCTGGTGTTCGGTGACATGAAGGAGTTGGGTGAGGAGTCCGCGGCCCAGCACGCCCGGGTCGGACACCACGCCCGCGAGCAGGGCCTCGACGCCGTGCTGACGGTAGGGGAACAGAGTCGTCACACCGCAGATGCCGCGGCGGGTCGACATTTCGATAACAAGGCGTCGTTGTTTGAAGTGCTTGCGCAAATGATAAATACACATCAAGAAATCTCGATCCTGGTCAAGGGTGCCCGCGGTTCCCGCATGGAAGATATCGTCAAGATGGTCGTTGACCGTCAGGAGTCAGCCACATGCTAGTCTGGCTGGCGGAACTGCTCACCCCGCACTTCACCTTCTTCAACGTCTTCTCCTACCTGACGTTCCGCGCCATCCTGTCGATCATCACGGGTCTGGTGGTGGCGCTCTGGATGGGGCCGCGCCTCATCCGCCGCCTGCAGATCCTGAAATTCGGCCAGGTGATCCGCAACGACGGCCCCGAGTCACACCTCAGCAAGAAGGGCACCCCGACCATGGGGGGCCTGATGATCATTGCGGCCATCTTCATCTCTGTGCTGCTCTGGAGCCGCCTCGACAACCCCTATGTCTGGCTGGTGCTGTTCGTGCTCGGCGCCTACGGCGCCATCGGCTTTGCCGACGACTACCTCAAGGTGGTACGCAAGAACACCGATGGGCTGATCGCCCGCTGGAAGTACTTCTGGCAGTCGGCAGTCGCCCTGGCCGTGGCTGTGTTCCTCTATGCCACCGCGACCCATGACGGCCAGACCCAGCTGGTGGTGCCCTTCCTCAAGGATGTGATGCCGCAGCTCGGTCTGATGTTCATCGTGCTGACCTACTTCGTCATCGTCGGTACCTCCAATGCGGTCAACCTGACCGACGGCCTGGATGGTCTGGCCATCATGCCGACCGTGATGGTGGCGGGGGGCTTTGCCTTTGTCGCCTGGGCCACCGGCAACGTGAACTTCGCGAACTACCTGCACATTCCCTACGTGCCCTATACCTCCGAGCTGGTGATCGTCTGTACCGCCATCGTGGGCGCGGGTCTGGGCTTCCTCTGGTTCAACACCTATCCGGCCCAGGTCTTCATGGGGGACGTCGGTTCCCTGGCCCTCGGCGGGGCGCTCGGCACCATAGCCGTGCTGGTACGTCAGGAGTTCCTGCTGGTGATCATGGGGGGCGTTTTCGTGATGGAGACCGTCTCGGTGATCCTGCAGGTGGGGTCCTACAAGCTGCGCGGCGTGCGCATCTTCCGCATGGCGCCCATCCATCACCACTATGAGAAGAAGGGCTGGCCGGAGCCGCGCGTCATCGTGCGCTTCTGGATCATCACCCTCATGCTGGTGCTGCTCGGCCTCGCCACCCTGAAGGTGAGGTAAGCCATGGTCATCATCATCGGACTCGGCAAAACCGGACTCTCCTGCGTGGACTACTTCCTCGGTCGTGGTGTCACGCCCCTGGTGATGGATACCCGCGCCAATCCCCCGGGCAAGGAGCAACTCCCCCCCGAGGTGGAGCTGATTCACGGGCTGGACGCCGATCTGCTCAAGCAGGCGCACATGATAGTGGCGAGCCCCGGCATCGCCCTGGCGACCCCCGAGCTGAAAGCCGCCGCCGAGTTCGGGGTGCGCATCGTCGGCGACATCGAGCTGTTCGTGCGCGAGACCCAGACCCCCGTCATCGCCATCACAGGCTCCAACGGCAAGAGCACGGTGACCACCCTGGTGGGCGAGATGATCGCCGAGGCGGGCCTCAAGGTAGGTGTGGGTGGCAACATAGGCACCCCGGCGCTGGAGCTGCTCAAGCAGCCCATGGATCTCTGCGTGCTGGAGCTCTCCAGCTTCCAGCTGGAGACCACCTGCAGTCTGCGTGCCGCCGCGTCCGTGGTGCTGAACCTCAGTGAAGATCATATGGATCGCTATCAGGGCATGGCGGATTACCGCGCCGCCAAGATGGAGATCCATCAGCACTCCCAGCACATCCTGGTCAACCGGGACGATCCCCAGACCCTGCCCGACGTGGGTCAGGTGTGGCAGAGCTTCGGGCTCGATTGCAACGGCTACGGCCGCTGCGAGCTGGCGGGTCGCCACTGGCTGACCCTGCACGGGGAGCCGCTGCTGGCGGTGGACGAAATGAAGATAGTCGGTGCCCACAATCAGGCCAACGCCCTGGCGGCTATGGCCCTGTGCGATGCGGTCGGCATTCCCCGGGAGCCGCAACTCGCCGTGCTGCGCCGTTTCGAAGGCCTGCCCCACCGTGCCCGCTTCGTGCGGGAGGTGAACGGGGTGCGCTGGATCAACGACTCCAAGGCCACCAACGTGGGGGCCACCCTGGCCGCCGTGGCCGGGGTGCGCGAGTCGGTGAAGGGCCGTTTGCTGCTGCTGGCCGGTGGTCAGGGCAAGGGCCAGGATTTCGGCCCTGTGCAGGCGTTGCTCGGCAGCCAGATCGATCACATGTACTGCTTCGGTCAGGATGCGGACATACTGCTCGCCCTCGGTGAGCAGACCGAGAAGGTCGCCTCCCTCGATGACGCCGTCGCCAAGGCCGCCGCCGATGCCAGACCCGGTGACTGGGTGCTGCTGGCGCCGGCCTGCGCCAGCCTGGATCAATTCAAGTCCTTCGAGGCTCGCGGCGATCGCTTTACCGAACTGGTGATGATGCTATGAACGCCCTTCGCGTGGTCGCAGGCTACTTGCAGCGCTGGTTGTTGCCGGCGCGTCCCGCCGGTCTCTACGACCGGCAGCTGGTGGTGCTGGCGCTGGCGCTGATGTCGGTGGGCCTGGTGATAGTGGCCTCGGCCTCCATTCCCGAAGGGATTGCCCTCGGCGATGACCCCTTCATGTTCGTCAAACGGCACGGTCTCTTCCTGGTGATGGCCCTCGGCATCTCCTGGTTCGTGCTGCAGGTGCCCATGGCGCGCTGGCAGCAGTACAACGGCCCCATGCTGCTGCTCGCCATCCTGATGCTGGTCATGGTGTTGCTGGTGGGGCGCAGCGTCAACGGCTCGGTGCGCTGGTTGCCGCTCGGCCCCTTCAACCTGCAGCCGGCGGAGTTCGGCAAGCTGGCGCTGTTCGTCTATCTGGCGGGCTACCTGGTACGCCGCCAGAGCGAGGTGCGCGAGCGCTTCATCGGCTTCATGAAACCCATGGCGGTGCTGTTCGTGGTGGCCACCCTGCTGCTGGCCCAGCCTGACCTCGGCTCCGTGGTGGTGATGTTCGTCACCTCCCTCGGCATGCTGTTCCTGGCGGGGGCCCGCATGGTGCAGTTCATCGGTCTTATCCTGGTGGGGGTGAGCGCCGTGGTGACCCTGATCATCGCAGAGCCCTATCGGATGCGGCGGGTGACCTCCTTCCTCGATCCCTGGGCCGATCCCTTCGGCAGCGGCTACCAGCTGACCCAGTCCCTGATGGCGTTCGGCCGTGGCAGCTGGTTTGGCGAGGGGCTGGGCAACTCCATCCAGAAGATGGAATACCTGCCGGAGGCCCACACCGACTTCGTGTTCGCCATCCTGGGCGAGGAGCTGGGCTACGTGGGGGTGCTGGGTGCGCTCTTCCTCATCTTTGCGCTGGCGGTGAAGGCACTCAAGCTCGGCCATCAGGCGCTGGTGGCCGAGCGGCTGTATGAAGGCTATCTGGCCATCGGCATCGGCATCTGGTTCAGTTTCCAGACCTTCGTCAACGTCGGCGCCGCCAGCGGCATGATGCCGACCAAGGGGCTGACCCTGCCGCTGGTCAGCTACGGCGGCTCCAGTCTCATCATCATGATGGTGGCGGTGAGCATGTTGATTCGTATCGATTTCGAGTTGCGCCAGGCCAGTGCCCAGGCGCGTGTGCGGGAGGTTTCGTGAGCAAGACGTTACTGGTGATGGCGGGTGGTACCGGGGGCCATGTGTTCCCCGGGCTGGCCGTGGCCGATCGCCTCAAGGCACAGGGCTGGACCATTCACTGGCTCGGTACCGCCGACCGGATGGAGGCCGAGCTGGTGCCCGCCCACGGTTACCCCATCTCCTTCATCGACATCCAGGGGGTGCGTGGCAACGGCATCAAGCGGCTGCTGGTCGCTCCCTATCGCATCGTCAAATCCGTGTTGCAGGCGCGTCGCGTGCTGAAAAACATTCGCCCTGATGTGGTGCTCGGCATGGGGGGCTTCGCCTCAGGCCCGGGCGGCGTGGCGGCCTGGCTCGCCGGTATTCCCTTGCTGCTGCACGAGCAGAACGCGGCGGCCGGCATGACCAACAAGCTGCTGGCGCGCCTTGCCAAGCGGGTACTGATGGCCTTCCCCGGCGCCTTTGCGCCCAGTGCCCGCACCGCAGTGGTGGGCAACCCGGTGCGTCCCGAAGTGGTGGCCCTGCCGGATCCCCAGCTGCGCAGCGGAGCCGAGCCGCTGCGGCTGCTGATCGTCGGCGGCAGCCTGGGTGCCCGGGTGCTCAACGAGCAGGTGCCGCCAGCGGTGGCCGCCGCCGGCGTGCCCATCGCAGTGCGCCACCAGTGCGGCAAGGGCAACCGGGAGACCGTCGCGCAGGCCTATGCCGAGCTGGGCGTCGAGGCCGAGGTGAGCGAGTTTATCAAGGACATGGCGGATGCCTATGCCTGGGCCGATCTGGTGGTGTGCCGCGCCGGGGCCCTGACGGTCTCCGAAGTGGCTGCCGCCGGTGTGGCCGCCATCTTCGTGCCTCTGCCCCATGCGGTGGACGATCACCAGACCCGCAACGCCCTGACCCTGGTCGACGGCGGGGCGGCCGAGTTCCTGCCCCAGTCCGAGCTGACCCCGGCCTCATTGGCCGCTCGTCTCTCCTGGCTCGCCGGACGCAGGGAGACCCTGCTGTACATGGCCCAGGCCGCCCGTCGGGTGGCCATCATAGATGCCGCCGAGCGGGTTGCCGATGAGTGCAAGCGGCTCGCCAGCGGGCGGAGCGAGAAAGCATGTTGAGCAAGATTGCACAGGCCAGGCCGTGCAGTCTTGTCCCCGTATTTATTGATGCCGCCGAGCGCACACCGCTGACGGCAGACTTGAAGAGAGAGCTATGACCAAGGTTGAACTGGCAAAACTGCGTACCGTGATCCCCGAAATGCGCCGCGTGCGTCGCATCCATTTCATCGGCATAGGTGGCGCCGGTATGGGCGGGATCGCCGAAGTGCTTGCCAACGAGGGTTACCAGATTTCCGGCTCCGATCTGTCCCGCAATGCGGTGACCGAGCGGCTGGCGTCCCTGGGCGCCCATATCTTCGTGGGACACAGTGCCGAGCACGTGAACGAGGCGAGCGTGGTGGTGGTCTCCACCGCCATCAAGCAGGACAACCCCGAGTTGTTGGCCGCCCGCGAGCTGCGCATCCCCGTGGTGCGCCGTGCCGAGATGCTGGCCGAGCTGATGCGCTTCCGCCACGGGGTCGCTGTCGCCGGCACCCACGGCAAGACCACCACCACCAGCCTGGTGGCGAGCATCTATGCCGAAGCCGACCGGGATCCGACCTTCGTCATCGGCGGCCTGCTCAACAGCGCCGGCACCAATGCCCGCCTGGGCAGCAGCCGCTACCTGATCGCCGAGGCGGACGAGAGCGACGCCTCCTTCCTGCATCTGCAACCCATGGTCTCCATCGTGACCAACATCGAAGCGGATCACATGGACACCTATGGCGGCGACTTCTCCAGGCTCAAGGCCACCTTCATCGACTTTTTGCACAACCTGCCGTTCTACGGCCTGGCGGTGGTGTGCGTGGATGACCCCGTGATCCGCGGCATGCTGCCGGAGATCGCCCGTCCAACCCTGACCTACGGCCTTTCCGAGGATGCCGATGTGCAGGTGCTGGACTTCGTGCAGACCAGCAACCGCAGCCGCTTCCGGGTCCGTCGCAAGGATGCCGGCGAGCTGACCGTCACCCTGAATCTGCCGGGCATCCACAATGCGCTCAACGCCGCCGCCGCCATCGCGGTGGCGACCGAAGACGGCATTGGCGACGAGGCCATCATCCAGGCGCTCGCCAAGTTTGAAGGGGTGGGTCGCCGCTTCCAGCAATATGGCGAGTTCGAGACCGGCCGTGGCAAGGCCATGCTGGTGGATGACTACGGTCACCACCCGAGCGAGGTCAAGGTCACCATCAATGCCGCCCGCGCCGGCTGGCCCGAGAAACGCTTGGTCATGGTGTTCCAGCCGCACCGTTACAGCCGGACCCGGGATCTCTACGAAGATTTCGCCGACGTGCTCTCCAAGGTGGATGTGCTGGTGATGCTGGAGGTGTATGCCGCCGGTGAAGAGCCCATTCCCGGTGCCGATGGCCGTGCCCTGTGCCGCTCCATCCGCTCTCGTGGCACCCTGGAACCCATCTTTGTCGCAACCCCTGACGATGTGCCGGCCGTGCTGGCCGACCTGATCGGCGAGGGGGATCTGGTGCTGACTCAGGGCGCCGGTAACGTCGGGGCACTTGCCCGCCGTCTCGGTGAGATGAAATTGAGCGTGGATAGCATGAAATCCGGTGCCTGAGGGCCCAATGAGTATTTTGACCGCCAAGCCGAGGCCTATATAATGGCGAACCGGTCTGCAAGTGGCCGGCATGGCGCGTTATACGGGGATAGATCGGGTGGAGGCAAGGGCACAAGGGCGCACCAAGGGGGGCTTCATCGCCGGGGTGGCATTTTTCATCCTGGTCATGTGGGGGCTCTACCAGACTGCGCTGGATGTTAAAGACTGGCTGACAGATGCCAGTCGGTTGCCCATGAGCGAGCTGTTGCTGCAGGGGCAACACGAATATTTGAAAGCCGATGAGTTGCGCGCCGCCGTGCTGGATGGCGCCGAGTTGCGCAACTTCTTCGAGCTGGACGTGAACGAATTGCAGGGGCGGTTGAACGCCCTGCCCTGGGTGGCCCAGGTCTCGGTACGCAAGAAGTGGCCGAACAAGATCAAGGTCTACCTCACCGAACAGGCGGTGGCGGCACGCTGGAACGGCAACCGCTTCGTCAACACCAAGGGTGAGGTGTTCAGTGCGCCGGACAGGGTGAAGAAACCCCTGATGCAGTTGTCCGGGCCCGATGATCAGGCCGCCAAGGTGCTGGAAGCCAGCCATCAGTACGAGACGCTGCTGGCGGCCAAGGGATACAAGTTGTTGGGGGTGAATCTGACCCCCCGCCATGCCTGGGAACTGACCCTGGATGGCAACATTCAGCTGTTCGTGGGGCGCTCGGATATCGCGCTTCGCCTGCAGCGGTTTATCGATGCCTTTCCGGTCATCGAACCCCGTGAGCGGGTCGCTTACGTGGATCTTCGATACGACACCGGAATGGCAGTTGGCTGGAAGAAAAGCGAAGAGAAAGTGAATGACCAACACCGCAGATAGAAATTTGATTGTCGGACTGGATATCGGCACGACCAAGGTGGCGGTACTGGTTGGCGAAGTATTGCCCGATGGCGAGCTCAATGTCATCGGCATGGGCAGCCACGCTTCTCGCGGGATGGAGAAGGGCGGGGTCAATGACCTCGACTCCGTGGTCAAGTCCCTGCGCCGCGCGGTGGAAGAGGCCGAGATGATGGCTGACTGCCAGATAAGCTCCGTCTATCTGGGGCTGTCCGGCAAGCACATCGATTGCCGCAACGAGACCGGCATGGTGCCCATCTCCGATGAAGAGGTGACCCAGGAGGACGTGGACAACGTCATCCACACCGCCAAGTCGGTGCGACTGTCGGACGAACTGCGGGTGCTGCACGTGCTGCCCCAGGAGTTTGCCATCGACTATCAGGAAGGGATCAAGAATCCGGTCGGTCTCTCCGGTGTGCGGATGGCGGCCAAGGTGCACCTGATCACCTGCCACAACGACATGGCTCGCAACATCGAGAAATGTGTGGAGAAGGTCGGTCTGCGGGTGGATCAGCTGATCTTTTCGGCCCTGGCTTCCAGCTATGCGGTGCTGACCGAAGACGAGAAGGAGCTGGGTGTCTGCGTGGTGGACATAGGTGGCGGTACCATGGACATGTCGCTGTTTACCGGCGGTGCCCTGCGCCACACCAAGGTGATCCCCTACGCCGGCAGCACAGTGACCAGCGACATCGCCTACGCCTTCGGCACCCCGCCGCTGGACGCCGAAGCGATCAAGGTGCGCTACGGTTGCGCCCTCGGCCGCCTGGTCAGCAAGGAAGACAATATTGAAGTCCCCAGTGTCGGCGGTCGCCCGGCGCGCAGCCTGCAACGGCAGACACTGGCTGAAGTGATTGAACCCCGTTACACGGAATTGCTCTCCATGGTGAATGACGAGCTGGTACGGGTGCAGAGCGAATTGAAGGCACAGGGGGTCAAGCATCAGCTGGCGGCCGGTGTGGTATTGACCGGTGGCGCGGCCCAGATCGAAGGCATTGTGGAGTGCGCAGAGCAGATCTTCCAGAGCCAGGTCCGGGTGGGCGAACCCATGAACATTCGGGGATTGAGCGATTACGTGCAGGCACCTGTGTACTCGACCGCGGTCGGGCTGCTGCAGTACGGCCGTACCAATCAATCCACCGGCAGTAGCAAGGAATATGCCGCCAAGGCAAGCGTAGGTGGGCTGGTCAAACGGGTCAGCAACTGGTTGCGTGGCGAGTTCTAAAGATTTTGCTGAGTCAGGCAAATAAAGCGGAGAGACAACATGTTTGAATTTATGGATAGCCACACTGACGAAGCCGTCATCAAGGTGATAGGTGTGGGTGGCGGCGGCGGCAACGCAGTCGAGCACATGGTTCGTCAAAACATCGAGGGTGTTGAGTTCATTACCGTCAACACCGACGCCCAGGCGCTGCGCAACTCCAGTGCCAACACGACTCTGCAGATCGGCGGTGGCATCACCAAGGGTCTGGGGGCCGGAGCCAATCCGGAAGTGGGCCGTGATGCCGCCATGGAAGACAGGGAAGCGCTGCGTGAGCTGCTGACCGGTTCAGACATGGTGTTCATCGCCGCCGGCATGGGCGGTGGTACAGGTACGGGTGCCGCACCTATCGTGGCCGAAGTGGCCCGCGAGATGGGTATCCTGACCGTCGCCGTCGTGACCAAGCCGTTCTCCTTCGAAGGGAAGAAGCGGATGGGCTTCGCCGCCCACGGTATCGAGGAGCTGTCCAAGAACGTCGACTCCCTGATCACCATCCCCAACGACAAGTTGCTGAAGGTGCTGGGTCGTGGCATCTCCCTGCTGGACGCCTTCAAGGCGGCCAACGATGTACTGCTGGGTGCGGTACAGGGCATTGCCGAGCTGATCACCCGCCCGGGCCTGATCAACGTCGACTTCGCGGACGTGCGTACCGTGATGCGTGAAATGGGTACCGCCATGATGGGTACCGGCTCCGCCTCCGGTGATGACCGTGCCGAAGAAGCGGCCGAGAAGGCCATCTCCAGCCCGCTGCTGGAAGACGTGGATCTGGCCGGTGCCCGTGGCATCCTGGTCAACATCACCGCCGGCATGGACATGACCATCGAAGAGTTCGAAACCGTGGGTAACGCGGTCAAGGCCTTCGCCTCCGAGAACGCCACCGTGGTGGTGGGTACCGTAATCGACCCGGAAATGCACGACGAACTGCGTGTGACCGTGGTGGCCACCGGTATCGGTGCCGAGCGCAAGCCCGACATCACGCTCGTAAAAAATAATATGGTACAAGAGCGTCCGGCCCGTCAGCCCCTGATCAGCGAAGCCCTGCAGTCTCGCGTGATGGAAGAGGCCCCGGCCAAGGTGGTGAACGCCGAGCCGCAGGCTCGTCGCGAACCGGATTATCTCGATATTCCTGCGTTCCTGCGCAAGCAAGCTGACTAAGCCTCGTATGGCCCTGGTTTGTTTGTTGCTTAAGGATTGTGCTAAGATGGCCCGGCAACGACCATCTGGTCAGGAATTTGAGCTGTTAAGCGGATACGCCCATGATTAGACAAAGAACCTTGAAAACGAGTGTCCAGGCCACCGGTGTGGGTCTGCATTCGGGCCGGAAAGTCACAATGACGTTCCGTCCGGCGCCTGTTAACACAGGGATCGTTTACTTGCGTACCGATCTGAATCCTGTGGTCGCGCTGCCAGCCAACGCCGATCAGGTGCGTGATACTGTGCTTTGTACCGCTCTGGTAAACGAAGCCGGTGTCCGCGTGTCAACCATCGAACACCTCTCTGCCGCCCTGGCCGGGATGGGGATCGACAACCTCTATGTCGAGGTCGACGCCCCCGAGATCCCGGTGATGGATGGCAGTGCGCACCCGTTCATCTACCTGCTGCAAGAAGTGGGTATACGTGAGCAGAATGCGCCCAAGCAGTTCGTGCGGATCAAGCAGAGCGTGCGGGTTGAAGACGGCGACAAGTGGGCGGAATTCCACCCCTATCGCAACGGCTTCAAGATGGATCTCGAGATCGATTTCCAGCATCCGGTATTTGAAGGCCGCAACCAGCGTTGCGTGCTGGACTTCTCCGGTGCCTCTTTCGTGAAAGAGATCAGCCGTGCCCGTACCTTCGGCTTCATGCGCGACATCGAGTACCTGCGTTCCCAGAACCTGGCGCTGGGCGGAAGCCTGGAAAACGCCGTAGTACTGGATGACTATCGGGTGCTGAACGAAGATGGTCTGCGTTACGAGGACGAGTTCGTCAAGCACAAGATGCTGGATGCCATCGGTGACCTCTATATGTGCAACCGCAGCATCATAGGTGAATTCCGTGCCTACAAGACGGGCCATGCCCTGAACAACAAACTGCTGCGTGCCTTGCTGGCCAAGCAGGAGGCCTGGGAACTGGTGACCTTCGAGGCGGAGGGCGACAAAGCGCCCATCGCTTACTACGATAACGGTCTGGTTCTGGCCTGATAGCTGTGCAACAGGACGTCGGTCATCTCTCCGCACCGACGTCCTGTCATTTGTTTATTCCATCCTTTAATACCGATTATCTCCCGGTTTTATTGCCCGTGCTGGCTCCTGGCCTCACCTGACCGAGAAGACAGATTTCTATGAGCATTACCCTGATCCTCAACGGTAAGCAGCGCCGCAAGTTGCACTTACCCAAACAACGTCTGGCCTGGGTCGGCGGTATCCTCTTCACTGTATTGGCACTGAGTGGTGGTTGGCTCTGGCAGAGCTGGCACCAGAAAATGGAGGCGCTGGAAGTCGCGCTGGCCATGGCCGAACAGCAAAAATCCACGCAAGGGGCCGATGAAGCCCGTGAACAGCTTGCCATGCTGGCCGCCCAGGTGGGCACCATGCAGGGGCAGCTCGGTCGCCTCAATGCGCTCGGCGAGCGTCTGACCGAGAAGGCAGACCTCGATCCCGACGAATTCAATTTCAAGGAGCTGCCCCCCATGGGTGGTCCTTCCTATGACGAAGAGCTGGAAGTGAGCCTGGGCGAGCTGCAAGCCTCCATGAAACACCTCAGCCAGCAGCTCAGCAGCCGTGAAGAACAGCTGTCGGTACTTGAATCTTTCATCATGAATCACCATATCACCGATGCCGGTTTCATCTCGGGTTCACCGGTGAAGCAGGAGCGAGTCTGGATCTCCTCCGGGTTCGGTGGACGGGTAGACCCGTTCAACGGTCGCGCCAAGATGCACAAGGGTGTGGATTTTCGTGGCAAGCCCGGCACTCCCATCCTGGCGACAGGCAAGGGGATCATCAGCTGGGCAGGCCGCCACCCGGAATTTGGCAACATGGTGGAGATAGACCATGGCAATGGTCTGGTGACCCGTTATGCCCACAATTCCAAGTTGTTGGTGGATGTGGGCACCCTGGTCGATGAGGGCCAGAAGATTGCCTTGATGGGGCGTACCGGTCGTGCGACCGGGGTCCATCTGCATTACGAAGTGTTGAAAGATGGTCGTCAGGTCAACCCCGCGCGCTTTCTGAATGCCAGACGGGGTTAGGTTTTTTCTTCAGGTTCCAGTGACGGAACGCTTATATAACCAAAACAGTTGGTACACATGATTAGCACACTGCTCACCAAGATTATCGGCAGCCGGAACGACAGAACGCTCAAGGCTTTGCGCAAAATTGTTAAACAGATCAATGCGATGGAGCCTCAGTTCGAGGCCTTGTCCGATGGCGAGCTGCAGGCGAAGACCGCCGAGTACCGTCAGCGCCTGGAGCAGGGTGAGACCCTGGAGCAGCTGTTGCCGGAAGCGTTCGCCACGGTGCGCGAGGCGTCCCGCCGGGTGTTCGGCATGCGTCACTTCGACGTGCAGCTGATCGGCGGCATGGTGCTGAACTCCAACCGCATCGCCGAAATGAAAACCGGTGAAGGTAAGACCCTCACCGCGACTCTGCCTGCCTATCTGAACGCGCTGACCGGTCGTGGTGTGCACGTGGTGACGGTGAACGACTATCTGGCCAAGCGTGATGCGGAGGCGAACCGCCCGCTGTTCACCTTCCTCGGCATGACGGTCGACTGCAACGTGCCCGGCATGGACGCGTCCCAGAAGCGCGACGCCTACGCCGCCGACATCACTTACGGTACCAACAACGAATTCGGTTTCGATTACCTGCGCGACAACATGGCGTTCTCGCCCGAGCAGCGCGTGCAGCGTCCGCTCAACTACGCGCTGGTGGATGAGGTGGATTCGGTGCTTATCGATGAAGCCCGTACCCCGCTCATCATTTCGGGTCCGGCGGAAGACAGCTCCGCCATGTACACCCAGATCAACAAGCTGATCCCGCTGCTGGTCAAACAGGACAAGGAAGACTCGGAAGAGTATACCGGCGACGGCCACTACACCGTGGACGAGAAGAACCGCCAGGCGCTGCTGACCGAAAACGGTCAGATCTTCGTGGAAGAGCTGCTCAAGAAAGAGGGGCTGCTGGCGGAAGAGGACTCCCTGTTCTCCGCCACCAACATCAGCCTGCTGCACCATGTCAACGCCGGTCTGCGTGCCCATACCCTGTTTGAACGCAACGTCGACTACATAGTCCAGAAGGACGAGATCGTCATCGTCGACGAGCACACCGGCCGTACCATGCCGGGTCGTCGCTGGTCCGACGGCCTGCATCAGGCGGTCGAGGCGAAGGAAGGGGTCAAGATCCAGAACGAGAACCAGACCCTGGCCTCCATCACCTTCCAGAACTACTTCCGTCTGTATGACAAGCTGGCGGGGATGACCGGGACTGCGGATACCGAAGCTTTTGAATTCCAGCAGATCTATGGCCTGGATACCGTGGTCATTCCGACCAACAAGCCGATGGTGCGCAAGGACATGGGCGATCTGGTCTATCTGACCGCCCAGGAAAAGTATGCCGCCATCGTCGAAGACATCCGCGGCTGCGTCGAGCGTGGTCAGCCGGTGCTGGTCGGTACCGTCTCCATCGAGAACTCCGAACTGCTGTCCGGCGTCCTGACCAAGGAGAATATCCCGCACAAGGTGCTGAACGCCAAGTTCCATGCCATGGAAGCGGAAATCGTCGCCCAGGCCGGTCAGACCGGCGCCGTCACCATAGCCACCAACATGGCCGGTCGTGGTACCGACATAGTGCTGGGGGGCAACTGGCAGGCCGAGATCGCCGCGCTGGAAAACCCGACCAGCGAACAGATTGCCGAGCTGAAAGCGGCCTGGCAAGTGCGTCATGACGCCGTACTGGCCGCCGGTGGCCTGCACATCATCGGTACCGAGCGTCACGAATCCCGCCGTATCGACAACCAGCTGCGCGGCCGTTCCGGTCGTCAGGGTGACCCGGGCTCCTCCCGCTTCTACCTCTCCATGGAAGATACCCTGATGCGGATCTTCGCCTCCGATCGCGTGACCGGCATGATGAAGAAGCTGGGCATGGAAGAGGGCGAGGCTATCGAGCACCCCTGGGTGACCAAGGCCATCGAGAACGCCCAGCGCAAGGTGGAGGGTCGCAACTTCGACATCCGTAAAAACCTGCTCGAATTCGACGACGTGGCGAACGACCAGCGCAAGGTGGTCTATGAGCAGCGCAACGAACTGCTGGACACCAACGACATCTCCGACACCATCCACGTCATCCGTGACGACGTCTATGGCAGCGTGATCGACGAGTACATTCCGCCCCAGTCTCTGGAAGAGATGTGGGACGTGCCGGGTCTGGAAGCGCGCCTGAAGTCCGATTTCGCGCTGGAGCTGCCGCTGCAGCAGTGGCTGGCGGAAGACGACAAGCTGTATGAAGAGAAGCTGCGCGAGCGCATCCTGGAAGAAGCCACCAAGCTCTACGCCCACAAGGAGGAGCTGGTCGGCAAGGACGTATTGCGCAACTTCGAGAAGGCGGTGATGCTGCAGACCCTGGACGGCCTGTGGAAGGAGCATCTGGCGGCCATGGATCACCTGCGCCAGGGCATCCATCTGCGCGGCTACGCCCAGAAGAACCCCAAGCAGGAGTACAAGCGCGAGTCCTTCGATCTCTTCACCCAGATGCTGGAAACCCTCAAGCGCGACGTGGTCAGCATCCTGAGCCGGGTACAGGTCCAGGAGCGCGACGTGGAGGCGATGGAAGAGCAGCAGCGCCAGCAGGCGGAAGCGGCTCCCCGCACCTATACCCATGCCGCCGCCGAGAACCAGCTGGCCGACGAAGAGACCCAGGCCGACGCGGCGCCGGTGACCTTCGTGCGCGACGAGCAGAAGGTCGGTCGCAACGATCCCTGCCCCTGCGGATCCGGCAAGAAGTACAAGCATTGTCACGGTCAGTTGACCTGAGTGACCTAATGCCATGACAAGGCGGGCCCGGTGCCCGCCTTGTTTTTGTCGCATGGCGACGCAAAATCGGATGTCAGGCATCATCGGCAGCTCACCCAACCGGGGGTTGGGGTCATAGAGCGACCCGATCAGGCAGAGAGTGCAAAGGTAGCAAGATGGAACAGAAAAAGCGGATCTGGGTGGCGGTCGGCGTCATCGAGAATGAACGGGGCGATATCTTCATCGCCAAGCGCTCCTCCGATCGCCATCAGGGTGATCGCTGGGAGTTTCCCGGGGGCAAGGTAGAGTCGGGGGAAGACCTGCTCACCGCGCTCGACAGGGAGCTGTGGGAAGAGATAGGCATCCGGGTGCAGGATTGCGCTCCCTTCATGGAGCTGCATCACGACTACCCGGACAAGCAGGTGCTGCTGGATATCTGGAAAGTGACCCGCTTCCTGGGCGAGCCCTTTGGCAAGGAAGGGCAGGAGTGTCGCTGGGTGCCGCTGGCCGAGCTGCACAACTACCACTTTCCCGATGCCAATGGTCCCATAGTGGCGCGGCTGCAGGCCGCGTTGGCGTGAGCCGATGGCAAGAGACAATGAAAAAGGGCCAATCGGCCCTTTTTCATTTTGCAGAGGCGAATCCGCCAGGGCCTATAGCCACTGGTCGCCCTCTTCCGGATCCGGCAGCAGATCCGGATTGATCTCCCCCGGGATCCGCTTCTCTTCATCGGCCCATTCGCCGAGATCGATCAGCTGGCAGCGCTTGCTGCAGAAGGGACGAAACGGGCTCTGGGGACCCCATTCCACTTCGCTCTGACAAGTCGGGCACTTGACCTTGGTGACCATCTGGATGCCTCCTTAGCAGCAGGCGAGCTGGAAAGGCACATCGCCAATCGGCTGTTCTGCGGTGGGCAGAAAACGCAGGGCGAAGCGGTTCTTGTGGCCGCTCAGGGTCGGGTAGCAGGACTGGGATCCGATCAGACGGATACGGATCAGCTCGGCCCCCTCGGCGGTATCCTGGAAGAAGCCGTTGGTGGCAACCTGATCGCTGAAGTGGCCAGATTCACGCCACAGCCGCAGCAGCAGGGAGATGGCGTTCATCAGCAGATTGATGTCGCTGAGCCATTGCTGCATCTGTTGATGACGAGCAACCGCCGGCGTCACCAGCCAGTGGTGCAGTTGTGGCACGTCGAAGGCACACAGGCCACCGGGAATGGAGAAGCGCTGGCGGATGGAGCCGAGCAGACGATCCTCTTTCAGGCGGGCACCGGGGCGAGGGGAGTTGAGCAGGTTGCGGGAAAGCTGGGTGCTCTCCTGCTGCATCCGCTGGATCTGCTCGAGGTCAACGTCCGGCAGGCTGGCCCAATGGCTCAGCCGCTGGCCGAGACGCTCCAGATCCTTGATCAGGTCGGCGCGCAGATCACCGCGCTCCAGCAACTCCTGCAAATCGAACAACCCCTTGAAGAAGGCGATGTGTGCCCAGGACTGGTCACTCTCCAGATTGTCGCGGATCTGGGAAAACAGGGACTCCAGACGAAGATAGGTCCGGCTTTTTTCGTTGAGGGGAAAATCGTAAATCATGCCTAATCCTGGCCAGCCATAAACCGGCCTAGTGTACTCACACTTGGGGGGCTTGTTGAGAGGCAAATGCCAGATATGTCTCGTGCAGCGCTAAAATTCGCTCCCGTATGGTCTCAGTCGTGCCACTCTGGTTGTCCAGTATGTCATCGGCCATTGCCAGACGCTCGCTGCGGCTCGCCTGGGATGCCAGTATGGCCTGAGCCTGCTCTCGGCTGACCCCGTCCCGGCGACAGGTTCGCTCGATCTGGGTCGCCTCATCCACGTCGATGACCAGTACCCTATCGGCCAGCTCGGTGAGCCGGTTTTCCACCAGCAAGGGCACCACCAGCAGGCAGTAGGGGGAGCTGGCTGCCGCGCACTGGCGCAGCATCTCGCTGCGGATGATCGGATGGAGCAGGGCGTTGAGCCAGGACTTGGCCGCCGGATCGCTGAAGATCCGCTCGCGCAGGGCTCGTCTGTCCAGCAGTCCCTGCCCGGTCAGCATCTCGGGGCCGAAGTGGCTGGCGATGGCGGCCAGGGCCGGGGTGCCGGGTGCCACCACGTCGCGGGCAATCAGGTCGGCATCGACCACCTCTATCCCCAGGGCCGCAAACTGGTTGGCGACGGTCGTCTTGCCGCTGCCTATACCGCCGGTGATGGCTACCACATACATAAGATTTGTGATCCCCTTGCTAGAGAACGATGCCCAGATACCAGCGGGTGATGTTATCCCCCCACAGCAGCGCTATCCAGCCCGCAATGGCGAGGTAGGGGCCAAAGGGGATGGGTTTGCCCTGATGATGGTTGCGCAGCAGTATGAGCCCTATGCCGATGATGGCGCCGACCAGGGACGAGAGCAGCAACACTATGGGCAGTGCCTGCCAGCCCAGCCAGGCACCGAGCGCAGCCAGCAGCTTGAAGTCGCCATGGCCCATCCCCTCCTTGCCGGTCAGCAGCTTGAACGCCCAGTAGAGGCTCCAGAGCACCAGATAGCCCGCCATGGCACCGATCACCGCATCGGCCAGCGGCACAAAGCCGCCCGCCAGATTGAACAGCAGACCGCCCCACAGCAGCGGCAGGGTGAGCTGGTCCGGCAGCAGCATCTTGTCAAGATCGATGAAGGTGAGAGCCACCAGTACCCAGGTCAGCAAGAGCGCGGCCAGGGTGCCCCATCCCGGAGCCAGGGTCGTCGCGACGGCGACCGACAACAGGGCGGTCAGCAGCTCGACCAGGGGATAGCGGGCCGAGATGGGCGCTTTGCATTGTCGGCAGCGACCCTTGAGCCAGAGCCAGCTCAGCAGAGGGATGTTCTCCAGCGCGCCTATGGGGTGATCGCAGTGCGGGCAGCGGGAGCGTGGCACCATCAGGTTGTAGGGTTCGCCGGGGGAGGCGGCCACTTCGCTGCCGAAGTAGTCACTGTATTCGGCCTGCCACTCCCGCTCCAGCATGATGGGTAGGCGATGGATCACCACGTTCAGAAAGCTGCCAACCATCAGGGAAAAGAGAAAAACCAGGGAGAGATAGAGCCAGGGCAGGCCCTGGGCCAATTCGTTCAGAGGCACCATAAATCAACCGCTTGCGTTGAGAATCAGGATGGCAGAGGACCAGAACGAGCCATGCCCTCAGGTCACTCTGCCGAAGGGGCTCAGTGTATCACAGAGCCCAGCTTGAAGATGGGGAGGTACATGGCGACGACCATGCCACCGACCAGCACCCCCAGCACCACCATGATGATGGGCTCGAGCAGGCTGGTGAGGCCATCGACCATGTCGTCCACCTCCTGCTCGAAGATGGCGGCGACCTTGGAGAGCATGTCATCGATGGCGCCGGACTCTTCACCTATCATCACCATCTGGATCACCATGTCGGGGAAGAGATCCACGGTGCGCATGGCGACGTTGATCTGCATGCCGGCCACCACCTCGTTGCGAATGGCCAGGATGGCCGTGCGATAGACATAGTTGCCAGAGGCGCCGGCAGCGGAGACCAGGGCATCCACCAAGGGAATCCCGGCGGAGAAGGTGGTGGAGAGGGTGCGGGCGAAGCGGGCCATGGCCGCCTTGTGCAGTATGTTGCCCACGACCGGAATAGTGAGGATGAATCTGTCGGTGCTGTCCCGTACCTTCTGGGATTTTCGCCAGGCGCGCACGTAGAGGAAGATGGCGAGGGCTATGCCGCCAAAGATGATATACCACCAATCCTGCATGAAGCGGGAGATGCCAATGACGAATCGGGTGAAGACTGGCAGCTCGGCCCCGAAGCTCTTGAAGATCTCCTCGAACTGGGGAATGACGAACAGCAGCAGTATGGAGGTCACGACGATGGCGACCAGGATGACCATGGCGGGATAGAACATGGCCTTCTTGATCTTGGACTTGAGCGCCTCACTCTTCTCACGGTATGTGGCAATTCGGTCGTAGATGGTTTCCAGCGCACCGGACTGCTCCCCAGCGTCCACCAGATCGCAGTAGAGGGCATCGAAGTGGCGTGGGTGGCGGCGCAGCGCTTCCGACAGTGGGGTGCCGGTTTCCACATCGGTGGCGATCTGACCGATGAGTTCGCGTATCGCCGCCTTCTCATGACCGCGGGCGATGATCTGCAGGCTCTGTACCAGTGGCACACCGGCGGAGAGCATGGTGGTGATCTGGCGTGAGATGACGGCGATGTCCATCGGCTTGATCCGGGCACCACCTTTGGAAAACAGTCCCTGGCCCTGCTTGCTGACCTTGGTGACATTGACGCCCTGTTTGCGCAGCTCCGCCTTGACGGTGTTGATGTTGTCGGCCTGGAACTCACCGGAAACCTTCTGCCCCTTGCGGTTGAATCCATGCCAGCGGAAGGAGAAGACCTTTTTGGGTGTGTTACGTTTTTGCGCTAATGTTGCCATCACTGCATCCTGCAATTGGGCGACGGTGGCCGGATCAGGTACTGCCCGTCCGGTTCATCTTGGCTTGAAGAATATCATCAGGGTGACTGTATCGGCCTCACCCGGCTTAGTGACTCTAACACTACGTATTCAGTTGGTCGTGATCCTGTTGATCTCGGCCAGGCTGGTGACCCCCAGACGGGCCTTCTCCAGGCCGGAGATGCGCAGGGTTCGCATGCCCTCCTTCTGGGCGATGGCGGCGATTTGCAGCGAGTTCGCCCCCTGCATGATCAGCTTGGCGATGTTGTCCGACATCAGCATGATTTCATAGATGCCGACCCGCCCTCTGTATCCTCCCGAACACTCCTTGCATCCGACCGGTTTGAACAGCCGCAAACCGGCGGCCAGCTGCTGCTGGGTAAAGCCCAGCTCCAGCAATTCGGCTTCCGGCACTGCCTCGGGCACCTTGCAGTGATCGCACAGCTTGCGGGCGAGGCGCTGGGCCATGATCAGGGTTACCGAGGAGGCGATGTTAAAGGCGGGCACCCCCATGTTCATCATCCGGGTCAGGGTCTCGGCCGCCGAGTTGGTGTGCAGTGTCGACAATACCAGATGACCTGTCTGGGCCGCCTTGATGGCAATCTCGGCGGTTTCCAGGTCCCGGATCTCCCCCACCATGACGATGTCGGGATCCTGGCGCAGGAAGGAGCGCAGGGCGCTGGCGAAGGTGAGCCCCGCCTTGGGATTGATCTGCACCTGGTTGACGCCGGGCAGGTTGATCTCCACCGGATCCTCGGCGGTGGAGATGTTGACCTCGTTCGTATTGAGGATGTTGAGACCGGTATAGAGTGACACCGTCTTGCCCGAGCCCGTGGGGCCCGTAACCAGTATCATGCCCTGTGGCTTGGAGAGCGCATGCAGATATTGCGCCTTCTGGCGTTCGTCGAAGCCGAGTTGATCGAGATTGAGGCGAGATGCTGACGAGTCCAGCAGGCGAATGACGACCTTTTCTCCCCACATGGTGGGCAGGGTGTTGACCCGCATGTCCATGGATCTGCTACGGGAGATCTTCAGCTTGATCCGCCCATCCTGGGGCAGGCGCCGCTCGGCGATATCGAGCCTCGCCATCACCTTGAGACGGGCCGCGAAACGGTTCGCCAGATTGACCGGCGGGGTGGCGATTTCGTGCAGTATGCCGTCGATCCGGAAGCGGATCCTGTACTTGGTCTCATAGGGTTCGAAATGCAGGTCGGATGCGCCACGCTTGATGGCGTCCATCATGATCTTGTGAATGTATTTGACGATGGGGGCATCGTCGTCGGCGGTATTGACGCTGTCGTCGAGACGGGAGCTCTCATCGGAGACCTCGAGCTCCGAGATTTCGGCCTCGTCGATGTGATCCATGCCCAGGGTGTCCTGCTCGCTCTCCATCAGCTTGCCGATGGCTGCGGTGAGCTTGCCCTCTTCGACCAGCAAGGCTTCCGTGTGCAGGCCGAAGCTGAAGCCGAAATCCTCCAGAGCCGACACATTGGTCGGGTCCGACATGGCGATATAGAGGGTGTGGCCCTGAGTGTAGATGGGCAGCACATGATGTTTCTCGATAAGCTTCTGATTGAGGTACTTCTGCGGGATCTCGGCGAGATCGAAGGCGGCAAGATCCAGCAGAGGTACCCCATACTCCAGCTCGCAAAAGTCGGCGAGCGCTTTGCTGTCGAGTATGTCGTTCTCGATCAGGAAGGTGACAAAGGGCTTGCGCTGCGCCCTGGCTTGGCTCAGATAGCGCTGTGAGTCCGGCTCACTGAGGAGGGAAGAAGCGGCCAGGCTGGTGGCCAGGCCGCTATTGAGGCTAGAGGTCATTGACTAGCAGAGACCATCAGTTTTGCAGGAGCCTGAAATGGTCCAGAGCACTTGGTCTCCAATAGTTGTGGTATTAGAAATTAGTGAATAAGTAGAGTTATCAACATCAGCATTACCCGTAGCGGTGATAGTAAATACAGTACCTGCATTTGTTACCGCTATGGCGGAAGAGCCTGCTGCTAAATATTGACCTACGCCTGAATTACTCGCTGCGGCATTACCTGTAGCCGTACAATCAGTGCCTAATGCGGCTGACGTACCTGTAAAGCCCTGCACACAAACTTCGATAGCTGTTTTTGTGGGGCCGGTGGCAGCAATCACTTCTGAAAACTTAGCTCGTTTGGTATAGGTCTGATACGCCGGCAGGGCGATAGCGGCCAGAATGGCAACGATCGCAACGACTATCATCAATTCGATTAGCGTAAACCCTGACTGTCTTTTCATGTCAAATATCCTTTTTTCCATGGTTCCTGATAAGCACCGGTGGAAATCTATCCACACACCAGCATCTTATCCGAGCGCTTCGGGTTGGCAACAGAGGCAGGGCCCTTGTTAACCACTTTTCTGTCATTTAGTGAAAATGATAGCAAAATCAAGGATTAAATGGTCTCTAATGACGCTTCTCAAGATTGGGGAGGGGCCATCTTCACACTCCTTATGTCGTGGGATCCTGCATAAAGAAAAGGCGCCGATGGCGCCTTTTGCAAGTTTCGAGCCCTGTAATATTTTGGGGCTAGGTGGACTCGTTCTACTCGCTCAGCTTTCGATAAAGCGCATCGAGAGGTCCAGCGCCCGTACGTGCTTGGTCAGGGCTCCCACCGAGATAAAGTCGACGCCGGTGGCTGCATAGTCGGCCAGCGTCTCCAGGGTGACGTTGCCGGATACCTCCAGCCTGGCGCGGCCCTGGTTCACAGCAACGGCCTCCTGCATCATGGGCACGTCGAAGTTGTCCAGCATCACTATGTCGGCCCGGGCGCTCAGGGCCTGCTCCAGCTCGGCCAGGGACTCAACCTCCACTTCCACCGGTTTGCCCGGGTTGAGGCGGCGCGCCTCGGTGATGGCTTCCCGGATGCCACCGCAGGCGAGGATGTGATTCTCCTTGATGAGGTAGGCATCAAACAGACCGATACGGTGGTTTTTGCCGCCGCCGCAGGTGACGGCATACTTCTGGGCACTGCGCAGGCCGGGCAGGGTCTTGCGGGTATCGAGCAGGCGACACTCGGTCCCTTCCAGCTCGGCCACGTAACGGGCGGTCAGGGTGGCGACCCCGGAGAGGGTCTGCACGAAGTTCAGGGCATTGCGCTCGCCGGTCAGCAGCACCCGGGCCGGGCCATGGAGGCGGAACAGCTCCTGATTGGGGGAGAGGCGCTCGCCATCCTGCACCTTCCACTCCACCTTGACCTCGCCGCCGAGCTGGGCAAACACCTCGTCGACCCAGGGCTGACCACAAAATACGCCGGCCTCGCGAGTGATGACGCGCGCCGTCGAGATGCGATCCGCCGGGATCAACTGGGCGGTGATATCGGCGCTGGCATCCGGTTGATCCAGTGCGGTGAGGGCATCGCCCAAGTCTTCGAGTAGTGCGGCGCGCACGGCGCGGCTGATGTCCTGTTGTAACATGCCTTATTCCTGCAAGGGTCTGAGAAGCAACTGCCTGTCTTTCTGACGTAATTCCAGCCTGCCCAGGGCATTCATGCCCACCAGGATCTCCTCCCCGTCGGCAGCCGGATTGATAAAGACGGACAAATCGTACAGGGTCAGTGGGCCCATCGCCAGGCTTTCGATCCGGCCTGTCTCGACCTGGATCTGACCCGCCGCCGTATTGACTTGGCTGCGACCGGTGGCGACGAGGCCGAGGCGTGATGCCACCTGGCTCGGTATGGTCACCCGGGTGGCTCCCGTGTCCAGCAGCAGTTGCACCGGCTGGTCGTTGATGGCACCCTCCAGACGATAGTGACCACTGGCATCGGCCTTGAGCAGCAGCTCGCCGCTGGCGGTCACGCTGGGTTTGGCGCTGGAGTAGAAGTAAAGGGTGAGCAGACCCAGCAGTGAGAGCCAGGCCAGCAGCCAGAGACGGCGTGCCATCGGGTGCATATGGGGTCCAGTGCCTTGCAAGTGATGGCTCAGCCTAACACAGCTTTACCCATGGATTCAGAGGCTTGTTTCCGGTTTCTTGCGGCGGCAGGCAAGGTCCATGGTGTCCCTCTCCCCATTGTTGAGTCGAGTAGACGATGACTGAACCCGCAACCATTTTTTCCATCGATCGCGCAGGCTGGTGCGAACAGGCCCGCAGGGTGCCTTCGCCCCATCACAATGAACGGATCGGCCCGGACGACATCTCCCTGCTGGTGATACACGGCATCAGTCTGCCGCCGGGAGAATTTGGTGGCCCCTGGATCGACGATCTGTTTCTCGGTCGCCTGGATCCCGACGCTCACCCTTACTTTGCCGGCATTCATCAGCTGCGGGTCTCCGCCCACTGTCTGATCCGCCGCGATGGCGAACTGGTGCAGTATGTGCCGTTCACTGCGCGAGCCTGGCATGCGGGGGTATCGAGCTGGGAGGGGCGGGAGGCGTGCAACGACTTCTCCATCGGCATCGAGCTGGAAGGAACCGACGAGCTGCCTTACAGCGATGCACAGTATGAGGTGCTGGCAGGCCTCAGTCGGGCCATATCCAGCCAGTATCCCGAGGTGACGGCAGCACGCATCGTCGGCCATTGCGACATAGCGCCGGGTCGCAAGACGGATCCCGGTGCCAGTTTCGAATGGCTGCGATATCGTGGAATGCTCAACTTTGAGTAAAAAATCCAAACATTAGTTTGTGTTTTTAAAATCAATGGCTTGCCTTTTGGGTGAGCCATTTTTCATGCTGTTGGCCAAATGTTATCTGTGAGCAGGCTCATAAATATTGGTCAGACCATTTTCTATGAGCCATATCATAATTTCGCTTTTTTACCCCTAAAGTGGCAAGCTTCGTTCTTGATGCAGATCATATTTTGGGTGGACTTTTTCCAAGCCCTCTGCTAATTTTCGCCCCAATCATAGAATTGGTAATACCAATTTAACAAAGTAGCCTCATGCCCTATATCAAGATAACTCAGCCCAAGCTGGCCGACGCCATCGTCGCCGAGCTGGAAAGCATGATTCTGGAAGGCAGCTTGCAGCCGGGGCAGAAGCTGCCCCCCGAGCGGGAACTTGCCATCCAGTTTCAGGTGTCGCGGCCGTCCCTGCGCGAAGCCATCCAGCGCCTGGAAGCGAGGGGACTCTTGTATCGCCGTCAGGGCGGCGGCACCTATGTGCAGAATGCCTTGAGCAAGGGGATCGCCGATCCCCTGTTCGAACTGCTCAGTACCCACCCGGAAGCCCAGTATGACCTGCTGGAGTTTCGTCACGCGCTGGAAGGCATCTGTGCCTACTATGCCGCGCTGCGGGGGACTGAGGCCGACTTCGAGCGGATCCGCCTGGCGCAGTCCGCCATCGAAGAGGCGGGTCAGCAGGGGTCGCTGGTGGTCGAATCGACCGCCGTCACCCAGTTCTATCTGGCGGTGGCGGAGGCGTCCCACAACGTGGTGCTGCTGCACCTGCTGCGGGCCATGGGCCCCATGCTCGAACAGAACATTTTACGAAATAACGAGATTTTGAATCGCCGTCCGGGAGTGGTAGCCAAGATCCGTCGCCATCGTGCGAGCCTGATCGAGGCTATCCTGTCGGGGGCTCCGGAGCGGGCCAGGGCTGCTTGTCATGAGCACCTGGCCTTTATCGAGGACACCTTGTTGGATATGCAGAGGGAAGACAGCCGGATCCAGCGATCCATGCGTCGGATCCGTCAGCAGGAAAACTAATCCCACAAGGCTTTATTGTCGAATTCTTGCGCATCTTAACCGCCGTGCAATAACAATAGGAACCAGCCATGTCTGATATCCTGAAGAACGATGTGGACCCGATAGAAACGCTGGAGTGGCTTGCCTCTCTGGAATCCCTGCTGCGTGAAGAGGGTCCGCAACGCGCTCAGTTCATCCTTGAACAACTGGCCGAGAAAGCCCGCATCAGCGGTGTGGACGTGGCTGAAAAGGCGAATCGCGACTACATCAACACCATTCCTGCCAGCGACGAACCGGCTTACCCGGGCGACCTGGAGATGGAACGTCGCATCCGCGCCATCATCCGCTGGAATGCCATGATGATAGTGCTGCGTGCCTCCAAGAAAGACCTGGACCTCGGCGGTCACATGTCTTCCTTCGCCTCTTCCGCGACCATCTATGAAGTCTGCTACAACCACTTCTTCCGCGCTCGCAGCGAGAAGGACGGTGGCGATCTGGTCTACTTCCAGGGTCACATCTCCCCGGGCATCTACGCCCGTGCCTTCGCCGAAGGTCGTCTGACCGAAGAGCAGCTGGACAACTTCCGTCAGGAAGTGGATGGCAAGGGCATTCCTTCCTACCCGCACCCGAAACTGATGCCGGACTTCTGGCAGTTCCCGACCGTTTCCATGGGTCTGGGCCCCATCGCCGCCATCTATCAGGCTCGCTTCCTGAAGTACCTGACCGACCGTGGCATCAAGGATTGCTCCGAGCAGACCGTGTACGCCTTCCTGGGTGACGGCGAGATGGACGAGCCGGAAGCCAAGGGCGCCCTGACCGTTGCCGTGCGTGAAAAGCTCGACAACCTGGTGTTCGTGGTCAACTGCAACCTGCAGCGTCTGGACGGTCCTGTTGTCGGCAACGGCAAGGTCATCAACGAGCTGGAAGGCCTGTTCGCAGGCGCCGGCTGGGATGTCACCAAGGTCATCTGGGGTCGCAAGTGGGATGAGCTGCTGAAGAAAGACACTTCCGGCAAGCTGATCCAGCTGATGAACGAAACCGTGGATGGCGACTACCAGACCATGAAGTCCCGCGACGGCGCCTACGTCCGTGAGCAGTTCTTCAACCGTTACCCGGAAACCGCCGCCCTGGTCAAAGACATGACCGACGAGGAGATCTTCGCCCTGAACCGCGGTGGTCACGATCCTCGCAAACTGTTCGCCGCCTTCTCCAAGGCCGCAGCGACCAAGGGCAAGCCGACCGTCATCCTGGCCAAGACCATCAAGGGTTATGGCATGGGCGAAGCGGCCGAAGGCAAGAACATCGCTCACCAGGTCAAGAAGATGGATCTGGGCTCCGTGCGTCACCTGCGCGATCGTTTCAGCCTGCCGGTCACCGACGAGCAGCTGGAAAACCTGCCGTACCTGAAGATCGAAGAGGGTACCGAAGAGCACAAGTACCTGCACGCCCGCCGTGCCGCGCTGAAGGGCTACGTACCGACCCGTCTGCGCGAGAGCACCACCAAGCTGGAAATCCCGGCACTGGATGCCTTCGGCCCGCTGCTGGGTGAGCAGGCGCGCGAGATCTCCACCACAATGGCGTTCGTGCGTTCCCTGAACGTGCTGCTGAAAGACAAGTCCATCGGCAAGCGCATCGTGCCGATCCTGGCCGACGAAGCCCGTACCTTCGGTATGGAAGGCCTGTTCCGCCAGATCGGCATCTACAGCCCGCACGGTCAGCAGTACACCCCGCAAGATCGCGACATCGTCTCCTACTACAAGGAAGACAAGCAGGGTCAGGTTCTGCAAGACGGCATCAACGAGCTGGGCGCCATGTCCTCCTGGCTGGCTGCTGCGACCTCTTACAGCACCAACGACTGCCCGATGATCCCGTTCTACATCTACTACTCAATGTTCGGCTTCCAGCGGATCGGCGACATGGCGTGGGCAGCAGGTGACCAGCAAGCCCGTGGCTTCCTGCTGGGCGCGACCTCCGGTCGTACCACTCTGAACGGTGAAGGTCTGCAGCACGAAGATGGCCACAGCCACATCCTGGCCGGCACCATCCCGAACTGCATCTCCTATGACCCGTCCTACGCCTATGAAGTGGCGGTGATCGTACAGGACGGCCTGCGTCGCATGTACGGCGAGAAGCCGGAGAACGTCTTCTACTACATCACCACCCTCAACGAAAACTATGCCATGCCGGCCATGCCGGAAGGCGCCGAGGAAGGCATCCGCAAGGGTATCTACAAGCTGGAATCCGTGGCCGGCACCAAGGCCAAGGTACAGCTGCTGGGTTGTGGCTCCATCCTGGGTCACGTCCGCACCGCCGCCCAGATCCTGGCGAGCGAGTACGGCGTGGGTTCCGACGTGTTCAGCGTGACCTCCTTCAACGAGCTGGCTCGTGATGGTCAGGACGCCGATCGCTGGAACATGCTGCACCCGACTGCGGCCGCCCGTGTGCCCTACATCACCTCCGTACTGGGTTCCGAAGCCACCATCGCCGCGACCGACTACATGAAGTCCTTCGCCGAGCAGGTACGTGCCTTCGTGCCGACCGAGAACTACCGTGTACTGGGTACCGATGGTTATGGCCGTTCCGACAGCCGTGCCAACCTGCGTCGTCACTTCGAAGTGAACGAGTTCTACGTCGTTGTCGCCGCCCTGACCGAACTGGCCAAGCGTGGTGAAGTAGACAAGCAGGTTGTGGCCGACGCCATCGCCAAGTACGGCATCGATGCCGACAAGGTTAACCCGCTGTACGCGTAAGAGGATTGAGCGCCCTGTCCGGACTTGCGTGCCGGACAGGGCCTTGCCCAGGTTAATGCGACATAAGGGTAAGAGGACACACAGGGTCCGGACGGCAACAACGAGCCGGAACCTGCTCTTGCCAAGGTTAACGCGATAAACGTACGCGTAAGAGGATAAAGCACAATGTCCAAACAGATTATGGTGCCGGATATCGGTGCCGATGAAGTGGAAGTGACCGAGATCATGGTCGCCGTGGGTGACAAGGTCGAGCTCGACCAGTCCCTGATCGCCGTGGAAGGTGACAAGGCCTCCATGGAAGTCCCGGCTCCGGCCGCGGGTATCGTCAAAGAGATCCTGATCAAGGTGGGCGACAAGGTTGCCACCGGTTCCCAGATCATGATCTTCGAAGCGGAGGGCGCTGCTGCTGCCGCTCCGGCTCAGGCAGCCGCTCCGGTTGCCGCCGCACCGGCTGCCCCTGTTGCTGCCGCTGCCAAAGACGTGCACGTACCTGACATAGGTGACGACGAAGTCGAAGTGACCGAGATCATGGTCGCCGTGGGCGACATGGTTGAAGCCGACCAGTCCATCATCGCCGTGGAAGGTGACAAGGCCTCCATGGAAGTGCCGGCGCCGTTCGCGGGCCGCGTGGTCGAGATCAAGGTTGCCGCCGGCGCCAAGGTCTCCACCGGTTCCCTGGTGATGGTATTCGAAGTGGCTGGCGCCGCGCCTGCCGCCGTTGCCGCGCCGGTTCAGGCTGCCGCTCCCGTGGCCGCTGCCCCGGCTGCCGCCGCTGCCAAAGAGGTCAACGTACCAGATATCGGCGGCGACGAAGTGGAAGTCACCGAGATCATGGTGGCCGTGGGTGACAAGGTCGAAGCCGACCAGTCCCTGATCGCCGTGGAAGGTGACAAGGCTTCCATGGAAGTCCCTGCGCCGTTCGCCGGTGTGGTCAAGGAGATCAAGGTAAAGGCGGGTGACAAGGTCTCCACCGGTTCCCTGATCATGGTGTTCGAAGTCGCTGGTGCTGCCCCTGCCGCCGCCCCGGTTGCGCAAGCTGCTGCCCCCGTTGCCGCCGCCCCTGCCGCGGCCCCGGTTGCTCAGGCTGCTGCCCCGGCTGCCGCTGCCTCCGATTTCGTGGCCAACGATGCCTATGTTCACGCCTCCCCGGCGGTTCGCCGTCTGGCCCGTGAATTCGGCGTCAACCTGGCCAAGGTGAAGGCTTCCGGTCGCAAGGGCCGCATCGTCAAAGAAGACGTGCAGGCTTACGTGAAGGATGCGGTCAAGCGCGCCGAGTCCGCCCCTGCTGCCGGTACCGGCACTGGCAACGGCATGAGCGTCGTGGCATGGCCCAAGGTTGATTTCAGCAAGTTCGGCCCGGTCGAAGAGCTGGAACTGACCCGGATCCAGAAGATCTCCGGTCCTGCTCTGCACCGCAACTGGGCCATGATCCCCCACGTCACCCAGTTCGACGAAGCGGATACCACGGATCTGGAAGCGTTCCGCAAAGAGCAGAACATCCTGGCCGAGAAGCAGAAGCTGGACGTGAAGATCACCCCGCTGGTGTTCATCCTGAAGGCGGCCGCCAAGGCCCTGGAAGCGCACCCGCGCTTCTGCAGCGCCCTGTCCGAAGACGGCAGCAAGCTGATCATGAAGAAGTACATCCACATCGGTGTGGCGGTAGACACCCCGGGTGGCCTGGTTGTGCCGGTCGTTCGCGACGTCAACAAGAAGGGCATCCATGAGCTGTCCCGCGATCTGGCCGAGATCTCCAAGAAGGCTCGTGCCGGCAAGCTGACCGCTGCTGACATGCAGGGCGGTTGCTTCACCATCTCCAGCCTGGGTGGCATCGGCGGTACCAGCTTTACCCCGATCGTCAACGCGCCGGAAGTGGCCATCCTGGGCGTCTCCAAGTCCGAGATGAAGCCGAAGTGGAATGGCAAGGAGTTCGTGCCTCGCCTGATGCTGCCGCTGGCCCTGAGCTATGACCACCGCGTCATCGACGGCGCCGACGGGGCTCGCTTCATCACCACCCTGAGTGGCGTGCTGTCCGACATTCGTCGACTGGTTCTGTAAATGTAAATGAGAGGGCGAGCACAGAGCTCGCCCTTTTCACTTCTCATTTCATTAACAAAATTATAAACTTGCCCCGTTTTTTTCACGGCTGCAGCCGCCTTCTTTGGCATAAGACTGTGCTGTCCGGGGATATAGAACGACAAAGAGGTCATGATGAGTAAAGAGATCAAAACCCAGGTCGTAGTACTGGGTGCTGGCCCTGCCGGTTATTCCGCTGCTTTCCGCGCTGCCGATCTGGGTCTGGATACCGTTATCGTCGAGCGTTACTCCACCCTGGGTGGCGTCTGCCTGAACGTGGGCTGCATCCCCTCCAAGGCGCTGCTGCACGTTGCCAAAGTGATCGAAGAAGCCAAGGCGCTGGCCGAGCACGGCATCGTCTTCGGTGCCCCGCAGACCGACATCGACAAGGTGCGTCTGTGGAAAGAGAAGGTCATCAACCAGCTGACCGGCGGTCTGGCCGGCATGGCCAAGATGCGTAAAGTCCAGGTCGTGAACGGCTTCGGCAAGTTCACCGGCCCGAACACCCTCGAAGTGGAAGGTGCCGACGGCAAGACCACAGTGACCTTCGACAACGCCATCATCGCGGCCGGTTCCCGTCCGGTGAAGCTGCCCTTCATCCCCCACGATGACCCCCGCGTCTGGGATTCAACCGATGCGCTGGAACTGACCACAGTACCGGGCAAGCTGCTGGTTATCGGTGGCGGCATCATCGGCCTGGAGATGGGGACCGTTTACTCCTCCCTGGGCTCCGAGATCGATGTGGTGGAATTTGCCGATCAGCTGGTACCGGCTGCCGACAAAGACATCGTCAAGATCTACACCAAGCGCGTTGCCAAGAAATTCAACATCATGCTGGAGACCAAGGTCACCGCAGTTGAAGCCCGTGAAGACGGCCTGTACGTCTCCTACGAAGGCAAGCACGCCCCGGCCGAGCCGGTTCGCTACGACAACGTGCTGGTCGCGGTCGGTCGTGTGCCGAACGGCAAGCTGATGGACGCCGAGAAAGCCGGTGTTGCCGTCAACGAGCGCGGTTTCATCGAAGTGGACAAGCAGCTGCGTACCAACGTGGCTCACATCCACGCCATCGGTGACATCGTCGGTCAGCCGATGCTGGCTCACAAGGGTGTGCACGAAGGCCATGTGGCGGCCGAAGTCATCGCCGGCAAGAAGCACTACTTCGACCCGAAAGTGATCCCGTCCATCGCCTACACAGAGCCAGAGATGGCCTGGGTCGGTCTGACCGAGAAGGAAGCCAAGCAACAGGGCCTGAACTTCGAAGTCGCCACCTTCCCCTGGGCTGCTTCCGGCCGTGCCATCGCCTCCGATTGCGCCGACGGCATGACCAAGCTGATCTTCGACAAGGACAGCAACCGCGTCATCGGTGGTGCCATCGTCGGCACCAACGGTGGTGAGCTGCTGGGCGAGATCGGTCTGGCCATCGAGATGGGTGCCGACGCCGAAGATCTGGCGCTGACCATCCACGCTCACCCGACTCTGCACGAGTCCGTGGGTCTGGCTGCCGAAGTGTTCGAAGGCTCCATCACCGACCTGCCGAACGCCAAGGCCAAGAAGAAGAAGTAAGTCTCTTCTTCCTTGCCATGATGAAAAGCCGCTCTCAGGAGCGGCTTTTTTGTTGCCGGACGATGAAAGAGATTTGTTCGAGGCCATTTGCTATGCTGAAGTTTCTATCATCAACCGCCGACCCTTCCCATGCAAGCACCTGCCATACCCGAACAAGAACGACAGCGACTCGATGGCCTGCGCCGTCTTGCCATCCTGGATAGCACGGCGGAGGAGCGCTTCGATCGCATTACCCGGATGGCGCGCAACATGTTCGAGGTGCCCATCTCGCTCATCTCCCTGGTGGATGAGGAGCGGCAGTGGTTCAAGTCCCGCTGCGGTCTGGATGCGCAGGAGACGCCGCGGGATATCTCCTTCTGTGGTCATGCGATCCTCGGCGAGGAGATCTTCGTGGTGGAGGACGCGACCCGGGATCCACGCTTCGCCGACAATCCCCTGGTGCTGGGGGCCCCCCACATCCGTTTCTATGCCGGAGCGCCTTTGCACATCGCCGGTGGCTACAAGGTGGGCACCCTCTGCCTTATCGATCGCAGGCCGCGCCAGCTGGATGAGCGTCAGCGGGCCTTGTTGATGGATCTGGCGGGCATGGTGGAGCATGAGCTGGCCGCCATTCAACTGGCTATCCTGGACGAGCTGACCGGCATCACCAACCGTCGTGGCTTCATCATGCTGGGGCAGAAGTGCCTGCAGCTCTCTCATCGGCAGGGACGGGAGGCGAGTCTGCTGTTCCTCGACCTCAACCGTTTCAAGGAGATCAACGACACCCTGGGGCACGAGGTGGGGGATGATGCCCTGCGCCAGGTGGCATTGCTGCTCTCCCGGGTGTTTCGCAATGCGGATATCTTCGCCCGGCTTGGCGGGGACGAGTTCGTGGTGCTGCTGCCGGGCATAGGGGCGGAGCTGGTGCCCCGGGTGCTGGCCCGTTTCGAGAAGGCGCTGGCGACCTTCAACCGGGAGCAGGGCAAGCCCTATCAACTGCTTTGCTCCACCGGCGTCGCCCACTATGATCCGCTGCTGCCGCCCGATCTGGAACTGCTGTTGCAACAGGCGGACAAGCAGATGTACGACCGCAAAAAAAGGTACTAGCAGCGCCCTTTTTTCGCCTGTCCTGGCGGGCAGAAGGTGCGATAGCCGCCCTGGCGATGGTGGTGATCATCATAGCGGTAGTAATAGCGACCAGGGTAGCGGTCATCGTAATAGCGGCGGTAATAGCCATCGTGGTGATGATGGTCATCGTAATAGCGATAGTAATGGCCCCCATGATAGCGGTAATAGCCGTCAGTGACCCGGATATGGGCATCGTCCACGCTGAAATCTGCGCCGTGTACCCGTACCGGGCCACTGGTGCAGGCGGTGAGCAAGGCGCCAAGCAGTACCATCAGAATCCGCTTGTCCATAACAACCTCCTAGGGTTTCCCCTGATTATGCTGCCGTTCCCCATGGGCATCGGGGGAAGTTGGTGGCGTTGCGTCATGACTTGCCGCTGGCATAACCGGGAACATGCGGTGTTCCCTCAAGTATGGGGTAGAACATGGGTTGCGAGGACCGTGCTCTGCAGCGATCTGCCCTTGCTGGCGCTGTCGTTTCATTGCCGCGTCACACTGGCGTCACTGCATGATGGAATGGCTTATATGCCGGGCCTGAGCAGGCTTGGCATCAAAGGTGCGGCCCATGGTGGGGCTCAAGGTACAGGAGGAGAGGCGTTTTCTGGTTGAGATGGTGGTCGATGCCGGCATGGGATCCCGTGTGACTCGGGGCTGTCCCCCGCATTAGGCCTGGTTGCGGCAGGCAGATGGCGGCCACAAAAAAAGGCGCTAGCAGCGCCCTTTCTTGGCCTGTCCCGGGGGACAGAAACGACCCCGCTGGCCGCCATGATAGTCATCATCGTAATAGCCATCATGTTGGCCATCGTAGACCCGGATCCGGGTGTCATCCACACTGACATCGGCGCCGTGCACTCGCACCGGACCGCTGCTGCAGGCTGACAACAGCGCCCCCAGTACCATTACCATCATCAGTTTGCCCATTTCCGTTCTCCTTGGTTCTCCTCTGATTATGCGGTATTTCGGCCGGGTTCCTGAGTCGAGTTGGCGCCGCTGCGTCATGGCTTGCCGTTGTCGAAGAACAGGGTGCGCGGCTGCGCTCCCTGAGTGAGAGAGGGGAAGAGCGGGGGCTCAGAGGCGGAAGTTGCCGACCAGCTTGTCGAGCTCGCCGGAGAGCTGTTGCAGACTGCGGCTGGATGCGGTCAGCTGGTGGGCGATGTCGGCCGTCTCTGTGGTGAGCTGGTTGATGTCCTCCACGTTGCGGTTGATCTCCCCCACCACGCTGGACTGCTCCTCGGTGGCGGTGGCGACCTGGATGTTCATGTCGCTGATCTGGGTGATGTGGGCTGTGATCTGGCCGAGCGCCCCGTTGGCGGCGTCCGCCCGGGTGACCACCTCCAGACTCTGGTTGCGCCCCTGGGCCATGGCGCTGACGGCGCGGGCGCTCTGCTCCTGGAGGCGGTTGATCATGCCCTGGATCTCGGCGGTGGAGGCGGCGGAGCGGCTGGCGAGGTTGCGCACCTCGTCGGCCACCACGGCGAAGCCGCGGCCCTGTTCACCGGCGCGGGCGGCCTCGATGGCGGCGTTGAGGGCCAGCAGGTTGGTCTGTTCCGAGATGCTGCGGATGGTGTCGAGTATGCTGCCGATGGAGTCGGTCTGGCTCGCCAGGGACTCGATGACCCCGGCCACCTGCTCGATCTCCCCCGAGAGGCCGACGATGCCGTGGCGGGCCTGGGCTACCACCTGGGCACCCGCATCGGCCTGATCGTTGGCCTGCCTGGCCACGTCGGCGGCGAGCGACGCATTGCCGGCGATCTCGCTGACGGTGGCGCCCATCTCGTGGATGGCGGTGGCGACCTGGACGGTGCGATCCCGCTGTGCGGTACAGTTGTGCTGGGTCAGCTGGGCCTTGGCAGCCACCTCGTTGGCGGTGGCGGCGAGCTGGCGGGAGTTGCTCGCCACCTGCTCGATGGCACCGTGGATGCGGGCCACGAACTGATTGAAGCTGCTGGCTATCTCGGCCAACTCGTCCTTGCCGGTCAGGCTGGCACTGCTGTCGAGGGCAAGGTGGCGGGCGGCATCCCCGATGTGCAGTTGCAGGAAGGAGACCCGGCGGCGCAACCCGATCAGGATGAGGGTCGAGACCAGCAGCGAGATGGCGATGGCGATCACTATGATGGCGATCATCTGGTTGCGGCCACTGTCATAGCTGCTCTGGCTCAGCTCGTTGCGCTGCTGGGCCTGGCCGATGAGGCCGTCGAGCAGGGCGTTGGCCCCCTTGCGCATCTCCCCATAGGTCTGGCTGTAGCTGTCCCGATAAATGGTGCGGGCCACCTCCATCTCATCCTTCTCCAGCGCCTGCAGCATGGGGATCAGCTCCTCACGCTCCATCTTCTCGAACTGGCCGAGCAGCCGCTCGGCCTCGGCCCGGGCGGCGGGATCGACCTGGGCCGTCACCGCCTGCTGCATGGCCTGACGCATCTCGGGAATATCTTCCTCGCGGGTCTCCTTGACCCGGGTCAGTACCCCCTTCTCGTCGCGCAGGGAGGTCTCCTGCAGCAGCATCATGTCGATGCCGACGCGCATGCGCGGGATGCGGGAGGCCACTTCCGCCATGGCCCGCATGGGGGTGGCGGTATTCTGGAACAGCTCATCGGCCTGTTGCTTGATGTTGCCCATGCTGCGCAGGCTGGCGGCGCCGACCAGCAACAGGGCGAGACAGGGCACGGTAACGGCCAGGATGAGTTGGGTTTTGATCGTGATCTTGCCTGCCAGCATGATGACTCCTTGGTGTGTTGCTATGTCGCTACTGTAGCGGCTTGTCATGACGGTTTGCCGTCATTCCCGGGCCGACACTCCCTGCCGACCCGGACGAAAAAGAGCGCCTAAGCGCTCTTTCATCTCATAGCCGGAAGTTGCCGACCAGCTTGTCGAGTTCGCCGGAGAGCTGCTGCAGACTGCGGCTGGACTCCGTCAGTTGATGGGCGATGTCGGCGGTCTCCATGGTGAGCTGGTTGATGTCCTCCACGTTGCGGTTGATCTCCCCCACCACGCTGGACTGCTCCTCGGTGGCGGTGGCGACCTGGATGTTCATGTCGCTGATCTGGGTGATGTGGGCGGTGATCTGGCCGAGCGCCCCGTTGGCGGCGTCCGCCTGGGTCACCACCTCCAGACTCTGGTTGCGGCCCTGGGCCATGGCGCTGACGGCGCGGGCGCTCTGCTCCTGGAGACGATTGATCATGCCCTGGATCTCGGCGGTGGAGGCGGCGGAGCGGCTGGCGAGGTTGCGCACCTCGTCGGCCACCACGGCGAAGCCGCGGCCCTGTTCACCGGCGCGGGCTGCCTCGATGGCGGCGTTGAGGGCCAGCAGGTTGGTCTGCTCCGAGATGCTGCGGATGGTGTCGAGTATGCTGCCGATGGAGTCGGTCTGGCTCGCCAGGGATTCGATGACCCCGGCCACCTGCTCTATCTCCCCCGAGAGGCCGACGATGCCGTGGCGGGCCTGGGCCACCACGACCGCACCCGCATCGGCCTGATCGTTGGCCTGCCTGGCCACGTCGGCGGCGAGCGACGCATTGCCGGCGATCTCGCTGACGGTGGCGCCCATCTCGTGGATGGCGGTGGCGACCTGGACGGTGCGATCCCGCTGTGCGGTACAGTTGTGCTGGGTCAGCTGGGCCTTGGCGGCCACCTCGTTGGCGGTGGCGGCGAGCTGGCGGGAGTTGCTCGCCACCTGCTCGATGGAGCCGTGGATCTTGGCGACGAAGTTGTTGAAGCCGGTGGCGACCTGGCTCAGTTCGTCCCGTCCTTCCACCTTGAGGCGCTGGGTCAGATCCCCGTCACCACTGCCCAGTTCCCGGAACAGGCGGGCCAGTTCGTTGAGGGGGCGACTGACGGAGCCGGCCAGCAGGACGCCGAGCAGCCCCATGCCGACGGCGATGAGCAGGCTCACCAGCACTATGTGCAGCCGCGCCTTGTCCAGCTCGGCATAGATCTCGGCTTCCGGCACCTGGGCCACCAGATACCAGTCGAGCAGGGGGATATAGCTGGTGGCGAGCACCACGGGCTGGCCATCGATTTCGGCGTGGGTGACGGCGAACGGTTGCTTGGTCATCAGCGCGCCGGCGCCCGGGCCAGCCAGCTGACTCAGGCTGTCTCTGTCGATACGGGCGGCGTCCGGGTGCAGTTTCACCTTGCCGCTGCCATCCGTCATGAAGACGAAGCCGCTGTCGCCGATGCGGAAGTTGGCGAGCATGCTGACCATGCTGTCGAGGGACTTGGCTAGCCCGGCCAGGCCGCGCCCGTCGAGCTGCTGGAAGTTAACGAACAGCTTCACCTCGCCATTGCTCTCGCGAAAGATGCTGAGCATCAGGTCCTGGCCGCTCTTGGTGTAGTCGTAGAACCAGTTGTCCTGTTCATGGTTCAGGATGCGCAGGAAGCCGTCCTGGTTGTAGTAGGCGGCGCTCTGGCGATCGGCGAAGGAGGCGGTGACCAGGCCATACTGGCTCGTCATGTCCTTGAGCTGGTCGATGAGGATGGACTCCTGCTCCTTGGGCATGCCACGGGCCACCCAGTCCAGCACGAAACGGTCATTGGCCAGCTGCCTGGCGGCACTCGCGACCGAGGTGAGATCCTTCTCGATCTCCTTGCCGATACGCTGGGTCAGGTTGGGCAGCTCCTGCTCGAACATGCGGGTCTCGATCAGCTGCTGGGCCGAGCGCTGGCTGAAGTAGCCCACCAGCAGGCAGGAGAGAGCCACGGCGAGGATGACGGTGGCCAGAATTTTCTGTTTGAGTGTCAGGCTTGCGAACATAAGGGTGACTCGGGAGTGTGGACCTAAGGTTGAGTACATATTAACGGCTGAGCTGGCGTGCTCTTGAGGTGGTGGCGGCGATTATTGCCGATTAACGTTTGCGCTCACATCAGACCGGGACTGGATTGGCGCCGGTTATCCCTGGCTCTGGGGCCCCGGGGGTGATGACATCTCGCCAGCGGGGGCGCTTGCAGTTAAAGTTCTGGAACTTATAGTTGGCAGCACTCATGTCGGCGGGCTGCTCGCTCGACTCGCACGGATCAATGGACACTCATATGCGCATCTTTCATCGGGGATGGACCCATCTGCTTATGCTTATGCTTCTGCTGGCGACCCTGCCATTGGCGGGGATGGCCCAGGCCAGTGACACCGGGCCCAAGGCTCGGGTGCACGGCGGCGAAGGCAAGGCGGAGCGACCCAGGATCGCCCTGGTGCTGAGCGGCGGCGGCGCCAAGGGGGCGGCCCACATCGGGGTGCTCAAGGTGCTGGAAGAGAAGCGCATCCCGGTCGACATCGTCGTCGGCACCAGCATGGGCTCCTATGTGGCGGGCATGTACGCCATGGGGCTCAGTGCCGAGGAGGTGGAGCGGATGACCCTGGCCATCGACTGGAACAAGGGGTATCAGGACAAGGTCGGTCGTGACGAGCTCTCCCTGCGCAAGAAGCAACAGAGCGAGAAGTACCAGCTGCGCACCGACATCGGGGTCAACGGTGACCAGACTCAGCTGCCGGACGGCTTCTTCCAGGGGCAATCCATGGCCAGCCTGCTGCGTCATGCCACCTCCAACCTGCCGGCCCAGAAGAGCTTCGACGATCTGCCCATTCCCTACCGCGCCGTGGCCACCGACATGGAGACGGTGACCCCCTTCGTGCTGGACAGTGGCAGCCTGGCCAAGGCGATGCAGGCCTCCATGTCCATTCCCGGCGCCCTCAAACCCGTGGAGTGGGAGGGACACATCCTGGCCGACGGCGGTACCGTCAACAACATGCCGGTGGACGTGGCCAAGGCCATGGGGGCCGACGTGGTGATCGCGGTGGACATAGGTGCCAAGCTGCGCACCCGGGAGTCGCTCAAATCCGGGCTGGCCATGATAGACCAGCTCACCACCTACATGACCCAGGTCGGCACCGAGAAGCAGAAGGCGCTGCTGGGGCCGAAGGACGTGCTGCTCAGCCCCGAGTTCGGTGACATGGGGATCGCCGACTTTGCCCGCATGCCGGAGGGGATCAAGCAGGGGGAGGCGGTGGCCGACCGCGCTGCTGCCCAGCTCGATGCCCTGTCGCTCTCCCCCGACGCCTATGCGGATTACCGCAACAAGAAGCTGAGCCGCCGCGCCGAGCGCAGCGGGCAGCCGGCCTACTACATCGACAAGGTGGAGATCCTCAACAAGTCGCGCCTCTCCGACGAGACGGTGCGGGCCATGCTCAAGGTGCGCCCGGACAAGGTGCAGACCTATGAGAGCCTGGAGGCCGGGATCCGCCGCCTCTACGCCCTGGAGTCGTTCGACCGCATCACCTACGAGGTGGAGGAGCGGGACGGCGAGAACGTGCTGGTGGTGGATGCCAGCGAGAAGAACTGGGGCCCGGGCTATCTCAACTTCCAGCTCGGCTTCTCCGATGACTTCGAGAGCAGCTCCAACTACAACGTCGGCATGTCCTATACCCTGACCAACGTCAACGACTGGGGCGCCGAATGGCTGACCGAGGCGTCGCTCGGCACCGCCAAGCACCTCAAGACCGACTTCTACACGCCGCTCGAGCCCTCCCAGACCTTCTATGGCGAGGCGAGCCTGGCCTATGACAAGACCCAGCGCCGGGTCTTCTTCCCGGAAGAGGATGTCAAATCGTCCGGGGTCCGTTATCTGGACTCCGAGTACAGCTTCACCAGCATGGATCTCGCCGTCGGCTGGAACCGCCAGCCCTGGAGCAGGTTGTCCCTGGGGCTGGAAGGCCAGGTGGGCAGCGTCGATGTCCAGAACCTGTCCGACGCGAGTGCGGATGCCACCGCCTGGGGGCCCTACATTCGCTTCGAACACGACACCCTCGACAGTCGCTACTTCCCCTATCAGGGTATCTACTGGGACATCAAGGGGGGCTACTCCCACATCAAGATAGAGCCGACCGGCGAGCCGACGGAGAACACCGAGGGGCTCAACTACCACCTGGCGATGATCAAGCCCTGGTCATGGGGACGACACAGCCTCAACCTGATGCTGGAAGGGGGCGGTTCCTCCTCTGAGGAAGAGGTGCCGTTGTTCGTGCAGGATCTCGGCGGCCTGTTCCGGCTCTCCGGCTTCCAGCACTACCAGCTGAGCGGCCGCTACAGCCTGTTCAGCGGTCTGCGCTACATCTACCGGGTGGCGGACAACGACTTCGGGGCCATCAAGGCACCCCTGTTCCTCGGGGGCTCCCTCGAGCAGGGTGGGGTCTGGGACAAGGGGGATGACATCAGCCTGGAATCCTCCTATACCGCCGGCTCCGTCTATGTGGGGGTGGAGAGCTTCCTCGGCCCCATCTTCCTCGGCTATGGCATGGCGGAGGGGGGACACGACATGTTCTATCTGCAATTGGGCACTACGTTCCAATAAGGGTGAAATGATGACTTTTTGTTAACTTGTCTGTGCTGTGTGTCTTGTCAGTTTAAAAAAACCTAACTGGCTTATATGGTTATGCTGGTTTGGTGAATAACTGCACAGGGTTTGGATTTTAATTACTCGTTAAAACTTATATAGTGGGGGGCACCCTACGGGTGTCCCGCAAGGACGATCGCCGCGAGCTTGGGCGAACCCCAAAAAAAAGACCAAAGAGGAATTAGTCGTGCTTGAAACATACCGTAAACACGTCGCAGAACGTGCCGCCGAGGGCGTGGTTGCCAAACCTCTGGACGCAGAGCAGGTCGCCGCCCTGGTTGAACTGCTCAAGAACCCGCCCGCCGGTGAACATGATTTTCTGAAAGAACTGTTGTCCTCCCGCGTTCCCCCGGGTGTCGATGAAGCGGCCTATGTCAAAGCCGGCTTCCTCACCGCCGTCGCCAAGGGCGAGGCCCACTCTCCCATACTGACCGCCGCCGAAGCGGTCGAGCTGCTCGGCACCATGCAGGGTGGCTACAACATCCAGCCGCTGATCGATCTGCTGGACGACGCCTCCCTGGCACCTCTTGCCGCCAAGGGCCTGTCCCACACCCTGCTGATGTTCGACTCCTTCCACGACGTGGAAGAGAAGGCGAAGGCGGGCAATGCCCATGCCCAGCAGGTGCTGCAATCCTGGGCCGATGCCGAGTGGTTCCTGAACCGCCCCGCTCTGGCCGAGAAGATCACCGTCACCGTGTTCAAGGTGACCGGCGAAACCAACACCGACGATCTGTCCCCGGCGCCGGATGCCTGGTCTCGTCCCGACATCCCGCTGCACGCCCTGGCGATGCTGAAGAACGCCCGTCCCGGCATCACCCCGGACAAGGACGGCGTCATCGGCCCCATCAAGACCATCGACGCCCTGAAAGAGCAAGGCTTCCCGCTGGCCTATGTGGGTGACGTGGTCGGTACCGGCTCCTCCCGCAAATCCGCCACCAACTCGGTGCTCTGGTTCATGGGGGACGACATTCCCTTCGTGCCGAACAAGCGCGCCGGTGGCGTCTGCCTGGGCGGCAAGATTGCTCCCATCTTCTTCAACACCATGGAAGATGCCGGCGCCCTGCCCATCGAAGTGGATGTCTCCAAACTGGAGATGGGCGATGTGATCGACATCTTCCCCTATGAGGGCAAGATCACCCGTCACGGTACCGACGAGGTGCTGGCCCGCTTTGAACTGAAAACCGAGGTGCTGATCGACGAAGTGCGCGCCGGTGGCCGCATCCCGCTGATCATCGGCCGCGGCCTGACCGACAAGGCCCGCGAGGCGCTGGGTCTGCCGTTCTCCACCGTGTTCCGTCGCCCGCAGCCGGTAGCCGACACCGGCAAGGGTTACACCCTGGCCCAGAAGATGGTGGGCAAGGCGTGCGGCGTGCAGGGCATTCGCCCGGGCACCTACTGCGAGCCGCGCATGACCACGGTCGGCTCCCAGGACACCACGGGCCCCATGACCCGCGACGAGCTCAAAGATCTCGCCTGCCTCGGCTTCTCCGCCGATCTGACCATGCAGTCCTTCTGCCACACCGCGGCCTATCCCAAGCCCATCGACGTGCAGACCCACCACACCCTGCCGGACTTCATCATGAACCGCGGCGGTGTCTCCCTGCGCCCCGGTGACGGCGTCATCCACTCCTGGCTGAACCGCATGCTGCTGCCGGATACCGTGGGTACAGGTGGTGATTCCCACACCCGTTTCCCCATCGGGATCTCCTTCCCGGCGGGCTCTGGCCTGGTGGCCTTCGCCGCCGCCACCGGCGTGATGCCGCTGGACATGCCGGAATCCGTGCTGGTGCGCTTCAAGGGCGAGCTGCAACCTGGCATCACCCTGCGTGATCTGGTCCATGCCATCCCCTACGCCGCCATCCAGAAGGGGCTGCTGACTGTCGAGAAAGCGGGCAAGAAGAACATCTTCTCCGGCCGCATCCTCGAGATCGAAGGTCTGCCGACCCTGAAGGTGGAGCAGGCGTTCGAGCTGGCGGACGCCAGCGCCGAGCGCTCCGCCGCCGGTTGCACCATCAAGCTGGATCAGGCCCCGATCATCGAGTACCTGAAGTCCAACATCGTCATGCTGAAATGGATGCTCTCCGAAGGCTACGGCGACGTGCGCACCATCACCCGTCGTATCAAGGGGATGGAAGAGTGGCTGGCCAATCCGGTGCTGATGGAAGCGGACAAGGATGCCGAGTACGCCGAAATCATCGAGATCGATCTGGCCACCATCAAGGAGCCCATCCTGTGTGCGCCGAACGATCCGGACGACGCCCGCCTGCTGAGCGAGGTGGCCGGCAGCCAGATCGACGAGGTGTTCATCGGTTCCTGCATGACCAACATCGGCCACTTCCGTGCCGCCGGAAAACTGCTCGAGAAGTACCAGGGCGAGCTGCCGACCCGCATGTGGATAGCGCCGCCCACCAAGATGGACAAGGATCAGCTGACCGAAGAGGGCTACTACGGCATCTTTGGTCGCGTCGGTGCCCGCATCGAGATCCCGGGCTGTTCCCTCTGCATGGGCAACCAGGCGCGCGTGGCGGAAGGGGCCTCCGTGGTCTCCACCTCCACCCGCAACTTCCCGAACCGTCTGGGCAAGGGTGCCAACGTCTACCTGGCCTCTGCCGAGCTGGCTGCGGTTGCCGCCATCATCGGCAAGATCCCGACAGTGGCGGAGTACCTGCAGTACGCCAAGACCCTGGATGCCACTGCAGCCGACACCTATCGCTACCTCAACTTCAACGAGATCGCCTCCTACACCAGGAAGGCCGATGCGGTGATTTTGCAACAGGCGGTCTAAGCCTGGCCGGTCTGACCACTGGAAATAACAATGCCGCGTCTCGACGCGGCATTTTCCATTGATGGGGGTTGCGCGATAATGGGCCGCCAATCTCCCGCCACTGCGTCGTCGATTCCTTTTACCAGCGTGCTGCGTTAGGTTATCTGGCCTGAATGGTCCCATTGTCTTCTGTGTGAAATGGGCGTTATTTCCCTGCGGGCTTGCCAGGGCAAGCCTGCGAATTGCGGCGTGGTTTCTATGTTCCTGTTCCGGATTGATCTTGCCCGTACGAGATGGCGCCTCGGCTGTGCCTTGCTGGTCTTGACCCTGCCACTGCTGGCGGGAGGCTGGATGGTGCACAGCAGCTATGAGCAGGAGTTGAAGAGCGACGCCAGCGCCTCCGCCTACAAGGCGAGAACCTTGCTCGAACGCATGCTGGATCAGGCCGAGCAGGCCAACCTGGAGGCATTGCCCCTGGTGAACCGGCCCTGTGCCGGCAACCTGCTGCAACTGCGCAAGAGAGTGGCCCTCGAGCCTTTCCTGCGCTCGGTCAATCTGGTGCGCGAGGGGGTGATCAACTGCACCTCGCTGTTCGGGCCTGTCCATGAGGTGGATGACAGGTCGGTCTACACCCAGAACAAGTTGCTGCTGATGCGCGGCAACAAGGTGAGTCAGGATCATCCGCTGCTGGTGGTGCGCCATGATCGCGGGCGCGATGCGGTGCTGAGCGCCATCGACAGCACCCAGCTCAGCTTCATGCTCGCCATGAGCAGCGACACCAGCGAGCTCTATCTGCAGGTCGGGTCGGCCTGGATCGATGAGTCCGGCCATCATCAGAACCAGCCCCCCAGGCTGCACAGCAAGACCCGCCTTGCCCTCGCCTCCCACCGCTACCCCTTCGCCATCCAGGCGGGCTATGCCATGCCGCTCTACTGGCACTCCCTGTGGGAGGCCCGCCATCTTGCCCTGCTGTGGCTGGCTGGCACCTCTGTGCTGCTCGCGCTGCTGGTGTGGTGGGTGCTCGGTCGGCCGGGCTCCCCGACGGATGAGCTGAGGCGCGGACTGCTGGCGGGGGAGTTCGTTCCCTACCTGCAACCCCTGATGGCCAGCAAGGACGGCCGCATGGTGGGGGCCGAGGTGCTGATGCGCTGGCAGCACCCGAGCTCAGGCCTGATCCGCCCGGATCTCTTCATCCCCCAGGCGGAAGAGTCCGGGCTGATAGTGCCCATGACCACCCACCTCATGAAGGTGGTGGCCCAGCGCCTGAAGCAGGTGCAGAGCCAGCTGCCAGAGGGGTTTCACATCAGCTTCAACATCAGCGCCGCCCACTGCCGGGATCTCTCCCTGCTGGCGGAGTGCCGTGCCTTCCTCGCCCACTTCCAGCGAGGGCGGGTGGCGCTGGTGCTGGAGCTGACCGAGCGGGAGCTGCTGGTGGCCAGCCCCCATACCCTCTCCCTGTTCGCACAGCTGGACGAGATGGGGGTCAAGCTCGCCATCGATGACTTTGGCACCGGCCACTCCAGCCTGATCTACCTGCAGCAGTTCCATGTGGACTTTCTCAAGATCGATCGCTCCTTCATCGGGCGCATCGGCACCGAGTCCCTCTCCGAGCACATAGTCGACAACGTCATCGATCTCGGCCGCAGGCTGGGCCTGGCCCTGGTCGCCGAAGGGGTCGAGACCGAGCATCAGGCCGCCTATCTCAGGGGCAAGGGGGTCCACTATCTGCAGGGATTCCTGTTCGCGCGGCCCCAGCCGCTGCGCCAGTTCTGCCAGGGGTTGACGGCAGGGGAGGCGGGTAGCCAGCCGGTTGCCGGTCGCGCCACCTCCGCCTGAGTACCTCAGTGAGATTGATCGTTATTTGACCGGTTAGGCCTGGGTTCAGCTTGGGTTGCTAACATGGCGTTCCTTTACGAACGGGATCCGCCATGCGTTATTGCTCCGCGGCCGACACGGCCAGACCCAGGCCAAGACTGCTGATCACCATGCTGATGTTCGTGCTGCCCATGCTGCTCGGCAACTGGGCCATGCTCGTTCGCTATCGGGTCGATCTGCAGTGGGAGTCCCATCAGGCGGCGAGCCATACCCTGGCGCTGATGGAAACCATGCTGTCTCATGCCCAGGCGGCCAATCGCCAGGCCTTGCCATTTCTGGGCAAGCCCTGCGCCGCTGCGCTGCCGACCCTCAGATCCCTGGTTGCCATGGTGCCCTTCGTGCGTTCGGTCAACCTGAGCCAGGGAGACAGCATCTACTGCACCTCCCAGTTTGGCCGACGCCGGATCCCCTATACCGCCGAGCAGTACAGTCAGGGCCAGCTGCGCCTGATGGAAGGGAACGAGGTACGGCGGCATCATCCCGTCCTCTCGGTGCGCACCAGTACTGTGCAAGGGGCAGTAATGACCCTGATCGATGGGGATTACCTCAACTTCATGCTGAGCCTGAACCAGGGAGCCATGCCCCTGATGCTCAGGGTGGGGAATAGCTGGCTCGACGAGGAGGGCCACTTCTTTGCCGCCGAGCCGCCCCTGGCGAGTCAGGAGCATGTCGAGCGCCAGGCTGCCGGCTATCCTCTCTCCATCTATGCGGGCTACTCCTCTGCGCCCACCCTGATGGGGCTGTGGCGCCATCATGGCTTCGGGGTCTGGCTGCTGCTTGCCTTCAGCACCTGCTTCGCCGTCATCATGTGGTGGCTGCTGGGTCGCCCCCGCTCCCCGATCAGCGAGCTGGCCCGGGCCCTGCGGGCCAAAGAGTTCGTCCCCTACCTGCAACCCCTGGTGGAGAGCGGCAGCGAACGCATCATGGGGGTCGAGGTGCTGATGCGCTGGCAGCATCCTGACGTGGGCCTGATCCGGCCGGATCTCTTCATTCCCCAGGCGGAGGCCAGCGGCCTGATCGTGCCCATGACCAGCCTCATCATGGGGGGGGTGGCTGAGCGACTGGCCGCCGAGCAGGCGGGGTTGTCCGATGGCTTCCATGTCGGCTTCAACATCAGCGCGGCCCATTGCCGCGACGACAGCCTGCTGGAGGATTGTCACAGCTTCCTCGCCCGCTTCGCACCGGGCAAGGTGATCCTGGTGCTGGAGCTGACCGAGCGGGAGCTCCTGGTGGCGGATCCCCATACCCTCTCGCTGTTCCAGGCACTGGACGAGATGGGGGTCAAGCTGGCCATGGATGACTTTGGTACCGGCCACTCCAGCCTGGTCTATCTGCAGCAGTTCCATGTGGACTACCTCAAGATCGACCAGTCCTTCATCGCGCGCATAGGGACCGAGTCCCTCTCCGAGCACATAGTCGACAACGTGATCGATCTGGGCCATCGCCTCGGCCTGACGCTGGTAGCCGAAGGGGTCGAGACCCGCGAGCAGGCGGAGTATCTCAAGGGCAAGGTGACCTATCTGCAGGGCTACCTGTTCGGTCGCCCCGCGCCCATCCAGCAATTCTGCGACGAGTGGCTGGCTGAGGGGCAAAATACCGACCCTGTCATGGAGTTGGCCGGAGTGACCTGAGTCGGTTCTCTCAGTGCGCCAGGCTGTGCAACCAGTTCGCCAGCGTCTCGTGGGGGCTGCCGGGTTCGGGTCTGGCGGGGGCGAGCAGGTGGTAGCCGGTGCCATCCGGGACGAAGCCGAGCGGGGCCGCCAGTAGCCCGGCCTCCAGGTCGTCACACACCAGCCGGTAGGGGCCGATGGCGACGCCAAGGCCCGCCACCGCCGCCTGCAGGCTGAAGTAGAAGTGCTCGAAGCGCAGGCTGGGCGCCTCGTCATTCAGGCTATGCCCTGCATTCTCCTGCCAGCGTGACCAGGCATCCGGGCGCGTCTTGGTGTGCAGGCGGGGGGCCGAGGGATGCAGGGCGGATTCTTCCCCTCGCGGCTCGAAAAACTGCTCCATCTTGCCCGGCTGGCAGACTGGCCCGGTCAGCTCCTCGAACAGCAGCTGGCTGTGCAGATCCTCGGGCCAGTGGAAGTCATTGCGGCGGATGGCGAGATCGATGCCGCTGCCAAAGCTGAGGGCACCGCCCCCCGCCATCAGATGGACGTCCAGCTCGGGGTGCAGGGCCTGAAATGCGGGCCAGCGCGGGATCAGCCAGCGCATCAGCAGAGTGGGCTCGCAGGAGAGCACCAGCGACTGGGGGCGGCTCTGCTGGCGCAGCGCCTGGGCCGTCTCCCGGATCTGGCCCAGCCCCTCCCTGACCGCCTGATAGAGCCGGTCGCCCGCCTCGGTCAGGAAGACCCGGCGCTGGCGCCGCTCGAACAGCCTGACGCCCAGGTCTTCCTCCAGCAGGCGCACCGCCCGGCTGATGGCGCCATGGGTGAGGTGCAGCTCGTCGGCGGCGCGGCCAAAGTGCTCGGTGCGGGCCGCCACCTCGAAGCAGCGCAGGGCCGTCAGGGAGGGGAGTGAGAGGGTTTTCTGTGAATTTTTCTCACCGTTCATGTCAGAAGTTATCGTTCGTCATTGGGATTATTGCCAAATAAAATAGCCGATATCCCATGTGATCAGGACTATTTTCATGACCGAACTGTTAGCCGTAGTAGCCATTACCTTCTTTGCCGTCATCAGCCCGGGCCCGGATTTTGCCATGGTGTCGCGCAACAGCCTGCTGCTCTCCCGTCGCACCGGCGTGCTGACGGCGCTCGGCATCGCGGCCGGGGTCTGTGTCCACGTGAGCTACACCCTGCTGGGGGTGGGCCTGCTGATCCAGCAGTCCCTCTGGCTGTTCAACCTCATCAAGCTGGCGGGAGCGGCCTATCTCATCTTCCTCGGCATCAAGATGCTGCGGACCCAGCCCGCGACCGGTGAAGAGCTGGCCAGTCAGCCAGCCCTCTCCAGCCTGGGGGCACTGCGCACCGGTTTTCTGACCAATGTGCTCAACCCCAAGACCACCATCTTCATCGTCAGCCTCTTCATGCAGGTGGTGCAGCCGCAGACGCCGCTGGCGGTCCAGCTCGGCTACGGCGTCTTCATAGTGCTGGCCCACGCCCTCTGGTTCAGCGCGGTGGCGCTCTTCTTCTCCAGCGCCTCGGTTCGGGCTCGTCTGCTGGCGGTGCGCCACTGGATCGATCGGATCTTTGGCGGTCTGCTGGTGGGATTCGGCATGCTGCTGGCACTGACCCAGCCCTCGCGCTGAGGGGAGGGGGGTAGGCTCCCTTATCCACCCTCGACTGTAGGGGCTTGTTTTTCATGCCTTGGCGCTCGCTTTTCGGTAGAATTGCCGCTCATTTTGAAGTCAGATGAGGCGCGGTATGACGGTCAGGTTCCAGGCATTTCACAGCATCAAGGCGATTGGCAATCGGGAGGTGCTGTTCAACTGGTCCAGGACCAATCCCCTCGGCGCCCTGGATCAGGTGTGGCGCCCGAAGAGCCGTGACGAGCTGCAGCAACTACTGCGGGAGTACCCGGATCGCAAGCTGCGGCTCATCGGCTCCGGTCTCTCCTTCGAACCCATCCACAGCGTCTATGCCGAGGGCAGTCAGGCGCTGCTGGTGGATTTGCACCATCTGCGCGGCCGCCTGGCCCAGAGCGCCGATACCGTCACCTACCAGGCGGGCACGCCCCTCGATACCGTCTATGGGGAGCTCATCGCCATGGATCGCATGCTGCCCGCGTCCCCCGGCGTCATCGGCATCCAGACCCTGGGGGGCGCGCTCAGCACCGGCACCCACGGCCAGGGGCTGCACCAGTCCTCCCTGTGCGATGCGGTGGAGGCCCTGACGGTGATGCTGGCCAACGGGGAGATCATTGGCGTGGATCGCGCCGATCCGCGCTTCGGTGCCTTCGTGATGGGCATGGGCATGCTCGGCGTGTTGCTCGACGTCACCCTGCGCACAGTGCCGAACCGCATCATGCGTTGCACCAAGTTCACCACCGACTACCCCTTCCTGCTGGAACACAACGAGCGGCTCAACCGTGAGCACGGCTTCGTGAAGAGCTGGTGGTTCGCCTGGACCGGCGAGAGCCACATCTGGCTGGTGGATCCCGCCTCCGAGGAGGAGGTGGCCCGCTACCGTGCCGGGGGCAGCGAGCCGCTGCTGCTGGAGGGGGACGTCGACAGCGCCCTGACAGCCGCACTCAATGACACCATAGATGCCACCCTGCAGAAGATGGCGCGGGACACCAAGGACGAGGCGCGGACGGGCGAGCACTTCGAGACGGTGCGCCGCTTCAAGGATGCCTCTGACCTGGTGGGCAACGTCTACCAGATCCTCTGCAAGGGGATACCGGCGCCCCAGATCAACTGCGAGGTGGCGGTGCCCCTCGAGCGCATGCAGGAGGCGCTGGAGATCCTGCAGCACTGGCAGGAGCGCAACCCGGGGGCGCTGCATTACCCCTTTATCCTGCGGTGTACAGGTGCGTCAGAAGCCTGGCTCAGCGCCGCCCATGGCAAGTCGGTGTGCTGGATCGGGTTTCTGGTCTATCTGGCGGCGGACGGCACCTTCGTGGGGGGCTCCATGGAGCAGATGCGCGAGCTGCAGCAACTGCTGGTACCGCTCGGCGGCACGCCGCATTTTGGCAAGCACCTGGCGATGGATCTCTACGACTTCCCGACCCTGCTGCCGCGCTGGCACGACTTCCTGGCCTTGAAGCGCGAGCTCGACCCCCATGGCCGCTTCGAGAACCGCTGGCTCGGCGAGCTGTTCGCCAACCGCTGAGGCCGGCCTCTTGGAAAGGGGCGATATTTTTTGCTCCCTTCTCCCCGGGTGGGAGAAGGGGTGGGGATGAGGGGAAGAGATAGCCTCTTCAGGCCCCATGACGACAGGCGCTAAGGATGTGACATGACAGACCCGCAAGACACCAGAATCCCCGTAACCCTGCTGACCGGCTTCCTCGGCAGCGGCAAGACCACCTTGCTCAACCACTGGGTCAAGCAGCCGGAGCTCGGCGAGTGCGCCGTGCTCATCAACGAGTTCGGCTCTGTGGGGCTGGATCATCACCTGGTACAGCAGGTGGACGAGCAGGTGGTGCTGCTCGATTCCGGCTGCATCTGCTGCTCGGTGCAGGGCTCCCTGGTGGAGGCGCTGCAGGGACTCTTTATGAAGGCGATTCAGCGCAAGATAAAACCCTTCAAGCGACTGATTATCGAGACCACAGGTCTGGCTGACCCGGCTCCCGTGCTCTTTACCCTCAAGGAGGAGGGCTTCATCGCCCAGCGCTACCGCTTCGACGGCACAGTGACAGTGGTGGATGCCGGCCATATCGAGCAGCAGCTCGGCCAGCAATACGAGGCGGTCAAGCAGGTGGCCCTGGCGGATCTGCTGGTGGTGAGCAAGGGGGACCTGGTGGAGGAAGAGATGCTTATTCGGGTGGAGGCGCAGCTGGCCTCCCTCAACCCGGCGGCCCCCATCCAGCGGGTCAGCAACGGCGTGCTCTCACCCGCCGTGCTGGAGAAGCTCGGCGCCTACAACGAGGCGGCGGGGCGCGACGTGCGCCAGCTGCTGGCCTGGCTGCGCACCGAGTCCCCGAAACAGGGGCTGGCTTCCCCCATGCAACCCAGGATGCAGCCGTTTGCCGCCAAGGTGGGCACGGCCGCACCGACCCATTTCGAGCATGGCAACATAGAGAGCTTCTCCCTGCGCATCGGCGAGCCCCTCAAGCCGTCCCGCCTGCTGGCCGCCATCGATGCGGTGCAGGGGCAGTATGGCGACGCCCTGCTGCGGCTCAAGGGGATCTTGCAGCTGGAGGGCGAGAGCCAGCCCGTGGTGATCCACGGGGTGCATGGCCAGCTCTATCCGTTGCAGGCCCTGGGGGAGTGGCCGGAGGGCAAGGCCCAGTCCCGGCTGGTGTTCATCGTGAAGAGCCAGGACAAGGCGGGGATAGAGCGACTCTTCATGGAGACCCTCAGGGCCCCTGAGCCCAGTCTGGAAGAGCAGCTAAGAGCCATGCTCGGCCAGCCGGATGCCTGATATGCTGATATGACCCGCGCCCGTGCGGGTCTTTTCTTATCTGTTGAGGAGACAAAGACTCATGCCTGACAGCACTCACCTGGTGACCCCCGCCCAACGCAAGTGGCTACCCTGGCTGACCGCGGTCGGCTTCTTCATGCAGACGCTGGATGGCACCATACTCAACACCGCCCTGCCCAGCATGGCCGAGGCCCTGGGGGAGAGCCCGCTGCAGATGCAGTCGGTGATCATCGCCTACATGCTGACGGTGGCCCTGCTCATTCCCGCCTCCGGCTGGCTGGCGGACCGATTCGGCACCCGCCGCGTCTACCTGGCCGCCATACTGCTGTTCACCCTGGGGTCCCTCGCCTGTGCGGCCGCCAATACCCTGCCCATGCTGGTCGCCGCCCGGGTGCTGCAAGGGGTGGGCGGCGCCTTGCTGATGCCCATAGGGCGCCTTGCGGTGCTGAGGGTCTACAGCAAGCACGAGCTGCTGCGGGTGATGTCCTTCGTCACCATCCCTGGTCTGCTGGGCCCCCTCATGGGCCCGGCGCTCGGGGGCTGGCTGGTGGAGGTGGCTAGCTGGCACTGGGTCTTCCTCATCAACCTGCCGGTGGGGGTGCTCGGCTTCATCGCGAGCTGGTACTTCATGCCCGATCTGCGCCAGCACACCGCCAGGTTCGACTGGCAGGGATTCGTGCTGTTCAGCGTCGGCATGGTGCTGGTGTCGGTGGGCTTGCAGGGGCTGGGGGAGCATAGCATCTCCACCGGCTGGGCCCTGTTTGCGCTGCTGTTTGGTCTGGCCGCCATGGCGAGCTACTGGCTCTATGCCGCCACAGTGGAGCAGCCGCTCTTCAGCCTGGCGCTGTTCAAGACCACCACCTTCGCCATCGGCATCTGGGGCAACCTGTTCGCCCGCCTCGGCAGCGGCGCCATGCCCTTCCTCACGCCGCTCTTCCTGCAACTGGGGCTGGGCTTCTCGCCGAGCAAGGCGGGCATGACCATGATCCCCACGGTGATCGGCGCCATGCTCACCAAGACGCTGGTGAACAAGCTGATCCCGCGCATCGGCTATCGCCGCATCCTGATCGGCAATACCCTGGCGCTGGGGGTGATGATCGCCAGCTTCTACTTCATCGACAACCAGGTGCCGCACTGGGTGCTGCTGGTCTGGCTGGCGGTCTTCGGTGCCATCAACTCGCTGCAGTTCTCCGCCATGAATACGCTCACGCTGCAGGATTTGAGTGCCGAGCACGCCAGCAGCGGCAACGGCCTGCTCTCTGTGGTGATGCAGCTCTCCATGAGCCTGGGGGTGGCCATCGCCGCCAGCCTGCTCGGGCTCTTCTCCGCCGGGCAGCCGGCACAGGCGAGCGAACGCTGGCTCGGCGGCTTCCACCTCACCTATCTGTGCATAGGTCTGATGTCCATGCTGGCGGCGCTCATCTTCGCCCAACTGGCCAGAGATGATATCAAGGAGAGACGGCGCCAAGGTCCGCTCTGATGACCACAGGGATGGCGCGGCAAAAAGAGAGGGCGGCCCTGGCCGCCCTCTCTCATTGGGGTATCAGACCCTGAACTGATCGACAGCCCGGTGGAGCAGGCTCGCCTGTTCGGCCACGTTCCGGCTTGCGCGGCTGTTTTGTTCGGCCTGGGTCAGGGCGTCGTTGGCGATGTCGCGGATCACCACGGCATTGCGATTGATTTCGCTCGCCACCGAGCTCTGCTCTTCGACCGCGGTCGCTATCTGAGTGCTCATGTCCATCATCTGGTCCATCTGACGGGTGATGTTGGCGAGCTGGGTGCTTGCCTCTCCGGCTGCCTCGACGCTGCGTTCCCCCTGGGTGCGGCACTCGCCGATCAGGGTGACCACGCTCTGGGTGCGGGCCTGCAAGCCGGAGACGATGGCGGCAATCTCGCTGGTGCTCTGCTGGGTACGCATGGCCAGGTTGCGCACCTCATCTGCAACCACGGCGAAACCTCGTCCTTGCTCGCCGGCTCTGGCGGCCTCGATGGCTGCGTTGAGGGCCAGCAGGTTGGTCTGCTCGGCGATGGCCTGGATCACCGCCAGCACATTGCCCACCTGACGGCTCTCCTCGGCCAGGGCGATCACCTCCTGGCCCGAGGCTTCCAGCTTGGCGGAGAGGGAATGGATCACCGCCATCGTTGTCTCCACGCTCTCCCGACCCTGCTGGGCGCTCAGATTGGTGGTGCGAGCACTTTCGGCGGCGCTCTCCGTGTTGCTGGCGATCTCCTGCACAGTGCTCTCCATCTCGGTGGCGGCGGTGGCAACCAGATCGCTCTCCTGCAACTGCTGCTGGGTACCCTCCTGGGCGGCATTGGCGTTGCGCTGCAATTGGGCTGTGAGGCGTTCCAGGTCCGTGACCGAGGAGACGACCTGGCCTATGACCTGATTGAAGTGCTCCAGCATGGTGTCGAAGTCGCGGCCCATGGCGCCAAATTCGTCCCTGGAGCCGATGCGGGCGCGCAGGGTGAGATCGCTGCTGGCGGTGACCCGACGCATGGTGTCCGCCAGCCGTTGCAGGCCGCTCATGACGTCGCGGCCGATCAGCAGGTTGAGGCCAAGGGCGGCCAGTATGCCGAGGATGCAGAGCAGGACCATGACCCTGAGGGTGCGATCATGGGTGGCGTCGGCCTCCCGGGTCAGGGCCTGGGTCAGGGTCATGCCCGCCTGGCGCATCTGTGCGGCGCTGCGATTGAGCTCGCCCCTCAGCCCCTCGCTGGCACTCAGACCCAGGCGTTGCTCCTCTGTGACTAGGGCAAGGAAGTTCTGGCGGTAGCGCTCCAGCAAGGTGGCGAGGGCCGGCTCACCGGCGAGAGCCAGGGCCAGGGGGGCCAGGTTCTGTTCGAACTTGGCACGATAGCTGATGTCACGGCGCAGCATGAAGTCCTTCTCGTCCCGGCGCAGTTGCAGCATCAGCAGGCTCTCCTGCTGCTGGCCCCGAGCCTTGAGTTCCTGCTCCAGTGCATGTATGGCCTGACGAAGGGCGCCGTAATGGCCGCTGGTCGGGGTGAGCCCTATTTTCTCCTGCTGGGCGCGCAGGGTTTCGAACTGGCGGCTGTACTCCTTGAGCTGGCTGGCAAAGGCCAGGATGTCGGCCTGCTGCGTGCCCCCATGGTCTCTTGCCATCTCGGCGAGCAGCTGGCTGGCCTGGTCACTCTGGGTAATGAAGGCGGTGGCGGCAGCGGGGTCCCGGCTCAACAGGAACTCTCTCTCCTGCAGGGTGAGGGCAACGAGGTCGGCCTCCACCTGCTTGGCCTGCAGCATTTCGGCGTTGCTGCGCGACTCCTGCCCCGAGAAGTAAAACATGACCCCCATGACGACGGCCTGGATCCCGGCCACCAGGATGGCGGATAACACAAGTTTCTGTTTGACGTTCACGACGACCTCAAGGGGCAAGGGAGATGGCTAGCGTATCGGCGCTGAAGATATATCCTGAAGGTGGCTTTAGCGTTTTATTCTGTCGGTTTCGCGATATGGATTCGATGGGTTCTGTCATCCCACTGTCATATAGCGAAATAGTCTGGCGTCGCCCCCGAACCGGCGGTGGGGGGGCGGAAGGGGGCGGGCGCGATCAGGCCTGGATATCGGCCAGGACGCCGCTCGGCGTCCAGTGGAAGGGGATGGGGTCGAGGCGCTGGGAGGCCTTGTCATAGCCTTGCCACAGCTCGCCCAGGGGGCGGCCATCGGTGGGATGGCGCAGGCCGGGGGCCAGCTCCGTCAGCGGCCAGAGCACGAAGGCGTTGGTGAGGATCTCGCCACGGGGCAGTACCAGAGGCTCGTCGCAGACCAGATCCCCATAGAGCAGCAGATCGAGATCCAGGGTGCGGGGGGCAAACTTCTTGGCATCGGGCTCGCGGCCGTGGGCGAACTCCATGGCCCGCAGCCGCTGGCACAGAACGGCAAGGGGCAGATCGGTGTCTGCCCCCACCACCAGGTTGTAGAAGGGGCGGCCGTTGAAGCCCACCGCCTCGCTCTCGAACACCCGGGAAACCTGCAACTCGCCAAACTCGGCATGCAGGGCATCGAGGCCGGCCCGGATGTGGCGCTCCCGCTCGATATTGGAACCCAGGCTGATGTAGATACGGGTCATGCAGCGCTCCCTGTTATCTGGTTCGAGCCCAGGCTGATATAGATGCGGGTCATCAGCAGGCGCTCGCGGCCGGGGTACGGTGGCGCAGGATCTCGACCCCGACTCCGGCGGCATTGGGCACGGCACCCGGCTTGGTCAGGGTCACCTTGACCCACTGCACCCGCTGGTCGGCCAGCACCAGGGCGGCCACCTGCTCGGCCATGGTTTCGACCAGCTCGACGACCTTGCTCTGGGCGTGATCACAGATCTTGCGGGAGAGGGTGGCGTAATCCAGTGCCAGATTGATATCGTCGGTTGCGGCGGCGGGTCGGTTGTCAAATCCCATCTCGAGATCGAAACAGAGCTTCTGGCGAATGCCTTTCTCCCACTCATATACCCCTATGGTGGTCAAAACCTCGAGTCCGCGAATAAACACCTTGTCCATGACAGTACTTCTTCTTTACTCTTGATGGGCTGTGAAAACAGCGCAGGGATGCAGGCCTGGCAAGCCGATTGCCGCTGGCGGCCGGTTTGGGCGACAGGCTTTCGGGCAAGCCCAGACCAGAGAATGTGGCCCGCATCATACCCCATTCATATCGTGGTAAAAACGACCAAGATGACGGCCCTGACGATTTTGATGATTATTCTGGCCTATCTGGGCGGCTCGCTGTCCAGCGCCGTGCTGGTTTCCCGCCTCACGGGTCTGCCGGATCCCCGCGACCATGGCTCCCACAACCCAGGGGCGACCAATGTGCTGCGCCTCGGTGGCCGGATGGCCGCGCTGATCGTCCTGTTGCTCGACGTGCTCAAGGGCATGGCTCCCGTCTACCTCGCCTGGTATCTGCAGATCAAGCCCGTCTACCTGGGGTTCATCGGCGTCGCTGCCTGTCTGGGTCACATGTACCCCATCTTCTTCCACTTCCGGGGGGGCAAGGGCGTCGCCACTGCGCTCGGCACCATGCTGCCCATCGGCTTTGCCATGGGGGGCGCGGCGATCGCCACCTGGCTGCTGGTGCTGCTGGTGAGCGGCTACTCGTCGCTGGCCTCCATCATTACAGTGCTGCTGACCCCGCTCTTTACCTACCTGCTCAAGCCGGAATATACCCTGCCGGTCTCCCTGCTCTCCTGTCTCATCCTGGTGCGCCATCACGAGAACATCACCCGCCTGCTCAGGGGCGAGGAATCCCGACTCTGGGGCCGCCGAGGCACGGCTTCCCCCACAGAAGTGATAAAAACGAGTGATGCTGCGCAAAAAAGAGACGAACGAGACGAAAAGTGAAATTTCCCGTTGACCACCCGCCTTAAAATCCGTTTAATAGCGCCCACGCCCAGATAGCTCAGTCGGTAGAGCAGGGGATTGAAAATCCCCGTGTCGGCGGTTCGATTCCGTCTCTGGGCACCATATTTGGTGCCATGAAAGAAAAATTTGTTCATGCACAATAGTTTAAGTGTGCCGGCTTAGCTCAGTAGGTAGAGCAACTGACTTGTAATCAGTAGGTCACCAGTTCGATTCCGGTAGCCGGCACCATTTGCCCAGATAGCTCAGTCGGTAGAGCAGGGGATTGAAAATCCCCGTGTCGGCGGTTCGATTCCGTCTCTGGGCACCACTTACAATTCCTCCTTAGTTCAGTCGGTAGAACGGCGGACTGTTAATCCGTATGTCACTGGTTCAAGTCCAGTAGGAGGAGCCAATTCAAAAAGACCCCTGTCGCAAGACAGGGGTCTTTTTTTATGTGCACGATAATCCCATGGCTCCCCATGCAGCCGCCGGCACCCGCATTTCAGGGCATGGAAGACTCGCTATTGAGTGAAAACGTTTTTCTGTTGAAAGCACGGAAAGTGCATGAAAAACAAGCAGTAAAATGGATGGTAAATAGTCTGCGCTTAAGGTCCTGTACATGATTTCGCCTATAAAATGGAGACCACATATAACAAGGGCCGAACGCCCGCCATTTCGTATTGATGAGGCTATACATGAACTTAAGACTGACCCCTGTCTGGATTGCACTGGCATTGGCCACCACAGCCGCTCACGCTACCGACGACATCTACTTTGGTGCCGGTGTCGGTGCCGCTCACTTCAACGGCCTGAACAACGCAGCCGTCGAAACCGGCACTGAAGATGCCGCCGCGACCAACCTCTTCATGGGTTACAACTTCAACGAGACGTTCGGTGCCGAACTCGGTTACCAGTACGCTGGTCGCGGCAGTGCCGATGGTGAGCGTTACGAGAACCAGGGCGCAACCCTGTCCGGTATCGCCCGTCTGCCCCTTGGCGAAGATTTCTCCCTGTTCGGTGAAGCGGGTGCCTACTGGGCCCATACCGACGGTCTGGACAACAGCGACACCCGTGTCTCTCCGCTGGCCGGTGTCGGTCTGACCTACAAGCTGAACGATGCCCTGGATCTACAGGCGCGCTACCGCTACATGTGGGACGTGGCCGATCTGACCACCTCCACCGGTGAGCAGTACAAGTCCAACCAGAGCGTGGCGACCCTGGAAGCCGTATATCACCCGTTCCGCACCTCCTACGTTGAGCCTGTTGCAGCTCCTGTCGTGGCCGAGGCGGCTCCTGTGATGGTCGAGAAGAACTTTTCCCTGAACTCAGACGTGCTGTTTGCTTTTGGCAAGGCAGACCTGAAGCCGGAAGGGGTGGAAGCCCTGAGCGGTCTGTACAAGCAGATCGTTGAATTCCAGCCGAAGGATGGCAGCGCCATCGTCGTGGGTTACACCGACCGCATCGGTTCCGATGCCCAGAACCAGCAGCTCTCCGAAGCCCGTGCCCGCACCGTGGCCGACTTCCTGGTGAGCCAGGGCCTGGCCACCAGCAAGATCGCCATCGAAGGCCGCGGTGAAGCCGACCCTGTCACCGGCACCCAGTGTGACGGCATCAAGGGTAAGAACGAGCTGATCTCCTGCCTGGCACCGGATCGTCGCGTCGAAGTCCGCGTCTCCGGCGTGCAGGAAGTGCAGCAATAAGCTGACGTCAGCTCAGCTGATGTGAAGAGGGGATGCCATGGCATCCCCTCTTGCTTGTCCGGGCTCCCGCTTTTAGGACGGACGAAACCGCCTGGCATGGCTACCCTGGTGCCTTATCCCTCTTCAGCTTCGCGACAATCTGTCGTACCCCGCCTCTTATACCTTTCCGGTCAGTGAGTTACAGCCATCCTCTCGGCTAGTATGATGGCGTGACCGGCCTGTGCCCCCGCTTTCTGCGAACTGGCATCTCTCTTTGGGCGCGCAGGCACCTGTTCCCCTTCCTTGGCAACCCTGGGCGGGACAAAACCATGATCGAGGTAATCTATGAATGCGACCGAGCTGTGGCAGCTTTCTCCCGAACAATTCAACGAGTGGCGGCGAGAGAATGACTATCCATTGATCTGGGAGTTGCTGGTGGCCTCGCTACCCCATTTCGACGACTGGATGACAGAGCAGAAAATAGAGAAAAGCGTCATCTTCCAGATCGGCATCGCCCGCTTCATCAGCTCGCGATCTGTGCTCAGCCTCTGCGTCTACATGAGCGACGACAAGATAAGGCTCTATGAGAGCGCCTCGAGCGCGCTGGAGTCCCTGCGCAAAAGCGGCCTTGTCCGCTCCGAGACGCGCTTCGAGCCCTATGCCATGTGGCTGGCCGCCAGGCATGGCAAAGCCGAGGTGAAGCGGGCGCAGAGCCTGCTCTCCGTCTCCGAGAACAACAAGGGGGAGGCCCAGGTGCTGGGCAAGCATCGCCTGCTCAACATCGGCGGCGTCGAGCTCAAGAGCCCCATCATCTCCGGCCGGCTGCTGGACTTCACCTGCCTGGACGAGCTTTCGCTGGACGGCGCCGTCAACAACTCCAAGGTCTATCTGTGGCACTGCTCGGCCAAGGGGGTGAGGGTCAACGGCGGGGTGATCGGCCTCGATCTGTTCGATTCCCTGCTGTGGGATCACAGGGCCTGGGCCAAGAAACGTGAGCTGGCGCTGGAGGATGGGGTGTTTCAGGACTTCACCATAGAGTGCGAGGAGATCCGCTTTCACGCCTCCCGTGCCGTGCTGAAAAACTTCAACGTCAGTGCCAAGAACTTCGATGCCACCATGGAGCACACCAATCTGGACAAGGTGCAGGTGGTCTACAACGAGAATGGCCGGATCGATCACAACGAGGCCAGCAAGCTGTACCGCAATGCCAAACGCATCTTCTCCAGCGTGGGAGACACCGTCGATGCCGGCGAGTGCTATTACAAGGAGAAGCTGCACGAGATGAAATCCCTGGCAAGTCCGAGGGAGCTGTTCAGGGAGCGCTGGCTGCGCAGCGGCCTGATGACGAAGGGGTGGCTCTCCCTGCTGTGCTATCTCAAGTGCGCCAGCAAGTTTGTCAGCTTCATCACCTGGGGATTTGGCGAGCGGCCGATAAGAAGCCTGCTGATGTCGATGGGGGTCATACTGCTGGCGACCCTGACCTACTTCCTGGCGCCGGAGTCCGTGACCCATGGTCACCTGGGGCGCTCTCTCTACTTCAGCATAGTGACCTTCGTGACCCTGGGTTACGGCGATATCTCCCAGACCTCCTCTCCCCTCCAGTTGTTGTCGGCCATAGAGGCGTTCTGCGGCATGTTTCTGACCGGCCTCTTCCTCGCCGGCTTTGCTTCAAAGACCAAGCAGTACTGACGATAGCGCTGGCGGCGGTGACACCACTAGCCCTGCCGCCAGGGACTGACCAGCCGCCAGGATCCGCCAGCACGGCGGGGATGGCGTTCTTCCTTGACGCACCGGCAGTGGAGCGACTTTATTTAGAGTCATGGGTCGCGCTTGCGATGGATGGTGCGCCTGGTGTTGCACGAGAAGAAAACAGGGGAGCGAGAGCGGTATCGATCAGTCCACAATCGAAGCAGAGAAGGAATAACGCTATGATATTGAATCACTTATGGGGATTGTATGCACATCCTCACACCGAATGGCATACCATAGACGAGAGGCATGACAGTTTCCGAAACAGTCTGACTCATATCCTGATCGTGGCTCTTATCCCGCCCATCTGTGCCTATTATTCCGCCGTGCACATAGGTTGGAGCATTGGCGTCGGTGAGCCCATCACCCTGACCGCGAACAGCGCCCTCATGCTGTCGATAGCCATGTACGTGACGCTCATCATAGGCGTCCTCGCGCTCTCCTATCTGGTGCATTGGATGGGCCATACCTTCGGTTCGGATCCCAGCTACACGACGTCGCTCGAACTCGCGGCCTACACCTCCACGCCGCTGTTCATGGTCGGTTTTTCCGCCTTCTTCCCGCACCTCTGGTTCATGATGATCATAGGCCTCATCGGGCTCAGCTACTCGGTGTACCTGCTCTATGTGGGGGTGCCTATCCTGATGCACATTCCCAAGGAGCAGGGGTTCATCTATGCCAGCTCCGTGGTCACCGTCGGTCTGGTGCTGCTGGTCTGCGTGCTGGCGGCCACGGCCATTCTGTGGGGATCCGGTTTTGGACCCGTGTTTACCCATTAGCCGCTGACGAACCGGCAGAAACGACAAGGGCGCCTCTATGGCGCCTTTGTCATGGGGCTCACTCACCCTTTCTGGCCGGGTCCGGGCAACCGGATGGAGTGAAAGCGTCGGTTGCGAGGATCAGCGCGGGTTGCCGCTGCCGATGCCAAAGGGGATGCGGTAGTCGCTGCTCTGATCCCCCAGGCTCACTGTCAGGTTGCCCTGGGCGCGGCTCGGGAGTTGCACCTGCTGGGTGCCCATCAGGTTGGCGTGGACGGAGGCCACCAGGTCACCGGATTCGTCGCGTACCTCCAGCATGGGGTTGCTCTTGCCGGCCATGGCAGCGCTTGCATGCCAGTTCACGAACAACACACCCGGGGTGGCATTGAAGTCGGCGGGAACGGCAGCCTGGGCAACACCGGCACTCATCAGGCCTGCGACGGCCAGCATCTTGATTACATTTTTCATCTTCATTCACTCTCTTGGTTTTTATGTCATTGGCAAGGCCGGAGAGGCCCGCATCAATGCATCCTTGCAAGAGGTTATTCAAATACTATGTAGTTCTTTTACTGACATCAGACACCCTGTTTCGGGTATCACAGCCTTGAACAACTGGTTATTTGGCCGCTTGGCGATCCTGCCTAAGCGATGAGTGAATGGTAAACAGGTCATCCCTCGGTTGTTAGCGAGATTAACTGGTCTAGATGTTCAAAAAACATGAACGAAAAATATGCGAGCGGCCACCCCTGGTTGTCAGGGTGTGAGCAGATCTTGTCACTGGAAGCTGACACCGGATTGTCATCTGGAGCGCTTAATGTGCAGCCTCATTTTCAATATGGTTCAAGGATGACAATGCTCCGTCTCTCTTCCCTCGCCACCTGCGTGGCAGCGATCCTGCTGGTTGGTTGCCAATCGGAAAACGACTCCTCTTCGACTACCGGGCCTGAGGCCGACTACCAGTACAGCACCAAGGCTGTCTATGCTGCCCGTCAGGATGCGAGCAGTTATGAAGCGGCGCCAGCCGGCTTCACCCCCGTCTTCACCGAGCTGGTTGCCCGACATGGCTCCCGTTCCCTGTCCAGCCCCAAGTACGACGTACTGACCAAGCAGATCTGGGACGCGGCTTCCCGGCAGGGTGCGCTCACCGCGCTGGGTCAGGGGCTGGGGGCCAAGGTGGATGCCGTCACCGCAGCCAACCGGCAGCTGGGCTATGGCCTGCTCTCGGCAGTCGGCAAGGAAGAACATGCCCTGCTGGCGACCCGCCTGGCCGAGCGGCTGCCGACTCTGCTTGGCAAGGGAGCTGCGCCCGCCTGCATCCGGGTCGAGACGTCGGGCAAGGACAGGGCCAACGAGAGCGCCTACTACTTCATGGAGAGCCTGGCAAAACGGGTCGATTTCGTGGCTGACAGCAAGGACTGCTACATGAGCCAGCAGAATCCCTCCGAGGTCGACAAGGGGCTGCGCAACAAGTTTGAACTCTACTTCCACAAGACGGAGCCGGAAGGGGATTACCTCCAGTACCTGCCCGCCTTCCAGGCATACATGGCGTTCGTCGGGGATGAGGAGGAGGGTGTGACTCCGGCTCCCGAGCTGAGCCAGGCGCTCGATGGCCTCAAGACCCTGCCCCAGACCCGGGTGATGGCGCGCGAGATGCTCGAACGCCTCTACAGCAAGGCGTTCGTCGACGAGCTGGCTGCCGGTGTCGAATATGTGGCGGTGAACCCGGAAGATGGTGACAAGACCTATGTGCGCGACGAGGTGGATGCCGCATTGATGCTCTACAACCTCTTCATCATTGGCCCGGGGATGATCCGGGAGGCGCAGGCGCAAGGGGCGCCTTGGGATCTGGAGCAGTTCATCACTCCGGAGGAGTCAGCCTGGTTCTCCTATCTCTCCGATGCCGAGGACTTCTACGAGAAGGGGCCGAGTCTAAGCAGCCAGCGTGCCACCTACGAGGTGGCTCAGCCCCTGCTCGACGGCATGTTCAATGAGGTGCAGCACCAGGTGATCGAAGGGGCCGGCGAGCACGTCGCCAAGCTGCGCTTTGCCCACGCCGAGACCCTGATCCCGCTGGCAGCACTGATGAAGCTGGAAGGCAGCCGTCAGAGCGCCAAGCCGGGCGAATTGATGAGCCAGGCCAACAACGAATGGCGTGGCGGTTGGGTCTCTCCTTATGCGGCCAACATCCAGTGGGATGTTTATCGCAACGACACAGGCAGGGTGTTGGTGAAGATGCTCTACAACGAGAGGGAGCTTGCCTTCAAGGAAGGGTGTATCTCCATTGAGGCTGGCAGCTTCTTCTATGACTTCGGCGAGCTAAAGCGCTGCTACGGTTATCCGTCGTGACGCCCGCTTGATACCTCTGATGAAGCGGGCCTGTCATCACAGGCCCGCTTTATTTGGCAGCGTCACGCCGGGTCGGCGCGTCGTCGTCCCCCATGCCAGGTGGTGCCCATCGACGCGGCTATGATGGCGGCTATCCCCAGCCACTGGGACGAGGGCAGTTGCTCCCCCAGCAACAGCAACCCCATCAGGGCGCCCATGGCGGGTTCGCCGCTGGTCAGGATGCCGTAGCTCTTGAGCGGCAACCGGCGCAGGGCAAACATCTCGAGGGAGTAGGGAATGGCACTGGAGAGCAGCCCCACCCCGGCGATGGTCAGCACCACGGGGAGGGTGAAAGTGACCTCGCTCGCACCACCTAGGCCGAAGGGCAGCACCAGCAGGGTGCCCACCCACATGCCCAGTGCCGGAGCCTGGGCCCCCAGCAAGGCTCCTGCCCGCTTTCCGGTGAGCATATAGAGCCCCCAGAACACCCCGGCCCCGAGCGCCAACGCCGCCCCCAGGGGATCGAGGGTCTGTTCGGCCGCCCGCAGCGGCAGCAACAATAGCAGGCCGACGATGGCCAGCGCCAGCCAGAGGAAGTCTGCCCGGTGGCGGGAGTTGAGCAGCGCCACCGTCAACGGGCCGATAAACTCGATGGCCAGCGCCACGCCGAGGGGGATGCGCTCGATGGCCAGATAGAAGAGCAGGTTCATGGCCCCAAGGGAGAGTCCGTAAGGGATGGCCCCCAGCAGGGTGCGCCTGTCGAGGGGGGCACGCCAGATGTGAAACACCAGGGAGAGGAGGAGGGCGGCGCACCCCAGCCGGAATAACGTGGTGCCGGCGGCTCCCAGCAGGGGAAACAGCGACTTGGCTAGGGAGGCCCCCAGGGTGATCGACAGCATGGCGAGCAGGACGGCCAGCAGGGAGGAGAGGGCGGGGCTGTTTGGCTGCATCTTGTTCAAACCTGAGTGGGGTAGAAGCAAGAAAATATATCTGGAGACCGCCGTAATTTCGGTCTAATACTGGCCTTACACGATAATTTTTATCTCTTGAGCCCCATGACCGACAAATTTGACCTGCTCATCCTCGCCGAGCTGCAGCAGGATGCCCGTCTGCCCATTCCCGAGCTGGCCCACAGGGTCGGCCTCTCGGCTCCCGCCTGTTACCGCCGCGTCCGGGCGCTGCGGGAGGCGGGCCTCATCGAGCGGGAGGTGGCGCTGGTGGCGCCGGCCACCATGGGCTGGCCCATCACCATGCTGGTGCTGGTGACCCTGGAGCGGGATCACGGCCGCATCGTCGATGAGATGATCGCCAGCCTGCAGCGGGAACCCGAGGTGATGGATCTCTGGTACGTGACGGGTGAGCAGGACTTCGTGCTGCAGGTCGCCGCGCGAGACATGCAGAGCTACGAGCAGTTCACCCGGCGGGTGCTCCATGCCAGGGAGCAGGTGCGCAGCTTCAAGACCCTGGTGGTCATGGGGCAGCACAAGCGTTGCGGCGCCTTGCTGCCCGGGTGAGGAAGGGGGGGGACCGCTGCCTTTCCTGGAATCAAAGGAGCGCGAAGGGGTCGTCAGGAAAACGAAAAGGGGGCAGGTACTACCTGCCCCTCTGTGTCAGCCGGGCTCCCCGGCCGCCAGCTCCTGCGCCGTCATGGGGCGCAACACCCGGCAGGGGTTGCCGACCGCCACCACGTCTGCCGGAATGTCTCTGGTGACCACGGACCCTGCCCCGATGACGCTGTTGTCCCCTATGGTGACGCCTGGGCAGATGACGGTGCTGCCCCCAATCCAGACGTTGTTGCCGATGCGCACCGGCTTGCCGAACTCGACCCCGGCCACCCGAGGCGCCACCGCCACCGGATGGGCTGCGGTGTAGATCTGCACCCCGGGCGCCAGCAGCACGTTGTCGCCGATGTGTACCTCGCACACGTCGAGGATGGTGCAGCCCATGTTGGCGTAGAAGTTCTCGCCGACAAAGATGTTGGCGCCATAGTCGCAGAAGAAGGGGGGCGTGATGGCGCACTGGGCACCGCGCCCGCCGAGCAGTTCATGGAGCAGGGCATCCCGCTCCGGCTTCTCCTGCCAGCGGGTGTTGAAGCCGTGATAGAGCCTGCGGCAGCGCTCGCGGGCCGCTTTCAGCTCTGGGTGGCCCGCATCATAGGGTTCCCCCGCCACCATCTTCTGCCATTCGGGGCAACGCTCGGCTGCCCGCTGCGCTGTGATTGTCTCGGCCATCATTGCTCCATCAACCAGATCAGGGATTCATAAGGACGCAGCTCGCAGGATTGCGGGCGGGCCGGGCTGCCTTGGTAGTTGCCAAGCAGCAGGCGGCCTTCGCCGGTTTGCAGCTCGGCAGGCAGCGCAAACTCCACCGGCTCGCCGTAGAAGTTGCTCACCACCAGCAGGGTCTGGCCGTTGGCGCGGCGGGCATAAGCCCAGATCCGGGCGTGCCCCGCCAGCAGCTCCTGATAATCCCCCTGGGTGAAGATGGGATATGCCTTGCGAAGGGCGATGAGATCACGGTAGTGCCAGAACACCGAGTGCTGGTCGGCCAGCGCCGCCTCGGCGTTGATCTCGGGGTAGTTGGCGGCAGGCTTGAGCCAGGGCGAACCCTGGGTGAAGCCCGCGTTGGGGGCGGCGCTCCACTGCATCGGGGTTCGGGAGTTGTCACGGGACTTGGCCCCCAGAATGGCGAGGATCTCGGCCTCGCTCATCCCCTCCGCCTGCTTGATGGCGAAGATGTTGCGGCTCTCCACATCCTGATAGTCGTCGATGCGCTGATAGCCGGGGTTGGTCATGCCGATCTCCTCCCCCTGATAGATGTAGGGGGTGCCCTGCAACCCGTGCAGCGTGCTGGCCAGCATCTTGGCGGCGACCACCCGATGTTCGCCCTCGTCGCCGAAGCGGGAGACGATGCGCGGCTGATCGTGGTTGCACCAGAACAGTGCCGACCACCCCTTGCCATGCATGCCGCTCTGCCAGTGGTTGAAGATGCGCTTGAGTTCGAGGAAATCGAACGGCGCCTTGGTCCACTTGTCGCCATTGGGGTAATCCACCTTCAGATGGTGGAAGTTGAACACCATGGAGAGCTCTGAGCCATCCAGCGCGCCATAGCGCTGACAGTGCTCTAGGCTGGTGGAGGACATCTCCCCCACCGTCATGGCCCCCACGGGGGCGAAGACGTCTCGGCTTATGTCCTGCAGGAATTCGTGGATGCGCGGCCCGTCGGTGTAGAAGCGGCGGCCATCACCTATCTCGTCGTTCGGGAACGCCTGATCCTTGGAGATGAGGTTGATGACGTCGAGACGAAAACCGTCCACCCCCTTCTTCGCCCAGAAGTGGATGATCTTTTTCACCTCGGCGCGAACCAAAGGGTTTTCCCAGTTGAGATCCGCCTGCTCGCGGGCAAAGAGGTGCAGGTAGTACTGGCCGGTGGCCGGGTCCAGCTCCCATGCGCTGCCGCCAAACTTGGATTGCCAGTTGTTGGGCGCACCGCCCTCTACCGGGTCTTTCCAGATGTAGTAGTCGCGATAAGGGCTCTGCTTGTCACCCAGCGCCGACTTGAACCAGGCATGCTCGGTGGAGGTGTGGTTGACGACGATGTCCATCACGATGCGGATGTCGCGTGCGTGGGCGGCGGCCAGCAGCGCCTCGAAGTCGGCCATGGTGCCGTAGGCCGGATCGATGGCCAGGTAGTCGGCGATGTCGTAGCCGTTGTCCACCTGGGGGGAGACGTAGACAGGGGTCAGCCAGAGGGCATCGACGCCGAGAGTCTTGAGATAATCGAGGCGGGCCATGATCCCCTTGAGATCACCGGTGCCACGGGCGCCGGAGTCCTGAAAGCTCTTGGGGTAGATCTGGTAAATCACGGCGCTTTGCCACCAGGGTGTCTGAGTCATGGTTGGTTCGCTCATTGGTTGAAACTGGTTGGAACAGGGCAACGAAAAAGGGCGGAGCCTGGGCTCCGCCGATGTTGTGTGGATCAGGCCGTGGCCAGATCCAGCTTGCCGGCCGCCTGCTGGCGCTTGTAGACCAGCAGGGTCAGCACCACGGGCACCACTATGGCCACCAGCATGGCGACGGCGTAGATGCCCCAGTATTGCGGCTGGATGGAGAGGATGCCCGGCAGGCCACCCACGCCGATGCCGTTGGCCATCACGCCGCTGAAGCCGCAGATGAGGGCCGCGAGGCTGGAGCCCACCATGGCGCACAGCATGGGGAACTTGTACTTGAGGTTGATGCCGTACATGGCCGGCTCGGTCACCCCGAGGTAGGCGGAGATGGCGGCAGGGACCGAGATTTCCCGCTCGTTCTCCTTGCGGCTGATAAGGATGATACCGACGACCGCCGAGGCCTGGGCGATGTTGGAGAGCGCGATCAGCGGCCAGATGGGGGTGCCGCCCATGCTCTGCATCAGTTGCAGATCCACCGCGTTGGTGGTGTGGTGGATGCCGGTGATGACCAGGGGCGCATAGAGGAAGCCGAACAGGGCCGCGCCTATGGGGGCAAACGAACCCGTCATGGCCGCCTTGGCGGCAAAGCCGACGCCTTCGCCAATCCAGCGACCGAAGGGGCCGATGAAGGCGTGGGCCACTATCACCGCCAGCAGCAGGGAGATGAAGGGCACTATCACCAGGTAGAGATAGGCCGGAATGATGCGCTTGAGGCTGGTTTCCACCCAGGCGAGGAAGACACCCGCCAGCAGGGCCGGAATGACCTGGGCCTGATACCCCACCTTCTGGATGACGAAGAGGCCGAAGTCCCACACTTCCGGGGTCTGCTGGCCGATGCCGTAGGCGTTCATCAGTTGCGGCGAGACCAGGGTGATGCCCAGCACTATGCCGAGGATCTCGGATCCCCCCATCTTCTTCACCGCAGACCAGCAGACGCCCACCGGCAGGAAGTGGAAGATGGCCTCACCCAGCAGCCAGAGGAAGGCGTGGACCTGGGCCCAGAACTGGCTGATCTCGGTGAGGGTATGGGTCCCGTCGTCGAACATCTTGATGTCGCCGATGACGTTGCGAAAGCCCAGGATCAAGCCGCCGGTGATGATGGCGGGCAGCAGGGGCACGAAGATCTCCGCCAGGTGGGAGATGCCGCGCTCCAGCGGATTCATGTTGTGGCGGGCCGCCTGTTTGGCGGCATCCTTGCTGGCGCCGCTCACCCCGATCTCCTCGGTGAGCGCCTTGTACCACTGATCCACCTCGTTGCCGATCACCACCTGGAACTGGCCGCCCTGGGTGAAGCTCCCCTTCACCGAGGGGATGGTCTCGATGGCCTTGGGATCGGCCTTGGCCGGATCGGCCAGCACGAACCTGAGCCGGGTCAGGCAGTGGCTGACTGTGGTGATGTTGTCCTTGCCGCCGATCCGTTCGATCAGCTGTGCCAGATGCTGTGTGTTGACTTTTGACATGAGCCTTCCCTCTGTGACTCCATGAATAATGGTCGTTTCTTTGCCGGCTGGCCAATGACCGCCCGCTTATTGGTATCGTTCCCAATCAGCATGAAGCCAGTGGCAGACATCAGCAATGGGAACGTTCCCAATTCGTGGCGGTGGTCACAAAAAGTGCAAAACGCCGGTAATGAGAGGAAAAGATAGACTACAGGGGCTGACAGGGGGCTATGGTGGCTCTGGGGGGCTGCCCCTCTTCAATCTGATCGAGCAACTGTCTGGCGGCCAGAATGCCGGCATCCTTGTAGCCGAAATCCAGGCTGAGGGTGTTGGCAAACAGGAAGGTGAGCATGGGATTGCTGCCGAGGCCGCTCACCAGTATGTCGGTGCGCCCCTGCTCCTGCAGGTACTTGGCGGCGCCTATGGCCAGGGTGTCGCTGGCGCAGACCATGGCCTGGGTGCCGGGGGCGACCAGCTCGGCAGCCAGCCGGTAGCCGCTTTGCAGGCCGAGATCCCCGAGGGCGCTGCGGGGCGTGAGTCCCTGCTCCCGGCAGTAGTCGAGGTAGGCCTGATGGCGGCGCAGCCCCGTGGTGAGGTCGCTGCGTTCGACCCCGAGATAGGCGACCTCTGTCAGGCCGCGCTCCCCGAGGTGCTCGAGCACGGCTCGCACCGCGCCGTCATCGTCGAAGCAGACCGACGAGAAGCCGGGACGCTCGCGGGCCATCAACACCAGCTTCTCCCTGAGCGGCGCCATGGCGGCGTAGTCCAGATCGTTGAAGGCAAACAGTATGATGCCGTCCACCCCGCGCCGCTCCAGCACGGCCAGGTGCTCGCTCACCTTGGCGGGGGAGAACTTGCTCTCCATCAGCACGGCGTCGTAGCCACGCTGGTAGAGGGTCTCCAGCATGCCGCGCACCGCCTGGTTCTCGGAGCTGGAGTCGAGGCGCGACACCACTATGCCGACCACCTGCTGGCTCTGGCTGCGCATGGCCCGCGCCGACTTGCTCGGCACGAAGCCGTGCTCGGCGATCACCGCCTCGACCCTGGTCCTGGTCTGGGCGTTGACCCTGGGATCCTGATTGAGCACCCGGGAGACGGTCGACTTGCCGACCCCGCTGAGGCGAGCGATATCGAGGATGGTCAGTTTCTTTTCCATGTGGGATCCGTGACAGGGGAGAGCGGCAATCGGGATGCAGACATTGTTGTGATTAAGTCCTGTGAATACAAGCCCATGGCGTTAGAATGCCCTTTTGCCCAGGCGGAGCCTCCGCCATTGCACAGGACGCGCATCATGGATCTGCTGGCAAGTCTGCACTTCTCCCTCTCCATCACTGGCCCCATCTGTCTGGTGCTGGTACTCGGCATCTGGCTCAAGCGGCTGGGTCTCTTGCCCGACAGCTTCGTCGAGTCCGCCTCCCGCCTGGTGTTCCAGGTCACCCTGCCAGCCCTCTTGTTTCTCAGCATGGTGCGCACCGATTTTTCCACCATGCCGAGCCCCTGGCTCATCCTCTACGGCCTGCTCGGCACCCTGGCCGGTTTTCTGGTGCTGGAGCTGCTGGCGGCTCGCTTCATCAGCGAGCAGAAACTGCGGGGCATCTTCGTGCAGGGCAGCTTTCGCGGCAACATGGGGATCATGGGGCTGGCCTATGTGCAGAACGCCTATGGCCCCGAGGGCATAGGTGCCGCCGCCCTGCTGGTGGGCTCCATCACAGTGCTCTACAACATCCTCGCCGTGATCACCCTGACCCGCAGCCTGGGGGGCGGAAAAGGGATCAAGCCCATCCTCAAGGGGATCGTCAGGAACCCCCTCATCATCGCCATACTGGCGGCCCTGCCGTTCGGACTGCTCGGCATAGAACTTCCCCAGCTGGTGATCACTACCGGCAACTACTTCGCCAGCATGACACTGCCGCTGGCGCTGCTCTGTACCGGCGCCAGCCTCAACCTCAAGGCCCTGCGCGGCGGCGCCATGCTGACCGGCTGGGCCACCGCCAACCGCCTGTTCTGCATTCCCGTGCTGCTGGTGCTGGGGGCCTGGGCGCTCGGCTTCAGTCCCCAGGCCCTCGGCATCCTGTTCCTCATCAGCTCCACCCCGACCGCCGCCGCCAGCTATGTGATGACCCGCGCCATGGGGGGCGACAGCGCCCTGGCGGCGAACATCATCGCCACCACTACCCTGGGGTCGCTGGTGACCACCAGCCTGGGAGCCGCCCTGATGAACTACCTGGGGTTGATGGGTTAGCCGCCCCCTGACGCCCCGGGCCTTGGTCGGAAACCCGTCTTCATCACCTTCTCGGACTGCGGTCTGACGTCAGCCCAGACGTTCACGCTCCTGCTCCAGCACCATTTTTTCATGTGCCAGGAAGAAGGGGCGGTAGAGCACATAGCTGTTGAGGATGCAGACCAGGCTCATCAGGCCATTGCTCCAACTGCCGTTGGCCGCCCAGGCGGCACCGAGAGGAGAGGGCATGGACCAGGGCAGCAGGGCGATGAACTTGTCGAGAAACCCCCACTGGGTCAGTTGCCAGGCGAGCACGGCGTTGATCAGGGGGACGCTGATGAAGGGAAGGAAGAACAGCGGATTCATGATGATGGGGAAACCGAACAGCAGCGGCTCGTTGATGTTGAACATCGAGGGTATGAAGCCCAGCTTGCCCACCGACTGGATGGAGTGGCAACGGCTGCGCATGGCCATGAATACCAGCGGCAGCGTGGTGCCTATGCCCCCGATCAACAGGTAGTAGTCCCAGAACCCTTGCAGGAAGATATGGGGCGGGGGCTCTCCCGCCATCAGCGCGTCCTGGTTGGCGCTCACTCCGGCCATCCAGAAGGGCGACAGCAAACCGGTCACTATCAGGGCACCGTGGATCCCCATGAACCAGAGCAGATGGGCGATCAACAGGGTGATCAGCAGGGCGGGCAGGGTGTCGGCCCCTACGATCAATGGTCTGAACAGGGCGGCCATGAAGTCCGGCAGACTGATCCCGAACTGCTGCTGCAACCAGAGCCGCAGCAGGCTCAGCGAAAGCATGATGAACAACAGCGGCACGATCAGCTGAAAGCCCCGGCGGGTCATCACCGGCACCTCCTCCGGCATCTGGATGTACCAGCCCCGGCGATAGAAGAGCCTGGTCACCTCCACCGAATAGAACGCCATCAGCAGGGCCGTGAAGATCCCGGCGCCCCCCAGATAGCCAAATACCCCGGGTTGCAGCGAGCGAAAGTCGATCAGCATCAGGAAGGCCATGCAACCTCCCAGGCCGCACAGGCGTTCCGGCATTTCGTACGCCTTGGCAAGGCTGGATGCCGCACCGAAGGCGATGATCAGCGCCACCAGCCCCAGGGTGTGTGAGTAGACGGGAAACAGGAAAGGATGCAGCGCCCGCGCCAACCAGTGCAGCCACTGCCCGAATGCGTGCGGCGTGTCAGGGGCGATGGGAGGATACAGGATGGGAACCAGCAGGCTGCCGACGATGACGAAGGGCATGGCCAGCTGAAAACCATCGCGCAAGGAGAGCACATGGCGACTGCGGGTCAGCCAGTTGGCAAACGGTACCATGCGCTGCTCTATCATGCCGACCAGCATTGCCATCCATTGCAGATTCATCACGTTATTCGGTTCCTTGTCATCCTGATACCCCTTGTCATCATGGGGTTTGGACGCCATTTTGACGGCTTTGTGGTTTTGTTTCCGTAATATCCGAAACCATTTTGCCATTTCATTACCTCGCTCACACTTCCCGCCCCCTTGAACCGGAAAATCCCGATCCCGCTCACACATCGATGGATTGTTATTGGAAACCGGTTTCCAAAATAAATCCATTCGATCCAGAATGCGCCATCCGTTATGAACGTCTGGAGAATCGGGAAATGAAAAAAATCATGTTGTGCTGCTCTTCCGGCATGTCCACCAGCCTGCTGGTCAAGAAGATGAAAGAGGAGGCGGACAAGCGGGGATTGGACGCCGAGATACAGGCCTTCGGTGCGGCAGAGTTCGATCTGCAGATGCCCCACTACCAGGTGGTGCTGCTGGGGCCGCAGGTCAAATACATGCAGGCCGAGCTACAGCAGCGAGCGGCGGCTCATGGCGTGCCTGTCGACACCATCAACATGATGGACTACGGCATGCAACGGGGTGACAAGGTCCTCGACCATGCCCTTACCCTGATCGGCTGATGCGCAGACCCCAACCAGTGAATGTCACAAGGAAACCTTCATGAACACCCTTTACGAGCGCTTTGTCAGTACCATTGAGAACCGGGTCAGCCCGCTGGCCGGCCGGATCGGCCAGCAGAAATACGTGCAGGCGATCCGTGACGGCTTCATTGCCGCCTTGCCCTTCATGATCGTCGGCAGCTTCATGCTGGTGTTCATTTTCCCTCCCTTCTCGCCCCAGACCCAATGGGGATTTGCCCGTGCCTGGCTCGACTTCTCTGCCACCTATCAACCGCAGCTGCTGCTCCCGTTCCAGCTGAGCATGGGACTGATGACCCTGTTTATCTCGGTGGGAATAGGCGCGAGCCTGGCGCGGCAGAACGGTCTGGACCCCGTCACTACCGGCCTGCTCTGCCTGATGTCCTTCATGCTGGTAGCCGCCCCCGTCAAGGAGGGGGCCATCTCCATGCAGTATTTCTCCGGTCAGGGGATCTTCACGGCCCTGATCACCGCCATCTATGCGGCTGAGGTCTATGCCTTCCTCAAGCGCAACAACATCACCATCAAGCTGCCGCCTCAGGTGCCGACGGGGGTCGCCCGCTCCTTCGAGGTGCTGATCCCGGTGCTGGTGATCATCCTGACCCTGCACCCGCTCAACCTGATCCTGGAAAACAGCACCGGCATGATACTGCCGGAGGCCATCATGTCTCTGGTCAAGCCGCTGGTGGCGGCCTCCGATTCCCTGCCGGCCATGTTGCTGGCGGTGCTGGTGTGCCAGGTGCTCTGGTTCGCGGGGATCCACGGCGCCCTGATCGTCACCGGCATCATGAATCCGTTCTGGATGGCCAATCTGGCCAACAACCAGGCCGCCATGGCCGCGGGTGAAGCCCTGCCCCACATCTTCCTGCAGGGCTTCTGGGATCACTACCTGCTGATCGGTGGCGTCGGATCGACCCTGCCGTTGGCCTTCCTGCTGCTGCGCAGCAAGGCGGCCCACCTGAGATCCATCGGCAAGATGGGCGTGGTGCCCGGCCTGTTCAACATCAACGAGCCCATCCTGTTCGGTGCCCCCATAGTGATGAACCCGGTGTTCTTCCTGCCCTTCATTCTGGTGCCCATGATCAACGCCACTCTGGCCTGGTTTGCCCTGGACTTCGGCCTGGTCGAGCGGGTTGTCTCTCTCACTCCCTGGACCACACCTGGCCCCATCGGCGCCTCATGGGCTGCCAACTGGGCCATCAGCCCCATGGTGCTGAGCCTGCTCTGCATGTGCTCCGCCGCGGCCATGTATTACCCCTTCCTGAAAGCCTATGAGCGCACCCTGCTCAAACAGGAAGAGCAGGAAGAGAGTCCGAAAACGCCGGAGCTGGCCGCCGCCACCCGTTGATTGCCTGCCGGGGCCGCCTGGCGGCCTCTTTTATCAAGCTTGGAGTAACACGAGATGCAATACCGTTTTCCTGAACAGTTCTGGTGGGGCAGCGCCTCTTCCGCCGCTCAGGCCGAAGGCGCCAGCCTCCAGGGCGGCAAGGCGCCAACCATCTGGGATCACTGGTTCGAGCAGTCCCCCAACCGTTTCCATCAGCAGATTGGGCCGGCGCAGACCTCCGGTTTCTATGAGCATTTTCGCGATGACATCCGTCTGCTGAAACAGCTTGGTCACAACAGTTTTCGCACCTCCATCGCCTGGTCCAGGCTGATCCCGGCTGGCCGGGGGGAGCCCAACCCGGAGGCTGTCGCCTTCTACGACGCCATGCTAGACGAGCTCAAGGCCGAGGGGATCGAGCCCTTTATCTGCCTGTTCCACTTCGACATGCCCATGAGCATGCAGGCCCTGGGGGGCTGGGAAAGCCGGGAGGTGATCGCTGCCTACGCCGAGTTTGCCGATACCTGCTTCAGGCTGTTCGGCGGCAAGGTCAAGCACTGGTTCACCTTCAACGAACCCATAGTGCCGGTGGAGGGGGGCTACCTCTACGACTTCCACTACCCGAACGTGGTGGACTTTCGCCGCGCCGCCACTGTGGCCTATCACACCATGCTGGCCCATGCCACGGCGGTGCAGCGTTACCGGGAGCTAGGTCAGGATGGCCAGATCGGCATCATCCTGAATCTGACCCCCTCCTATCCGCGCTCGCAACACCCGGCGGATCTGAAGGCGGCCAACATTGCGGATCTGATGTTCAACCGCAGCTTCCTGGATCCGGCGGTCAAGGGGGAGTACCCCGCCGAGCTGGTCGAGTTGCTGCGGGAATACGATCAGCTGCCGGCCTGCGAGCCGCGTGATGTCGCCCTGTTGGCGGCCGGCAAGATCGACCTGCTGGGGGTCAACTACTACCAGCCGCGCCGGGTCAAGGCCCGCAGCCACGCGGTCAATCCTGCCAGCCCCTTCATGCCGGAGTGGTTCTTCGACTACTACGAGATGCCGGGGCGCAAGATGAACCCGCACCGGGGCTGGGAGATCTACGAGCAGGGGATCTACGACATCCTGGTCAACCTGCGCGACCACTACGGCAACATCCCGAGCTATATCTCCGAGAACGGCATGGGGGTGGAGGGTGAGGCCAGGTTCAAGGGAGAGGACGGCCAGATCCAGGATGACTACCGCATCGGTTTCATCCGGGATCACCTCATCTGGCTGCACAAGGGACTGTCGGAGGGCTGCCAGTGCCGGGGCTATCACCTCTGGACCTTCATCGACAACTGGTCGTGGAGCAATGCCTACAAGAACCGTTACGGCTTCATCGAGCTGGAGCTGGGGAGCCAGACCCGACGCATCAAGAAGAGCGGCCAGTGGTTTGCCACCGCCGCCCGTGAGAATGGCTTCGACTGATTATTCAGTCACCTGACCCCTATTAAAGAGCGCCTGCCCCAAGGCCGGCGCCCATCACCAAGGAGTGTGTATGTTCGATCTGGAAGAGACCGTAATGGGTCTTATCATCAATGCCGGCATGAGCCGCAGCCTCTGCTTCGAGGCGCTGCGTCAGGCCAGGGCCGGCCAGTTTGCGGAGGCCGATGATCTGCTGCGTCAGGCTGCCGAGGCAGCCAATGCGGCCCACGGGGTACAGACCAGGCTGATCGAGGCGGATGAGGGGGAGGGCAAGATCCCGGTGACGCTGATCCTGGTCCACGCCCAGGACCACCTGATGACCGCTATGTTGGCCCGGGAGCTGGTCACCGAGCTCATCGAGCTGCATCGCAAGCTGGCTGCCTGAGGAAGACGATCATGTTGCGACTCGGACTCGACATCGGGGGAACCAAGATCGAGGCTCAACTGCTCGATGGCCAGGGCGTCAGCCTGCTGCGCAGACGGATCGCGACCCCGACCACGGGGTACGGTGATTTCCTGGTGGCCATCACCTATCTGGTGAGGGAGATACGGCAGGCGATGGACAGCGCCTTCACCCTAGGCATAGGGCTGCCCGGGGCGATCGACCCGCAGACGGGGCGCATCAAGAATGCCAACTGTCTGTTTCTCAACGGGCAGGACCTCAAGCAAGACTTGACCCGGGCGCTGGGCCAGCCGGTCTGGCTCGCCAATGACGCCGACTGTTTCGCCCTCTCGGAGGCCGTCGACGGGGCGGGAGAGGGGGGCAGGGTGGTGTTTGGCATCATCCTCGGCACCGGCTGTGGTGGCGGCTTGGTGGTCAATCGCCAGCTCATCGTCGGTCCCAACGCCATCACCGGGGAGTGGGGTCACAACCCGCTGCCCGGTTATGACCCGGCCTGTGATGGCCCAAGCCAGCCCTGTTACTGCGGGCGCAGCAATTGCATCGAGCGCTTCGTCTCCGGGACGGGGTTTGCCGGCCGTTTCGTGGAGCGCCATGGCCGCGGGCTGTCGCCGCTCGGGATCATCACGGCCGCCGCCGAGGGGGATGTGGAGGCCCAGGTCCACTATGACCATTTCATCCAGGCCCTGGGCCGCAGCGTCGCCAGCCTGATCAATGTGTTGGATCCGGATGTCATCGTACTGGGGGGCGGCCTCTCCAACATCGCCTCCCTCTATCGTGATCTGCCCGCGGCAGTGGTTCCCTACCTCTTCTCGGAGTGGTGCCTCACCCCCATAGTGCCTGCCCGCTACGGGGACAGCAGCGGGGTACGCGGCGCCGCCTGGCTGCCGAGCTGTGTCGAAGGAGCCACCACATGGGCCATATGAGCCGTGGCCGAGGAGAGAGCGCCGACTCGCCTCCCCCGGCGGGCGATGCCTGCCAGGGGCTGAGACACTGCCTCGGGCCCTAGTCCCCCACCCGATTTGATCCATGCCCTTTGCCTTACATTGCGTCGCGATGGGGGAAAGGCATGCCTGAATTTGTCCTCCCTTCGGGGAGGCAGATAAATAAATGCTTGTATATCAAAAACATAAAACTCAAGGAATGATAATAATGAAACTGACAAACCTGTCCGCCCAGCTCCTTGCCATCCTGGCCCTGAGCACCCCTTTCATGGCCAGCGCCGTGGTGGAGACCAACACGGACTTCGGGCGCCTGAGCCTGGGGGGCGATGCGGAGATCAACCTGAACGCGTCCAACACCACCCGTGGCAACGTGCTGGGTCAAACCAGCGAGACTCGCACCGATCGCTGGGACGAGGATGGTCGCCTGCTGCTGAACTTCCTCGGGGTACGGGAGCTGGAAGATGGCCGCTATGGCCAGATCCAGATCCAGCCCACCATAGGCACCAACGGCGGTGCCGGTGCCGATGATGCGTACCTGGGGTTCGGCCAGCGCAGCAACTGGGGGATGAAGGTCGGCCGCTTCGAGGCCTACGACATGTTCCCGCTGGGGCAGGACATCTTTGTCGAGCACTCGGGTGACAGCGCCAACGACCTCTACTCCGATGGCAATGGCTATGTCTACATGCTGAAGGAGGGTCGTGGCCGGGCAGGCAAGGGGGGTCAGCTGCTGCTCAACAAGGAGACGGGCAACTGGTATCTGGAGCTCTCCACCCTGATCGGGGACCGCACCAATCTGTTTGCAGGCCAGCAATACCACGGCTATGCGCTGACCAAGGCCAAGGACTCCATCATCGTGCGTCCCGTCATCGCCTGGAAGGGGGAGAACCTCAAGGTCGCCCTGGGGGCCGAGGGCAACGTGATCAGCGACGCCATCGTCACCAGCGACGACGTCTCAGTGTCTGATCGCATGGGTTATGGCCTCACCACCAGCTGGACCCAGGATGCCCTGATCATCAATGCCAACCTGGCCCGTATGGATGCCGAGGCTGAAACCGATACCACCCTGGGCGCCAACCTGCTCTGGCACAATGCCGGCCTGGGTTACATCTACGCCATCAACGACATCAGCAGCGCCAATCTGAACAACACCAGCGCCGATTTCGGCAATATGGTGGGCAAGCACACCATCAACACCGTATACGCCTCCTACAAGATCCCGAGCGTGCTGGATCTGAACAACTTCGATATCTATCTGGGAGCCTACTGGTCCCAGCTGAATGTCGACAGCAGCGAGGTGGACAACATCGATCGCTACGGTGGCCGGGTGCGTTTCAAATATTACTTCTGATGGAAGCCAGATTGGCAGAGGGGGGCAAGGGCCCCCCTTTTCCATTGACCAGAGTGCCGGCCCTTACCGGAGGTCGCTGGCCTGTGCTAGGATGGAGGCCTGTTAACCGGTTACCGTTGATGAAGCCATGGCCAATATTACCGATGTGTCGCGCCTCGCGAATGTGTCTAAAGCCACCGTTTCCCGCGTCCTGAGCGGCTCGCGCGGTGTGCGTGAAGAGAGCCGGTTGGCCGTGTTGCAAGCCGCCGAGCAGCTGAATTTCCGACCCAATGCCACGGCTCGCTCCCTGGCGACCCAGGCGACGGATTGTGTGGGCATCATACTCCCCTCCCAGCTTGGCAATCGTCTGGCCAGCATGCTGCCGCTGCTGGAAGGCGCGCTGGTCAAGACGGGCAAGAGCATGCTGGTGCGCTTTGCCGACGAGACGCAACAGCAGCAGCAAGCGGTCGATGAGTTGCTGGGAGGACGTTGTGATGGCGTCTTGGTCCTCGGTACCAAACAGCCTCTGAACCCGGACCCACGGCTCATTCAGCTGGATGGGGTGAGCGATACCGGCAACCTCAATCTCAGCTATGACCTGACCTTTGCCACGGAGAGTGCCTGTCGTTTCCTGCTCGGCAAGGGCCATCGCCAGCTGGTGCTGATGCTGGATGACAAGGTCTCGCCTGCGGGAAAGAGCGCCATTCAGGGCTACCAGCAGGCACTGCAGCAGCAATCCCTCCCCTATAACAGCCAGTTGGTGATCGACGGTACCGACAACCAGCAGGCGCTGCTCGGCTTGCTCAATCGCTACCTGCCCTTCACCGCGCTGGTGGTGCAGCAAGATGCCCAGGCTGCCGACGCCATGCGGCTGCTGCGCGAGTTCAACCTCCATATTCCTCAGGATGTCTCCGTCATCAGCCTGGAAGGCTCCGCCCTCGCTAGCCAGTTGACCCCACCGCTGACCTGCATCGAATACCCGAGTGAGCGGCTGGCCCAGGAGAGCGTGCGGGTGTTGCAAGTACAGCTGGCGCAGAGTCTGCGACCGGCCGAAGAGCAGCAGAAATTCCAGGGACGCCTGGTGGTGCGTGAATCCGTGGTGGCCCGCTAGGGCTTGACCTTGCTGCGGGCGTCAGCTTTAGGCTGACGGCACATCAACAGAGGAGATATCCCATGACCATAGAACTCACCATTTCCGGCATGTCCTGCGGTGGCTGCGCCGCCAGCCTGCAAAAAGCCCTGCTGGCCCAGAGTGCCGTCAGCCAGGCCCAGGTGGATTTTGCCAGCAGCAAGGCCATCATCGAGAGCGAGCTGAGCAGAGCCGAGTTGATCGCGCTGATCGAAGCCAGGGGATTTAGTGCGGAGTGATTTATCCCTATATGGGTAAAAATCAGACCAATATTCTGCTTACTTGTTTTTATTGTTGAGATTGATCACTTAAAAACGAGCCAGATTGGATGAAAATGCTGCTGTCAACTAACCCAAAAGGATTGCAGCATGACTCACCCTATCCGCAAGACCCTGATCGCCGTCGTCCTCGGCATGACCCTCTCCCCCCTGGCCATGGCCCTGCCGCAGGTTCATATCCTGGCGACCGGTGGCACCATAGCCGGGGCGGGGCAGTCCGCCACCCAATCCAACTATGAAGCGGGCAAGGTGGCCATCGAGACCCTGATCGCCGCCGTACCCGAGATGAAGAACGTGGCCGAGGTGAAGGGGGAGCAGGTAGTCAAGATCGGCTCCCAGGACATGAACGACGAGGTGTGGCTCAAGCTGGCCAAGCGGGTGAACGAGCTGCTGGCCAAGGATGACGTGGATGGCATCGTCATCACCCACGGCACCGACACCATGGAAGAGACCGCCTACTTCCTCAACCTCACCGTCAAGAGCGACAAGCCGGTGGTGCTGGTCGGCGCCATGCGCCCCTCCACCGCCATGAGTGCCGATGGCCCGCTCAACCTCTACAACGCCGTGGTTACCGCCTCCGACCCCAGCTCCAAGGGCCGTGGCGTCATGGTCGCCATGAACGATACCGTGCTGGATGCCCGCGACGTCACCAAGACCAACACCACAGGGGTGCAGACCTTTGCCGCCCCGAACTTCGGCCCGCTGGGTTACATCCACAACGGCAAGATCGACTACCAGCGCAGCCCGGCCCGCCTGCACACCAGCAAGACGCCGTTTGACGTGAGCAAGCTCGACAAGCTGCCGCAAGTGGGCATCGTCTACAACTATGCCAACGCCACCGATCTGCCGGCCAAGGCCATGGTGGATGCCAAGTTTGACGGCATCGTCAGCGCCGGGGTGGGTAACGGCAACCTCTACCACACACTGTTCGACACCCTGGCCAAGGCGAGCAAGGATGGCATCCGGGTGGTGCGCTCCGCCCGCGTGCCGACCGGCGCCACCACCCTGGATGCCGAGATCGACGACGCCAAGTACGGCTTCGTGGCCGCCGGCACCCTGAACCCCCAGAAGGCGCGCATCCTGCTGATGCTCTCCCTGACCCAGAGCAAGGATCCGGCCCAGATCCAGCGCTGGTTCCAGCAGTTCTGAGTCCGGGGTTCAATCCGCGAACCTAAATCCATGAAGAAAGGGCAGGATCCGATCCTGCCCTTGCTTATGGCGCCATGTTCAGATGCCAGGTGCCTTCAGCTCACCATCAGCCAGCCGCAGAACCCCAGATACACCAGCCCCACGCAGGCCAGCCTGCCCGCCGTCATTCGCCCGCGACTGAAACCCCACCACAGCAGTGCCACTGCCAGCAGGGTCACCAGGGAGGAGACCAGCATGGCGCTGTCGAGCAACCAGGGGGTGAACAGCAGGCAGAATGCCTTGGGAATGGTGCCCTGGATCATCATGGCGCCGGAGATGTTGGCCAGCGCCAGCCGGTACTTGCCCTGCCGCACCCAGATCAGCACGTTCATCAGCTCGGGCATCTCTGTCGCTACCGGGCTCAGCAGCAGGGCCGCCAGCACGGGAGATAGGCCGAACAGCTCACCCATGCTCTCCAGCTGATGGACGAACAGCTGCGCCGCCAGCGCGACCACCACCAATGCCACCAGGGTCTGCAGCAACACCTTGTGAAGGGCCGGGATGCCGGCCTTGGGATCCAGCTTGAGGGGCTCTGGCAACGGGGTCTCGTGGCTGTCGGCCTGTTTCAGCTCGCGCCGCACATAGAGGAGGTACGCCAGCACGAACAGCGGGGCCAGCCAGGTCTTGCCGGTGAAGGCCACCATGCCGAGGGCCACCGCCACCAGGAAGATGCCGACAAACCAGGCCTGATCCCGACCTATCTCGCGCTGCACCTCGTCATTGATGACCCTGTGCTCGCGGCTCATACACAGCAGCATGGTCAGGCCGACGGCGGCATAGCCTATGGTGGAGAGCACCAGGGGGCCACCGAGGGCGGCGCCTATCCCTATCTGTTGCTGGGCGGGGGCATTCCCCATCAGCAGCGCGCTCAGGGTGACTATGCATTCGGGCAAGGCAGTGCCGAGGGCCGCCAGCAGGGAGCCGGTGGCACTCTGGGAGAACTTGAAGTGATGGCCGGTCCATTCGATACCGTTGACGAAATATTCGCAGGCCAGGTAGATGGTGACGGCAGAGAGCAGAAATAACAGCAGGGTGATCAACATAATAGGCAACCGCCAGGCGAGCAGAACAACCGATGGACCCGATACGGCTCGCCCGGCTGGCTTGCGTATCGAGGCCAAAGGTCTTGCAGAGCGATAGATGCTATCGCCGCCCATGCCATGGATCGGCAGATCCAAGAATGTTGACATGAGCCCGGCCCGGATCACGGGCGGGTTGCTACTCCCCAATGACAGTGCGGGGTTTTTACCAAGAGACGGGTCACCCCACAAGGAAAATGGCGGCTCATCCCCCCGGCAACTTGTAAGGGGATGTAACCTGGCCAGCGACCATTCCCATCAGTCTGCTCGCCAGGATCCGCATCCCGCCCACAGGATCCTCGCCTTGGCACAGGGATTGCTATGAGTTGACTACTGTCCACATTGACTTGGGAAGGGTGAACGATGAAACGGTGGATCCAACATTTTTATCAGCTGAATCGCCTCAACTGGCTGATGGTCTGGCTGCTACTCTGCTGCAGCATCATATTGCTGTTCCCGGCCGGGCTGATGAAAGGCGCCGTCAGTCAGTGGGCCACGGCTCACGCCGCCTGGCTGGGGGTTGGCATGCTGATCGCCATCTCCTACTTCTGCAGCCAGGGTTTCCTGATCGCCTGGGAGTGGGCCTGTGACGAGTGGCAATCCCGTCGTCAACAGGATCAACTGGCCCAGATGATAGGTTTCCTCGACTTCAACGAGAAGGCGGTGCTGCGGGAGTTCGTGCTGCAACGGAAAAGCGTCATAAACCTGCCGATCACCGAGCCTGCCGTCAAAAACCTGATGGATGCTGGGGTGCTGACCTATGCCTATGGCAAGCCGGTGCGAGAGAAAGAGGACGAAAACCAGATCCGCGCCCTGATGATTGCGCTGCCGGCACGGCCGCTGCTGACCTACAAGGTGCTGGGGCTGTCGCGCGGCAAGATGAGCGACGAGCAGGTGGAGCAGATCATGAATGCCAGACCCAAGTTCGCCCAGAAGAGCTTCCAGCGCTGAGCCGCCACCATCCTTCAAACGAAAGAGCCGGACACTGTCCGGCTCTTTGCTATCTGGTTGGGGCTACTCGGTTCTTGCCTTGAGATAACCGGCGTAGTCGGGCACCTGGACGCTGAATGCCTGCTGCATGTGCGGGCTGTCCATGATGAAGTCCGCCGTCGCTTCGTTGGTGGCGACCGGGATGTTCCAGACCGCCGCGAGGCGCAGCAGTGCCTTGACATCCGGATCGTGCGCCGCGGGATTGAGGGGATCCCAGAAGAAGATCATCACGTCGATCTTCCCTTCGGCGATGAGGGCGCCGAGCTGCTGATCGCCCCCCATGGGGCCGGAGAAGAGGCAGGTGATGGGAAGCTGCGCCTTCTTGCCGAGCAGGGTGCCGGTGGTGCCGGTCGCATAGAGGTGGTGGAGCTTGAGCTCCTCCTTGCGGCGCAGCACCCAGTTCAGCAATGGGGTCTTCATGTTGTCGTGAGCCACCAGGGCTACCCGCTTGTGGGGCGCCATCTCACGTGCAATCAGTTCCATGGAAATCATCCGTAGCAAAGTGATGGGAATAGGGCCGTATCCTAATCGAAAGCGGCGTGTGCTGCTCTGCCCTGCATCGTAACTGTGATCACTGCAATGGTTCAATCCGGCTTGGGGCAGAGCCTCGTGTGCCGAGCCCGGCGGTGCGCCCCGTGCCGTGAAGGGGGGGGGCTGACTTGGGGAAACCATCCGGTTGGCTCCTGCCTGGCAGACAGTAATGCCCGTATGTTTCAGATTCATGCCTGGGCTTGAAGCTGGCGACCCAGAAAAAACCCGCCTTGGCGGGTTGGGGGCAGATCTTGATGACATCCGCACTCAGGATGATGCGGTATGAAGCTGGGATTGCTGATAATTTTCCAGGCCGATGCGAGCGATGAGGTCCAGCTGGGTTTCCAGCCAGTCGACGTGCTCCTCCTCGTCTTCCAGGATCTCCTGGAGCAGGTCACGGCTGACGTAATCATGGACGGATTCGGCATAGGTGATGGCCACTTTCAGGTCGGGGATGGCATCCATTTCCAGTGACAGATCGCAGCGCAACATCTCTTCGACTGTCTCACCGATGCGCAGCTTGCCCAGATCCTGCAAGTTGGGCAGTCCTTCCAGAAACAGCACTCGTTTGACCAGCTCGTCGGCATGCTTCATCTCATCGATGGACTCATGATATTCCTTGTGTCCGAGCCCCTTGAGGCCCCAGTCATCGTAGATGCGGGCATGCAGGAAATATTGGTTGATGGCAACCAGCTCATTGGCCAGCACCTTGTTGAGGTGGGCAATGATTTTGGGATCTCCTTTCATCGACATTACTCCTCGTGTTCGAGCCTAGGGCACCGATCACTAGAGCGTAGTCGAGAAAAATGACCATAAGAAGATGGCGAATCGGCTCCCCTGCAAGGGAGAGCATCCGCTCGATGAAGTGAAGGGGTCGGAAAGAGGCGCTTCAGGCCACTTCGTAATAAAGGGGCGCCTGCTCCGACTCCAGCTTGTCGATCTCGGTGGCGATGATCTCCATCGCCATGCGCACGCACTTGCCACATTGGGCACCGACTTCCAGCGACTGTTTCAGCTGTCTGAACTCGGTCTTGCCTGCCTGTACCGCCTTGCGGATCTGGTTATCTGTGATGCCGCGGCACAAACACACGTACATATTAGTGGACCTCATGCTGGAATGAGATGAAATCTAAATGAGAATGGTTCGTAATGCAAAGAACGAATGGTAATAAGATCCCCTGCTTGCCAGTGATTCCCCCCTTGAGGAGAATGCAACCATCAGAGAGGAGACCAAGATGCTCAAGAAACTATTCAGTGCCCTGTTCAAGGGGCAAGCTGCCCAGATAGTCGATGTCACGCCCACCGAATACGCCGGCTATCTCATCTATCCCGAACCCATGGCGGAAGGGGGGCAGTACAGGCTGGCCGGTCGCATCACCAGAGAGATCGACGGGCAATTACAGACTCATCGCTTCATCCGCTCCGATCTGTTCGCCAACCCAGCCGACGCCGAGCGCTTCATGGTGCAAAAAGCCCATACCTTCATCGATCAGATGGGGGAGCGCATGTTTGAGCCGCGGGTGAAGCCGGACGACAGTTCATCCTCATGATCCCTGCCGAGGTGGATCTGTTGCGCCAGGCTCTCGCTCACGCCGGTGAGCGTCGCCTGATCTGGCTGGAAGGGCTCGAAGCCGATTGCATCACCCGCGCCGAACCCTTGCTGGGGGAGGCTGTCTTCTGGCTGGGGGATGGCCCCGAACGCCATAAGCCACTGCCTGCCGCCAAGGCGCTACAACGGCTCGGTCAGGAGTGCGATACCCTGGTGTTCAACGCCTTCAGCGGCTTTCATCCCGATGCCTTCGGCGCCCTGGCGGGCACGCTGCGCGCCGGGGGTCTGCTGCTGTTGCTGACGCCTCCCAGAGAGGCGTGGCCAGCCTACCCGGATCCGGACAGGTTGCGACTGGTCGCCCAGCCTGAGGATGCCAAGCTGGCGGGCCATGGTTTTATCGCCCGCCTGGTGCGGCTGCTGACAGGGGATCCTGCCCTCTCCTTGAGTCCTCCCGCCGGCATCGAGCCCTGGCGTCCTCTTGACGCAAGCCGGCCACTCAGTACCGATCAAGCCCGTGCGCTGCCGGCCATTCACAAGGTGTTGCATGGTCATCGCCGTCGTCCGCTGGTGCTGAGCGCGGATCGTGGCCGCGGCAAGAGTGCGCTGCTGGGTCTGGCCAGCGCCGATCTGCTGCGTCAGGATCCCGGCCTGCAGATAGTGGTGACGGCACCCGCCCAGGCGACCGTCGCCACGCTCTTTGCCCATGCCTCGGCGGCGCTGGCAGACACGCCTGAGCGGTTGGCGGGCCTGACCTATGTGTCGCCAGACCGAGTCGCTCAAGGGGATGTGCAAGCGGATCTGCTGCTGGTGGATGAGGCCGCCGCCATTCCGACCCCGCTGCTGGAGGCCATCCTGGCTCATCACAGCCGCATAGTGTTCGCCACCACCGAGCACGGCTATGAGGGGACGGGGCGTGGCTTTCATCTGCGTTTCAAGCGGGTGCTCGATAGGCAGACCCCGGATTGGCAGGAGCTGCATCTGGCGGAACCCATCCGCTGGAGCCGGCATGATTCGCTGGAGCCGCTGATCTTCCGGCTGCTCGGCCTCAATGCCGACACAGTGGCCCCCCAACCTCCGAAGACACCGAGCTGGCGACGGCTGGCGCAGGAGGCGCTGGCCGGGGATGAGGCGCTGCTCAATCGGGTGTTCGGCCTGCTCGTCCTGGCCCATTATCAGACCAGCCCCAGCGATCTGCGGTATTTGCTGGAGAGCCCGGACCTCGACATCCACCTGCTGGAGCAGGAGAGGGAGCTGCTCGGTGTTGCCCTGGTGGCCCGGGAAGGGAACATAGCGCCTGTGCTGGCTCATGACATCTGGGCTGGGCGAAGACGCCCCCGTGGTCATCTGCTGCCCCAGTCGCTGCTGGCACACGCCGGCTTCATCACGGCTGGGGAGCGCACCTATGCCAGGGTGATGCGCATCGCCATTCATCCTGCCCTGCATCGCCTGGGACTGGGTTCTTTGCTGCGGGCGCAGCTGGAAACACACTACCGCGCGCAGGGATACGACTATCTGGGGTCAGCCTTTTCTGCGAGTCCCGATCTGCTGCCATTCTGGCTTAAGGGGGGCTTGACGGTATTGCGCATCGGCCTGCAGCGGGATGCAGCCAGCGGCAGCCATGCGGCCTTGTTGCTCAAACCGCTGAAAGTGGAGCTCGATCCGGAACTGGCTCAATGGCGACGGCGCTTCGTGAGCCAGTTGCCCACCCTGCTGGCAGGAGAGCTCAAGGGGCTGGAGCCCGAACTGGTCTGGCTATGTCTGAGAGGTGACGTGGCCGCAGAGGCGCCCGCACTGGATGAGTTCGAGTATCAGGAGCTCGACTGCTTTGCCCACCATCACAAGCCGTTCGAGCTGTGCCAAGCCAGCCTGCAACGCTGGCTGGCCAGTCGGTTGACTGTGCTGGATGAACTGTTTCCCGACGAGCGTCGGCTGCTGATCGCCCCCATCTGGCAGTATGTGCCCTGGGCCGAGCTGGCAAAGACGTTGGGGGTTGCCGGCAAGCCAGCAGTGATCAAGCGGCTGCGCAGCCTGCTGGCCCGGCTGTTGGACAAACAGGCGCCTATGACCTGACGACGGACGACATGGCCGCGGCGGTGCGAGATGACACCTGCGCTCGCCATATAAGAACAAGGGGCCTGTGTGGCCCCTTCTCTTTTGTCGCGCGGCCCTGGCCGCTCGCTACCGGATATGTCCTGTGATTGCGCCGTTCAGGGCTATGTCATGGGGCAATGGTTGCCACCAGCCCCTTCGTTTACTCCGGATAGGATGCCAACTGCTCTGATGAGTCCCTCGTCGGTCGGCACCACTTTGGTTTTTTCAGAATATGGACTAATACTTGAGTGTGACTGAACGTTTAATAAATGCATTATTTTCAGATGGTTAGCTTTTAAGCTGTCAATGCTTGCCATCTTTTCTAACGTGCACAGGGAGTGCAATGTGGGAAAAAATGCAATCAACCATGGCGCATGGATGGTGTGGCTCGCCAGCAGCAGTGTTTCCGCCAACGACATCACATTCAACATGACACGCGGGGCGACCGCCATCAGCCAGCAGGTGCATGACCTGCATATGACGATCTTCTATATCTGCTGTGCCATTGGCCTTATCGTCTTCGGGGCCATGCTCTGGTCCATCGTCCACCACAGAAAGTCTCGCGGCGCCAAGGCCGCCCAATTCCACGAGAGCACCCGCATCGAGCTGTTATGGACGGCCATCCCGGTGCTGATCCTGATCGCGATGGCGGCACCGGCGACCTCGACTCTGCTGAAGATGGAGGATACCTCCAAAGCCGATCTCACCGTGCTCATCACGGGCTCGCAATGGAAATGGCATTACAAATATCTCGAGCATCCGGTGGAGTTTTACTCCTTGCTGGCGACCAGCAAGAAGCAGATCTCGGGCGACGAACCCAAGAGCGGCACCTATTTGCTGGAAGTGGATCAGCCTCTGGTGTTGCCCGTCGGCAAGAAGATCCGATTCCTGATGACCTCGGACGATGTAATTCATTCCTGGTGGGTGCCCGCCTTCGCGGTGAAGAAAGATGCCAATCCCGGTTACATCAACGAATCCTGGACCCGCATCGACAAGGCTGGCACCTACCGGGGGCAGTGTGCCGAGCTGTGCGGCAAAGACCACGGCTTCATGCCCATAGTGGTGGTGGCCAAGCCAGCCGGGGAGTTCGATGGCTGGATCGCCAGGACAGCGGCAGATCAGGCGGCAGCCAAGGCCCAGCAGCAAGACCTGGCCAGCCAGACCATGACACTGCCGCAGGCCATGGAGCTGGGTGAGAAGGTGTTCCTGGGGCATTGCGCCGCCTGCCATCAGCCCGCGGGTACGGGCTTGCCCGGCATCTTCCCGGCCCTCAAGGGCAGCAAGGTGGCGACGCTGCCAGAACACAGGGCCCAGCACCTGGACATAGTCCTGCATGGCAAGAGCGGGACTGCGATGCAGCCCTTCGGCAAGCAGCTGACGGCGCAGGAGCTCGCCGCCGTCGTGACATACGAGCGCAATGCCTGGGACAACAAGACCGGTGATGTCATTCAGGCTGCAGAGGTGCAGTCCCTTCTGAACCCAGTCGAACCAAACAAGGACAAGTGAGGCGCCAGCATGAGTGATGGAATCACGGATACCCTGCACAGCGAGCACGCCCACCAACCTGCATCGGGCCTGAAACGCTGGTTATACACCACGAATCACAAAGATATCGGCACTCTCTATCTGCTGTTCGCCCTGACCATGTTCTTCACCGGTGGCGCCATGGCCATGGTCATTCGGGCCGAGCTGTTCCAGCCCGGTCTGCAACTGGTCGAGCCCCTGTTCTTCAACCAGATGACCACGGTACATGGCCTCATCATGGTCTTTGGCGCCGTGATGCCCGCCTTTACCGGTCTCGCCAACTGGCTGATCCCCATCATGATCGGGGCCCCGGACATGGCGCTGCCCCGGATGAACAACTGGAGCTTCTGGATCCTGCCGTTTGCGTTTCTGATCCTGCTGTCGAGCCTGTTCATGGAGGGCGGCGGCCCCAGCTCGGGCTGGACCTTCTATGCCCCCCTGTCCACCAAATACAGCGGCAACAGCACGGCGCTGTTCGTCTTCGCCATCCACATCATGGGTATCTCCTCCATTATGGGGGCCATCAACGTCATCGTCACCATCTTCAACCTGCGGGCACCGGGCATGGGCTGGATGAAGATGCCGCTGTTTGTCTGGACCTGGCTTATCACGGCCTTCCTGCTCATCGCCGTCATGCCGGTCCTGGCGGCGGCGGTGACCATGGTGCTGACGGACAAGTATTTCGGGACCAGCTTCTTCGATGCGGCCGGGGGCGGGGATCCTGTGCTGTTCCAGCACATCTTCTGGTTCTTCGGCCACCCTGAGGTGTACATCATGATACTGCCGGCCTTTGGCATCGTCTCCAGCATCATTCCCACCTTCTCCCGCAAGAAACTGTTTGGCTATCGATCCATGGTCTATGCCACCAGCAGCATCGCCTTGCTCTCCTTCATGGTCTGGGCTCACCACATGTTTACCACTGGGTTGCCGGTGGTCGCCGAGCTGTTCTTCATGTACGCCACCATGCTGATCGCGGTGCCGACCGGGGTGAAGGTATTCAACTGGGTTGCCACCATGTGGCGGGGCTCCCTGACGTTCGAGACCCCCATGCTGTTCGCCATCGCCTTCATCACCCTGTTCACCATAGGTGGCTTCTCGGGGTTGATGCTGGCGATGATCCCGGCCGATTTCCAATATCACGATACCTATTTTGTCGTGGCCCATTTCCATTATGTGCTGGTCACCGGTGCCGTCTTCTCGATCCTGGCCGCCGCCTATTACTGGCTGCCCAAATGGACGGGGCACATGTATGACGAGCGACTCGGGCAGTGGCATTTCTGGTGCTCGCTCATTTCGGTCAATGTGCTCTTCTTCCCCATGCATTTCGTCGGTCTGGCGGGCATGCCCCGTCGTATTCCGGATTACGCGCTGCAGTTTGCCGACTTCAACATGCTGATCAGTCTCGGCGGCTTCGCCTTCGGGTTGTCGCAGTTGCTGTTCGTCTGGGGGGTGATCAAGTGCATCAGGGGAGGGCAGCAGGCGAGCAATCAGGTGTGGGAAGGGGCAGAGGGGCTGGAGTGGACGCTCTCATCCCCCCCTCCCTACCACAGCTTCAAGACCCCGCCAGAGGTGCGGTAAGGAGGTCATATGGCTCAGGTCAATCACGGTCCCCTGCTCAGAAAGCTGGCCCTGGTGGTGCTTGTCATGTTCGGGTTCGCCTTTGCGCTGGTACCGCTGTATGACGTCTTCTGCAGGATCACCGGTCTCAACGGCAAGACCGCCGTACAGCCGGCCACGACCGAGCGGGCGGTGATCGACAGCAAACGGACCATCCAGATCGAGTTCCTTGCCCATGCGGACACCCGGATGCCGTGGCAGTTCAGCGGCGAAACGGCGCGGTTGTCGGTGCGCCCGGGCGAAATGAAGCTGGTCAATTATCGGGTGTTCAATCCCACCGATCGCACCATGATTGGTCAGGCAGTGCCGTCAGTCTCGCCCGGTCCCGCCGCCGCCTATTTGAAGAAAGTGGAGTGCTTTTGCTTCAACCGTCAGGAGTTGCAGGCGGGGGAGAGCAAGCTGATGCCGCTCAAGTTTTATGTCGACCCCGATTTGCCCGACAACATAAACACCATCACGCTCTCCTATTCACTCTATGAGATCACTCAGTCCACCCCAGCCCCGACGCTGGCGCAGAGGAAATAATCATGGCCAAAGTTAACCAGACGTATTATGTCCCTGACCAGAGCCGCTGGCCCATCATAGGGGCCGTTGCCCTGTTCTTCCTGGCTTTCGGGGCGGGGCATCTGGTCAATGAGGTGGCGAGCAAGCAGGCCGGGGTCGGCCGGTATTTGATGATGGCTGGCGTTGCCTTGCTGGTCTTCATGCTGTTTGGCTGGTTTCGTCACATCATCCAGGAGTCCATGACCGGGCTCTACAGCGCCCAGATGGATCGCTCCTTCCGGCAAGGCATGGTTTGGTTCATCTTCTCCGAGGTGATGTTCTTCCTGGCCTTCTTCGGTGTGCTGTTCTATGCCCGCCAGCTTGCCATGCCCTGGCTGGACGGCGCGGGCAACAAGGCGATGACGGCCCAGTTGCTGTGGCCGGATTTCTCGGCACACTGGCCTATGGTCAAGACCCCGGGAGGGACCACGACCCAGGCCATGCCCTGGCACGGTATCCCCCTCATCAATACCCTGATCCTGCTCGGATCCTCCGTCACCCTGCTGTTTGCTCATACCGGGCTGGAGAATGGAAAGCGCAGTCGTCTCAAGGGGATGCTGCTTGTGACCGTGTTGCTTGGGTTGGCGTTCCTGTGGCTGCAAGGCTATGAATACCTCCATGCGTACCGGGATCTGGGGCTGCGACTGGACTCCGGCATCTACGGCAATACCTTCTTCATCCTGACCGGATTCCATGGCTTGCATGTCACCCTGGGGACTGTATTCCTGCTGATCATATGGCTGCGGATAGTGCTGAAGGATCACTTCACCGCCGAGCGCCACTTCGCCTTCCAGGCCGCGGCCTGGTACTGGCACTTCGTCGACGTGGTCTGGCTCTGCCTCTTCGTGTTCGTCTACCTGCTCTGAGGTCGGGATCAGTAAGGGCGCGGGTTGGGCTCCAGCCAGCCCATCATCAGGGAGAGCAGCAGGATGACGACCACCAGCAGGGAAAAGAACACCCGACGCCCCAGCGGGGCCGACATCTTCTGGGGATGACCCATGGTCATCATCAACCAGAGGGCATGAAAAAGCTGCCCAATGATGAGCAGCAGCATCAGTACCAGCACTATCTTGATCAACATGTTGGAGCCCTCCGTTATATGCGTGACATGGCTACATGGGATAAGCGGCGACCATGGCATCACAGGCGCTGGATCGTACTGATGTTCACTCTGGTTGTGACGGCGGGTTTGTGCAAGCTGTCGCTCTGGCAGTGGCAGCGGGGGATGGAGAAAGAGGCCTGGCTGGGGCGGATGGCGGTGGCGCAGCAGGTGGCGCCAATGACGCTTGCCCGGCTCGACTGGCGCAACCTTGAGTCACTGGACGGCCTGTCACTGGGAGGGGAGGTCGAATGGGTGTCCCCTCATGTCTGGTTGCTGGACAACCAGGCGGTGGCGGGCGAGATCGGTTATGACGTCATCATACCGGTACGCGCCGGTGATGCCCGTCCCCTGTTGCTGGTCAATCTGGGCTGGGTGCCTGCACCCGCCAGCCGGCAGCAGTTGCCAAGGCCCGTCATCCCGGCAACTCTGGAGCTCGACGGTCTGCTGCGCACGGCCCCCGGTGGCGTCTTGCTGGGTCAGAACATAGAGTCCGGCCCCTATCCTAACCGGCTGCAGTCCATCAGGGTGGATGCCCTGAGCGAGATCCTCGGCTCGCCCCTCGCTGACGCCGTGTTTTATCAAAAGCAGACTCCCTTCCTCCACCACTACCAGCCGAATGTCATGCCGCCCGAGAAGCACAGGGCGTATGCAGTGCAATGGCTTGGGTTGGCGCTGGTGATGCTGGTGGGGGGCCTGGTGCTGACAAGGAGGTTGTCCCCATGAACTCATGGTCAAGATGGAAGGTACCCGTCCTCTTTGGGCTGGTGATATTGCTGCCTGTGGTACTGGCTGCGCTGACTCTGAGGCAGGGCTGGTATGAACCCGGTACTCGCAACAAGGGGGCCTGGTTGGATCAGGAGGTCTATCTGTTGCAGCCGCTCCCGCCCCATCAGAACCAATGGCGACTGGTCTATCTGGCCGCCCGGCGTTGTGAGGCGCAATGCCAGCAGGTGCCCGAGTTGATGTCGCGGATCCAAAGCGCCCTTGGCCGCAATCTGGACAAGCTGGATCTGGTGCAACTGACCGATGCGCCGCCGCGCGGGGCGAACGGAGCCGTGCGGGCGGGCGATATGATGCTGGTGGACTCACAAGGGCTGGCCATCCTGCGCTACGAGGTGCCGGCCAGCACGACGGCGTGGCCGCTGCTTGGCAAGGCCGTACTGTCGGATCTGCAGCAACTGCTCAAGTATCAGCGAGGTGTGCAATGAACGCGCACCTGAGGCCTGTGTCGTGTGTCCTGTTGCAATCATCCGGGTACAAGCGTCAGCGGGGGGGCGTATGAATATACAGAAGAGGCTGGCATCGATCGCCATCGCGCTGGCGGTGCTGGTCATCGTGCTCGGTGCCTATACCCGGCTGACGGATGCCGGGCTGGCCTGCCCCGATTGGCCCGGTTGTTACGGCTCCATGGCCGTCCCCCAACCCGTGCATATGGAGCGGGCGGCCCAGCTCTACCCGGATACGCCGCTGGAGCCTCACAAGGCGCGCAGCGAGATGGTTCATCGCTACTTCGCCGGTGTGCTGGGTGGCGTGATTGCGTTGCTGTTCGTGCTGAGCTGGCGCGCTGGCGGTCGTCTGCGTCACCTCTCGGGGGCCTTGCTGGTGCTGGTGGTTGGGCAGGCGGCGCTGGGCATGTGGACGGTAACGCTGGCGCTGCACCCTCTGGTGGTGACCACCCATCTGCTGGGTGGGTTCGCCATCCTGACCCTGCTCTGGCTCTATCGGGCCGAGCTTGTGCGCTCCCCCGCGAACGCGCCCGTCTGCCGCGGTCAGGGCTTGCCCTGGCTGGGCAATGCGGCCTGCGGCGTGCTGCTGCTTCAGATAGCGCTGGGGGGCTGGACGTCGGCGAACTATGCGGCCATGGCCTGCGTCGAGCTGCCTCTCTGCCAGGGGAGCTGGCAGGCGCAGTTGAACTGGGAGGAGGCCTTTCATCTGCCGCTCGGCCACGCCAGCTATGAGTTCGGGGTGCTGAGCAAGGAGGCGCGCCAGACCATCCATATCGCCCATCGTCTGGGAGCCCTTGCCACCGCCCTGCTGGTGGGGGGCTTTGCCCTCGCCCTGATCCGTCAGGGGGCCCCGTTGCGCTTCCTGGGGGGGCTCTTGCTGGCACTGCTGCTCGTGCAAATTGCCTTGGGACTGGCGAATGTCCACCTGGCTCTGCCGTTGGCCAACGCCCTCGCGCACAACCTGGTGGCGGCGCACCTGCTGGTGTGTTGTGTGCTGGCCCGTGGGCGGATCTCCCGCCCCCGGCTTTCCCCTTCGCTGTCGCCTGAGGCGATCAGGAGTCAGACATGAACAGCAAGTCATTGGCCCGCTTCATCGACACCCGGCTGCTGCGGGACTACTACCAGCTGACCAAGCCCAAGGTGGTGGCCTTGCTGCTGCTGACCGCCTGGGTCGGCATGCTGCTGGCCGAGCCGACCCAAGGCTCCCTGGACGAGATGGTGCTGGGGCTGGCGGGGATAGGGCTGCTGGCTGCCGGGGCCGCGGCCATGAATCACTCTCTGGATCACGGCATCGATGCCCAGATGCGCAGAACGCGCTGGCGACCGGTCGCCATGGGGCGGATCGGGCCTAAGTCTGCGATGGCGTTTGCGCTCTGGCTGGCGTTGACGGGCTTTGTCCTGCTCTATCGGGGCGTGAATCCCCTGACCGCCTGGCTGACTTTGGCCAGCCTGTTTGGCTATGCGGTCGTCTATACCCTGCTGCTGAAACGGGCCACGCCACAGAACATCGTCATCGGTGGGCTGGCGGGCGCCATGCCGCCGCTGCTGGGCTGGACCAGCATCACGGGACAGCTCTCGGCCGAGCCCTGGTTGCTGGTGATGATCGTCTTCACCTGGACGCCGCCCCACTTCTGGTCCCTGGCCATCCACAGACGGGATGACTATGCCGGCGCGAACATTCCCATGCTGCCCGTCACACACGGCATAGCGTTCACCAAGACGGCCATCCTGCTCTATCTGCTGATCCTGACCCTGGTCTGCCTGCTGCCCTACCTGATCGGCATGTCCGGGCTGCTCTATCTTATCGGCAGCCTGGCGCTGAACCTCGGGTTCTGCTGGCATGGCTGGTTGCTGAAGTATTCGGAGCGCCCCGGTCAGGCGATGCGCACCTTCCGCTTCTCCATCTATCACCTGATGTTGCTGTTTGGTCTGCTTGTTCTGGACCACCACTGGCTGTGGCGGCTGTCATAGGGGGAGGTATCTGGCAGGGGGTTATGGTTGTTATTTGCGCATTCAGGCTGGCCCCGGGGCCAGCCTGAATCATGTTCAGAGCTTGACCATGATGTGGCGCGGCACAGTGTAATCCTCCAGCGCGTAGAGGGAGAGATCCTTGCCGTAGCCGGACATCTTCATGCCGCCGTGGGGCATCTCCGAGGTGAGCATGAAGTGGGTGTTGATCCAGGTGCAGCCATATTGCAGGTGGCTGGCCACCTTGCTGGCGAGGCTCAGATCCCGGGTCCAGACCGAGCTGGCGAGGCCGTAGTCCGAGTCGTTGGCCCACTGCACCACCTGTTCGGCGTCGCCAAAGCGGGTCACCGACACCACGGGGCCGAACACCTCCCGGCGCACGATCTCATCCTCCTGGCGGGCATGGGCTATCAGGGTCGGCTCGAAGAAGAAGCCGTTGCCGGCGCGGATCTTGCCGCCTGTGGTCACCTCCACGTGGCCGCTGCTCTGGGCACGCTCCACGAAGCTGGCGACCCGGTTGCGCTGGCGGTCCGAGATGAGCGGTCCCATCTCCACCCCCTCCTCGCGCTGGCTCCCCACCTTGATGGAGGCCACCGCCTCCGTCATGGCGGCGACGAACTTGTCGTAGATCTTGCCCTGGGCATAGATGCGGCAGGCGGCGGTGCAGTCCTGTCCGGCGTTGTAGAAGCCGAAGGTGCGAATGCTCGCCACCACGGCCTCCAGATCCGCATCGTCGAAGATGATCACCGGCGCCTTGCCCCCCAGCTCAAGGTGGGTGCGCTTCATGGTGCGGGCGGCGCTCTGCAGTATTTTCTGGCCGGTGGCGATGTCACCGGTGAGCGACACCATGCGCACCAGCGGATGCTCCACCAACGGCGCCCCCACGCTCTCGCCCCGGCCGCAGACGATGTTGATGACGCCGCGCGGGAAGAGTTCGCTGGCGAGCTCGGCCAGGCGCAGGGCGGTGAGCGGGGTCTGCTCGGAGGGTTTGAGCACCACAGTATTGCCGGCAGCGAGCACCGGAGCCATCTTCCAGGCCGCCATCATCAGGGGGTAGTTCCAGGGGGCGATGCTGCCCACCACCCCGATGGGGTCGCGGCGGATCATGCTGGTGTGCCCCTCGATGTACTCCCCCGCCAGCGGCCCCTGCAGACAGCGGGCTGCCCCGGCGAAGAAGCGGAAGCAGTCCACCACGGCGGGCAGCTCGTCATTGAGCACCGCCAGATAGGGCTTGCCGCAGTTGAGGGATTCGAGCGCCGCAAACTCCTCGGCGTGGCGTTCTATGGCATCGGCCAGGCGCAGCAGCAGGGTACTGCGGCTTGCCGGGGTGGTGCGGCTCCACTGGGCGAAGGCGCGCTGGGCGCCGTTCACCGCCCTGTTCACCTGCTCGAACGACGCTTCGGGGACAGAGGCGAGCAGCTCCCCGGTGGCCGGGTTGAGAATAGGTTCGGCCTGGCCGTCACCGGTCACGAACTGGCCGTCGATCAAGAGTTGGGTAGAGAATTTCATGGTTGCATCCTTGCGCAGGCGTTGAGTCGTTATTTGCCACTGCCGGCGACGTCCTGGCCGTCGCGGGTGAGGTAGTAGGCAAGCAGAATGGGAATGGTGGTCACGGCCACTATGATGAGGGCCACCACGTTGGTGACGGGTCTGTCACGGGGGCGGATCAGCTCCTGATACATCCAGATGGGCAGAGTGGTCTGCTGGCCCGCGGTGAAGGTGGTGACGATCACCTCGTCAAAGCTGAGGGCAAAGGCCAGCATGCCCCCCGCCAGCAGCGCCGTGGCGAGGTTGGGCAGGATCACGTAGCGCAGGGTCTGGAAGCCGTCGGCCCCGAGATCCATCGATGCCTCTATGAGGGACTGGTGGGTGCGGCGAAAGCGCGCCAGGGCATTGTTGTAGACCACCACCACGCAGAAGGTGGCGTGGCCTATGACGATGGTCCAGAAGCTGAACGGGATCTCCATCAGGCCGTAGGCGGAGCGCAGCGCTATGCCGGTGACTATGCCGGGCAGGGCGATGGGCAGCACCAGCAAGAGCGACACCACCTCCTGGCCGAAGAAACGGCTGCGGGCGATGGCCCCTGCCGCCAGGGTGCCGAGCACCATGGCTGCCAGGGTCGCCAGCCCCGCCACCTCCAGCGACAGCTGGATGGCGCGCCACACGTCGGGGCGGTTCAGGGTCACCTCGAACCACTTGAGGGTGAGCCCGGGGGGCGGGAACTGGTAGCTCTTGCTCTCGCTGGTGAAGGCGTAGAGGAAGATGAACAGGATCGGGAAGTGCAGAAACAGCAGCCCGCCGATGGCGGCGTATTTGAGCAGGCCGGAAGGTTGCTGACTTTGACGCATGGATTGATTAGAGCGCATCGAAGGCCCCCAGGCGTTTTGCGATCGCCAGATAGACGGCGATGATAAGGATGGGCACCAGGGAGAAGGCGGCGGCGAAGGGCAGGTTGCCCGCCGTGCCCTGCTGCATGTAGACCACCTGACCTATGTACATGGTCGAGTTGCCTATGATGCCGGGGATGATGTAGTCCCCGAGCGTCAGGGAGAAGGTGAAGATGGAGCCCGCCACCACGCCGGGCAGCGCCAGCGGCAGGATCAGGGTGCGGAAGGTCTGGGCCGGGGTCGCCCCCAGATCGCTGCTCGCCTCCAAGAGGGATCGCGGGATCCGCTCCACCGCCGCCTGGATGGGCAGGATCATGAAGGGCAGCCAGACGTAGACGAAGACGATGAAGGTGCCGAGCCGCGAAAACGACAGCGAAGGGCCGCCGATCACCGGCAGGGAGAGGATGCCGTCCAGCAGCCACTCCAGCCCCAGGCTGTCCGCCAGCCAGCTCACCACCCCCTCCTTGGCCAGGATCAGCTTCCAGGCATAGACTCGCACCAGATAGCTGGACCAGAGCGGCAGCATGATGCCCACATAGAACAGCGCCCGGGTCTTGCCGCTGGTGTAGCGCGCCATGTAGTAGGCGATGGGGAAGCCGAGCAGGGCGCAGGCCAGGGTCACCAGCAGCGACATGCCGACGGTACGGCCGATGACGTCCAGGTTTTCCGGCCGCAGCAGGGCGATGAAATTTTGCAGCCCCAGCTCGTGGCGCACCTGACCGCTGAACTCGTCCAGCCCGAAGAAGGCGTTGGAGAGCAGCATCAGCAGGGAGCCCACATAGATGATGCCGAGCCACAGCAGGGGCGGTCCCAGCAGTATCCCCAGCAGCAGGCCGGGACGGCCGTAGAGCAGGGTGGAGAGGCGCCGCAGCGGCCGCAAGCGTGCAGGTTCGATGGCGTGGCTCATGGCTAGACTCGCACTGTGGGGGAGGCTCATGGCTGAGCCCCCGATCCTGAGGCGCTCAGGCGGTGGATGGCCTGCTCAGGCCAGCTGAGGCTGACCCGGGTACCACGGGCCAGGCGGGCCTGCCCCTCGTTGGGATGGTTGACGATAAGCTCGAGCTGCTCACCGAGGTCGACCCGGTAGCGCACGAAGGGGCCGAGGTACTCCACCTCGCGGATCTCGCCGGACCAGCCCGGCATGCTGGCCTCGGTGAGCCGGATCCGCTCCGGGCGCACCATCATCTGCCGTGCATCGCCGCACAGGCGTTTGGCCTGCTCACCCTCGAACAGGTTGACTGTGCCGACGAAGCGGGCCACAAACGGCGTCGCCGGGGCATCGTAGATGGTATCCGGCGCGGCTATCTGCTCGATCTTGCCCTGACTGAAGATGCAGATGCGGTCGCTCATGGAGAGCGCCTCCTGCTGATCGTGGGTGACGAAGATGAAGGTGATACCGAGCTGGCGCTGCAGCGCCTTGAGTTCGAGCTGCATCTGCTCGCGCAGCTTGAGGTCCAGCGCACCCAGGGGTTCGTCCAGCAGCAGGATGCGCGGTTGGTTGATGAGGGCCCGGGCGATGGCGATGCGCTGGCGCTGGCCGCCGGAGAGCTGCCCTGGCTTGCGGTTGCCGACACCGGGCAGGCGCACCAGATCCAGCATCTCGTCCACCTTGCGGTGACGCTCCGCCCTGGGCACTCCCCTGATCATCAGGCCGTAGCCGATGTTGTCCCGCACATCCATGTTGGGAAACAGGGCGTAGTCCTGAAACACGGTATTGAGGTTGCGATCATAGGGCGGCACCCGGGAGCAGGGCTCGCCGAACAGGCGGATCTCCCCCTCGCTCGGGTACTCGAAGCCGGCGATCATCCGCAGGCAGGTGGTTTTGCCGGAACCGCTCGGCCCCAGCAGGGTGAAAAATTCTCCGGACGGGATCTGGAAGGAGATGTCGTCGACCGCCTTCACCTCGCCATAGTGGCGGCTGACCCGGTCAAATTGTACGGCTGTCATGGCACGTCCTTGTCACTAGAGGTGCGGGCCGGACTCCTGTCCGGCCCAATATCGGCCTTGATTCAGCAGCCTCAGCGGCCACCCAGGATGGCGATATGGTCCGAGACCCAGCGGTAGTGCAGAGGACACGCGGGTCCTCCGCTGGCTGCCGTGCTGAACCACCCGCCTCAGCGGCCACCCAGGATGGCGATATAATCGGAAACCCAGCGGTAGTGCAGAGGACACGCGGGTCCTCCGCTGGCTGCCGTGCTGAACTACCCGCCTCAGCGGCCACCCAGGATGGCGATATAGTCGGAAACCCAGCGATAGTAGGGCACGCAAGTCCCCTGGCTCTTGCACTGGGAGACGGGGGTGCGCCAGAAGTGCACCTTGTCGAAGTTGTCTATGCCGTTGGTCTTGCAGCCTTCTTTGCCCAGCAGGGCATTGCCCTCGCAGGCGGCAGGCACCACGGGCACGGAGCCGAACCAGGAGGCGAGATCCCCCTGCAGCTTGTTGTTGAGGGAGTGCTCCAGCCACTTATAGGCACAGGTGAGGTTCTTCGCCTCGCTGTGCACCATGCTGGTGTCGGCCCAGCCGGTGACGCCCTCCCTGGGCACAGTGGTGGCGATGGGCTGCTTGTCGGCGATCAGGGCATTGGCCTGGAACGGCCAGGAGCCGGAGGCCACCACCCCCTCGTTCTTGAAGTCATCTATCTGGACGAAGGCATCGTGCCAGTAGCGCCCCACCAGTTGGCGCTGCTTGCGCAGCAGATCGAGAGAGGCCTTGTACTGCTCCTCGTTCAGCTCGTAAGGATCCTTGATGCCGAGCGCCGGCTGGTGGGTCATCAGATAGAGGGCGGCATCGGCGATGTGGATGGGGCCGTCGAACGCCTGCACCCGCCCCTTGTTGGACTTGCCGTCCGGCAGGGTCTGCTCCTCGAACACCACGCCCCAGGAGTCGGGCGCCTTGGGGAATACCTTGGTGTTGTACATCAGGATGTTGCCGCCCCACTGGTAGGGGACGCCGTAGTGCTTGCCCTCCACAGTGTGCCAGGGGGCATTCTGCAGGCGGGGGTCTATCTTGCTGTAGCTCGGGACAAGCGCCAGATTGAGCGGTTGCACCTTGCCCCCCGCGATGAGGCGCAGGCTGGCGTCGCCGGAGGCAGTCACCAGATCGAAGCCCCCCTCGTTCATCAGGGCCACCATCTCGTCCGAGGTGGCGGCCGTCTTGACGCTGACCTTGCAGCCGGTCTCCTTCTCGAAGCCGGTCACCCAGTCGTAGTTCTTGTCGGTTTCACCACGCTCCACGTAGCCGGCCCAGGCCACGATATTGAGCTGGCCTTCACCCTTGCCGAGCTCGGTCGGGGCGGCCTGGGTCTGGCCTGCCAGCAGGGCGGGGATCAGGGCCAGGGTGAGGGGGGTCAGTTTCATCTTGCTCTCCTTGCATGATCTGGAGCCATGCGATGCCGCAATGGCGCTTAACATCCTGTTAACCAGTCATGAGCGTAGGAGAAGGCAGTGGTAATGAGAATTTCAATTTTTAACGCCAGAGGTATCTGCCAAATCTATATCGAGTGCAGATGAATCTTATTTTGATGGCGGCGCAACGATCACCCTGAGGGCGCTGGCTAGCGGGAGGCCGGCTGGCGGGCCCGCAGTCGGCTCTGATCCCGCGCTATGTCGATGAACTCGCGGGCGGTCCAGTCTAGCCGCGAGCCGCGACGCCACACCAGGCCGATGTCGATGGCAGGGATGGGTTCCTTGATGGGGCGGGCCTCCACCCGCTCCTGCTCCAGCGACCAAGGGCGATAGGCAAAATCCGGCAGCAGGGCGACCCCGAGCTGGCTCGCCACCAGGCTGCGCACCGCCTCCACCGAGGCGGTGCGCAGCACAGTGCGGGGGGAGATGCCGTAGCGGCGCAGGCCGGCCCCGATGATCTGATCCAGCTGATCGGCAGTGAGGGAGATCATGGGCTCGTCACCCAATGCCTTGAGGGAGAGGGTCGATTCCGCGCAGAGGGGGTGGTTGGCGGCGAGCCAGAGCCGCAGGGGGGAGCGGGTCAGCAGCTCGGTATCGAACGCCTCCTGGCGTATGGTGCGGTTGGTCATCAGTATCCCCACATCCACCTCGCCGTTGACGATCTGATGCTCCAGAAACGGCTGCTCGTCCTCCTTCACCTCGATGCGCACCGCCGGAAAGGCGCGGCGAAAGCGGCCTATCGCCTCCGACAGGTAGTAGCCGGCCACCAACGTCGTCACCCCTATGGTGAGCTGCCCCTGATCCTGCTGGGCCACCGCCTTGAGGGACTGGCCGGCTTCGGTCATGGCGCCGAGAATGCGCCTGGCATGGAGCAGGAACTGGTGGCCCTGGGCCGTCAGGGTGACGCCACGCGGGTTGCGCTCGAACAGGGCGGCACCGAGCTCGGTCTCCAGCTCGCGGATGGCGCTGGTGACTGCCGACTGGGAGATGTGCAGTTCGGCGGCGGCGCGGCTCACGGAGAAGCTGTCGGCCACGGCCACGAAGTAACGGATCTGGCGAAAGGTAAAATTCATCTGGGCATCCTGCCACGGGCGACGAGGTTGGCTGCCAGCTTAACCCCGAACTTCCCCCAAGCAAAAGGCGCCGTGATGGCGCCTTTATCATTATTTTTCCTGCTGTTAGCGGGAGCTGGCCGCCTCTATCACCGGCACCCGGTTCACCGCCTTGCCCAGATAGGCGAGGGTGATGGTCACTATGATGCAGGTGAAGCTGAGCCACATGTAAGGCAGGTAGTCGAGGGTGGCCACCCCAAGTACCCCGGCCATGAAGATGCCGTTGTCGCTCCAGGGCACCATGCCGCAGGTGAGGGTGCCGCCGAACTCGGCGTTGCGGGAGAGGTTCTTGCGCGCCAGTCCCAGCCGATCGTAGTTCTTGGCCATGATCTTGGGGGTCAGGATCAGGGACACATACATGGCGGAGCCGAACACGTTGGCCAGGAAGGCGGTGCCTATGGTGTGGCTGGTCAGGCTGCCGACGCTGTTGATGCGCTTCTCGAAGGCGCTGGCGATCACCGCCAGTATGCCAACCTTTTCCAGCAGGCCGCCAAACCCCAGGCCGAAGATGATGACGGCCACCGAGCCCAGCATGGACTCCATGCCGCCGCGACCCAGGATGTTGTCGATGAAGTCGACGCCTGAGGTGATGGCGAACGGGCTGTAGGCGGAGTGCATCGCCTTGACCGGGTCCATGTCCTGGAAGGCGATGGCCCAGACAAGGCCGAGCAGGGCGCCGAAGCTGATCACCGGGAAGGCGGGTTTGCGGTTCGCCAGCAGGCCCAGCACCAGGATCACCGGCACTATGGCCAGCGGCGTGATGTTGAACTGCTTGTCGAGGGCCTCCATCACCAGATTGACTTGCTCCAGGCTGACGTTGCCGGAGTATTGCATGCCGACCACGGTGAACAGGGCCGCCGTGATGACGTAGGAGAAGAGGCTGATGGGCAGCATCCCCTTGATGTGCTCCACCACGTCGACGTTGGACATGGTCGACGCCAGCACCACTGAGTCGGAGAGGGGGGAGAGCTTGTCACCGAAGTAGACGCCGGAGAGCACGGCACCGGCCACCAGGGGGGCAGGCACTCCCAGGCTGTGGCCTATGCCCATCATGGCGATCCCCGCCGTGGCGGCAGAGCCCCAGGAGGTGCCGGTAGCCAGCGAGGTGAGGGAGCAGATGATCAGGGTCGCCAGCAGGAAGATGGAGGGGTGTATCACCTTGAGGCCGAAGTAGATGATGCTGGGGACTATGCCGCCGGCGATCCAGGTGCCCACCAGGGCACCGACGGAGACCAGTATCAATATGGCCCCCATCCCCTTGGCGACGCCGTCGACGGCCGCCTGCTCCAGGGACTTGTAATCATGGCCTAGCCGGATGCCGAGCCCCATGATGACGAACCAGGCGATGAACAGTGCCAGCTGGATCGGCAGATCGAGCACGCTGGTGAACGAAAAGGCCAGGGCCAGGAAAATGGCCAGGCAGGCAAAGACCTGCGCCATGCCAGGCAATCGGATGTGGTTTTGTTGGTTTTGCATAGATACTTCCTAAACTCTTGCTCGCCAAGGTCGGTCCCTCTCGTCCTGTGGATACACGTATCCCGAGGGGCCGGCCCAAAAAGAGGCCGCAATCTACCACAAACCCGGGGCGCAAAATCCCAACTTATTTAGCAAAAATGCATTAATGTTTGATAAATCTACTCATTAGTTGATCTCATCGGCGCTTTTTTTGAATATCAGGCCGAGGCAGGGCAAATAGCCAAAACCCATAGAGAAGTCCGATTGCACTCTCCATAATCACAAACGATAATCGTTATCGTTTGATTCTGTGGGTAGCATCATCATGATATGGATAGTGCGGTGTCTCTTGCTGGCAGCCTTGCTGGCGGTGTTGGGCTGGGGTCAGGACAAGGCATACGGCCTGTGGAGTCTGGGCTTCTTGCTGGCCGCCTGGGTCATGCTGGAACCCAGGCTGAGGCCGGCGCTGATCCTGCTGCCGGTCGCGGGCATGACGGGGGTCGTCACCCTGCTCTGGCAGCAAAGCTGGCTATAGGAGCCGTTCAGCGGGAAGGGATGGCCTGGATCTTGTCGTAGGCCAGGCGCAGTGAGGTCATGACCTTCTGCTCCATCTCGGTGCGTTCGACATCCGTGGTGAAGTAGATCATGTCGACGTTGTGGCGTATGTAGTGAGAGGGGAGCTGGTTCAGGGTCAGGCAGCAGAGATCGGCCAGCTGGTAAGGGGTCAGTGTCTGGTTAAGCCCTTGTTTTTCTATCTCTTTGAGCACCAGATGCTCATAGAAGTTGTGAATGTCGGTATCCAGGATCATGGGAAAACCCCTGTGGTGGCGTGGCATCCTCAACAGCATAGCCATGGCAGGGGCAAAAACAAAAGGCCCGTCACTTTCGTGATGGGCCTTTTTGCATGATGAATGGTGCGAAGAGAGGGACTCGAACCCTCACATCTGTGGGACACTAACACCTGAAGCTAGCGCGTCTACCAATTCCGCCACCTTCGCACACTGATTTTCTCCAGCTGGTTTTTAAATGCGGTTGGAGCGCATTGCTCTGTGTTTACATGTCAGAATCATGGTGCGAAGAGAGGGACTCGAACCCTCACACCCGGGGGGCACTAACACCTGAAGCTAGCGCGTCTACCAATTCCG
>NZ_JBYTDH010000009.1:132712-188892 GCF_058791175.1 Aeromonas sp. EU05-FHT14A05 | reverse complement strand
GCGCGGCGACGTGTTGAGCTAACCCATACTAATTACCCGTGAGGCTTAACCATACAACACCCAAGAAGTGTTTCTGGTGCTTGTAGCGAATGAACGAACTACTCAAAATTCAGTGATAGTGACAAGCCAAGCGCAACATCATTACTCACGTCAGCTTTCCTGGATTGAAGAATTTGCCTGGCGGCCATAGCGCCGTGGAACCACCTGATCCCATGCCGAACTCAGAAGTGAAACGCGGTAGCGCCGATGGTAGTGTGGCATTCGCCATGCGAGAGTAGGACACTGCCAGGCACCCAACACGAAAAACCCCGCTCATCTGAGCGGGGTTTTTTATTGCCTGAAATTCATAGTATCCATCTATATCCGGTTGATTTACAACCGCATCCTCTCTTCATCGGCCCTGATCTGCGCAGGGCAGCACCATATTGACTATGCCGTCTTCCAGCTGGATGTCGATCTGGAAACCCAGCCGTTTGGCCAGATTGATCATGCCGCGATTGCTGGGCATGGTCATGCCCGACAGCTGGCCGATGCCACGCTCTCTGGCGTAGCGCACAATCTTCTCCATCATCAGCTTGCCGAGCCCCAGCCCTTTCATATCCGATCGCACCAGGATGGCAAATTCCGCGTCAGACTGGTCCGGGTTGGAGATGGCGCGCACCACTCCCAGGATCTGCTGGTTGTAGGGCCCATTCTGCCCCACGGCGACGAAGGCCATCTCCCGGTCGTAATCGATCTGGGTCATGCGGGCCAGCTCTTCGTGCCCCAACTCCCCTACGTCGGCGAAGAAGCGCTTGTATCTGTCCTCATCGGAGACCTTGAGCACGAACTGCTTGTGGGCCGGTTCGTCCTCCGGCCGGATCGGGCGCAGCAGCACATGGTTCTGATCTTTCAGCCAGGCCCCCTCCTCCAGTTCGGTGGGATAGGGGCGAATGGCCAGTGGCAGCATCTGCCGACCCTCTTCCATCAGCACCAGCCTGGCATCCAGGATCACCATCTCTGCGCCGCAGGCCTGCAGTGGATGCAGGTCCAGCTCCTGGATTTCGGGGAAGGCCAGCAGCAGTTCGGAGAGCTGGCACAAGACCTGGCCGAGGGCATCGATATCGAGTCGTACCGGACTGGCCTGTTCGCGGATCTTGCCGTTCTTGAGGGCACCGATGATCTGGTAGCGAGCCAGTGCCTGGTTGAGCGGTGGCAGGGCCGCGACCATCTCGTGGGGCTCGGCACCGGATTCTCCGAGCAGGATGACGGGGCCGAACACAGGATCCTGCTGCAAGCGGATCCTCAGCTCCAGACCCCCGCTGCGGCGTGCCATGCGTTGCACCAGCAGGCCTTCTATTCGGGCCCCAGGATCGTGCTGGCGGACCCGGTCTAGAATGGCATCCGCCGCCTGGGCCACTTCCGCCGAGGTGCGCAGATTCAGCATGACGCCGTGCACCTCGGATTTGTGGGCAATGTCAGGTGAGCGCAGCTTCACCGCCACCGGATAACCTATCTGCTCCGCGGTCAGCGCCGCCTCGATGGCATCGGAAACTATCCAGGTCGACAGGGTGGAGAGACCGGCCGCCTGCATGATGGGTTGTGCCAGGTGGGTGTCCAGTACCTGCTGCTTGCGAGCCAGCGCCTGGCGGAGCAGCTGCTGACAACGCTCGACATCGAGTCTGTCCCCTTGCAGGGAGGCGGGGGTTTCCATCAGCTGCTTCTGGTTGCGGCGGTATTCCACCATGTGCATGAAGGCGGTGACGGCACTCTCCGGAGTACGGTAAGTCGGTATTCCTGCTTCATTGAACAGGCGTCGACCCTCCTGGGCCGAGTATTCTCCCGCCCAGTTGGTCAGTATGTTGAAACGCCTGGCCCTGGGGTGCTGCTTGAGGAAATCGATCAGATTGCTGGCCAGGGTCGCACCGCGAGCGGTGAGGGAGGGGGCGTGGATCAGCAGTATGGCATCGGCCCTGTCCCCTTGCAGCAGCTCGTCCAGCGCGGTTCGGTAGGCCTCCACGTCGGCGTCGCTGCCTATGTCCAGAGGGGGCATGGCCATCTTGCCGCCGCGTGCCAGCAGCACGTCTGCGGCCATGTTGGCCAGACCGCGCCCGTTGGAGAGGATGGCGAGTCGCTCCCCCTTGAGGGTCAAGGAGTGGCTCAGGGTTTCGACGGTGGCAAACAGCTCGTGGGTGTCCCGTACCCGCAGCATGCCGGCCCGGCGGATGGCGGCGTCATAGACGTTGTCGAGGCCGTTGGCCGGATCGTGGCGGCCGCTCTTGAGCACCAGAATGGGTTTGTTGCGGGAAGCGGCGCGGGCGGCGGAGAGAAAGTGGCGGGCATCGTGAAGCTTGTCCATGTAGATCAGGATGGCGCGGGTTGCCCCGTCGCGGGAGAGCTGATCCAGCAGCTGACCGAAGTCGATGTCGCAGTGATCCCCAAGCGAGACGAAGGCCGAGAAGCCGATCTCCCGCTGTTTGGCCCAATCGAGGATGGTGGTGCTGACCGCCGCCGACTGGGACAAAAAGGCCACCTGCCCCGGGGTGGCGGCAATGGGGGAGAAGCTGGCGTTGATGCCCTGTCCGGGCAACAGCATGCCCATGCTGTTGGGGCCGAGCAGGCGGATGCCGTATTGCCGGCAGAGCTGCCTGAGCTGCTGGCGCTCGTCGCCGGAGAAGTGGGCGGCCAGTATGATGGCCGCCCCTGTGCCCTTCTTGCCGAGCTCCTCGATGAGCGGCAGTACCCGCTCGCGCCGGGTGCAGACGATGGCAAGATCCGGAGAGAGAGGGAGGCTCTCGATATCGGGATAGGCGAGCACGCCGGCGACGGCCCGGCAGTGAGGGCTGACCGGCAGTATGGGGCCCTTGAACTGGCCCGCGAGCAGATGCCGGATGACCACATGCCCGGCCTTCTGGGGATCACTGGAGGCACCGATGACGGCAATCGATTGGGGTTTGAAGAGCCGATCCAGGCCGCTTGGTTTCATGGGCACTCCTCATGGCGACCCCCGAGGCGAGGGCGACGTATGGTGCCAGTCTAATACGCTTCAGGCGTTCGTTCTGTGACCCATTTCGGATCACGACCGGGCCAGGGCATTGGCACGCAGATAAAATCTCAGCTCACCCTGGATGCGCCGCACAGTGGCCAGGTGCCTGTCCTGCACATAGATCTCCTGCTCCCGATCGAGCGAGGTGCGCTGGACTCCGAGGCTCTGCAGGTACTCTGCAAACAGGATGGCACTCTGGATTTCGACAAGATGCTGGCTCACGGCGTGATCCTCTGTGGTGGATAGATTTGCCGGCCAGTGTCCCCTCTTCTCCAGGGCTTTCATACTGACACATTTGACACTGATGCTGGGGTGACCCCGGAGTCAGCGCAGCCCTCCCTGACCGCGGGCCGTGTCCCAGAAGGCGCGGATCAGCGGCTCTTCCAGCCGCTTCTTGAGCACGGCGATGCCGACATCGAACGGCTTGAGGGCGGGCTTGGGATCGACGATGCGTACCTTGTCCCCCATGGGGCTGTGATCGATCACGGCGGCAGGCACCAGGCCTACGCCGAAGCCGAGGGCCACCATGGCGACTATGCCCTCGTTGCCCGCCACCTCGGCATAGATGTTGGGGGCTATGCCCTTGTTGCGAAACCACTGATCACAGCGTTTGCGGGCCAGCCCCTGCTCCGAGAGGATGAGCGGCAGCCGCTCCCAGTCGGGTTCACCCTGGGAGAACCACTGGCTTTGCTGGGGGGCATTGCGGGGGGCGATAAAGACCAGCGGCACCTGCTGCAGGCTGGCGAACTCCAGCTTGGACGAGAGGGCATCTGGCCTGGCGGCGATGGCGAGATCGGCCTCGTCCGCCAGGATCTTGTCCACCGCCAGGGCGGGGTCGCCGGTCTCCAGCTTGATCTCGAGCTGGGGGTAGCGGCGGCGAAAGCGTTCCAGCACCTCGGGCAGCAGGAAGTAGCTGGCGGTGACCGAACAGAAGACCCGCAGCCGCCCCTGCAACGGCTCGTCGCTGCGTTTGAGTTCCTGCTTGAGCCGCCGCCACTCCTGCAACAGGCTGCCACCGAACTCCCTCAGCTTCTCTCCCGCCGGGGTGAGCCGTACGCTGCGGTTGTCCCGCTCGAACAGCACGCAGCCGGTCTCCTGCTCCAGCCGCTGGATGGCGCGGCTCAGGGTGGAGGGGCTGACCGCCATGGCGTCGGCGCTCTTGCCGAAATGGAGGGAGTCGGCGAGGTGGAGAAACAGTTCGAGATTGCGAAGGTCCATCTTTGAATTCCTGCAGCGGCGCTTGTGCCGACCATATACCTTCAGGCAGCAAGCCCCCGAGATGCACCGGGTGGGAAAAACGGCCTGAGAATGCCAAGAGTCACATTTCAATTTCTGCAACGTACTGTTTCGAATATATCAGTTCAGGCAATAAGTGTCCCGCGCTATAGTGGTTTGGACAACGCCGCTACCCGGCATGGAATCAATCGAACGGAGCAATCACCATGGCTAACTATTTCAACACCTTGAACCTGCGTCAGCAGTTGGCCCAGCTGGGCAAGTGTCGTTTCATGCAGCGCGAGGAGTTCGCTGACGGTTGTGCGGCGCTCAAGGGCAAGAAGGTGGTGATTGTGGGCTGTGGCGCCCAGGGTCTGAACCAGGGTCTGAACATGCGCGACTCCGGGCTGGACATCTCCTATGCCCTGCGCAAGGCCGCCATCACCGAAAAGCGCGCCTCCTGGCAGAAGGCCACCGACAACGGCTTCGTCGTCGGTACCTATGAAGATCTGATCCCGACCGCCGATCTGGTACTGAACCTGACCCCGGACAAGCAGCACTCCGACGTGGTGAAGACCGTCATGCCGCTGATGAAGCAGGGCGCCGCCCTGGGCTACTCCCACGGCTTCAACGTGGTGGAAGAGGGTCAGCAGATCCGCGCCGACATCACCGTAATCATGGTGGCGCCGAAGTGCCCGGGTACCGAGGTGCGTGAAGAGTACAAGCGCGGCTTCGGCGTGCCGACCCTGATCGCCGTTCACCCGGAGAACGATCCCCAGGGTGAAGGCATGGCCATCGCCAAGGCCTGGGCCTCCGCCACCGGCGGCGACCGTGCAGGCGTGCTGGAGTCCTCCTTCGTGGCGGAAGTGAAATCCGACCTGATGGGCGAGCAGACCATCCTCTGCGGCATGCTGCAGGCCGGTTCCCTGCTCTGCTACGACAAGCTGGTTGCCGAGGGCACTGACCCGGCTTACGCCGGCAAGCTGATCCAGTTCGGCTGGGAAACCATCACCGAGGCCCTGAAGCAGGGCGGCATCAGCCTGATGATGGACCGTCTCTCCAACCCGGCCAAGCTGCGCGCCTTCGAGCTCTCCGAGCAGCTGCGCACCCTGATGCGTCCGCTGTTCGAGAAGCACATGGATGACATCATCGCCGGCGAGTTCTCCCGCGGCATGATGGCCGACTGGGCCGAAGACGATGCCAAGCTGTTCGGCTGGCGCGAAGAGACCGGCAAGTCCGCCTTCGAGAATGCCCCGGCCTATGCGGGCAAGATCGCCGAGCAGGAGTACTTTGACAATGGCGTGGTCATGGTGGCCATGGTCAAGGCAGGTGTGGAGCTGGCGTTCGAAACCATGGTGGCCTCCGGCATCTATGAAGAGTCCGCCTACTACGAGTCCCTGCACGAGCTGCCGCTCATCGCCAACACAGTCGCTCGCAAGCGTCTGTACGAGATGAACGTGGTCATCTCCGACACCGCGGAGTACGGTAACTACCTGTTCGCCAACGCCGCCGTGCCGCTGCTGCGCGAGCACTTTATGCCGACGTTGCAAGCCGGGGATCTGGGCAGCGCCCGCGCCGAGCCGAAGGCGGTGGACAACCTGGCCCTGCTGGCGGCCAATGAGGCGACTCGTAGCCATCCGATCGAAGCGATCGGCCATACCCTGCGTGGCTATATGAAAGACATGAAACGCATCGCCGTCGGCGGTTAATGCCGGCGATGGAAGGGCGGGGGTGACGATCCCCGTCTTCTGGCTGGCTTAGACACCTGGCCAGATCTCCACAGGATGGCAACGCCGGCTTCCGGCAATAAAAAGCCCCGCTCATCGAGCGGGGCTTTTGCATTCAGAAAGGCCGGATAAATCAGGCTTTCCAGGCTTTCCAGGTGTTGATCAGACCGTTGGTGGAGCTGTCGTGGCTGGTGACGGCGTCATTGCTGCCCAGCTCCGGCAGTATCTTGTTGGCGAGCTGCTTGCCCAGCTCCACGCCCCACTGGTCGAAGGAGAAGATGTTCCAGATTGCGCCCTGTACGAAGATCTTGTGCTCGTACATGGCGATCAGGGCACCCAGCGTCTTCGGGGTCAGGCTCTTGAACAGTATGCTGTTGGTCGGGCGGTTGCCTTCGAACACCTTGAACGGCACCAGATCCTTGACCTGCTCCAGCGTCTTGCCAGCCGCCAGGAACTCGGCCTCGACCTGCTCCTTGCTCTTGCCGAAGGCCAGCGCCTCGGTCTGGGCGAAGAAGTTGGCCAGCAGCTTCGGATGGTGGTCGCCGATCGGGTTGTGGCTGATGGCTGGCGCCAGGAAGTCGCAGGGGATCAGCTTGGTGCCCTGGTGGATCAGCTGGTAGAAGGCATGCTGGCCGTTGGTGCCCGGCTCACCCCAGATGATGGGGCCGGTCTGGTAGTCGACCTTGTTGCCGTTGCGATCCACGTACTTGCCGTTGGATTCCATGTTGCCCTGCTGGAAGTAGGCAGGGAAGCGGTGCATGTACTGATCGTAGGGCAGGATGGCTTCGGACTCGGCACCGTGGAAGTTGTTGTACCACAGGCCAATCAGCGCCAGCAGCACAGGCACGTTCTGCTCATAGGAGGCGGTGGCGAAGTGCATGTCCATCTCGAAGGCGCCTTGCAGCAGGGCTTCGAAGTTGTCGAAACCGACGGACAGGGCGATGGGCATGCCGATGGCAGACCAGGAGGAGTAGCGGCCGCCAACCCAGTCCCAGAACTCGAACATGTTGTCGGTGTCGATGCCGAACTCGGCCACGGCCTTGCCGTTGGTGGAGAGGGCGGAGAAGTGCTTGGCAACGTGGGCCTTGTCACCGGCGATCTGGATGAACCAGTCGCGGGCGGTCAGGGCGTTGGTCATGGTCTCCTGAGTGGTGAAGGTCTTGGAGGCCACCAGGAACAGGGTGGTTTCCGGGTCGATCTTCTTCAGGGTCTCGGCGATGTGGGTGCCATCGACGTTGGAGACGAAGTGCATCTGCAGGTGGTTTTTGTAGGGGCGCAGCGCCTCGGTGATCATCACTGGGCCCAGATCGGAACCGCCGATACCGATGTTGACCACGTGCTGGATCGCCTTGCCGGTGTAGCCTTTCCACTCGCCGGAGATGATCTTCTCGCAGAAGCCCTTCATCTTGGCCAGTACGGCGTTTACTTCCGGCATCACATCCTTGCCGTCGCACTCTATGGGGCGGTCTGAGCGGTTGCGCAGGGCTACGTGCAGCACGGAGCGGCCTTCGGTCATGTTGATCTTGTCGCCGTTGAACATGGCATCGATGGCGCTGCGCAGATCGGTCTCCTTGGCCAGATCGATGAGCAGCTTGAGGGTCTCCTCGGTGATCAGGTTCTTGGAGTAGTCGACCAGGATGTCGCCTTGATAGGTGAGGGAGAACTTGTCGAAACGCTGGGGATCCTGGGCGAACAGATCTTTCAGCCGGGTCTCTTTGTTCGCTGCAAAGTGGGCTTCCAGTGCCTGCCAGGCCTGGGTCTGGGTTGGATTGATGTTTTTCATAGGATTATCAGTCTTCCAAGTTGTGTTTGAACCTTGCAGGCAAGGCTCCCGCCAAACCTTATTATTCGAGCACTATACCGGGCCCATTATACCGGGCACATGGTGCGGCCCGTGTAACAGAGCTTTACCAATTGTCTGCATCGAAGGAGTTTACAACCAAAACGCTGCGATTATGAGTCAGCAGGGGTCATGAGATCTTGCGTTGGCTCATGCTTCGCCGGTCTCGTCAGGTTGAAAGGGGTTTCAATGTGGCAGGGGGGAGGCGGGGCCGGAGATGGGGTGGCGCGGCGGCCTTTCGAGCGGGGGTCAGGCCGCCCGGTGGCTGGCCTTTCCCCTGCCCCAGAAACGACGATGCCAGCCCTAAGGCTGGCATCGTGGCCATCATCACTGGATTCAGGCCTGGGTCTTCTGCATGTGCATGACCATCTGGGGGAAGGGGATCTCGACGCCCTCGGCATCGAAGGCCAGCTTCACCTTCTCGTGGAAGTCGAACCAGACACCCCAGTAATCGCCCGTCTTGACCCAGGGACGCACCACTATGTTGACCGAGGAGTCGGCCAGGGCAGCGACGGCGATGGTGACGGCCGGATCCTTGAGGATGCGGGCCTCCTCATTCACCAGACGCTCCAGGATCTGCTTGGCCTTGCGCAGGTCCGAGCCATAGCCGATGCCGAAGGTCATGTCGACCCGGCGGGTGTCCATGCGGGAGTAGTTGACTATGGTGCCGTTGAGGATGGCGGAGTTCGGGACCACCACCATCTTGTTGTCGGCGGAGGTGAGGGTGGTGGTGAACAGCTGAACGGCCTGCACCACGCCGTTGGTACCGGCCACCTCGATGAACTCACCGGCCTTGATGGGGCGGAAGATGATCAGCAGGAAACCGGCGGCAAAGTTGGAGAGGGACCCCTGCAGCGCCAGACCTATGGCCAGACCGGCGGCACCTATGATGGCGACGAAGGAGGCGGTCTGTACCCCGACCCGGCCCAGGGCTGCGATCACCACGAACACCAGTATGGTGTACTTGAGGATGCTGCCGACGAAGTGGGTGATTGTGGTGTCCAGTTTGCGGGTATGCATTACCTTGGTCACGCCGCCGCTGATGATGTTGGCGGCGATGTAACCGACCAGCAGGGTGAGCAGGGCGGCGGCGATGTTGACCGAATACTCGATGATCAGTCCCTGGTTATTGACCAGCCAGGTCTGCGCTTCTGTGATGATCTCGGGTTCCATAGGGTGTCCTGTTGGTATTGAAGGTTTATGGCGGATAAATCTAACACCGGAGCGCGACAACCTGGGTCGCATCTGGTGCTTATTCTCTGCCATCAAAAGCTGCCACAAAAAACAAGGGAGGCCAAGGCCTCCCGCTTTGCACCCACCAGTATGGTCCAGCTTTGCAGCTATGGGTTGCGCATCTATTGCCACCGAGCCTCTAACCCGGTGATGGGTTAAGGGTTTTATCCGGAGCTGATATGTAGGTCGATCCGTCCCTCTGGCTCGGCTCAGCTTTGCAATAACTGGCTGCGCATAAACTGCCACTGATCCTCGAAGCCGGCGGTGGGCTTGAGCTTGAACTCGGAGCGGACGAACTGGCTGATGCGGCCCTCCGCATAGGCCAGCAGCAGGTTGGCCAGCATGGTCTCATCGAGCTGGAAGCCCTGGCCTTCCCGCAGCCGCTTCTCCCTCAGTGCCTGCTTGAGCTGGGTCTCCAGCTTGTCAAACAGGGCGCTGATGCGATCCCGCAGCCGATCGTGCTCGCCAAGCAGGGCATCGCCGTTGAGGATGCGGGTGATGCCGGGATTGCGCTCGGCGAACACCAGCAGCAGCTGCAGTATATGGTGGCAGCGGGCCATGGTGTCCTTCTCTTCGGCCATGATCAGGTTGACCCGTGACAGCAGGGAATCCTCGATAAAGTCGATCAGTCCCTCGAACATCCGCGCCTTGCTCGGAAAGTGTCGATAGAGGGCCGCCTCGGACACACCCACCTCGGCTGCGAGGCGCGCCGTGGTGATGCGCTGGCCCGGACTGGTTTCCAGCATGTGGGCGAGTGCCTGCAGGATCTGATCGCGCCGACTCTGTTTCTGGTTACTGCTTGCCATGGATTCCCCTAAAAAAACAATGGCTTGATTCTGTTATTAGACACAGACCCCAGGGGGTTGTGTGGTCTTGTTATTGGCGACCAGAAGAACCAAACCCGCCTTCACCCCGTTCACTCTGGTTGAATTCGTCGACCAGCTGGAAGCTGGCCTGCACCACGGGCAGGATCACCAGCTGGGCGATGCGCTCGCCTGGCTGCATGGTGAAGCTGTCGTTGCCGCGATTCCAGACCGAGACCATCAGCTGGCCCTGGTAGTCGGAGTCGATGAGACCGACCAGGTTGCCGAGCACTATGCCGTGCTTATGGCCCAGGCCGGAGCGGGGCAAGATGGTGGCGCACAGACCCGGATCCTGAATGTGGATGGCGAGCCCGGTCGGCACCAGGGTGGTGTCGCCCGGTGCCAGCGTGATCGGTGCATCCAGCAGGGCGCGCAGATCCATGCCGGCGGAACCCGGAGTGGCGTAGGCAGGCAGCGGGAAGTCGGTGCCGATGCGGGCATCCAGGATTTTCAGTTCAATTTGTGTCGTCATGAATCGTTTTTCAATTGGATCGCCCCGGGGCGATCGAGTGGTTCAGTGGGCGCCCTTGGGTCGCCCAGCATGTTGTCAATGCGATGCCGGTCGCCGAGAGTCCGTCGCCAGTGGTAATGGCCCGGGGCTCAGGGTCGATAGTGGCGTGCAATCAGGGCGACAAGATGACGAGCCAGCGTCAGCTTGTCGGCCAGGGGCAGGGCGGCCTGACCCCCTTGCCAGAAGACGGTCAGGGCGTTGTCATCGGCATTGAAGCCTTGACCCGCGCGGGACACGTCGTTGGCGGCGATCATGTCCAGCCGCTTACGTCGCAGTTTGTCGAGGGCGTATTGTTCCACATCCACGGTTTCGGCGGCAAATCCGACGGTGAAGGGCTTGTTTGACAGTGCCCCCACGGCGGCGATGATGTCGGGATTCTTGACCAGGGTCAGCGCCATCTGGTCGTTGTCACCAGTCTTCTTGATCTTCTGGCTGGCGACCTGGGCCGGGCGATAGTCCGCCACGGCGGCGCAGCCGATAAAGAGGTCGCACTCACCGACCCGGCTCATCACGGCTTCGTGCATCTGCAGGGCGCTCTCCACATCGACTCTTGTCACCCCTTGCGGGGTGGCCAGGGCGACAGGGCCGCTCACCAGCGTCACTTCGGCACCCGCCTCGCGGGCGGCGCGGGCGATGGCGTAACCCATCTTGCCGGAGCTGTGGTTGCTGATGTAGCGCACCGGATCCAGCGCCTCGCGGGTCGGCCCTGCGGTGAGCAGCAGTTTGACCCCCGCCAGCAATGGCTCGGCAGCCAGCTGCTGGCAGCAGCGCTCCACCAGTTCGAGGGGATCCAGCATCCGGCCGGGGCCCACGTCACCGCAGGCCTGGCTGCCGGAATCCGGCCCCCACAGCAGGATGCCGCGGCTGGCCAGGGTCTTGAGATTGGCCTGGGTGGCGGCGTTGCGATACATCTGCTGGTTCATGGCAGGTGCCAGCGCCACGGTTGCCGGGGTGGCCAGGCAGAGGGTGGTCAGCAGCTCGTCCGCCATGCCGGCGGCCATGCGCGCCATCAGGTTGGCGCTGGCGGGGGCGATTAGCACCAGATCCGCCCACTTGGCCAGCTCGATGTGGCCCATGCCCGCCTCGGCGGCCGGGTCCAGCAGGCTGTCGGCCACCGGGTGGCCGGAGACGGCCTGCAGGGTCAGGGGAGTGATGAACTCCTTGGCGGAGCGGGTCATCACCACCCGCACCTCGGCCCCCTGATCTTTCAGGCGACGTACCAGTTCGGCACTCTTATAGGCGGCGATCCCGCCACTGACACCCAACAGGATGCGTTTATCGGCCAATCTCATCTGCTGCTTCTCTTTCGGCTCACTCTGACTGGTCGGCTAAGATAGCACAGGCGATGGACGACGACAGAGGCTGACATGGGGGAGTTGTGGTCGGGCTCCCGCGATTTTTTGCTATGTTTTCTCTCAATAGCCATGGGGGAGAGACAAATGAGCATCAAGGAGTGGCCGGAAGATGAGCGCCCCCGGGAGAAGCTGCTGCGCCGTGGGGCGGGGGTGCTGTCCGATGCGGAATTGCTGGCGATCTTCCTGCGGACCGGGGTCAGCGGCCTGAGCGCGGTGGATCTGTCCCGCCAGCTGTTGCAGCAGTTCGGCTCCCTGCGGGGGCTGCTTGGGGCCGAGCAACAGGCTTTTTGCGGCGCTCACGGGCTGGGGCCGGCCAAATATGCCCAGTTGCAGGCGGTGCTGGAGATGGGCAGACGGCATCTTGCCGAGCAGTTGCAACGGGGGGAGGCCCTCACCTCCCCCCAGCTGACCCGGGAGTATCTGCAGGCTCAGCTGCGGGACAGGCCGCGGGAGGTGTTTGCGCTGTTATTGCTCGATAACCAGCACAGAGTGATTCAATTTGTTGAACTTTTCTACGGCACCCTGGATTCGGCGAGCGTCTGGCCCAGGGAAATCGTGCAGATCGCGCTCAAACATAATGCAGCCGCCGTGATTCTGGCGCATAATCACCCGTCCGGCGTAGCCGAGCCCAGTCGGGCCGACCGCCAGATCACGGATCGGATCCTGGCCGCCCTGGCCTTGGTCGATATCAGAGTGCTGGATCACTTGGTGATCGGTGACGGCATCACGGTTTCTTTCGCAGAGCGTGGTTGGTTATGACTGGGCTCTGGCACTGTATTAGTTGATCTTTGATCACGGATGCTGTATAAAATGCCGCCTTCTGTTTGCCCCGCAATCGAAGGCCAGCGGGGCAGATATTTGCTCGAGCAATGAAGTAAGATTTGGAGAGACTGACATGTCTAGAGTATGCCAAGTAACCGGCAAGCGCCCGGCAGTTGGTAACAACCGTTCGCACGCTAACAACGCTACCAAGCGTCGTTTCCTGCCGAACCTGCACACTCACCGTTTTTGGGTTGAGAGTGAAAAACGCTTCGTAAGCCTGCGCGTATCCGCAAAAGGCATGCGTATCATCGACAAGCGCGGCGTTGAAGTGGTTCTGGCTGAACTGCGTGCCAGCGGCGTTAAGGTATAAGGAATTAGATCATGGCTAAAGGTATTCGCGATAAGATTCGCCTGAACTCCAGCGCCGGTACTGGTCACTTCTATACCACTACCAAGAACAAGCGCACCATGCCCGAAAAAATGGAGATCAAGAAATTTGATCCCGTTATTCGTCAGCATGTGATCTACAAGGAAGGCAAAATCAAGTAATCACTTGATGCTGCATTCCCAAAAAACCCGGCTTAGTGCCGGGTTTTTTTATGGATGGAATTCAGTACACTGCCGCTTCAAAGGGAGGCTTGCCATGTTCAAATTGAGCCGTAAAGGCTGGAATAACGTGATCATAGTGGTGGTGCTGATCGTTATCACCCTGCTGCACCGGCTGGAGCAGGCCCAGCAGGAGAACAGCGCCCAGCGCGCCCGTCCCCTGCTGCCCGAATCTGCCGTGGTGCTGACCTGGCAGGGGCCGAGCTGGCAGATAGAGCGGATCGGCCAGGGCTGGCGCAGCGGGCCGGATCTGGGGCTCAGCAGCGCCCAGCTGGCCGCCCGCATCGAAACATGGCAAGGCTGGCTGTTGCCCCCGGGCGGGGCCGTGCGCGGCACCCCTGTCACCCTCAAGATATGGGTCGCCGGCCAGAGCGATCCGGTTGAAGTGGGGCTCTATCAGGACGACGGCAAGTTTGCCGCCCTGCTGCCCCCCTCGACCTGGCTCACCCTGAGCCAGGAGCAGTACCGCGACCTGCTGCGTCCCACCCCCTGAACCCTGCCGTGAGCGAGAGACCTGTCTATGCCTGAATTACCGGAAGTCGAAGTCAGCCGCCAGGGGATCTCTCCCTGGCTCACCGGCATCAAGGTGACCCGAGTGGTGGTCAGGGATGGCCGGCTGCGCTGGCCCGTGCCTGGGGAGATCCAGGAGCTGGTGGATCTCGTCATCCACAGGGTCAGCCGCCGCGCCAAGTACCTGCTGCTGGAGACCGATTTTGGCACCGCCATCCTGCATCTGGGCATGTCCGGCAGCCTGCGGGTGCTGGACATAGGCACCCCGGCCGAGAAGCACGATCACGTGGATATCGAGCTGGCCAACGGCAAGCTGCTGCGGCTCAACGATCCGCGCCGTTTCGGCGCCCTGCTGTGGACCCGTGAACCCGCCGAGGCGCACGCCCTGCTCGCCAAGCTGGGGCCTGAGCCGCTCACCGACGCCTTCAGCGCCGACTATCTGCGGGCGCGGGCCAAGGGGCGCAGCACCGCCATCAAGCAGTTCCTGATGGACAACCAGGTGGTGGTCGGGGTGGGCAACATCTACGCCAACGAGGCGCTCTACGCCGCCGGGATTCATCCCAAGCGGGCGGCGGGCAACATCAGCGGCGAGCGGTTGGGGACCCTGGTGGCAGAGATCAAGCGGGTGCTGGCCGAGGCCATTCGCCAGGGGGGCACCACCCTCAAGGATTTCACCAGCGCCGACGGCAAGCCGGGCTATTTCGTGCAGCAATTGCAGGTCTATGGCCGGGGTGGCCAGCCCTGTTTCCACTGCCATACCCTGCTGACCGAGGTGAGGATGGGCCAGAGAACCACCGTGTTCTGCTCCCACTGCCAGCGCTGATCCGGATCATTTGGGGGGAGACGCGGTGAAGTTGTAACGACGTATTTCCAGTCTGTTGAAGCCCCGGCTGTCGCTGACTAGTATCTCGCTGTACACGCAGAAGAGATAATAAAATGACAGCAGAATCAATAGACTGGGATCATTTATCCCGGCAGGGGCACTATTGCGCCCAGAAAATGGCCCGCTTCCTTTATCCCGATGACAGCGCCCGCAAGACCTTCAATCGCGGCAAGTTCGTGCTGCGCAGTCTGCTCTACCGGCCGCAGTTGAACCGGGTGTTCGAGCTGTTTCAGACAGAACCCCTGAGGGCCCTGCCTGCCCACTATCCCGAGCTGCTCGACAAACCGATGCGCCCCTATCGCTTCGCCTGCTCGACCGTGAACCAGCGAGTCAGGATGGTGGAGGATCACTACCGGCTGCTGCTGGCCCGTTATCCGGATCTTATCGACCCGCTCTATCTGGGGGAGGGGATCGAACTCGGCCGCTACCCCGAGGGGGGCTGTCGCCTGGTGCTGCGCCACGACGGCACCTTCCGCCGGGAGGCCGAACTGGCCCTCTCCATCGTCAACGAGCAGGGGGAGCGGCTCTACAGCTGCGCCTTCTCGCTGGCGGGCAGCGAGCATGAGCTGGCGCTGGTGATAGGCTCGGTGCAGGGGCCCGAGCCCGGTGTCGAGCAGCCCCAGGAGCAGGTACGAGCCCTGACCAAGGCGGGCCATGGCATAAGACCCAAGTCGCTGGTGGTGATGCTGGTGATGGCGTTGGCCGCTGCCATGGGGGCAAGCCGTGTCTCGGCCGTACGGATGAAGGCGCACATCTTTCAGGCCAGACGCTACAGCAAGAAGAAAAAAGCCTGCCTGCAGGCGGATTATGACGAGCTGTGGCAGGAGTTCGGTGCCCTGGATCAGGATGCCAACTTCGTGCGGTTGCAGCCCGTGGTGCGCAAGCCGCTGGAGGAGGTGGCCGCCAGGAAGCGGGCCATGTACCGGCGTCGCTACGCCTGGCTGGACGAGCTGGCGCTCAACTGTCAGCAGGTGCTTAACCGCGCGCCGGACTGATGGCAGGGGCGGGAGACGGGGGCAGCGTCAACTGCCCCGACAAACAGGCTACCCGAGGTAGCCTGTTTGCGTTGTCACTTGCCCTGTTTGGCTGCGATGGCCTGGGCCACCAGGGGATCGACGAACTGGTGGATGTCGCCACCGTGCAGGGCGACTTCCTTCACCAGGGTGGAGGAGATGAAGGAGTTCTCTTCCGCCGGGGTGAGGAAGACGCTCTCCAGCTCCGGCATCAGGCGGCGGTTCATGTTGGCCAGCTGGAATTCGTACTCGAAGTCGGAGACGGCGCGCAGGCCGCGGATCAGCACGTTGGCCTGCTGCTCCCTGGCAAAATCCACCAGCAGGCCGGAGAAACCCACCACCTTGACGTTGGGCAGATGGGCGGTCACCTGCTGAGCCAGCAGGACGCGCTCCGCCAGATCGAACAGCGGCCGCTTGCTCGGGCTGTTGGCGACCCCGACCACCACCTCGTCAAACAGCCTGGCGGCCCGGCCAATGAGATCGGTGTGGCCGTTGGTGATGGGGTCGAAGGTGCCGGGATAGATTACCTTGTTGGTCATGCTGCTGATTCCTGCAACCGGGAAAATTGGTCGCATTATAGGGTCTGTTGGTGGTTTGTCGCGACCGGGATGGCGCGGATTTCTGGCGCGACGCCCCAGGTTGGATCGCCCAAATCAGGGCCCCTCGGCGTCTTCGCTTGAGAATAGCCCGGCATCAGGCAAGAATAGCCGCACCGCGCATCGAGCCTCCCTGCATTGGTGACAGGGAGCAAAGGGATTTTTTATGAAACGCATTCTGGTAGTACGCAATGACAAGATTGGTGACTTCATGCTGGCCTGGCCGAGTTTTGCCATGCTCAAGCGCTCCATGGAGTGTCATGTGACTGCCCTGGTTCCCGCCTACACGGCGCCGCTGGCCCGCCTCTGCCCCTGGATCGACGAGATCATCCTGGATCCGGGTGCCCGGGCCGACAAGGAACAGCAACGGGCCTTGCTGGCCCGCATCAAGGCGGCCGCCTTCGATGCCTCCATCTGCCTCTTCTCCAACACCCGTAACGCCAAGCTGGTGTGGAAGGCGCATATTCCCTACCGGCTGGCCCCGGCCACCAAGCTGGCCCAGGTGCTCTACAACCAGCGGCTGGTGCAGCGCCGTTCCCGCTCCCAGAAGCCGGAGTACGAGTACAACCTGGATCTGGTGCGCCGCTTTCTCGCCGACCAGCAACTGAGCGTGGTGGAACCCCATGGGCCCTACCTCAGCTTCGATCCCGAGAGCCTGCAACAGGTGCGCGAGCAGGTCGCCAGCCGGCTGAGGCTGGATGCGAGCCGCCCCTGGCTGATGGTGCACGCCGGCAGCGGCGGCTCGGCCAACAACCTCTCCATCGAGCAGTACTCGCGCCTCATCATCAAGCTCAACCAGGCCTGCCCGGAACTGCAGTGCGTGCTGACGGCGGGGCCCGGAGAGGAGAGCAAGGCGGAGCAGCTGGCGGCCGAGCTGCTGGCCCACGGCGGCAACGGCTGGATCTACCGCTCCGACGAGGGGCTGCCGAAGTTCTGTCAGGTGATGGCCAATGCCGCCCTGTTCGTGGCGGGCAGCACGGGACCGCTGCACATAGCAGCGGCGCTGGACGTGCCGACCATCGGCTTCTTCCCGGCACACCGCTCCGCCACGCCGCTGCGCTGGCGTCCGCTCAACAGCGAGGGGCGTCATCTGGCCTTCAGTCCGCCGGAAGACAGCGATCACCCGGAAGACATGAGCCAGCTCGATCCCAAGACCATGGCGGCGGCGATCGCCCGCTGGGCACCGCCGTTCTGGCGGGCAGAGAGCTGAGAATGCAGACAGGGCCCCTCGGGGCCCTGTCTCGTCATGGGGGTGTCGCCATGCCGGCTTACTTTGGTGCCTGGTCCGGTGCCTGGGGTTGCTGGCGGATCCAGAGGTCCGCGTACTTCGCGAAGGTGGAGTGGGCGGAGAGGATGGCCAGCAGCAGTCCCTGCTTTCCATCGAGGAAGCCAGCCTTGAGCAGGTACATCTTGAGGAAGCAGCCGATGGCGTGCACCAGTCCCTGACCGAGGGAGCCCTTCTTGCCGCGGGCGGTGCGCTGATCGGCCCAGGCCCTGGCGTAGCCGGCGGATTTCACCAGATAGTGCTCCAGATCCCGGTAGGTGAAGTGCAGCAGGTCGCCGTGCAGGTTGACGATCTTCATGTTGGCGCGCACCTCCACCTTCTCGTGCACCAGGGCCTCGTTGTAGCCGGTGAGCGCCCTGGGGTAGAGGCGCAGCACCCGATCCGGGTACCAGCCGCTGTGGCGGATGAAGCGGCCGAACACCCAGGAGAGGCGGGGGATGGAGTAGATGGTGTCGCCGGCCGGATTGGCCATGACCCCCTTGATGGCCTCCCTGAGCTCGGGGGTGAGCCGCTCGTCCGCATCCAGCCACAGCACCCACTCCGACTGGACATGGGACTGGGCGAGGCGGCGCTGGCGACCGAAGCCAGGCCAGGCCGTGTTGACGAAGAAGCGGGCGCCGAATTCGGCGGCGATGGCGGGGGTCTCATCCTGACTGCCGGAGTCCAGGATGACGATTTCGTCCACCAGGCCATCGAGGGAGGCGAGGCAGGCGCGCAGGTTGTCGGCTTCGTTCTTGACGATCAGGACGGCCGCCAGGGTCGGTTTTTTCACGGGTTCTGGACTCTTGTTGGCGCCCGGCGGGCGGGTCATGCTCGGATTGGCGCCCATTCTAGCCTAAAACCCCGGCGGGGGCATGGGGCCGCTGGCCATGTCGAGCCGCTTTCGATGGGGGACAGGGCGCCGGTGCTGACAAGAGGGAGTATCCACTTCCCGCAGCGCGGTCTTTAAGGCATCTTGCGCATCAGGCAGGTATCTTCTGTTATTTCTTCGGCCTTTCTTGGGGCATAATCTCGCCCAGTAACGATTAACAGCCGGGCCAGTCCCGAGAGAAGACGCGCGATGAAGATATTGGTGATCGGCCCCTCCTGGGTCGGCGACATGGTGATGTCCCAGAGCCTCTACAAGGCACTCAAGGCCAACCACCCGGGCAGCGAGCTGCATGTGATGGCTCCGGCCTGGTGCGTGGCCCTGCTTGAGCGGATGCCCGAGGTGGACAAGGCCATCCCCATGCCGCTCGGCCACGGCGACTTCAAGCTGGGGGCCCGCCGCCGGCTCGGCAAGCAGCTGGCTGCCGAAAAGTACGATCAGGCGATCATCCAGCCCAACTCCATGAAGTCGGCGCTCATCCCCTGGTTTGCCAGGATCCCGGTGCGTACCGGCTGGAAGGGGGAGCACCGCTTCGGCCTGCTCAACGACATGCGCAGCAACAAGCAGGCCTTCCCGCTGATGGTGGAAGCCTATCTGGCGCTGGCCTACCCCAAGGCGCAGATGAAGAGCCGGAGCGACATTCCGTCCATTCCCCATCCGTCCCTGCACGTGGATCTCGTCAACCAGGGCAAGGCGCTGGAGCGGCTCGGCCTGAATCGCGCCCGCCCCGTGCTGGTGCTCTGCCCCGGGGCCGAGTTCGGCCCGGCCAAGCGCTGGCCCGAGGGGCACTACGCCGTGGTGGCCCAGAGGCATCTGGATGAAGGCTGGCAGGTGTGGATCTTCGGCTCCGGCAAGGATGTGGAGGTGGCGAACACCATACGGGACCGGATCAACCCCCTGTCCCGCCCCAACTGCCACGTGCTGGCGGGCAAGACCAGCCTGCACGAGGCGATCGATCTGATGGCCCTGGCCGGTCGGGTCATCGCCAACGATTCGGGCCTGATGCACGTCGCCGCCGCCCTCAACCGGCCGCTGATCGGTGTCTACGGCTCCACCTCGCCGCTCTACACGCCGCCGCTGGCGGACAGGGTGGAGATAGTGCACACCGACATCGAATGCCGCCCCTGCTTCAAGCGCACCTGCAAGTTTGGCCACCTCAAGTGCCTGATCGAGCTGATGCCGGAGCAGGTCATCGAGGCGGGCAAGCGACTGGAGCGCAGCGAGTCGGAAGATCTGGTGATCGCGCTGCAGCCGGTGGCGGGCCCCGCGACCGGCGGCGAAGGCCAGTAGCATGATCTATCGGCTGCTCTACAACCTGCTGATCCACCTGGGCCTGCCGCTGGCGCTGCTGGCGCTCTACAAGCCCAAAAAAGGCAAGCCCGGCTTCGGCAAGCGCTGGGCCGAGCACCTGGGACGGGCACCTGCCACCGGGCAGGAGGCGCCGCTCTGGATCCATGCGGTGAGCGTGGGGGAGACGCTGGCCATCAGCCCCTTCATCCGCGCCCTCAAGGCGGAGCAGCCCTCCTTGCCCATACTGCTCACCACCACCACCCGCACCGGCGCCGAGCAGGCGGCCAAGCTCGGAGATCTGGTGGTGCACCGCTATGCGCCCCTGGACTACCCCTGGGCCATCTCGGCGTTTCTGGCCACCTTCAAGCCCCGCGCCCTCTGGGTGATGGAGACAGAGCTGTGGCCGAACTGGCTGGCAGCCTGCGAGGCGCGCCACCTGCCGGTGACCATCCTCAATGCCCGCCTCTCCGAGCGATCCTGCCAGCGCTATGCCCGCTTCCAGGGCGCCTTCGATGCTCTCAGTCGCCCGCTGACTCACCTGCTGTGCCAGCACCAGGACGACGCGGATCGCTTCCATCGTCTGGGGATCGGCCGCGAGCGGCTGGCGGTGACCGGCTCCATCAAGTTCGACATCCAGTTTGGCGACGAGGTGCAGGCCCGGGGCCGCGCCCTGCGCCAGCAGCTTGGACAGGCGCGGCCGGTCTGGATCGCCGCCAGCACCCATCAGGGAGAGGACGAGCAGGTGCTGGCCGCCTTCGATAGGGTGCTCAAGGTACATCCGTCTGCCTTGCTTATTCTGGTGCCGCGCCACCCCGAGCGCTTTGCCCGGGTGGCCGAGCTGTGCGCCCCCTACGGCTGCGTGCGGCGCACGGCGGGCAGTGCGGTCGGCGAGAGCGACAAAATCTACCTGGGCGACACCATGGGCGAGTTGCCGCTGATGCTGGCGGCCGCCGATCTGGCCTTCGTCGGCGGCAGCCTGGTGAAGATTGGTGGCCACAACCTGCTGGAGCCGGCGGCGCTCGGCAAACCCTGCCTGACCGGCCCCGCCTACTTCAATTTCAGCGACATCACCCGCCAGCTGGTGGTTCAGGGGGGGGCCGCCGTGGTGGCGGACGCCGATGCCCTGGGCGACAAGGTGAATACACTGCTCGGCGATGCGGGCGCTCGCCGCCAGATGGGGGAGCAGGCCCGTGCCGTGGTGCTGCGCAACCAGGGGGCGCTGGCGCGCACCCTGTCCCACTGCCTCGCAGCGCTGGAAAACGACTAACGCGGGTGGCCCTGGTGGCCACCCCGTGCCTTATCCTGCACCCGCCTGTTGTCCCGCCTCCTCCCGGGGCAGGGGCAAACGCCGCAGGCAATCCGGCCTGCTTTCCTTTATGCTCTGCCCTTTGCCCTGACCCTGTGATGCCCCGATGAACCGCGCTCCCCTGCTGTTGATGATACTGGTCACCCTGCTGGCCGCCGCTGGCTGGCTCTTCTCGAAAGAGGCTATTCGCGAACTGCCCACCGCCGCCTTTATCGGCAGCCGTTTCCTGCTGGCCGCCCTGCTGCTGTTGCCACTGGCCTGGCTGCGCGAGCCGCCCCCCAGCCGTTCGCAACTGCTGCGCGCCGCCGGCTGCGGCACCCTGCTCGGGGCCAGCCTGCTGTTCTGGGTCACCGCCATCAGCCAGAGCGATGCCCTGGGCAGCGGCGCCTTCATCATGAGCGTGGCCACCCTGATGGCGCCGCTTGCCGCCTGGGCGGCGTTCAAGGCCAGACCCGGCCGCCACTACTGGCTGACCCTGCCCGTCGCCGTGGCCGGCCTGCTGCTGCTCTCCAGCAGCACCCACTGGGGCGTGTCGCTCTCACTGTTCTGGTTTCTGGCGGCGGCCGCGACCCTGGGGGTACAGCTCGCGGTGCACCGCCACTTCGCCCAGTCCATTCCCCCCACCTGGCTCACCTGCATCCAGCTGGCGGTGACCGGGCTGCTCGGCACCCTGCTCTCCCTGCTGACCGAGCAGTGGCCCGCCGACATCAGCTCTGGCATCTGGGGCTGGTTTGCCGCCAGCGTCCTGATCGCCACCACATTGCGCTACTGGCTGCTCACCCATGCCCTGAGCCGGATGACCACGGCCCATGCGGCCCTGCTGATGCTGCTGGAACCCGTCTGGACCCTGATCCTGAGCACCCTCTTCTATGACGAGCCGCTGGGCGGCGCCAAGCTGGCCGGCGCCGGGCTGGTGCTGGGTGCCCTGGTGCTCTACCAGCTCCCCCTGCTGCTGCGCAGCCACAAGCTGAAGTCACCAGTCTGAGCCTGAACCGGCGACGAGCGTGCATGGTTCGGAAAAACGAGAGGGTCTGCATGGCAGACCCTCTCTGCTTGATGGCGAGGGCCAGGCTGGCGTCGCCATAAGCCATGCCGTTGATCACACTGGGGATATGACATAAAAAAGCCCCCGGGTGGCGGGGGCTGGTGCATCGGCGAGGGGGATCACTCGATGTTTTGAATTTGCTCGCGCATCTGCTCGATGAGGACCTTCAACTCGACGGCGGACTGGGTCACCTCGGCGTTGATGGACTTTGAGCCCAGGGTGTTCGACTCGCGGTTGAACTCCTGCATCATGAAGTCGAGACGACGGCCGCAGGCGCCCCCCTTCTTCATGATCTTGATGGTCTCGCTGATGTGCATCTCCAGGCGATCCAGCTCTTCGGCCACGTCGATCTTCTGGGCCAGCAGCACGATCTCCTGCTCGATGCGGGCGGGATCCAGCTCCACCTTGGCCTCGGCCAGGCGGTCGGTGAGCTTCTGGCGCTGCCACTCGATGATCTGCGGCAGGTGCACCCGCACCTTCTTCACTTCCACCTGGATGCCGTCCAGACGCTGCTCGATCAGCGCCTTGAGGTTGGCTCCTTCGCTGGCGCGGGAGGCGAGGAACTCTTCCATGGTCAGATCGAAACCGCCGAGCAGTTCGGTGGCGACCGCGTCCATGTCCTGCTCGGCGGCAGCCATGACACCCGGCCAGCGCAGCACGTCCACCGGGTTGAGCTGGCCCTGGCCCGCCTCTTTCATTACCCAGTTGGCGCTGTCGATGATGAGTTTGGCCAGCTCTTCATTGATATGGAGCTGGCTGGCGGCGGCTTGCGCTGCCTCGAACCTCAGGTTGCACTCCACCTTGCCGCGCTGCAGCTTGGCACGGAAACGCTCACGCAGGACAGGCTCCAGGCTGCGCAGCTGCTCCGGCAGGCGGATGTAGGTTTCCAGATAGCGCTGGTTGACCGAACGAATTTCCCAAACGGCTGTGCCCCAGTCGCCCTTGAATTCCTTGCGGGCGTAGGCGGTCATGCTGTGAATCATTGATTGTTCCGGGCTTGATGAAGTGTGCGGCCAGTATACTCAGCCAGGCTTGCCCCGTCAGCCGATGCCGTGGTTTTAGCGGCTGATATTTGAGTCACGATGGCTTATACTCCTGCGCCAATTCAGCCAGCCCAGAGGTCAGTCCCATGTCCCGTCCCAGCGATCGCAGTGCCGCGCAAGTGCGCCCGGTTACCATCACCCGCAACTTCACCAAGCATGCGGAAGGATCTGTGCTGGTGGAGTTCGGCCACACCCGCGTATTGTGCACCGCCAGCGTCGACACCAGCGTGCCGCGCTTCCTGAAAGGCAAGGGGCAGGGCTGGGTCACCGCCGAGTACGGCATGCTGCCGCGCTCCACCCATTCGCGCATGAACCGCGAGGCGGCTGCCGGCAAGCAGAGCGGCCGCACCCTGGAGATCTCCCGGCTGATCGCCCGCTCCCTGCGCGCCGCGGTGGACCTGACCGCGCTGGGCGAGCACTCCATCACGGTGGACTGTGACGTGCTGCAGGCCGACGGCGGCACCCGCACCGCCGCCATCACTGGCGCCTGCGTGGCTCTGGTGGACGCGCTGAACTGGATGGTGGAGAAGGGCATGCTCAAGCAGAGCCCGCTCAAGCAGATGATAGCGGCGGTCTCCGTCGGCATGTATCAGGGCGAAGCCATCTGCGATCTGGAGTATGTGGAAGACTCCGCCGCCGAGACCGACATGAACGTGGTGATGACCGAAGACGGCCGCATCATAGAGGTGCAGGGCACCGCCGAGGCCGAGCCCTTCACCCACGAGGAGCTGCTGGCGATGCTGGCGCTGGCCAAGGGCGGCATCGACGACATCATAGCGCTGCAGAAGCAGGCGCTCTCTTGAATTTCTGATTTGAAAAACGCGGCATTGACCGCGTTTTTTTATACCCCCACACCCGTCAACGACAAGCCAAGCAAGGAGCCAGAATGAAAGCCTACCAGCGTCAATTTATCGAGTTCGCCCTGGAGAAACAGGTTCTCAAATTCGGTGAGTTCACCCTGAAATCCGGCCGCAAGAGCCCCTACTTCTTCAACGCCGGCCTGTTCAACAGCGGCCGCGATCTGGCCCGCCTCGGCCGCTTCTATGCCGCCGCCCTGATGGATGCCGGCATCGAATTCGACGTGCTGTTTGGTCCGGCCTACAAGGGGATCCCCATCGCCTCCGCCACTGCGGTGCAACTGGTGGAGCAGCACGACGTGGACGTGCCCTGGTGCTTCAACCGCAAGGAGGCCAAGGATCACGGCGAGGGCGGCAATCTGGTGGGCAGCCCGCTCAAGGGGCGCATCATGCTGGTGGACGACGTCATCACCGCCGGGACCGCCATCCGCGAATCCATGGATCTGATCCAGGCCAACGGTGCCTCCCTGGCCGGGGTGCTGATCGCCCTGGATCGCCAGGAGAAGGGCAAGGGTGAGCTCTCCGCCATTCAGGAGGTGGAGCGCGACTACGGTGCCCACATCATAGCCATCATCCAGATGAGCGACCTCATCGCCTATCTGGAAGAGAAGCAGGCAGAGCAGCCCGCGCTGGCCGAGCAACTGGCGGCCATGAAGGCCTATCGCGCCCAGTACGGCATCTGACGACCTCTCCTGCCATCATGGCGTCGCCCCTGGCTCGGGGTGGCGCCATTTTTTTTGAAAAAGTGAGTGTGGTGGCTTGAGCTTACCCTTGCAGTAAAGGTTAGGGTTTAGTCATCGGCAGCCAGTTTGGCCGATGAGTTCCGAGGAGGAACAACATGACTACCCAGACTCAAGATCCCATCCATCTGCAGTTGCCGCTCAGCGGCATGAGCTGCGCCAACTGTGCCAGCCGCATCAGCACCGCCCTCAACCAGCTTGACGGGGTGCAGGCCAGCGTCAACTTCGCGCTGGAGCAGGCGGCCATCGAGCTTGCCAGCAGCGATCGCCTGCCCGCTGTGCTGGACAGCATAGCCGCGCAGGGCTACGGCTATGGCAGCGAATCCGTGTCGTTTCAAATCAGCGGCATGACCTGCGCGGGTTGTTCGGCGCGTCTCAACAAGATGCTGACTGCGTTGCCCGGCGTGCTCTCGGCCGAGGTGAATTTTTCCCTCGAGCAGGCCCGCATCGAGCTGGTGCCGGGGATGCAGACCCCAGCCTCGTTGCGCGAGCATATAGAAGCCCTTGGCTTCGGTGCCCAGCTGGCGCAGGGCTCTGCCAGTGCTCGCCGTCAACAGTTGCAGGCGCGTGAGGAACAGGAAGCTGCCGCCGCCCGTCATGCGCTGAATCAGGTCGTCATCTCGGCCCTGCTGACCCTGCCGCTGCTGGTGGGCATGGTCGCCATGGCCGGCCTGCTGCCCTGGCATCTGCCCGCCTGGCTGGAGCTGGTGCTCGCCACCCCGGTGCAGTTCTGGATCGGTGCCCGCTTCTATCGCGGCGCCTGGCTCGCATTGCGCAACAGGGCAGCCAATATGGATGTGCTGGTGGCGACCGGCACCAGCGCCGCCTACTTCTACAGCCTCTATCTGCTGCTGACCCTGGGGATGGCCGCCAGCGGCCAGCTCTATTTCGAGGCGAGCGCCATCATCATTACCCTGATTTCACTCGGGAAACTGCTGGAGGCCCGCGCCCGGCGCAGCACCCAGTCCGCCATTCGCGAGCTGATGGCGTTGCGGCCGGACACCGCCACCGTCTGGCGCGGCGAGGCCTGGCAGAGCGTCGCCATCGACGAGGTGCTGCGTGGCGACAGGCTGCGGGTGCTGGTGGGGGAGCGGGTGCCGGTGGACGGCAAGATCCTGAGCGGTGAGAGCGAGCTGGATGAATCCATTCTCACCGGTGAGAGCCTGCCTGTACCGCGTGCGCTGGGGGATGCCGTGCTGGGTGGCGCCATCAACCGCTCCGGTGTGCTGGAGATAGAGGCCACGACCGTGGGGGAAGACTCCAGCCTCAGCAAGATCATCGCCCTGGTGGAGCGTGCCCAGATGGGCAAGGCGCCGCTGCAGCAGCTGGTGGACAAGGTCTCCGCCATCTTCGTGCCCGTGGTCATGGCCATCGCCCTGTTCACTCTGCTGGCCTGGTATGCCTACAGCAACGACTTCGGTCAGGCGCTGCTCGCCGCCGTCGCCGTGCTGGTGATAGCCTGTCCCTGCGCCCTAGGGCTGGCGACCCCGGCCGCCATCGTCACCGGCACCGGGGTGGCGGCTCGCCACGGCATTCTGATCAAGGATGTGGATACCCTGCAGAAGGCCCACGCCATCAAGGCGCTCATCTTCGACAAGACAGGCACCCTCACCCAGGGCAAACCTGTGCTGGCGAGCTGGAGCGGCACCGACGAACAGTTGCGCCTCGCCGCCGCCCTGCAGCAGGCGAGCGAGCACCCGCTGGCGCTGGCGATGCGCGAGGCGGTCGGCAAAGAGGTCGTGCTGCCCCAGCCCGAGGCGGTGGAGGTACGGGTCGGTGCGGGCATCCTCGGCAAGGTGGCGGGCCATTCGGTCGCCATCGGCAATGGCTCTTTGCTGGCCCAGCTCGGTATTGAACCACCACAACAGGATGAACAACCCGCCGACGGCGCGACCCGGGTCTGGGTCGCCATCGACGGCATGGCGGTGGCGATCGCCGCCCTGGCCGATACCCTGAGACCCGAGAGCCCCGAGGCCATCGCCACCCTGCGTCAGCGCGGCATCGCCAGCTGGCTGGTGAGCGGCGACGCCCCGGCACCGGTGGCCCATATCGCCGCCAAGCTGGGGCTGGACGGCGCCTTCGACTCCGTGCTGCCCGCCGGCAAGGTGGAGAAAGTAGAGGCGTTGCGCGCCCGTACCCAGGGCCTGGTGGCCATGGTGGGGGACGGGGTGAACGACGCCCCGGCACTGGCGGCGGCGGACGTGGGGATCGCCATGGGCTCAGGCTCGGACGTGGCCATGGAAACCGCCTCCATCACCCTCATGCGATCCGACCCGCGCCTGGTGGCCGATGCCATCGACATCTCGGCGGCCACCTGGCGCACCATACAGCAGAACCTGTTCTGGGCCTTCGTGTTCAACATCATCGGCATTCCGCTGGCGGCGCTGGGCTACCTCAGCCCCGAGCTGGCGGGGGCAGCCATGGCCCTGAGCAGCATCACGGTATTGAGCAATTCCCTGTTACTGAAACGCTGGCAGCCCAGGGCGGGCAGCCAGCGCCAATCTGAATCGAAGAGGAGTCATCCATGAACATCAGCAAGGTTGCCAAGGCCACTGGGCTGTCCGCCAAGACCATCCGCTACTACGAGAGCATCGGCCTCATCTCGGCGCCGGTGCGCAGTGACAACGGCTATCGCAGCTACACAGACGGTGCCCTGCGGGAGCTGCGCTTCGTCAAGCGGGCGCGGGAGACCGGCTTCAACCTGGAGGAGTGTCAGGAGCTGCTGGCGCTCTACCGGGACGAGCACAGGACCAGCGCCCAGGTGAAGAAGCTGGCGCAGGAGAAGATCGTCGATCTGCGGGCCCGCATTGCCGGTCTGCAGGCCATGCTCAGCTCCCTGGAGGAGGTGGTGGGGTGCTGCCACGGAGACGCGAATCCCCAGTGCCCCATACTCGACGAGCTCGAGAAGGGGTGAGGGGGTTGCCGGGCGGGCGCGAGCAGGCTGGAGTGTTCCGGGATCCTGCCGGCGTGGCACGGCGAGCCAGGGGCTGAGTGGCTGCTTAATAGCGGGCGATTGATTGTTGAGCAGGAAAAGGGAGTGTTAGACTGTGCGGCTCTTGTACAGGGAGTACCCAGTTGACCCAGAGTGTGAATCACCAGGTGTGGCGGGCCATCATGGTCCAGCTCTATACCCACGCCTCCTTCAGCCTGCCTTGTCTGGCGCTGCTGGCGATCAGCTGGAGCCTGCTGTTCCACGACTACCTGCCCGCCAGGGAGGCGCTCGGCTGGCTTGGCCTGGTCTTCCTGCTGCTGCTGGGACGCTGGTGGCACCTGCGCTGGCGTCAGCCCCGGCTGGCAGAGCTGCCGCTGCCGGTGCTGGAGCGGGAGCTCTTCATCGGGGTGACCATCACCTCCATCATCTGGGCCCTCGGCGTGCTGCTCTACATGGACAGGCTGCCGGACACCTACCGCGCCGCCATGTTGATGCTCACCAGCCTGATCCTCACCGGCAGCGCCATCATGCTGTTCGGCAGTCGCCGCACCCTCTACGGCGCCGTGCTGCCCCTCGGGTTTGCCATGCTGTTCGAGCTCAGCGGCGGCAACGAGCAGGAGCGGATCGTCTCCTGCATGCTGGCGGGTTACCTGTTCGTGTTTCTGCCGACCCTGCTGCGCCGGTTGCGCCGGGATCAGGTGGCCTCCCTCTACCACAGTTTTTCCAACGCCGAACTGGTGGCCGAACTCAAGGCGGTCTCCGAGCATCTCAAGCTCACCTCCCGCCTGGACGGCCTGACCGGCATCGCCAACCGGGCTCACCTGGACGACACCCTGGCGCGGGCCTGGCGCCGCTGTCACCGGGCCAGGGCGCCCCTCTCCCTGGTGCTGGTGGATGTGGACTACTTCAAGCAGTTCAACGATCACTATGGCCATCAGCTGGGGGACCAGTGCCTGCAGCAGGTGGCGAGCCTGCTGGCCGAGGTGTTGCGGCGGGAAGACGATCTGGCCGCCCGCTACGGCGGGGAGGAGTTCGCCCTGCTGCTGCCCTGCACCACCTTGCAGGGGGCCATGCAGATCGCCGAGCAGGTGCGCACGGCCCTGCGCACCCTTGGCATTCCCCACCACAAGTCCCGGGTATCCGGCCGGGTCAGCTGCAGCTTCGGGGTCGCGACCCTGGTGCCGGATCAGCACCACTCCATCGCCGAGCTCATCCAAAAAGCGGATGCGGCCCTCTATCAGGCCAAGCATAATGGCCGGGATCGTATCGAAGTAGCCTTGATGGGTAAGGTTGCCTGAGTTTCACATGACAGATTAAAGAGGTCGTCTATGCAATGTCATCGTATCGAAGAGCTGCTGGAGCTGCTGCAGCCCGCCTGGATCAAGGATCAGGATCTCAGCCTGGTGCAATTCATCGCCAAACTGGCGGCGGAGGCCGGCTATGAGGGCGCCCTGTCCGAGCTGACCGACGACATGCTGATCTACCACCTCAAGATGCGCGAATCCGACAAGCAGGCGATGATCCCGGGCCTGGCCAAGGATCATGTTCCTGACTTCAAGGAAGCCCTGCTCAAGGCCCGCGGCATCAAGTAACCCGGCCGCCGGGTTGCCGGGAGAGGAAGGTTTCAAGAGAATCTCCAAAAAGGTCCATAGTCAACTGGCTATGGGCCTTTTTTGTTGCCTGAAATTGCGACGGCACTCGAACTATAGATACATTTAACCCACACAATTAGCAGGCTGTTTAAGATATAATCGGCTTCATAACAATATGAGTGGAGCTATGTGCTGCAATGGCCGACCAGGACAAGATCGATATCAAGGATGTGACCGACAAGAACGTCACCGGGACCTTCAATCCCCACACGTTCAAGGCGGGCGATGACAGGTTCAATCCCGGCAACCGCATCTACGTCAGGTCCCAGACCGGCTACTGGCAGCGGGTGCGCAAGGCCATGGGCTGGTTCTTCGTCGCGCTCTTCGTCACCCTGCCCCTGCTGCGCTACGACGGCCGCCAGGCGGTGCTGTTCGATCTGGAGCATCAGCAGTTCCACATCTTCGGCGCCACCATCTGGCCGCAGGATCTGACCCTGCTGGCCTGGGTCTTCATGATCGCCGCCTTCGCCCTCTTCTTCGTCACCACCTTCCTCGGCCGGGTCTGGTGCGGCTATCTCTGCCCCCAGACGGTGTGGACCTTCATGTTCATCTGGTTCGAGGAGAAGCTGGAAGGCGCCGCCAACAAGCGCCGCAAGCTGGATGCAGCCCCCTGGAGTGGCGAGAAGCTGGCCCGCAAGGGCGCCAAGCACCTGGCCTGGATCCTGCTGTCCCTGGGCACCGGCCTCACCTTCGTCGCCTACTTCCAGGATGTGTTCCAGCTGGTGCCTGACTTCTTCACCCTGCAGGCGAGCGGCTGGGTCATCTTCTGGGTGATCTTCTTCGCCGCCTGTACCTACGGCAACGCCGGCTGGATGCGCGCCATCATGTGCATCCACATGTGTCCCTATGCCCGCTTCCAGTCCGCCATGTTCGACAAGGACACCTACATAGTCGGCTACGACACCAAGCGCGGCGAGACCCGTGGCGCCCGTGGCCGCAAGGCTGATCCCAAGGCGCTGGGGCTGGGGGACTGCATCGACTGCGACCTCTGCGTGCAGGTCTGCCCGACCGGCATCGACATCCGCGACGGCCTGCAGTACGAGTGCATCAACTGCGGCGCCTGCGTCGATGCCTGCGATCAGACCATGGATCGGATGGGCTATCCGAAGGGGCTGATCAGCTACACCACAGAGCACAAGCTGGCCCACAACCAGACCCATGTGGCCAGGCCCAAGCTGATCGGCTATGGCCTGGTGATGGTCGTCATGCTGGGGGTCTTCGTCTACAACGCCATGTCCATCATGCCCATGGGGCTCGACATACTGCGGGATCGCAACCAGCTGTTCCGGGAGAACAGCGAGGGGCTCATTGAGAACACCTATACCCTGAAGATCCTCAACAAGACCCTGCAATCCCAGACCTATCAGCTGGATGTGGAAGGGCTGCCGGAGCACCAGTGGTTCGGCCCGCGGGAAGTGACGCTCAAGCCAGGGGAAATCTTCACCCTGCCGGTGAGCCTGGCGGTGGATCCCTTCAACCTGAAGCGGCCGACCCTGGATGTCCAGTTCGTGCTCAAACGGGAAGGGGCCGCACCGGACGACAGCAAGGGCACCCTGCGCCAGCCCAGCAAGTTTATCAGCCGGCTCTGAGGGGCCGTCTCTGGCGGCCGATCCTGCGTGCCACGGGCGTCCGTGGCACGCCCCGGATCGGGATCATGGGCGGCATTGATCGGCTATCTCGGATAGAATGGGGCGCAACAGCGCCCCTTTCTTATGGTGGATGACATGCGTTTCAACTATTCCGACCTCAATCCCGACCTCATCATGGATGCGATCGATCTCAGCGGCCTGCGCATCGACTCCGGTCTCATCGAGCTCAACAGCTATGAAAACCGGGTCTACCAGTTTCAGGATGAGGATCGTCGCCGTTACGTGGTGAAGTTCTACCGCCCCGGTCGCTGGAGCCGGGCCCAGATCCTCGAGGAGCACGAGTTTGCCGCTCGCCTGCGTGAGACGGAGATCCCGGTCGCCGCCCCCATCGCCTTTGCCGGCGAGACCCTGCTGGATCATCAGGGTTACCCCTTCGCCATCTGGCATAGCGTCGGTGGCCGCCAGTTCGAGGTGGACAACCTGGATCAGCTGGAGTGGGTGGGGCGCTATCTCGGTCGCATCCACAGGGTCGGGGCCAGTCACTCCTTCCACCATCGCGTCCAGCTGGACGTGGAGAGCATGCTGCACGAGCCGCGTCAGCTGCTGGCGGCAGGAGAGTGGGTGCCGAGCGGCCTGGCCAAGCAGTTCTTCGGGGTGCTCGACGAGCTGATCCGCCATGTGGGGGACGCCATGAGCCTGGACGTGGCGCGGATCTCCCTGCACGGGGATTGCCACCCGGGCAACATACTGTGGCGTGACGGCCCCCTGTTCGTCGATCTCGACGACTGCCGCACCGGCCCCGCCATCCAGGATCTATGGATGATGTTGAGCGGGGAGCGTCACGAGCAGCAGATCCAGCTCGACACCCTGCTGGCCGGCTACGAGGAGTTCATGGAGTTTGACCCGCGGGAGCTGGCGCTGATAGAGCCGCTGCGAGCCATGCGCATAGTCCACTACATGGCCTGGCTGGCCCGGCGCTGGGAGGATCCCGCCTTCCCCCGTCACTTCCCCTGGTTCAATACGGATCACTACTGGCGCCAGCAGATCGCGACCCTGCACGACCAGCTGGAGGCGCTCAAGGCGCCGCCCCTGACGCTGATGCCGAACTGGTAAGCCAGACGGATCGCGGTACCCGCAGTACGGCCAGCAGGATGCGCTCCAGGCACTGCTGCTGACGCTGATGCCGAACTGGTAAGTCAGACGGTTCGCGGTACCCGCAGTACGACCGGCAGGATGCGCTCCAGGCACTGCCGCTGACGCTGATGCCGAACTGGTAAGGGAAGCGGAGTTCGGCCAACTGGCGGTGCTCCGGGCCGCTGATGCCAGCCGGGAAAGCCCCGGCAACCCGGCCCAGGATGCCGGGGCGAGGGGCTCGCCCACCCGCCTTTGCCATTGACGGCGGGAGGGTGACGCAATAGGCTTGGACTGCTTCGGTTCGCCGGGCGTGCCTCACAGTGATCCCTTAACAGGAAACGTCATGAAAAAAGTACTATTTTTCCTCGCTGCCATGCTGATGATCCCCATGGTTCACGCCGCCCCGGAATTCAAGGAAGGCGTCAACTATGACGTGGTCACCCAGACCGGCAGCGCCCAACCTGAAGTGCTGGAGTTCTTCTCCTACTTCTGCCCTCACTGCGCCAAGTTCGAGCCGATCGCCGAAGATCTGAAGAAGAGCCTGCCGGAAGGCGTGCCGATGAAGAAGAACCCGGTGGCCTTCCTGGGCCGTGAGATGGGCCCGGAGATGCAACGCGCCTATGCCGTCGCCAACCTGCTGAACGTCGAAGGCAAGCTGACCCCGGTCATCTTCGACAAGATCCACACCCAGCGTCAGGTGCCGCAGAGCCGTGCCGACGTGAAGCAGATCTTCGTGGACAACGGCGTACCGGCCGAAGAGTTTGACGGTGCCGTCGACAGCTTCGCCGTCTCCGGCATGGTCTCCCAGTTCGATCGCAACACCGAGAGCTACAACGTGCGCGGTGTGCCGGCCTTCCTGGTGAACGGCAAATACATGGTGAAGATTGAATCCATCACCTCCCAGGAGCAGTTCAACCAGCTGGTGAAATTCCTGCTGGCCAAGAAAGACTGACCTCTCCGGAGTCGATAAAAAAGCCCGCCGGTGCGAACCGGCGGGCTTTTTGTTGTCTGCTGTTCCTGTTCACACCCCGACGTGGAAGGCCTGCTTGAGGTTGCGGATGAAGTCCGCGTCCCGGCAGAGGGTCTTGCCCGGGCTGTCGGAGATCTTGGCAACCGGGCCGCCGTTGCACTCCATCAGCTTGAAGACGATGTTCATCGGGCTGACGCCGGGCAGATCGCAGGTGAGCTTGGTGCCGATGCCGAAGCTGGTGTTGATGCGGCCACGGAAGTGGCGCAGTAGCTCGACGGCCTTGTCGAGGTTGAGACCGTCGGAGAAGACCAGCGTCTTGTCCTTGGGATCTATGCCGAGCCGCTGGTAGTGGCTGATGGCCTTCTCGCCCCACACCACGGGGTCGCCGGAATCGTGGCGCAGCCCCTGATAGCGGCTGGCCAGCTCGAAATCGAAGTCGCGCAGGAAGGCATCCATGGTGATGCAGTCGGTCAGGGCTATGCCCAGGTGGTTGGTGAACTCGTCGAGCCAGCTGATGAGGGCGGCCCGCTGGCTGTGTTCCAGCGGGAAGCCGAGCTGCTGGTGGGCCTGGAACCACTCGTGGGCCTGGGTGCCCACCGCCGGCAGCCGGTACTTCTGGGCCAGCTGGTAGTTGCTGGTGCCCCGAAATGCCGGCAGCCGCTCCTTGAGGCGACCCACCACCGCATCCTGCACGGCATGGGAGAAGCGGCGGCGAGTGCCGAAGTCGATGAGGTTGAACTCGCTCATCTCCTCGGGGCTGAGTTCCCGCTCCAGCTTGTCGATCTTCTGATCCAGCCGCGCCAGGGCCTGGCTCACCCCGAACTGGGGATAGCGGAAGCGGTTGCGCATCTCGCTGATGATGGCGAGCACCGGGATCTCCCACAGGATCACGTCCTGCCAGGGCCCCTCGACCCGCACATTGATGCGGCCATCCTGCTCGAATACCTTGAGCAGGGAGGCATCCAGCGGCTTGCGGCGCAGGTGATCGAGGTAATCGGCGGTGAAGAAGGGGCGCTCGGCCAGGAAATCGAGTTCGGGTTCGGTCAGGCGCAGGGAGCCCGCGAGGCGCAGCTGCTCCTCGATCTCACCCATCATGGGCAGCAGATCTTCCTCGTTGCGGCTGTGGAACTCGGCCACCACCTCGGCATCCGGGTAACGATGGAACACCGCCTGCTGCATGTGCAGCTTGTAGGCGTCGGTGTCGAGCAGGCTGGTGAGGATGGGTGGCATATCAGACTCCCCGCAGGCGGGCGAACGCCAGCCGCATATGTAGATTGCAGGCGCCGGTATCGGGTTGGCGGGAAAAAATGGGTGACATATCAGGCGTCCAGCAGGCGTTGTACATCGACCAGGGTCTGGGCCAGTTCGGCGCCGGCCTCGGTCATCCGGGTGCGGGCCTGGGCCACAGTCTCTGGCGCTATGCCACGGCAGGCATCGAGATGGACGATCACCCGGAAACCGGCGCGGCGCAGCTGCAGCACGCTGGTCTTGACGCAGTAGTCGGTGGCGAGGCCCCCCACCAGCACTGTGCTGACCCCCCGTGCTTGCAGGAATTCGATAAGCCCGGTGCTGCGCCGCTCGGCCAGGTCATGGTAGCAGGCGCCATAGGGATGCAGGTCCGGCTCGACCCCCTTCCAGACGAAGAAGTCATAGTCGATGGGGGCGGGCAGGCCATCGAGCAGTTCGAAGCCCGGGGTGCCCGGCACGCAATGGGCCGGCCAGGTGAGATCGGCGTTGGGCAGGTCCAGCGGTTGCAGCATGGCGGCGGGGTTTGTCACGACCCAGGCGGCGTTCGCTGGGTGGGCGTCCTTGCTGCCGACTCGCAGGCTGGCGAGGGCGGCCTGCGCGTTGAGAGCGGCCACTATGTCAGCCCCGCCCGCGACGGGCAGCTCGTTCGGGCAGAGGGGCGTGAATCCCTTCTGCGCATCTATATCCAGGCTGGCGATGGTTCCCATGGGTGGCTCCTGCACATAATATTCTTGTGATATTATCTACCAAACATTATTAGAAGGCGAGCAGGTCGACCAGGATGCCGAGAATGAGTCTGGATATGGTGGTGCTGCGGTTGCACGAGGAGCGGCTCGAGCTGCTCCTCGAGACCCGGGATCGCCCTCCCTTTAGCCACTGCTGGCAGCTGCCGGCCCTGCGCATCGACGAGACCCGGGATCGGGATCTGGATGCCGCCCGTCACCGCCTGCTGGGGGAGTGGGGGCTGGGTCATTGCTACAGCGAGCAGGTCTGTACCCTCGGCAATCTGGAACGGGATCCCCGTGGCTGGTCCACCACCCTGGTCTATCTCTGTCTGGTGGAGCCGGAAGCGGAAGCCGTGCGAGGTCATTGGCACCCGCTTTCGGCCCTGCCTGGCCTCGATCTTGCCTTCGATCACGGCCAGCTGGTCGCCATGGGGCTGGAGCGGCTGCGCATCAAGAGCCGCTACAGCACACTGCCGCTGCAACTGCTGGGAGTCGAGTTCACCCTCTCCGAGGTGCAGCGGGCGTTCGAGATAGTCCTGCAGACCCCCATGAACACGGCGGCGTTTCGCAAGCGGATCCATCGCGCCGACATCCTGGTGGATACCGGCCGCAAGCGCACCGGCAAGCAGAGGCCCGCCATTCTCTACCGGCTGGAGAACCCCTGCTGCGTGATGTTCGATCAGGTGATGCACGGCGCGGAAGCATAAGCCGGTGCCTGCGAAAGCCGGATTGTCGCCCGATAGCGGGTCTGGTGCGCGGGCACCCTCACACAGGGAGTGACAGCATGGGAGAGACGGGAATGCACAAGGTGCTGGTGAGTGCCTGCCTGCTGGGCCAGCCGGTGCGTTACGACGGTCAGAGCAAGGGGATCGTCAGCGACTGGCTGAAGGCGCTGGGGGCCGAGGGGAGGGCGCTGGCGTTCTGCCCCGAGGTGGCGGGCGGCTTGCCGACCCCCCGTCCACCCGCCGAGCGGCAGGGCGAGCGGGTGCTGACCGAGAGTGGACTGGATGTGACGGCCGAGTTCGATCGCGGCGCCGAGCTGGCGCTCGGGCTCTGCCTGGCACAGGGCATTCGCTTTGCCCTGCTCAAGGAGGGGAGCCCCTCCTGCGGCAGTGGTCGCATCTACAACGGCCACTTTGAAGGCGTCTCCATGGCGGGAGAGGGCAAGACCACGGCCCTGCTGCGCCGTCACGGCATTCAGGTGTTCAGCGAGGATCAGTTGCCCGAGCTGGCGTCGGCCCTCTCCCTGGCGGCCACCGCAGCGGGCTCCTGAGCTTGCTGCCACTCTTCCAGAACCTCGTCCTTCTCCTGCCAGCGCTGGTTCAGCCAGGCCTGAAAACCGCGCTTGAACTGCTTGTCGTTGAAGTAGTCCCCCACCAGCGCCTCATCCACCGGCAACTCCTCGATACGCACCTGAATGCGCTTCATCCGCCCCATCAGGAAGTCCTTGAACGGTGTTTCGCTGTTGTCCGGATAGCGGATGGTGACGTTGATCAGGCTGTCGAACTGCTCCCCCATGGCCGCCAGGGTGAAGGCGAGCCCCGCCGCCTTGGGGGGCATCAGGTGGCGGTAGCGGGAACGGGTCGCCTCTCGCTTCGCCTCGGTGAAGCGGGTCCCCTCCACGAAGTTGATGACTGTGGTGGGGATGTGGCGAAACTTCTCGCAGGCGTGGCGGGTGGTCTCTATGTCCTTGCCCCTCAGGTGCGGGTTGCGCAGCAGAAACTCCCGTGAGTAGCGGCGCATAAAGGGCATGTCGAGCCCCCAGCAGGCGAGCCCCAGCAGCGGTATGTAGATGAGCTCGTGCTTCATGAAGAACTTGGGCACCGGCAGCCTGTCCCGGAACAGGTGGCCCAGCACCACTATGTCGGTCCAGCTCATGTGGTTGCTGATGATGAGGTACCAGCCATCCTTGCGCAGCCGGGTCTCATCCTCGAGCTGCCAGTCGATGCGGGTGGTGAGGCGGATCACCAGGGCGTTGCAGCCCAGCCACAGCCTCATGAAGCCATTGTTGAGCCGGCTGCAGGCACGGCCTAAGGCCGGGATGGGCAACAGCAATTTCCCTAGGGAGACCAGCAGGATCAGGCTGGCGCACAGGGCGGTGAACAATATGGTCAGGCCGGCGCTGATGAGCAGCACCAGGGGGCCGGGGAGCAGGCTTAGCATGGGTGTCGTTTACTGCGTCTTGTCCGCCAGCAGCTGACCCAGGGTCTGGTCTTTCTCGCGCCAGATCCCGTTCAGCCACTGTTGAAACTCTTGTTGGAACTCGGGGTCATTGAAGTAATCCCCCACCAGATTGCGTTCGATCGGCAGAAAGCGGACCCGAACCTTGATCTCCTTGACCCGACCGCACATGAAGTCCCAGTAGCTGGGGATGCCGCCCGGATAGGCGATGGTCACATCCACCAGCTTGTGCAGTTGATCCCCCATGGCCGCCAGGGTGAAGGCGATGCCGCCAGCCCTCGGGTGCAGCAGGTGGCGATAGGGCGCGCCCTGTTTGTCGTGCTTGTGGGCGGTGAAGCGGGTGCCCTCCACGAAGTTCATCACACTCACCGGAATGTGGCGGAACTTGGCACAGGCCTTGCGCGTCGTTTCTATGTCTTTTCCCTTCAGATGCGGCTTCTTTTCCAGCAAGCTGCGTGAATATCGCCGCATGAAGGGGAAGTCCAGAGCCCACCAGGCCAGACCGAGAAAAGGTACCCAAATCAGTTCTTTCTTGAGGAAAAACTTCAGGAAGGGAATTTTTTGATTAAAAATCCGCTGCAGTACCAGTATGTCGACCCAGGATTGATGGTTGGCAACCACCATATACCACTCATTCCGGCGCCCTTTGTCCACTCCGACCACCTCGAAAGGGGTTCTGATGATGATTTTCTGGATCAGGTTGTTGAAACCTATCCAGCAGCCGGCACAGCCGTCCAGCAGGGCGTTGCAGAGGGTGCGCCAGCCCTTGAGCGGCAGCAGCAGCTTGACGAGGCCGAGCAGCAGTATGGGGACAAACCAGAAGAGGGTGTTGAGGAAATAGAGCAGGGTCGAGAGGCAGCCGCGCAGCCGCTCTATCAGCTTGTTGTGCATGAATCGGATCCGTTTTCGTGTCTGTGGGTGGCAACCAGGTGGTCAGATCTGTGGCCATAATATCAGCCGATCCGGCGCTAGACCATGAATGCACCGCATTGACGCCGGGATCTCCTCGCCATCATGTCGCGATCACTGGCCGCTGCGCAGTCGTGACAGCAGCCTGTCCATGGCCCTGTAACCGAGCGCCTCGATGAGATGCTCCTTCTCGATGGCGGGGCACCCCGCCAGATCCGCTATGGTGCGCGACACCCGCAGTATGCGGTGCCAGGCGCGGATGCTGAGCCCCAGCTTCTGGATGGCGTTCTCCAGAAATTCGGCATTTTGCGGCGATAATCGGCAAATATCCTCTATCTCACGACTATCAAGCAGGTTGTTGAGTTTGCCGTTGCGGCTTTGCATGCGCTCCCGCGCTGCCAGTACCCGATCGCGGATCTGCCGGCTAGACTCCCCCCGCTCCGCCTTGCCGGTCAGGCTCCCCTTGGGCAGCAGCGGCACCTCCACCGTCAGATCGAACCGATCGAGGAAGGGGCCCGAGAGCTTGCCGAGGTAGCGCAGTATCTGATCCGGGCTGGAGCGGGTCTGGCCGTCCCCGTAGTGGCCGCAGGGGCTGGGGTTCATGGCGCCCACCAGCTGGAAACGGGCGGGGAAGTCCACCTGGCGGGCGGCGCGGCTGATGGTGATGTGGCCCGTCTCCAGCGGCTCTCGCAGGGAGTCCAGCACCTTGCGTTCGAACTCAGGCAACTCGTCGAGAAACAGCACCCCGTTGTGGGCCAGGGAGATTTCCCCTGGCCTCGGGTGGCTGCCGCCCCCCACCAGGGCCACCGCCGAGGCGCTGTGGTGCGGCGTGCGATAGGGCCTGTGATGCCAGTGACCGGCGCGGGGGGTGAGGCCGCCGATGGAGTGGATGGCGGCGGTCTGCTGCGCCTCCTGCTCGCTCAGCGGCGGCAGTATGCCGGGCAATCGGCTCGCCAGCATGCTCTTGCCGGTGCCGGGCGGGCCGATGAACAGCAGGTTGTGGCTGCCGGCGGCGGCGATCTCCAGCGCCCGCTTGGCCTGGGACTGGCCGATCACGTCCTGCAGATCCGGCACGTCGGGCAGGGCGTCCGTGGTCTGGGGCTCCGGCAGGGGCAGCTCGTACTGACCCGCCAGCCAGGCGGTGACGGCCAGCAGCTGGTGGGCGGTGCGCACCTCGGCATCCTGGATGAGGGAGGCCTCGGGGCCGTTCTCTCGCGGTACCAGCAGGGTGCGCCCCGCGTCGCGGCAGGCGAGCACGGCGGGCAGCACGCCGAGCACGGGACGGATCTCGCCGGTCAGGGCCAGCTCCCCTAAAAATTCGTGATCGAGCAGGTATTTTGCAGGTATTTGCTTGGAAGCGGCGAGAATGCCGATGGCGATGGCCAGATCGAAACGGCCTCCCTCCTTGGGCAGATCGGCGGGGGCCAGGTTGACCGTGATGTGCTTGGAGGGGAACTCGAAGTTGCCGTTGAGCAGGGCGCTGCGCACCCGATCCCGCGACTCCTTCACCGAGGTTTCCGGCAGGCCCACCATGTTGAAGGCGGGCAGCCCGTTGGATAAATGGACTTCCACCGTGACTTGCGGCGCCGCGATCCCCAGGCTGGCACGGCTATAAACCACAGCTAATGACATAAATCCCGTCCTTGGTTTGATGTATGTGCTGGTTAACCGTTTTTTATTAGTTTTTTGTTCCAGAGAGCAGCTTGCCGAACAGTCAAAATCAGAGTCTTGTCAGGTAAAAAATGCTTGCCCAATAAAAATCACCGTGCTAGTTCTAATAGCCATTCGCGGTGCAAACCGTCCCCATTTCACAGGATTTCCGGTTGTAACTATGAACATGGCCTCCCGTTTCGTCAGCATTATTGTGGTCCTAGTGGTGATTATTATCTCACCGCTCGGGGCTCGTTTAGCTGCACGGAACAAGGGATAGACCCACCACCGGACAGAACGAAACAAGCGACCCCCGAGCCTCACGGCCCGGGGGTTTTTTTTCGACCAAAGGACAGGATTTTCCACATGAACGGCGCGCAGTTTTTGGTACAGGCTCTCAAGAAACAGGGTGTGACCCAGGTGTTTGGTTACCCGGGCGGGGCCATCATGCCGGTCTACGACGCCCTGTATGACGGTGGCCTGGCCCATCAGCTCTGCCGCCACGAGCAGGGTGCCGCCATGGCCGCCGTGGGTTATGCCCGCGCCTCCGGCCAGGTGGGGGTCTGCATCGCCACCTCGGGCCCTGGGGCCACCAACCTGGTGACCGGCCTGGCGGAGGCGCTGCTCGATTCCGTGCCCCTGGTCGCCATCAGCGGTCAGGTGCCTTGCGCCGCCGTCGGCACGGATGCGTTTCAGGAGGTCGACGTGCTCGGCATGTCCCTCTCCTGCACCAAGCACTCCTTTATGGTGACCGATGCCGCCGATCTGGGTCGGGTGCTGGCGGAAGCCTTCGCCATCGCCATCGAGGGGCGTCCGGGTCCTGTGCTGATCGATTTTCCCAAGGATGTGCAGCTGGCCGCCGTGCCGACCCAGAGCCCGCTGTTTGCGGTGGAGGAGCCCGAGCCCCTCAATCCGGCCGAGCTGACCCTGGCCCGCACCCTGCTGGCCGCCGCCGAGCGCCCGGTGCTCTATGTCGGCGGTGGTGTGGGCATGGCCAATGCGGAGCAGCAGCTGCGGGACTTTGCCGCCGCCACCGGCATGCCGGCGGTCACCACCCTCAAGGGGATAGGTGCCCTCGACCCCGACAGCCCCGCCTACCTCGGCATGCTCGGCATGCACGGCACCAAGGCCGCCAACTATGCGGTGCAGCAGTGCGATCTGCTGGTGGTGGTGGGCGCCCGTTTCGATGATAGGGTGACCGGCAAGTTGGAGGAGTTCGCTCCCGAGGCCAGGGTGATCCACCTGGACGTGGATGCCGCCGAGTTCGGCAAGCGCCGCGCCGCCGACGTGGGCATCACCACGGATCTCAAGCGGGTGTTGCCCGCCCTGGCCATGGCGCTGGCGATCGATCCCTGGCGTGAGCACTGCGCCGCCATGGCTCGCGAATATGCCTTCCGCTACGACCACCCCGGCCAGCCCATCTATGCCCCGGCCCTGCTCAAGCAGCTCTCGGCCCGCCTGCCGGACACCAGCGTGGTGGCCTGCGACGTGGGTCAGCACCAGATGTGGGTGGCCCAGCACATGCGCTTCACCAGCCCGCGCAATCACCTCTCCAGCGCGGGCCTCGGCACCATGGGCTTCGGCCTGCCCGCCGCCATCGGCGCCAAGATGTCGCGCCCGAATGACGAGGTGGTGCTGGTGAGCGGTGACGGCTCCTTCATGATGAACGTGCAGGAGCTCGGCACCATACGCCGGGCCCAGCTCAAGGTGAAGATGGTGCTGATCGACAATCAACGCCTCGGCATGGTGCGCCAGTGGCAGGAGCTGTTCTTCGACGGTCGCTACAGCGAGACCATCCTCTCCGACAACCCGGATTTCATCGCCCTGGCCGCCGCGTTCGGCATCCCGGGCGAAACCATCACATGCAAGGAGCAGATAGCCGGTGCACTCGATCGCCTGCTGGCAAGCGAGAGTGCCTACCTGCTGCATGTGGCCATTTCAGAGGAAGAAAACGTCTGGCCCCTGGTTCCGCCGGGAGTCGCCAACCACAAGATGATGGAGCAACGCCCATGAAGCAGCACAGCTTTCACCAACACACCCTGCATATCCACGCCCAGCCCAGACCCGAAGTGATGGAGCGGGTGCTGCGGGTGGTGCGTCACCGTGGCTTCGCTCTCTGCGCTCTGAACATGGAGCAGGATTGCCAACAGCTGCGGATCACGGTTACTGTCGAGTCGGAGCGTCCCATCCAGCAGTTGTGGAGCCAGCTGGTCAAGCTGGTGGATGTCTCCCGGGTCGATGCACTGGAACAGCAACCCCGGATCAGCGCTTAAGGAGCCAAGCCAATGTCACAGCCTTCCCAATCCGCCACTCACCCGCAATACATCTGGTTCAACGGCAAACTGGTGCCCTGGCAGGATGCCCAGGTGCACGTCATGAGCCACGCCCTGCACTACGGCTCCTCGGTCTTCGAAGGGGTGCGCGCCTATGACACCCCCAAGGGGACCTGTATCTTCCGCCTGCAGGAGCACACCCGCCGCCTGTTCGACTCCGCCAAGATCTACTGGATGGACGTGCCCTACAGCGAGGCCGAGGTGAATGATGCCTGCCGCACCGTGGTGCGCGAGAACGGCCTGAAGAGCGGCTACCTGCGCCCGCTGGCCTTTGTCGGCAACGTGGGGCTGGGGCTGCATCCGCCGCTGGATGCCAAAGCCGATCTCATGGTCGCGGCCCTGCCCTGGGGGGCCTATCTGGGAGAGGAGGGGCTGAAAAACGGGGTGGATGTGTGCGTCACCTCCTGGAGCCGGCTCGCTCCCAACACCATACCCACAGGCGCCAAGGCCGGGGGCAACTACCTGTCGTCCCAGCTGATCAGTCGCGAGGCCAAGCGTAACGGCTTCGCCGAGGGGCTGGCGCTGGACGTGAACGGCTACCTGAGCGAAGGGGCGGGGGAGAACCTGTTCCTGGTGAAGAACGGTGTGCTGTTCACCCCGCCCGCCACCGCCGCCATCCTGCCCGGTATCACCCGCGACACCATCATGACGCTGGCTCGTGACTTGGGGTATGAGGTGCGCGAGCAGGCACTGCCTCGCGAGGCGCTCTACGTGGCGGACGAGATCTTCATGACCGGCACGGCGGCCGAGGTGACCCCGGTGCGCTCCGTCGATCGGATGAAGGTGGGCTCTGGCAGCCGTGGCCCCGTGACCGAGCAGCTGCAGAACGCCTTCTTCGGCCTGTTCAACGGCAAGACCGAGGACAAGTGGGGCTGGCTGACGCCGGTCAACGACTGATGAGAGAGGGGAGGCGTCACGCCTCCCCGAGTCGCTTCCGGTGAAGGCTCCCCGTGGTGCCTTCACCAGGATCGATTCCCGATCCGCGAATCACACATTCATGTTGAAAGACAATGCGCCCCAGGGGCATTCAGGGAGTAGAGACAATGCCGAAGTTGAGATCCGCCACCACCACCCACGGACGTAACATGGCCGGGGCCCGCGCCCTCTGGCGTGCCACCGGCATGACAGATCAGGATTTCGGCAAGCCCATCATTGCCGTGGTCAACTCCTTCACCCAGTTCGTGCCCGGTCACGTCCACCTCAAGGATCTGGGCCAGCTGGTGGCCCGGGAGATCGAGGCCGCCGGCGGCGTCGCCAAGGAGTTCAACACCATCGCCGTGGATGACGGCATCGCCATGGGCCACGGCGGCATGCTCTATTCCCTGCCGTCCCGGGAGCTGATCGCCGACTCGGTGGAGTACATGGTCAACGCCCACTGCGCCGACGCCATGGTCTGCATCTCCAACTGCGACAAGATCACCCCGGGGATGCTGATGGCCGCCCTGCGCATCAACATACCGGTGATCTTCGTCTCCGGTGGCCCCATGGAGGCGGGCAAGACCAAGCTCTCCGAGCAGATCATCAAGCTGGATCTGGTGGACGCCATGATCCAGGGTGCCGACCCCAAGGTCTCCGATGCCCAGAGCGATCAGATCGAGCGCAGCGCCTGCCCCACCTGCGGCTCCTGCTCCGGCATGTTCACCGCCAACTCCATGAACTGTCTGACCGAGGCGCTGGGTCTCTCCCAGCCGGGCAACGGCTCCCTGCTGGCGACCCATGCCGATCGGGAGCAGCTGTTCAAGCTGGCGGGTCAGCGCATCGTCGCTCTGGCCAATCGCTACTACCAGCAGGATGACGAGAGCGCCCTGCCGCGCAACATCGCCACCAAGGCGGCGTTCGAGAACGCCATGGCCCTGGACATCGCCATGGGCGGCTCCACCAATACGGTGCTGCACCTGCTGGCGGCGGCCCAGGAGGCCGGGGTGGACTTCACCATGGCCGACATCGACCGCATGTCCCGCAAGGTGCCCCAGCTGTGCAAGGTGGCCCCGTCCACCCAGAAATACCATATGGAAGACGTGCACCGCGCCGGTGGCGTGGTCGCCATCCTGGGCCAGCTGGAGAAGGCCGGGCTGGTGCACGGGGATACCCGCAACGTGCTCGGCACCAGCTTGCACGAGCTGCTGGAGCAGTACGACGTCAGCCGCTGCGACGACAAGGCGGTGCACGACTTCTACCGCGCCGGCCCGGCCGGTATTCGCACCACCAAGGCATTCAGCCAGGATTGCCGCTGGCCCGAGCTGGATCTGGACCGGGCAGAAGGCTGCATCCGCTCCCTGGACAACGCCTACAGCTTGGAAGGGGGACTGGCGGTGCTCTCCGGCAACCTGGCCCTCGATGGTGCCATCGTCAAGACTGCCGGGGTGGATGACGAGAACCTCTGCTTCCGCGGCCCGGCCCGGGTGTTCGAGAGCCAGGACACGGCGGTCGCCGGCATCCTGGACGGCACAGTCAAGGCCGGTGAAGTGGTGGTGATCCGCTACGAAGGGCCCAGGGGCGGCCCCGGCATGCAGGAGATGCTCTACCCCACCACCTATCTCAAGTCCATGGGGCTCGGCAAGGCCTGCGCCCTCATCACAGACGGTCGCTTCTCCGGCGGCACCTCTGGCCTTTCCATCGGTCACGTCTCTCCCGAGGCGGCCTCCGGCGGCACCATAGGGCTGGTGGAGGATGGGGACATCATCAACATCGACATCCCGGCCCGCAGCATGGTGCTGGAGGTGGCTGACAGCGTGCTGGCCACTCGCCGCGTGGCAGCCTCGGCCCGTGGCTGGAAGCCGCTGAACCGTCAGCGCAAGGTCTCCTACGCCCTGCGTGCCTACGCCATGCTCGCCACCAGCGCCGACAAGGGCGCGGTGCGCGACCTTAGCAAGCTGGAGGAGTAAGCCATGGTCTCTGCGGCTGATTATCTACGCAAGGTGTTGCTCTCCCCCGTCTATGAGGCGGCGAGGGTGACACCCTTGCAGACCCTGAAAAAACTCTCCGAGCGACTCGGCAACCAGGTGGCGCTCAAGCGGGAAGACCTGCAGCCGGTGCACTCCTTCAAGCTGCGGGGTGCCTACCACAAGATCGCCACCCTGAGCGCCGAGCAGAAATCCCACGGCGTGGTGGCGGCCTCGGCCGGCAACCATGCCCAGGGGGTGGCGCTGTCGGCGGCCAAGCTCGGCATCAAGGCCATCATAGTGATGCCCAAGACCACGCCGGACATCAAGATCGATGCGGTGCGCCGCCTGGGTGGCAACGTGCTGCTGTTTGGCAACAGCTTCGACGAGGCCTATGCGGAGAGTCGGCGCCTCGCCGAGACCGAGGGCTATACCCTGATACCGCCGTTCGACGACGTCGAGGTGATCGCGGGCCAGGGCACCATAGGCAAGGAGCTGCTGGAGCAGGACACCCACCTGACCCATGTGTTCGTGCCTGTGGGGGGGGGCGGCCTGGCCGCCGGGGTGGCTGTCTACATCAAGCAGCTGCTGCCGGATGTCAAGGTGATCGGGGTGGAAGCCGAGGGCTCCGCCTGCCTCAAGGCAGCCATGGAAGCCGGTGAGCCGGTCAACCTGGAGCGGGTCTCCCTGTTTGCGGACGGGGTGGCGGTCAAGCGCATCGGCGAGGAGACCTTCCGCCTGTGCAACCAGTATCTGGACGAGGTGGTGACCGTCTCCAACGACCAGATCTGCGCGGCGCTGAAAGACATCTTCGACGACTGCCGCGCCATCGCCGAGCCGTCGGGGGCCCTGTCCCTGGCGGGCCTCAAGGCCTACAGCGAGCGGGAACAGGTCAAGGGCGGCCGGATGGCGGCCATATTGTCCGGCGCCAACGTCAACTTCCACAGCCTGCGCTATGTTTCCGAGCGCTGCGAGATCGGCGAGAAGCGCGAGGGCATGCTGGCGGTGACCATCCCCGAGCGCAAGGGGGCCTTCCTCGACTTCTGCCGTCAGCTTGGGCCCCGCATGGTGACCGAGTTCAACTACCGCTACGCGGATGCGGCCCAGGCCTCCCTGTTCGTCTCGGTGCGCCTCACCGGGGGTGACGAGGAGCTGGGCCAGATCCAGCAGCAGCTGGAGGAAAACGGCTATCCGGTGGTCAACATGACCGAGAGCGAGCTGGCCAAGAACCACGTGCGCTACATGATTGGCGGCCGCCCGGCCCGGCCCCTCGGTGAGCGTCTCTACAGCTTCAAGTTTCCGGAGCAGCCGGGCGCCCTGATGCGCTTCCTCGAGACCCTGGGTTGCCGCTGGAACATCAGCCTGTTCCACTACCGCAACCACGGCGCCGACTATGGCCGGGTGCTGTGTGCCTTCGAGCTGCCGGACGAGGACGTGGCCGCCTTCCACGACTACCTGCACGAGATTGGCTACGGCTGGAAGGAGGTGAGCGAGGATCCCGCCTACCGCCTGTTCCTGGCGAGCCAGGGCAGTCAGTGACGGCGGCTTGACCATCCCGCCTCGAGATGAAAACGAAGAGCCTGGCTCTTCGTTTTTTTATGGGCGACGTTCCAACCCCCCATGATTGGGGGCGCGGTGGTCGATAATGTCGCCAATATCACACTCCTGAGGCCCTGGTCGTTTGAGGCTGGTTGCAGATGGGATAATCTGAGTGCGGGGCTTGGGTTCAGGGCCCCGTCAGGGAAGAGAGGCGCAGTCGCGTCATAACAATTCATTGCAGGGGCTCATCCATGAACAGATCTATGCTCGCCGTCTTCGTCGGCGCTCTGATGGCAACGGGGACGGTGCAGGCTGCCGCCCAGGACAACACCTGGTATGTCGGCGGCAAGGCCGGCTGGTCCAATTTTTACGGGGTGGATTACGACGATCAGGTCAAGGAGCTGTTAGATGCCTTTGATCCTGGCCAGGACCACAGCGATCTCGGTCTGGGGGCCTTCGCCGGCTATCAGGTCAACCGCAATGTGGCCGTCGAGCTCGGCTATGACTGGCTCGGCAAGTATCAGGTCGATCAGCGCTTCAGCAGTAACGGGGTCGAGGCAGGACTGGATGGGGAGGCCAAGGCCCAGATGATCCAGGCCACCATGAAGATCGGCTTCCCGGCGACCGAGGCCCTGGATATCTACGGCCGGCTGGGGGGCGCCTATGCCTGGACCGACAGCTCCATCAGTGCCTGGGCCAACGATGGCACCAACAACCTCTCGGCATCGGGCGGGGGCAAGTATCACGGTGCCGCCTTTGTGGGGGCATTGGGCCTCGAATACGCCATCGACAAGGATTGGGCCGCCCGCCTCGAATACCAGTACACCACGCCGCTCGGCAAGGACTCGCTGGATGAATCCGGCATAGAGCTGGACAACGGCCTGCTGTCGGTGGGCATGCTCTATCGCTTCGGTCAAGTCGGTGACGAGCCGGTGGCGCCGACGCCGGCTCCCGTGCCTGAGCCGGCCCCCGTGCTGGTGGAGAAGCAGTTCAGCCTGGACTCGGACGTCTTGTTCGAATTCAACAAGGCGACCCTGAAGCCGGCCGCCAGCCAGGCCCTCGACAACCTGTTTGCCCAGATCCTGGCTGCCAACCCGAAAGACGGGGTGGCGACGGTGATCGGTCATACCGACCGGCTGGGATCCGATGCCTACAACCAGGCCCTCTCGGAGCAGCGTGCCCGCACTGTGGCCGACTACCTGATTGCCAAGGGGCTGTTTGCCGACAAGGTGCGGGCCGAGGGGCAGGGCGAGTCGTCACCGGTGACGGGGGGCAGCTGCCCGGAAGGCGCCAAGGCGCAGATGATCGCCTGTCTGGCCCCGGATCGCCGGGTCGAGGTGCGCCTGACCGGGGTCTCTCAGGTAGCCGAATAAGCCATCTTTGTCTTGCTATTAAACAACGAGGGGGCCTTGGCCCCCTCGTTGTTTATGTGGGTGTGAGCCTTGACGTTTGCAGGCGCTTGGCGCAATGACTCACCATGATCAGCAGCAAGGCGCCGGGCAGAACTGTTTGCCAGAGGAAAGGCCAGGATTGTGCCGTAAGCAACACCAGCAGTGGATTGGCCCCGGCGGGGGGATGAATCAGCCCCAGACCCTGCATCATGGCCACGGAGAGGCCCACACCGAGGGCCAGCTTGAGCTCCATGGGCAGGGGCAGCAACTGCACCAGCAAGCCCAGGGTCGCCGACAGCAGGTGGCCTCCCAGCACGTTCTGCGGACGGGCCAGCGGACTTTGTGGCAGGGAGAAGAGCAGCACGCAGCTCGCCCCGAAGGGTGCCATCAGCAGGGTCAATTGCCAGCTCAGATCCAGCCAGCCGAGCAGGGCTATGGCCATGCTGGCGCCTGCGCCTGCCAGCAAGGCGGGTCTCCATTGTTTCATCTCCATCTTCTGTCTCCTCAATGTGTGACGGGTTGCTTGATCTCAGTTGCGACATTAGGTAGACAGATCGGTGTACTTCAAGAGGGAAATCAGTGTGAGTGAGAAACGTCAACAACTGATGGCGACAGCCTACCGGCTGTTCAACCGCCATGGCTTTCACGCCACTGGCATCGATCGCATCTGGGCCGAGGCGGGCAGCACCAAACGCACTCTTTATCGCCACTTTCCCACCAAGGACGCCTTGATCGAGGCGGTGTTGATGGCGCGGGATGCGGAGTTCTTTGCCCTGCTCGATGCCAGGATGGATGGGGTGTCGGGGCGGGAGGCGAGGTTGCTGGCGCTGCTCGACGGCTTTGCCGACTGGTTTGGCCGCAGCGATTTCTACGGCTGCAACTTCATCAATGCCAGTGCTGAGTTCTCTGATGCGCGCCATCCGGTGCGCAAGCTGGTTATGGCCCACAAGCTGGCGCTGCTGAACTGGGTCAGGGATGCCCTCGAATGCACCGAGGAGCAGGCCACCGGGCTATGCCTGCTGCTGGAAGGGGCCGTGGTGATGGCACACAGTTATCAGCAGCCAATGGCCCTGGAGCAGATCAGGGTGATGGCACCTGCCGTGCTGGGTGAGGGGCGCTAGTTCAACTCCGTGGGGTCTATGTCCAGGCTCCAGCGCACCTTCTTGGTCTCCGGCCAGGCGTCCAGCTCCTTCACCGCCCAATCCAGCAACTGGGCCAGGGGGGCCCGGTTCGGCCCCTGCACCAGCAGCTGCATGCGAAACTTGCCCGCCTTGCGCTCCATGAAGCCGCTGATGGGCCCGAGCACCTGCACCTGGGGGTAGCGGGCGCTGCGCAGGGTATCGGCGAGACGGGTGAGGAACAGCTGCACCTCGTCCCGGCCGTTGGCCTCGGCCCGGAACAACCCCTGATAGCTGAAGGGCGGCAGTCCCAGCAGGCGGCGCTCCTTGAGCGCGGTGTCGGCGAAGTGGCCGTAACCGTTCTGGGTCAGATCCTGCAGCAGGGCATGCTCGGGGTGGTGGCTCTGCAGCACCACCAGCCCCGGCTTGCTGGCGCGACCGGCCCGGCCCGCCACCTGGGTGTAGAGCTGGGCCAGCTTCTCGGCGGCGCGAAAATCGGCACTGAACAGGGCGCCATCCACATCCAGCAGGCCCACCAGCGTCACATCCGGGAAGTGGTGGCCCTTGGCCAGCATCTGGGTGCCGATCAGGATCTTGTATTTGCCCGCCTTGATGTCGCCGAGGTGGGTCTCCAGCTCCCCCTTGCGGCGGGTGTTGTCCCGATCGATGCGCACCACTGGATATTGAGGGAACACAGTGGTGAGCAGCTGCTCCAGCTGCTCGGTGCCGACCCCCGAGCCGATCAGCTCGGGGCTGCCGCACTCGGGGCAGTGGTGGGGCAGGGGGCGCACGCTGTCGCAGTGGTGGCAGTGCAGGCGCCGCCCGGCCTGATGCCAGGTGTACCAGGCATCGCAGCGCTCGCAGGCGGCGCTCCAGCCGCACTGGTGGCAGATGAGGGCAGGGGCATAGCCGCGCCGGTTGAGGAACAGCATCACCTGGTTGCCCGCCGCCAGATGCTCCGCCATCAGCTGCTCCAGCTGGGGGGAGAGCCCGGCCTGCAGCCGCACGCTCTTGATGTCCAGGATCACCTGGCGGGCGGTCTGGGCGTTGCCGGCGCGCCGCGTCAGGCTGAGGTGGTGATACTTGCCGCTGCGGGCGTTGTGCAGGGTTTCCAGCGACGGGGTGGCCGAACCGAGCAGTATGGGGATGCCGGCGCGATGGGCCCGCATCACCGCGAGATCCCGCGCGTGGTAGCGAAAACCGTCCTGCTGCTTGAAGGAGCCGTCGTGCTCCTCGTCGATGATGATGATGCCGAGGTTCTTGAACGGGGTGAACACGGCGGAGCGGGTGCCGATCAGGATGGCGGCGCCACCGTCCCGGCAGGCGAGCCAGGCATCGAGCCGCTCCCTGTCGTTCATGGCGGAGTTCATCGCCACCACGGGCACCTTGAAGCGACGGCGGAAGCGGTTGATGGTCTGGGGGGTGAGGCCTATTTCCGGCACCATCACCAGGGCCTGCTTGCCCGCCTTGAGCAACGGCTCGAGGATGCTCAGGTAGACCTCGGTCTTGCCGGAGCCCGTGATGCCGTCCAGCAGGAAGGCGCCGAACTTGTCGCTCTGGCTGGTGACGGCGGCCACTGCCAGGGCCTGTTCGCCGTTGAGGCGCAGCCCTTCCCCCGCGTCAAAATGGGTAGCCCAGTCGCCGTCGTGGCTCGGCTCCAGGCTGCGCTTCTCTAGCAGTCCTTTCTTCTCCAGCGCGGTGAGGGCCGCGCTCTGGATCTCCTCCTGCTTGAGCGCCGACGGCGTCTGCGGCCCCTTGCGCAGCAGGGCGAGGGCCTGTTGCTGCTTGGCCGCCCGCTTGAGCTCGTTGAGATCGAGCGCCATGCCCGCCTCGGTGGCAAACCAGAACTCCAGCTCCCGGTAGGCGGCGGGCTCCCCCTTGCGCACCAGCACCGGCAGGGCGTGAGGCAGCACCTCCCCCAGCGGATGTTGGTAGTAGCTGGCGCTCCAGGCCATCAGCGCCAGTATGTCGGGCCCGAGCACAGGGGCCGTGTCGAGTACCCGCTTCAAGGGCTTCAATTTGGCGCGGGGCACCTGACTCTCGGTCGGGTGATCCACCACCAGACCGACCAGGGTCTGGGGGCCGAACGGGATCTCGACCCGGCAGCCGGGGGCAGGTAAAGGCAGGGGAGAAAGATAGTCGAAGTGACGGCGCAAGGGCACCGGGACAGCGACACGAACCAGATCAAGCGTTTGCGATGAATCCACCAAAAGGTTGCCTATTTTTTCTGCGAAGCCACTTGCCTGAACTCAGGCATTTCCTATATTATTCGCAGCCTTTGAAACTGTGTTCAACAATCGTGTGGTGTCCGACAAGAGATCGGATGGCGACACGGCCTATCAATTGAGGTTGTCCATGAAAGCTGGTATCCATCCTGACTACGTAGCCATCACCGCCAAGTGCTCTTGCGGTAACGTCATCAACACTTTCTCTACCCTGGGTAAAGATCTGAACCTGGACGTGTGCTCCGAGTGCCACCCGTTCTATACCGGCAAGCAGAAAGAAGTTTCTAGCGGCGGCCGCGTAGACAAGTTCAACAAGCGTTTCGGTGCGATGACCACCAAGAAGTAATCTTGCTTCTGAAGAATTCTGAAAAAGGCGCCCATCGGGCGCCTTTTTTGCTTGTGGGCGTTCTGTAACGCGGCGCTTTGCCCTATGGTGGTGCGAGTCCATGGGGGATGAGGAGTGTCGGAATGCGAAACTGTCTGGTGATGGGTGCGGCGGGTTACATAGGTTCCTACTTGGTGCCTCATCTGCAAGGGCTGGGTTACAGGGTGATCGCCGGTGCGCGCCGCCCCTGCCGCCTGCCGGAGGGAGTGGAGTTTCGTCTCGCCGACAGCCTCAAGCCCATCACCCTGCTGCCGGCCCTGGCCGGGGTGGATACCGTCTTCTATCTGGTGCATGCCATGGGGGCAGGCGCCGGTTTTCATCGGCTGGAGCAGCAGGGTGTGAAGAACTTCGCCGCCGCCGCCCGCGCCGCCGGGGTGCGCCGCATCATCTATCTGGGGGCCATACAGCCGATCCCCTGCAACAGTCGCCACCTCAACTCCCGTCGCCACTGCGGCGAGCTGTTTCGGGACGCGGGCGTGCCTACGGTGGAGCTGCGGGCCGGCATCATCATAGGGCCGGGCTCGGCCGCCTTCGAGGTGATGCGGGATCTGGTGTTCAACCTGCCCATGATGGTGACGCCCAAGTGGGTGCGCTCCCGCACGCCGCCGATTGCGCTCTCCAACCTGCTGCACTATCTGGGCGGCCTGGTGGAGGCGCCAGGGGTGGATGGCCGCATCTTCAACGCGGCGGGCCCCGAGCTGCTCAGCTACCAGCAGCAGTTGCAGAAGTTCGCCGCCCACATCGGCAAGCGTTGCCCCATCATCCCCATCCCCTTCCTGAGCCCCCGGCTCTCCGCCTGGTGGCTGCAGTTTGCCACCTCTGTGCCCCAACCCATCGCCAAGGCGCTGGTGGGCGGCCTCAAGCACGACATCCCGGCCGACGATGGCCCCTTGCGGGCCCTGCTGCCCCAGCACCTGCTCAGCTTCGACGAGGCGCTGACGGAGAGCCTGGCGCTGGAGCAGAAACTCGGCGCCGAGCAGCAGGGGGAGGAGACGCCGCTCGGCCTGCGCTGGCGTCACCCCGAGTACGGCTTCTACGATCGCACCGCCAGCGGGGATGCCGAGTGCCTCGCCTCCCCCGAGGTGGTGTGGCAGGTGCTGCAGCAGCTGGGGGGCGAGCAGCGCTACTTCTACATGAACGAGCTGTGGGTGGTGCGTGAATGGATGGATCACCTGATAGGGGGCCCGGCGCTCACCCGGGGCCGCACCAATCCGGATCGCTTCGTGAAGGGGGACATGCTGGACTCCTGGCAGATCCTCGGGGTGGACGAGGGGCGCAGGCTGGATCTGCTGTTCAACATGAAGGCCCCCGGCGTCGGGCGGCTGGAGTTCAACATCCAGCCCCAGGAGTCCGGCCTGACCCGGCTGCGGGTGACTGCCCACTGGCACCCCCAGGGAGCCTGGGGGCTGGCCTACTGGCTCGCCATGCTGCCCTTCCACCTCTTCATCTTCCAGGGGATGACGGAGGCCATCGCCCGCCAGGCGGAGGCGAGGGCCGGTATTCCCGTGATGGACTGAAAGCGGATCTATAACTAAATGGGTATCTTTGCGTGGCGGGAGATGCTGCTGAGTCGGCTATCAGTGAGATTTGGCGATATTTTCTGCTGTGAAAGCCCGGTGGTTTTCTTTATGATCCCGAGCCCTCGCCACAGGCGAGCCAATGCACCACTCACTCACTTCCGTATCGGGGTCCCCCATGTCCGATCTGCGTCACGATCTTCGTCAACAAGCGCTCGATTACCACGCCCAGCCCATTCCCGGCAAGATAGCCATCGCCCTCACCAAACCCGCAGAGACCGCCCTGGATCTGGCCCTGGCCTACAGTCCGGGTGTCGCCGAGCCGGTGCGCGAGATCGCCGCCAACCCGGCCGATGCCTACCGTTACACCGGCAAGGGCAACCTGGTGGCCGTCATCTCCAACGGCACCGCCATCCTGGGGCTGGGCAATCTGGGGCCGCTGGCCTCCAAGCCGGTGATGGAGGGCAAGGCCCTGCTGTTCAAGCGCTTTGCCGGCATCGACGCCATCGACATCGAGGTGAAGCACGAGACCAGCCAGCAGTTCATCGACACTGTCGCCGCCATCGCCGACACCTTCGGTGGCATCAACCTGGAAGACATCAAGGCTCCCGAGTGCTTCGAGATAGAGCAGGCGCTGATCGAGCGCTGCGACATCCCGGTGTTCCACGATGATCAGCACGGCACCGCCATCGTCACCGCCGCCGGTCTGCTCAACGCGCTGGAAGTGCAGGGCAAGCGCATCGAACAGAGCCGCATCGTCTGCATGGGCGCCGGTGCCGCCGCCACCGCCTGCATGGACCTGCTGATCAAGTGCGGTGCTGCGCCACAGAACATCCTCATGCTGGACCGTCAGGGGGTGATCCACAGCGGTCGCACCGATCTCAACCAGTACAAGCAGCGCTTCGCCAACGACACCCCCCTGCGTACCCTGATGGAGGTGATCGACGGGGCGGATGTGTTTGTCGGCGTCTCCGGTCCGGACGTGTTGCCTGCCGAGGCGGTGGCCCTGATGGCCCCCAATCCGGTGATCTTCGCCTGCTCCAACCCGGATCCCGAGATCAAGCCTGCCCTGGCACACTCGGTGCGCAACGATCTCATCATGGGCACGGGTCGCTCCGACTACCCGAACCAGATCAACAACGTCATCTGCTTCCCCTTCATCTTCCGCGGTGCCCTGGACGCCCGCGCCAGCCGCATCAACGATGCCATGAAGGTCGCGGCGGTGGAGGCCATTCGTGGCCTGGTCAAGGAGCCGGTCCCGGCCGAGGTGCTGACCGCCGCCGGGGTGAGTGAGCTCACCTTCGGCAAGGAGTACGTCATTCCCAAGCCGATGGATGCCCGTCTGCTGCCCCGCGTGGCCCGCGCCGTGGCGCTGGCGGCGGTGGCCTCCGGCGTGGCACGCATCGCGCTGCCGGCAGATTACATGCAAGATTGAGTCGACTGAGCACGACAGAAGGGGCCCCATGATGGGGCCCCTTTTCATTGGGAGCTTGTGCGCCTGTTACTTGGTCTTGGGGGCCACCTTCACGGCCGGTGCGGCATGGGTCGCCTTGTGATGTTTTTTCACCACCTTGGTCTGGGTGGCGTGGGGCGCGGCAGCCTTGGTCGGGGTGGCAGCCATGGTGAAGCCGGAGGTCAGGGCGAAGACAGCAGCCAGGCTCAGGGGGATCAGCTTTTTCATATTCCAGTTCCTCGTTCGGTTTGATGACATGGAGCGGCTCTCCATGACGTCATCCTAGGGCTGCAGGGCCTGCACTTCAGTGAGGGACTGGTGACGGTGTGTATCCAAATGTACGGGCAGCCTGAGGCAGAAGCGGGCTCCCGTCTCGGCGGGCAGCAACTGCACCTCGCCGCCGTGGTGGCGCGCTATGCTGCGCACTATGGCGAGACCCAAGCCGGTGCCGCCGGTGCGCCTGTCCCGGCTCTGATCCAGCCGCACGAAGGGCTCGAAGATCTGGGGCGCCAGCGCCGGATCTATGCCGGGGCCGTCGTCGGTCACCTCCAGCAGGTAGTGATCCTGCTGCCGACTCATGGCGAGGCTCACCCGGCTGGTGGCGTGGCGCAGGGCGTTGCCGATGAGATTCTCCAGCGCCCTGTCCAGCAGGCGGATGTCGCCGCGCCAGGGCAGGGGATGGGCGGGCAGCTGGAGGGCGAGCCGCCTGTCCGGGCGCAGCGCCTGCCAGTCCGGGAGCCGCTCCCCGGCCCAACTGCCCAGATCCAGATCGCTGCACTGCAGCGGCAGCTCTGGGCGATCCAGCCTGGCGTAGGTGAGCATCTCCTCGATGAGGGCGTCCAGGGCGCCGAGATCCCGCTCCAGCCCCTGCTGCTCCTCGGGCGAGGGAGGCTCGGCCAGCATGGCGAGCCGGTAGCGCAGCCGCACCAGGGGGGTGCGCAGCTCGTGGGCGATGGCGTCGGTCAGCTGCTTGCGGCTGGCCAGCATGGTCTGCAACTGCTCAGCCATCTGATCGAAGGTGCGACCGACCCGGCCCAGGCTGCTGCCGGGGGGCAGGCCGGTGCGGCAGGAGAGATCCCCGTCACCAACCCGGCGGGCCGTCTGCTCCAGCCGTTGCAGGCCGTGCCAGTGGGGGCGCAGCCAGAGCAGGATGGGCAGGCCGAGGGAGAGGCCGATGAGCAGCAGCAGGCCCACGTCCACCCAGTGCAGCTCGTGCAGGTAGGAGAGATAGGGGACGGGGCCGACGATCAGCACCTGATCGGTGCCCGGGATGCGCTGCAGGAAGGTGTCATCCTCCTCGACGATGACGATGTTGCCCGCCTCGAGGAAGGCCTGATCCTCCCTGGCCAGGGGCTGATTGGCGAGGGCGCCGAGCTGCAGCGGCAGGTTGAGCTGGTGGCTCTGCTCCCCCATGCGGGCGGGCCAGCGCGCGGGAGGCAGCCGGGCCAGCTCGCCAGTGAGCAGCCCCAGGGAGCCCTGCATCATGTGCTCCAGATAGCGATCTCCCGCCCGCTCGGCACTGATCTGATAGACCAGACCGATGAGCAGGATGGCGAGGCCGAAGCAGCCGATCAGCAGCAGGTAGAACTGGATAAACAGGCGTCGCATGGAGGCTCTCCTCTTGCCTGGATTGCGTCTTGGCGTTGTTTTGTTGTCCCCTCATCCCCAACCCTTCTCCCGCAAGGGGAGAAGGGAGCGGAGAGCATCAAGATCATTCGGTAACAGCTTATTCCCAGGCCTGGGGCACCAGCAGATAACCCTTTTGGCGCACCGT
>NZ_JBYTDH010000009.1:0-132616 GCF_058791175.1 Aeromonas sp. EU05-FHT14A05 | reverse complement strand
CCGTCTTGATCCGGGTCGGGTTGTTGCCGTCATCCCCGGGCTTCTGGTGTGCAGGGGTGTGAGGCACCAGCTCATTCCCAAGCCTGGGGTACCAGCAGACCAGAAGATAATCCTTCTGGCGCACCGTCTTGATCCGGGTCGGGTTGTTGCCGTCATCCCCGGGCTTCTGGTGTGCAGGGGTGTGAGGCACCAGCTCATTCCCAGGCCTGGGGCACCAGCAGATAACCCTTCTGGCGCACCGTCTTGATCCGGGTCGGGTTGTTGCTGTCATCCCCCAGCCGACGGCGCAGGCGGGAGATGGCCACATCCATGCTACGGTCCTGGCCGTCGTAGTCGCGGCCCCGCAGGCTGCGAAACAGCGCCTCCCGCCCCAGGATCTGGCCGGCGTGGCAGGCCAGCTCCCACAGGAGGTCGAAATCGGCGGTGGAGAGGGGGACGCTGTTGCCGTCGAGGCGCACGTCCCGGCCCGGCCCGTCGATCCGCAGCCGGCCGAATTGCAGGCGCTGGGGGGGCGCGCTGGGAGCGGCCGGTTGCGACGCCGGCCCCTGCTGGCGGAACTGGACCCGCAGCCGGGCCAGCAGCACGGGGGGCGGCGTGGTCTTGAGGATGTAGTCGTTGGCACCCAGCTCCAGGCTGAGGATCTGGTTCATGTCGCTGTCCAGCGAGGTGAGCATGACGATGGGGCCGGCAAAGCGCGGGCGCAGATCCCGGCACAGGGAGAGGCCGTCCTGCCCGGGCAGCATGATGTCGAGCAGCACCAGATCGGGCTGTTCGGCCTCCACCCTGGCGAGTGCCAGATCCCCACGGGTTTCCAGCAGCACTTCGATGTCGTGGCGGCCGAGCCAGCTGCTGATGAGCTGGCCTATGTCGGGATCATCTTCAACAAACAGAACGCGTGGCATGGTGGCGTGGCCCCCGGCGATGGCGCGAATGCGCGTGTCGCCAGCATAACGGCTGCGCCAGCGCTCTGCACCGGGATAACTAATCAAAACAGGGCCCGAGGCCCTGTTCTCATTCTGCCTGTCGAGGGGGATTGGCGTCCCCTGCAGTATCAGCCTGCCTTGCGGCGCAGATAGACCCCGGCCTCCATATGGTGGGTCCAGGGGAGTCCATTGGAAGTGGCTCGGACAGGGCGAAGCGGTCTCCCCGGCGGCATCAGCCAGCCTTGCGCTTCAGGTACACCCCGGCTTCCATATGGTGGGTCCAGGGGAACTGGTCGAACAGGGCGAAGCGGGCCAGCTCGTGGGTCTCGCCGAGGACCGCCATGTTGGCCTGCAGGGTCTCGGGGTTGCAGGAGATGTAGAGGATGTTGTCGTACTCCTGCACCAGCCGGACTGTGGCGTCGTCGAGGCCGGCACGGGGCGGGTCGACGAAGATGGTGTTGCACTGGTAGGCGCCCAGATCGACCCCCTTGAGGCGGTTGAACTCCCGCTCGCCGCGCATCGCCATGGTGAACTCCTCCGCCGACATGCGCAGGATGATCAGGTTGTCGACGCCGTTGGCGGCGATGTTGTACTGGGCGGAGTCCACGCTCGGCTTGGCGATCTCGGTGGCCAGCACCTTGCGGAAGTTCTGGGCCAGGGCGATGGAGAAGTTGCCGTTGCCGCAGTAGAGCTCCAGCAGGTCACCCTCGCTGCCGCGGGTCACATCCAGCGCCCAGCCCAGCATCTGCTCGTTGATGGCGGCGTTGGGCTGGGTGAAGCTGTTCTCCACCTGCTTGTAGACCAGCTCGCGCCCCTGCACCTTGAGCCGCTCGATGACGAACTCCTCCCCCAGGCAGATCTTCTGCTTGTGGGCGCGGCCAATCAGTTGCAGATCGAACCCCTGGGCCCGCAGGTCGGCTTGCAGGGCCTCTGCGGCCTGCTGCCACTCCGCCTCCAGCTTGCGGTGGTAGAGCAGGCTGACGCAGAGCTGGCCGGACTGGGTGGAGAGGTAGTCTATCTGGAACAGCTTGCGGCGCAGCACAGGGTGCGGGCGCAGCCCCTCCAGCAGCACCGGCATCAGCCGGTTGATGAGCAGGCTGGCGGTGGGGAAGCTGTCGACCCGGATGATCTCCTTGGTGGCCTGGGCATACATGCAGTGGAAGAGGTCATCCCCCTCGTGCCAGATGCGGAACTCGGCACGCATCCGGTAGTGCTCGGCGGGGGAGGCATGGACCTCAAGCGCGGGCGGGTTGAAGTCGGCGAACAGCTGGGTGAGGCGATCGCGCTTCTCGTCGAGCTGGGCCTGGTAGTCGGCGGGGGTCCGCTGGGATTGGGTCATAGATACCTCAGATGCACACCGGCAGGGCCGGGCAGAAACCGGGGAAGGCCGCAGCCAACCAAAGGGTGGGGATTTTAAAAGGCCGTCGCGGATTGTCCAAGTTTTTTGTGGTCAAGAAGTGGTCAGTCGGGCCGATAACCGATCCACCAGTATGGCGGGAGAGTGATGATGCAGATCGATGGCATGGGCGCAGCCCAACCCAAGGGAGTGGGCATTGCTCCCAAATCGCCTCAACAGGCAGAGTCGAAAACGGCGGACAAGGGGGATGAGGTCTCCCTGAACAAGCCCCCGAAGTGGGCCCAGGTGCTGATCCAGCAGGCGCTGCAATTCGCGCTGGAGATCAACGGCCAGCACTATCAGCCCCCCAGGAGTCAGGAGTTCAAGCTGGATCCGCCAGAGGCGATCACCCCGGAGACCCTGTTCGATTACGAGACGGTGGCGGACAACGTGCTGCAGTTCGTCACCGGACGGCTGGGGGCGGCCCGTGCCGACGGCAAGTCGGATGAGGATCTGGCCAAGATGATGGAGCAGGCCCGCAAGGGCGTGGACATGGGCTTCGGCGATGCCAGAAAGCAGCTCGGGGACTGGGCGGACAACGAGGACATCAAGACCGGCATGGATCAGAGCTACAAGCTGATCCAGGAGGGGCTGGAGTCCTTCGAGCAAGAGTTCTTCGGCGAGGTCTCGACCACGGATCTCGGGGCGGCCAAGATGGCCAGTCGGCAGCAGGCCTTCCTCGAGATCGAGACCCGGGACGGGGACAAGGTGATGCTGAGGTTCAGCGACAGCTGGCAGTTCAAGTCCCGTAACGACGGGAGCGGCAGCCAGTTCAGCCTCAAGTCGAGCCAGAGCTTCGACTTCTCTCTGGAGGGGGATCTCGACAGTGGCGAGATGGAGGCCATCGGCAAGCTGGTCAAGGGGCTGGACGAGCTGGCTGGCCAGTTCTTCGGCAGCGGGGAGGGCAAGACCCTGGCCGACAGGCTGGACGGCCTGCAACTAGACGACAGCCAGCTGGCCGCCTACTCCCTCAAGCTCAAGCAGTCGGCCCGTTTGAGCCAGACCTATCAGGGGGCCCATTCGCTGCAGGAGGGTCTCAAGCCGCTGGCGGACTACCTGCCGAAGCTGAGCCAGCTGCAGCAGCAGGCCGATACCCTGTTGCCCCCTGCCCAGCAGCAGGCCTTGACCCCTGCGGTACTGGCGGCGCGAGGCCAGAGCGAGGGGGCCGAGGGCGCCGGTTTCATGGGCTTCAACCAGCGGATGCTGGAGGCCATGAGGCTGCTCGGCCAGCAGATGGCGACCACCTGATCCCGGTTCGTCACCTCTCTGATGCGGCGTTTGCCAGCCCGGGCCCGGGCTGGCACACTGCCCTTTTCTCCAGCCAGACGATGCCATGAACCCCAAGAAGCCAAGAGACAAGCGCGAGCTCTGCTACCCCTTCATCTTCGAGACCCAGTTCCAGTGCGACTACGAGATCGCCACCGACGAGCTCTGCTGCCAGGTGGGGGCCGTGCTCTCTCATCTGGTGCCGGATGAGGATACCCGGCCCGTGCTGGCGGATCTCGCGGCGCTGCAGCGACTCATCTACAACCTCAACGGCTCGGTGCGCGGCAGGCTCGGGATCTTCGAGGAGGATCTGGACTGGCTGAAGGGGCGTTACGATCACTACAACGAGGCGAGCCGCGGCCGGGTGACCGGTTTCGTGCTGCCCCAGGGGCCCCAGCCCATTCCCACCCTGCACCTGTGCCGCTGTGGCAGCAAGAAGGTGGTGCGGCTGCTGGTGCGCCTCGAAGAGAGCGGTGTGCGCTTCGACCCCATCCTCTATCGCTTCGCCAACCTGCTCGCGAACTTCTTCTTCGTGCTGACCGTCTACCTCAAGCAGGCCTGGGAGGTGCCGGAAGTCCCCTACGTCAGCATCAACTACTGAGGTTGCCGGGGTTTGCCGAAGCAACATGAAGAAAAACCGGAGCCTTGGGCTCCGGTTTTTGTTGTCAGCTCGACAGCAGCACCCTGGCCGAGTTGGCCGGTATGGTGAGCTGCACCTCCCCTTGCACCACCTCGAACTTGTCGCCGTTGAAGGCGTCGGTGAAGCGGCTGGCGGGGCTGGCGGTCTGCCACAGGGGCAGGCTGATGGTGCGCGGCTCCGTGGGGTGGCGGTTGCAGGCCACCACCACCTGATCGCTTTGCAGGGTGCGGGCGAACACATAGCTGTGAGGGCCGGCGTAGAGGGTCTGGATGTCCCCCCGGCGCAGGGCCGGACGCTGGCGGCGCAGCTGGATCAGGCGGCGGTAGTGATCGTGCAGCACATGATCCCAGTCTGTGGTGTCCCAGGGGAAGCAGCGACGGCAGTCCGGATCGTTGCCGCCGGAGAGCCCCACCTCGTCGCCGTAGTAGATGGAGGGCACGCCGATATAGGTGATGAGCAGGGTGGCGGCGAGGCGCATCCGCTGCTTGTCCTCCCCCAGCAGGTGCAGGAAGCGGGCTGTGTCGTGGCTGTCCAGCAGGTTGAACTGGGCCAGCTGGTTCTTGAAGGGGATATGGGCCCGGGCCAGCTTGAGCCACCTGTCCAGCTCCTCGGCGCTGATCCGGATGGGGTGATAGGCGATGTCCTGTCCCGCCAGGAAGGCGCGTATGGGGTGGGCGAAGCCGTAGTAGTTCATGGCGCCGTCCTCCTGATCCCCCTGCAGCCACTGGCTCGCCTCGAAGAAGTGTTCGCCCAGCACGTAGGCGTCCGGGTTCTCCTGCTTCACCGCGCCGCGAATGGCGCGCACATGGCCACTGTTGCCCATGGCCGAGCCCCGTTCCCCCAGCATGTGGATGACGTCGAAGCGCCAGCCATCGATCTGGTAGGGGGCCCGCATCCAGTAGCGCAGAATGGCGTTGTCTGCCCGATACACGGCGTCTTGCACCTGCTCGCTGGAGAAGTCCAGCTTGGGCAGGCTGCGAATGCCCTTCCAGCTGACATAATCCCCTTCCTGATCGAAGGTGTAGAAGCTGCGCCAGGGGGAGTCCGGGTTGCTCTGGGCCCCCAGCGGCGGGCAGAACCAGGGGTGGTCGGTGGAGGTGTGGTTGACCACGGCGTCCAGGATGATCTTCATGCCGCGCTGATGCAGGTTGCGGGTCAGCTCGGCAAACTGGGCATTGGTGCCGAGGTGGGCATCCACCTTGAAGTAGTCCTGGGTGTCGTACTTGTGGTTGCTCGGCGAATCGAAGATGGGGTTGAGGTAGAGCGCCGTTACGCCGAGGGATTGCAGGTAGTGCAACTTGGCGTCTATCCCCGCCAGATCCCCGCCGTAGAACTCGCACGCGCCGTGGCCCTCCTCGTGGCGACTGACCGGTTCCCCCCAGGCCTTGCTGATGACCGCCTTGCCGCGGTACTCGTACTCGTGATGCCTGACGCTCAGCGAGGGATCGCCGTTGCAGAAGCGGTCGGGGAAGATCTGGTAGAAGACCTGATCCTGTACCCAGGCCGGCGGCTGGTGATGGCTGTTGAAGCGGAAATGCTGCTCCCGCGGCGGCATGGCGGCGCTGACGCCCGCCCCGTGCAGCCACCACTGCTCCTGGTCGGTGAGGCACTTGAAGCAGTAGAGGTGGATCTCCTGCCCCCTGGCCAGCGGCAGCTCGACCTGCCAGACCTGCAGCCTGTCCCGGGTCGAGACCGGGCGCATGGCCACCAGGTACTCCTCGTTGTCCGGCTCGTGACGCAGCCACACCTCGCGGATGGGGGCGTCCAGCTCGCTGAACAGGGTGAGCAACAGGGTATCGGCACTCTCTTTGAACCAGGGTGCCACCTGGGGATGAAACAGGAAGGGATGGGTCATGGTATCAACTGCATCAGAGGGTGGCCAGAGGCTACTGGGTCAGGAGGTCGGCGAGGGCATTGCCCTGCTCGTGGAGTTGCTCCAGCTGATCCGCCAGGGTGGCAGGATCCAGCCCGAGCTGGTCGGCCAGCGGCTTGGGGAAGCGCGCTATGATGGTCTGGGCCGGTACCCCGGCGTGCCAGGCGAAGGAGACGAAGACGGAGAGCCGGATCAGCACCGCCTCCTTGCTGACGGGCTCGTGGGAGAGGGGATCCAGCTGCTGGGCGATGGCGTCGACGAAGGAGGCCGACAGGTTCCAGCGTTTCGCCAGCTCGGCGCCGAGCTGGGCATAGTCGTACCCCAGCATCTCCCGCTGGGCCTCGACCCGGCTGCTCCCCTTCTCGATGGCCAGGTTGATGAGCCCGGCCTCCTCCGGCAGGGTGCTCTGGATCAGCAGCTCGCCGATGTTGTGAATGAGGGCGCAGGTGAAGGCGCTCTCCGGATCCACCGCCTTGGTCTGCTGGGCCAGGGTGCGGGCTATGGTGGCAACCTGGAAGGTCTGGGTCCAGAAGCGGTGCTTGTCAAAGCCAGGGGGGGCCTTGAAGCTGCTGATGATGCCGGAGGCGACCACCACGGAGCGCAAGCGGTTGAAGCCGAGGCGGATCACCGCCTGCTCGATGGAAGTCACCTCGTTGCCCCGGCGCAGGGCGGCGGAGTTGGCCATCCGCAGCACCTTGACGCTGATCACCTGGTCCATGGCGATCTTGGCCGCGATCTCGTCGATGCGGGCATTCTCATCGTTGAAACTCTGCATCAGCTCGTGCAGCAGCTGCGGGATTGTGGGCAGTTGTTTGATCTTGCCAAACAGGCGATCCATCGACATGGCTGAGGCAGCCTCCATTGCGAACAGTGCCTCATATTGTGCCACAGCTGGGCCAGTTGTTCCTGTCGGCGAGTGGTTTTGTGAGCCCTAGTACACCCAGTCTCGCAGTCTGTATTCCAAACGGTGCCGTTTTCCGGTCAGGATCAGGGTCTGTGGCGTGCCGCTCAGGGTCGCGCCCTCCATCAGGGTGGCGAGCACCGCCTGTTCGATCTGATCGAGCCTGGGCGGGCAGGCCATGGCCGTGCTGCCGAGGCTGGTGACCCAGAGCCTGTCATCCTCGAGATGGCCCTGGCCGAAGTAGCGGTTGCACCCGGCGATGCCGTTGACGGTGAAGTGCTCCCCTATCTCGATGTCGGGGGGATTGACGCGGCTGCTGGGGATGGCCTGGCCATCCAGCTTGTCGAGCACCCAGTGGTGGTGCTGCAGATCTTGCGAGGCGAAGCGGGGAGTACTGCTGCAGGCGCTGAGCAGGAGCAGGGCGAGCAGCAGTAGCAGAAATCTGGGCATTGAAGGGGCTCCGGTGGTGGGTATGACAAGCATACCCGTCCCCGGGCCTGGGCGGCAGGGCGAGGGGGGAGGTGCCCGACCGCTTCTGTCGCCCCGGGGGAAGAGGGGGTGTCGGCAAATGGCAACACCCGCCCCGGGCGAGTCGGATTGCACGCAAAAGGGGTCACCATCTGACCCCTTTTGCTTGTCTATCGGTGAACCGGCTTATGCATCGGCAAACAACCGCTCGGCGTAACGGGCGAGCCCCGAGACGACGGAACCGAAGTCATACCCTCCTTCCAGAGGGGATGCAGTGGGCAGCCTTTGGCGTGTCGGGGCTCAGCCGGCGAACAGCCGCTCGGCGTAACGGGCGAGACCCGAGGCCACAGATCCGAAGTCATCGCCCCCTTCTAAAGGCACTGCGGGCAGCTTCTGGCGAATGAAGGCCTTGATGAGGGGGGAGCGGGCGCTGCCACCGGTGACGAAGATCCGGTCCGGCGCCACGCCGGCGGCGGCGATCGCCTCGTCCATCAGCTCGCCGATCTTCTCCAGCAGGGGGGCCGAGGCACTGGCCAGCTGAGGGCGGGTGAGTTCCGCCTCCAGCCCCTTCTCCAGCTCGTTCAGGGTCTGGTGATTGAGCTCGTGGTCGGAGAGGGCGATCTTGCCCTGCTCGGCGCGCCACACCAGCTGGTGGCTCAGCTTGTGGGTCCGCAGGCTGGCGAGCCGTGAGAGCTTGCTGCCGGGCTGGCTGTCGAGCTGCAGATCCTGCAGCTGGCGGGCGGTGTCCAGGCTGTAGAAGCGGCTCTGGGCGCTGACGTCGTTGATGGCGGCCGCGTCCCAGAACAGCGGGTGGGGCAGCGGCTTGCCGGTCTTGAGGGTCTCGTGCATGCCGAGCAGCGGCATCATGCCCTCCACCGTCAGGCGGATGTCGAAGTCGTTGCCGCCGATGCGCTGGCCGCTGTGGCCGAGCAGATCGCCGCTGCGATCGAGCCGGTCGCGGTGGCTCGGGCCCATGCGCAGCATGGAGCAGTCCGTGGTGCCGCCGCCTATGTCCACCACCAGCACCACGGCATCCTCGGTGAGGCGCGCCTCGAACTCGAAGCCGGCGGCCACCGGCTCGTAGAGAAACTCCACCCGCTCGAAGCCGGCGAGGCGGGCCGCCTCACCCAGGATGGCGATGGCCTGGCGGTTGCTCTCCTCCCCGGCCAGCCCCTGGAAGTTGACCGGGCGACCTATCACCGCCTGGCGCACGGGGGCGCCGGTCTGCTGCTCCGCCTCGTGGCGGACGTGCAGCATCATGGCGCAGACGATGTCCTCGAACAGGGCTATCTGGGGCGCCTTGAGGCCGTAGGCCCCGAGGAAGGATTTCGGCGACTTGATGTAGTAACCGTCATCCGGCTCCTCCAGGTAGCGCTCCAGCGCCGCGCCGCCGAAGCTGAGCTCGTCGATGAGCCCCTCTTCGCGCATCTGGCGACGTACCGCCTGGGCCCGGGTCACCACGGGGCCCCGCAGCTTGAGGTACTCCGCCTGCTGGGTGCTGGCCAGCCGTTCGGCCAGCAGGCCGGCGATGGCGTCCCGGTGCGGGGCGTGCAGGGTGGAGGGGAGGTAGTGGGAACCGGAGAGGGTCAGCAGCCTGGGGCTGCCCTGTTCCATCACGGCGACGGCACAGTTGGAGGTACCGTAATCAAATCCGATAAACATGGGTGCCAGACTCCAGAGTAAGAAAGGAGGACTGGCCTACTCGAAGGTGCCGGGTCTTACAACCCGACGCACAGTCGGAGGTACAGTGAGCAAATCCGATGAACATGCTTGCCAGACTCCTGTACAAAAAAGGGCTGGTAGCCTACCCGAAGGCGCCGAGTCTCACAACCCGGCGCCATGGTTATTGCGCTCGCGAGGGGCAACAGGAGGAGCGGGGCGCCTGTCGGCACAGGAAACAGAGGGCGTGGCGCCCTCTGTCCTTCATCGCTGCGGGGGAGGGGTTACTCCACCTCGTTGTCGCTGCGGCCCTGGCTCTCGATGGCCTGGATGTTGCCGAGGGTGGTGTCGGCGATGGCGTGCAGCGCCTCCCGGGTCAGAAAGGCCTGGTGACCGGTGAACAGCACGTTGTGGCAGGCTGAGAGGCGGCGGAAGACGTCATCGGTGATCACCTCGTTGGACTTGTCCTCGAAGAAGAGATCTTCCTCCTCCTCGTAGACGTCCAGCCCCAGGGCGCCGATGCGGGAGGTCTTGAGGGCCTCGATGGCGGCGTTGGAGTCGAGCAGGCCGCCCCGGCTGGTGTTGATGATCATCACCCCGTCCTTCATCTTGGCGAAGGCCTCCTTGTTCAGCAGGTGGTAGTTCTCCTTGAACAGGGGGCAGTGCAGGCTGATGACGTCGGACTGGCGCAGCAGGGTGTCGATGTCCACGTACTCGGCCCCCAGATCGATGGCCGCCTGGTTCGGGTAGGGGTCGCTCACCAGCAGGCGCATGCCGAAGCCCTTGAGGATGCGCAGGGTGGCGATGCCGATCTTGCCGGTGCCTATGATGCCGGCGGTGCGGCCATGCATGTTGAAGCCGACCAGCCCCTCCAGGGAGAAGTTGGCATCCCGGGTGCGCTGGTAGGCCTTATGGATGCGGCGGTTGAGGGTCATCATCAGGCCCACCGCGTGCTCGGCGACCGCCTCGGGGGAGTAGGCGGGCACCCGCACCACTTTCAGACCCAGCTCCTTGGCGGCTACCAGATCCACGTTGTTGTAACCAGCGCAGCGCAGGGCGATGACCTTGGTGCCATTGGCGGCCAGCTCGGTCAGCACCTCCCGGTCGGCGTCATCGTTGACGAACAGGCAGACCACGGGGAAGTGATGGGCGAGGCGGGCTGTCTTGGCCTCCAGCCGCACGTCGAAGAACTCCAGCTCGAAGCCGTACTGGCTGTTGGCCTGATTGAAGTGTTCCTTGTCGTAGCTCTTGGTACTGAAAACGGCGACTCTCATGGGGCGCTCTCCGCAGATAATGATGTGGTTAAATTACAACAAATAGTGACCGTCATCACGGGATAAATGGTGGGGATTCAGCCCCAAGGCATGATGGGAACGGCGCTCACTGCACTCTTGTACGAACCATCCACCAACTTGGTGCTGTAGGTCAGATAGACAAGGGCATTGCGCTTCTCGTCGTAAAAACGCACCACCTTCTGCTCCTTGAACACTAGCGAGGTGCTGACGTCGAACACCTCTTCCCCGGCTTTGAGCTTGGCGGGCAGGGTGATGGGGCCTATCTGGTGGCACGACAGTGAGGCGTGGGAGGGATCTTCCGCCAGCCCGAGGCCACCCTTGACGCCCCCTGTCTTGGGGCGCGCCAGGTAGCAGGCGACGCCGGCGATTTTCGGGTCGTCGAACGCCTCCACCAGGATCTTGTGATTGGGACCGACCAGCTTGAAGGCGGTGCTCACCTCGCCGACGGGGTCGGCCTTGTCGGCCAGCGCCGGACCGGCAAACAGCATGCCCAGCAGCAGAGGCAGGGCGCGGGTGAGGGGGGAAGGGTGTGTCATGGTTTCTCCTTTGGCTTCCCTCGGTAGGGGATGCCCAAGCGACGATAGAGGCTGGCCAGCACCCAGGCGGGGCCTACCAGCAGAAATTGCAGGTCGGCGAGGAAGGAGGGGCGCTTCCCCTCTATCCGGTGGCCGGCGAACTGGGCTACCCAGAGCAGTGCGAAGCCGCACAGGGCCGGCCACAGCAAGGGTCCTTTCCAGCTGTGGCAGAAGGCCAGTCCCAGCGCGGTCAGGATCGCCATTCCCACGAACAGGGCAAACGACAGCTGCAGGTAGAAGGCCAGCACCGGAATGGCAACCAGCGCCGCCCAGTTGAGGGACGGCGGCAGCGGGCCTGCCGGCAGGCACCAGAGCAGGGCCAGGGTACAGAGGTAGATGCCGGGCACCGCCACCTTGTGGATGGCCACATTGACCGGGTGCTGGTGGCTCTGGCCGTAGTCGCTGAACCAGTCGTCGAGTCGTTTCATGGCACCTCCCTGGTGCTGCGGTTGAAACCGGCCCGCTTATTCCCTGCGAGCCTGCGGTCAGGGACTACTGCCCCTGCCTGTGGGGGATAGTCCCAACAAATAGGGCCCCGGAATCCCGGCGTTATTGCCCTTGTCTGGGCGGATAGTCCCAGCAAATAGGGCTCTGGAATCCCGGCGTTATTGTCCTTGTCTGGGGGGATAGTCCCAGCAAATAGGGTTCTGGAATCCAGGCATTACTGCCTGGGGGGATAATCCCAATATTGGGCTGGAATGCTCCTGAGCAAGGGGGTCATGTCCGGGTTGGGCAGGGAGATGGTGACCCTCTGCTCCAGGTTCGCGCTGGCCAGGGCCTCGCGCACCCTGGGATTCTCGTGGAAGAACTTCATGAAGCTGCCGTCGGCATAGGCCCGCTCCAGTCCTGTCTGGATCGCCTTGGCCAGCTTGGGAGACTCTGGGCTGACGAAGAAGAACTCGGCGAAGGGGTAGCGGATCAGCAGGTGCTGCTCTATGGCGAGATTGGGGTACTGGGCCGCCAGCTCACGGCGTTCCGCGAAGATCTCCACCAGACCACGGGGGAAGAAGTCGAGCTTGTCGCCGTCGTTGATGAGACGGAACAGGTTGCTGTAGCGCCCCGCGTAGGTCGCTATGCCCGCCTGCTCCAGGATCTTGTTGTCGGCCCAGCCGACCCCCTGGGCCGCCTTCAGCAGCTTGAGATCCGCCAGGGTGTTGACCTGGTTGAACTTCTCCTGGGCATCGCCGTGAATGAACGACAGCCGCAGCCCTTCCAGACCGCGGAACAGCGGAATGGGGACGGGGATCAGGGCGGATTCGAGGGCGCTGGAGGTACCCATCCAGAACACATTGATGGTTTTGCCCTTGCGCAGCTCCTGCTGCAGGGTGAACTGATTGAGATTGAGGTCGACCCGCTCCAGCTTGTAGGGCTGCCCGGCACGGTCGAGTGCCAGCTCCAGCAGCTTGAGCTGGTATTCGCTGTCGAGGTCATTGATCGGTCGGCTGGGGACCTTGACGGTGAGAGTCTGCGCCTGTGCCAGCAGCGGCAGGCACAAACACAGCTTGATGAGCCATTTCACGCTCTGATCTCCTGTAGAGTCCGGGACTTGCCCGGAGTCTAACAGAAGTTGTCACGCTCTTGCTGTGAAGCCGCAAACAAGGTTCATGTGCAGCCCGGCATGCTCGTCTGTCTATACGGACGCCGGTGCCTGCGCACTGCCTTGCCTGCGGCCCGGTGCGACAAGGGGGTGACGGTTCACCGGCGCATCAGGCGACGCGGCGGAACACGTGGGTGTCGTTGAATTCCTTGGTGCTCTGGCACTCGACGCAGAAGCGGGACTCAGGACGAGCCTGCAGCCGCTTGAGGGAGATCTCGTCACCGCAGGATTCGCAGTAGCCAAAGTCTCCTTCATTGATGCGTTTCAACGCCCCTTTCAGCTTGCGCAGATGCAGCTTGTCGTGCTCGATGCGGTTCAGCTCCAGACGGCGGGCCTCCTCGATGCTGGCACGATCAATTTCATCGGCCATCTCGTTGGTATCGGTGGCGATGGCCTGGCTGGCTTGGGAGTTGAGACGCTCTTCGAGCTCGAGGATTTGTCGCTCGATCTGACCCTTGTAAAAGGCCAGTTGGTCTTCAGTCATGAAATCACACATAGGGTTTGCTACCAGTCAGTTTCCCAATTTTTCCCATTTATGGGGGCTGTCGGCCCGCAGACCAAGCCCCTGTAGTCCGATTTGCACCAAATCCATGCAGGAGAGTGCAAATCAGGGCGGGCCTTGTACCAAAAAAATGCAGGTATGCAAAGAGAATTGGATAAGGATTGTGCGCCCTTGCAAAGAAATGGGCCCGCTCCGACAGGGGCTGACTGAGTATCGAGCAGGTTCTGTCCAGCCTTGGCATCGGGCTTGCAGTGGGTTGATCGTGGCACAGAGTGTTTAGTATTTGGTGCCGCATTGGTCATTATATCGGCCGTTGTTTATAGTTTTTTAAACACCACTGCTTGACAAAGGCCTTTATCACGGGCTTTTATGGTGATGTCGATTACATTTTCTTAACAATGGTGTTCCTTATATTAGACACCCTTGCCAATGACAACCGTAGAGTCGGGGTTTAACATGGACAGTATCAAGGGCTGGATGGAGAGCAATCGCATCACGGAAGTGGAGTGCCTGTTCCCGGATTTCACCGGCAATGCCCGAGGCAAGATCATTCCAGCCAACAAGTTTCTGCGCGAAGGGGGCATGCGGCTGCCCGAGGTCATCTTCACCCAGACGGTGACCGGCGAGTACCCGGATGACGACAGCATGATCGATCCGCTGGAGCGGGACATGCAGCTCTATCCCGATCCCAACACCATTCGTTTCGTGCCCTGGGCACTGGAGCCCACGGCTCAGGTGATTCACGACTGTTTCGACATCAATGGCAAGCTGATCGACATAGCGCCGCGCTCCGTGCTGCGCCGGGTCCTGTCATTTTACGAGAAGCAGGGCTGGAAGCCGGTGGTGGCCCCCGAACTCGAATTCTATCTGGTCAAGCGCAACGAAGACCCCGACTATCCGCTGGTGCCGCCGGTGGGCCGCAACGGCCGCCCCGAGACGGCGCGCCAGTCGTTCAGCATAGATGCGGTCAACGAATTCGATCCCATCTTCGAGGACATGTACGACTACTGCGAGGCCCAGGAGCTGGAGGTGGACACCCTGATCCACGAGTCCGGCGCCGCCCAGATGGAGATCAACTTCCTGCACGGTGACGCCATCGATCTCGCCGACCAGGTGTTCCTGTTCAAGCGCACCATGCGGGAAGCGGCCCATCGTCACGGCATCTATGCCACCTTCATGGCCAAGCCCATGAGCGATGAGCCGGGCTCCGCCATGCACATCCACCAGAGCCTGGAAGACGCCGAGGGGCGCAACCTGTTTGGCACCAGCGAAGGGGGCAACTCCGAGCAGTTCATGCACTTCATCGCCGGTCTGCAGAAGTACACCCCGGCGGTGACCGCCCTGCTGGCGCCGAACGTCAACTCCTACCGCCGCCTCACCTTCGGCGAGAGCGCGCCGCGCAACGTGCAGTGGGGCGTGGAAAATCGCACCTGCGGCCTGCGGGTGCCCTTCTCCGAGCCGAGCGCGCGCCGGGTCGAGAACCGCTTCGCCGGTGCAGACGCCAACCCCTATCTGGCGCTGGCCGCCACCCTGGCCTGTGGCTACCTCGGCATGCTGGAGAAGCTGGAGCCCATGCAGGAGATGAAGGCGAGTGCCTATGACCTGCCCTACAGCCTGCCCCGTTCCCTGGAGGAGTCGCTCAGCCATCTGGAGCAGTGCGAGCCCATCAAGGACATGCTGGGGGAGCGCTTCATCCGCGCCTTCGTCGCGGTCAAGCGCAAGGAGTACGAGACCTACTTCGGGGTGATCAGCCGCTGGGAACGGGAATTCCTGCTGCTGAACGTCTGACCCGTCCCGGGAGGGGCGCAGGCCTCTCCCGTCACTCTCAAAGCAAGATGGCACTGGCTCGTGAGGGGCGGCCGATGGCGCCCGCTCGCGGCCGCACCGTGCCCGTGGGCCAGCCCATGGATGACGACACGACGATCGCTTAAATCGCTTAAATCGAAGGAACCGAGGAGCAAGCAATGAAGCAGACCACCCGCGAGTGGCAGCAACTGGATGCCAGCCACCACCTGCATCCCTTTACCGACTTTCAGGCCCTGAACAAGAAGGGCAGCCGCATCATCACCAAGGCCGAGGGGGTCTATCTGGAAGACTCCGACGGGCGCCGCATCCTGGACGGGATGGCGGGCCTGTGGTGCGTCAACCTGGGTTATGGCCGCCAGGAGCTGGTGGATGCCGCCACCAGACAGATGCAGCAACTGCCCTATTACAACCTCTTCTTCCAGACCAGCCATCCCCCCGCCGCCGAACTGGCGACCCTGCTGGCCGAGATCACGCCGCCCCATCTCAACCACGTCTTCTTCACCGGCTCGGGCTCGGAGTGCAACGACACAGTGCTGCGCATGGTGCGCCACTACTGGGCCAGCAAGGGGCAGCCGGACAAGCAGGTGATCATCAGCCGCCACAACGCCTACCACGGCTCCACGGTGGCGGGCGCCAGTCTGGGGGGCATGAAGGGGATGCACGCCCAGGGTGGCCTGCCCATTCCCGGCATAGTTCACATCGATCAGCCCTATCACTTCGGCGAGGGGGAGGGCATGAGCGCCCAGGAGTTCGGCCTGGCCCGTGCCCGCCAGCTGGAAGAGAAGATCCTGGAACTGGGGGTGGACAAGGTGGCGGCCTTCATCGGCGAGCCTATCCAGGGGGCCGGCGGCGTCATCATTCCGCCCGACAGCTACTGGCCCGAGATCCAGCGCATCTGTGACAAGTACGGCATCCTGCTCATCGCCGACGAGGTGATCTGCGGTTTCGGCCGCACCGGTCACTGGTTTGCCAGCGAAGGCTTCGGCATCAAGCCTGACCTCATGTGTCTGGCCAAGGGCATCACCTCGGGCTACCTGCCGATGGGGGCCGTGATGGTGGGGGACAGGGTCGCCAGGGTGCTGGTGGAGGAGGGGGGCGAGTTCAACCACGGCTTCACCTATTCCGGTCATCCGGTGGCCTGCGCCGTGGCCATCGCCAACATCCAGCTTATGCAAAGTGAGAGCATAGTTAAGCGCGTTCATGATAGTATCGGCCCCTATTTGCAGCGCCGCTGGAGCGAGCTCGCCGATCACCCGCTGGTGGGAGAAACCCGGGGTAAAGGCCTGGTCGCCGCGCTGGAAATAGTCCAGGACAAACAGACGAAACGTCGTTTCCCGGCCGAACTGCACGCCGGGATGATCTGTCGGGAGTTCTGTTTTAACAATGGCTTGGTGATGAGGGCTGTCGGCGATACCATGATCATATCGCCCCCCTTGGTGATCACCGAGGAACAGGTGGATGAATTGGTCAAACTGGCCAGGCTCAGTCTGGATCTGACGGCTGCAAAGCTGCAGGAATAGGCTGAAACCGGGCAGATTGGCTTACGCATACAATTTGCTTAGGAGACAAGGACTATGTCTTTTAAAAAGGGAATGATGGCTGCTTCCGTGGCGCTGGTCATGATGAGTACCGGGGCGATGGCCGACGAGAAGGTGCTGCACGTCTACAACTGGAGCGACTACATAGCGCCGGATACGCTGGAAAACTTCCAGAAGGAGACGGGCATCAAGGTGGTGTACGACGTGTTCGACAGCAACGAGGTGCTGGAAGCCAAGTTGCTGGCGGGCAGTTCGGGTTATGACATCGTCGTCCCGTCCAACCCCTTCCTGGCCAAGCAGATCAAGGCAGGCGTCTTCCAGAAGCTGGACAAGTCCAAACTCTCCAACTGGCAGAACATGGATGTCGATCTGCTCAAGGCGCTCGAACCGAGCGATCCGGGCAACCAGTACTCCATCCCTTACCTGTGGGGCACCATTGGCTACGCCTACAACGCCGAGAAGGTGAAGGCCGTGCTGGGTGCCGATGCGCCGGTCAACTCCTGGGATCTGGTGTTCAAGCCGGAGAACATGGCCAAGTTGAAGGAGTGCGGTGTCTCCTTCCTCGACTCGCCGACCGAAATGCTGCCGGCCGCCCTGCAATACCTGGGCTTCAAGCCGGATAGCCAGAAGCCGGACGAGTTGAAGAAGGCAGAGGAGCTGTTCCTCTCCATCCGCCCCTATACCGCCTACTTCCACTCCTCCAAGTACATTTCGGATCTGGCCAACGGCAACCTGTGCGTGGCGGTGGGTTACTCAGGTGACCTGCAGCAGTCCAAGGCACGTGCCGCCGAAGCCAAGAACGGTGTCAGCCTGACTTACACCATTCCGAAAGAGGGGGCCGGCAGCTTCTTCGACATGATCGCCATCCCGGCGGACGCCAAGAACGTCGAGGCAGCCCACACCTTCATCAACTACCTGATGAAGCCGGAAGTGATCGCGAACATCACCAACGTGGTGCAGTTCCCGAACGGCAACAAGGCAGCGACTCCGCTGGTGGACGAGGCGATCCGCAACGATCCGGGCATCTACCCGACGGCGGACACCCTCAAGAAGATCTACACCTTCCCGGATCTGCCGGCCAAGGTGCAGCGTCTGATGACCCGCAGCTGGACCAAGATCAAATCAGGTAAGTAAGTGACGAGTACCCCTCCCGGTCCGCAGTTCGGCCGGGAGGGTGGTGACCACCCGACAGGTTGGACGGCGCGTATGGATGCGCGACTGGCAAAATCACACAAACGAGGACTGATACGTGCACATGACCAAGATGGCAACGCTGGCCCTGACCCTGGGGTTTGCAAATCTGGCCCAGGCAGCCCCTGTGGTTCATTTTTACAACTGGTCCGATTATATCGGCGAGACCACCCTCAGTGACTTTCAGCAGAAGACCGGGATCAAGACCGTCTACGACGTGTTTGACTCCAACGAGACGCTGGAGGGCAAGCTGCTGACCGGACGCACCGGTTACGATCTGGTCGTGCCTTCCAACAATTTCCTGGCCAAGCAGATCAAGGCGGGGGCTTTCCAGAAGCTGGATCCCGCCCTGCTGCCCAATCTGAGCAACCTGGATCCCCTGCTGCTCAAGCAGCTCGACAAGGTGGATCCGGGCCATCAGTACGCCGTGCCCTATCTGTGGGGCACCAACGGCATAGGTTACAACGTCGAGAAGGTGAAGGCCGTGCTGGGGGTCGACAAGATTGACTCCTGGGCGACCATCTTCGAGCCGGAAAACATGAAGAAGCTCTCCCACTGCGGGGTGGCCTTCCTCGACTCGGCGGACGAGATGATCCCGGCTGCCCTGAACTACCTCGGCCTCAATCCCAACAGCCACGATCCTGCGGATCTCAAGCGTGCCGAGGAGCAGTTGCTCAAGGTGCGGCCCTATGTGACCTACTTCCACTCCTCCAAGTACATAGGGGATCTCGCCAATGGCGACATCTGTGTGGCGGCGGGGTTCTCCGGTGACATACTGCAGGCGGCGGCCCGGGCCGACGAGGCGGGCAAGGGGATCAAGATTGCCTACAGCATCCCCAAGGAGGGGGGCAATCTGTGGTTCGACATGATGGCGATCCCCTCCGATGCCACCAACGTCAAAGAGGCTCACGCCCTGATCAACTACATTCTCGAGCCGCAGGTCATCGCCAAGGTGAGCGACTACGTGGGCTACGCGAACCCGAACCTCAAGGCGGGAGAGTTCATGGACAAGGCCGTGCGCGATGACGAGTCAGTCTATCCCCCCCAGGCGGTGCTGGAGCGTCTGTATGTGCAGGAAGCACATCCCCGCTCGGTGCAGCGCCTGATCACCCGGAGTTGGACCAAGATCAAGTCCGGAACCTAACCTTGGCGCCCATCCCGGGGCGCCAGATTGTATTGATGGATCGGCCCCGGCCGGTATCACCTTTGGGAGTTTGGTAATGGCGATAGCCTCCAGTGCCTACAAGAAAGCCCTCGAGGGCAGCCAGCAGCGTAAAGAAGTGCTGGTTAAAATAGACAGGGTAAGCAAGCAGTTCGACGAAACGCTGGCGGTCGATAACGTGTCTCTCAACATCCACAAGGGCGAGATCTTCGCCCTGCTGGGTGGTTCAGGTTCCGGCAAGTCCACCTTGCTGCGGATGCTGGCCGGGTTCGAGCGCCCCACCGAGGGGCGGCTGTTCCTGGATGGGGTCGACATTACCGACATGCCGCCCTATGAACGTCCCATCAACATGATGTTCCAGTCCTACGCCCTGTTTCCCCACATGACGGTGGCGCAGAACATCGCCTTCGGCCTCAAGCAGGATGGCCTGCCCAAGGCAGAGGTCGACGCCCGGGTGGAGGAGATGCTCAAGCTGGTGCAGATGACCCAGTATGCCCGTCGCAAGCCGCACCAGCTCTCCGGCGGTCAGCGCCAGCGGGTCGCCCTGGCCCGGTCGCTGGCCAAGCGCCCCAAGCTGCTGCTGCTCGATGAGCCCATGGGGGCGCTGGACAAGAAGCTGCGCTCCAAGATGCAGCTGGAGCTGGTGGAGATCATCGAGCGAGTCGGCGTAACCTGCGTCATGGTGACCCACGATCAGGAAGAGGCCATGACCATGGCGGAGCGGATCGCCATCATGCACCTCGGCTGCATCGAGCAGATCGGCAGCCCGATGGACATCTACGAAACCCCGGCCAGCCGGCTGGTGTGCGAGTTCATCGGCAACGTCAACCTGTTTGACGGCCTGCTGGTGGAAGATGAACAGGACCACGCCACCATCGCCTGCGCGGATCTGGAGCAGCCCATCTACGTGGGCCACGGCATCAGCTCCCGCGCCGAGAACAAGAAGGTGACCTACGCCCTGCGGCCGGAAAAATTGCTGATGAGCCTGCACAAGCCGGAGGAGATCGAGCATCCGGACTTCAACTGGACCAAGGGTGAGGTCTATGACATCGCCTATCTGGGCGGTCACTCGGTTTATCACATCCAGCTGCCCTCGGGCAAAATCGTTCAGGCTTTCATCGCCAATGCCGAACGCCACGGCAAGCGGCCAACCTGGGATGACCAGGTGTTCCTCTACTGGGAAGATGACAGCGGCGTGGTGCTGCAATCATGAAGGCATTGAGACGACTCAAGCAGATGGGGGGACGCCAGCTGGTGATCGGCATTCCCTTCTTCTGGCTGTTCCTGTTCTTCCTGCTGCCCTTCGTCATAGTGGTGAAGATCAGCTTCGCCGAAGCGGATGTGGCGATCCCGCCCTACACCGACGTGATGAGCTGGGCCGACAATCAGCTCACCATACTGCTCAACATGGGCAACTACCTGCTGCTGCAGGAGGATGAGCTCTATATCGCGGCCTATCTGGGCTCCCTCAAGATGGCCTTCATCAGCACCCTGCTCTGCCTGCTGATCGGCTATCCCATGGCCTACTCCATTGCGCGGGCCAACAAGGAGACCCAGACAGTTCTGCTGCTGCTCATCATGATGCCGACCTGGACCGCCATCCTGATCCGGGTCTACGCCTGGATGGGTATCCTCAGCAACAACGGCCTGCTCAACAGCGTCTTGCTGGGGATAGGGGTGATAGACGAGCCCTTGCAGATCCTCAACACCAACCTGGCGGTCTACATCGGCATCGTTTACTCCTACCTGCCGTTCATGGTGCTGCCGCTCTACGCCAACCTGGTCAAACATGACCAGAGCCTGCTGGAGGCGGCCTCCGATCTCGGCGCCCGCAACCTGACCCGGTTCTGGCAGATCACTGTGCCGCTCTCCAAGAACGGCATCATCGCCGGTTGCATGCTGGTCTTCATTCCCGTGGTGGGCGAGTTCGTCATCCCCGAGATGCTGGGCGGCCCCGAGACCCTGATGATCGGCAAGGTGCTGTGGCAGGAGTTCTTCAACAACCGTGACTGGCCGGTGGCGTCCGCCCTGGCGGTGGTGATGCTGGCGGTGCTGATCATTCCGATCATCCTGTTCAACCGCAACCAGGCCAAAGAGCTGGAGGGGAAAGTATGAGGCGCTTTGGTTTTGCCAAGCTGATGCTCTGGCTGGGGCTGCTGTTCATCTACCTGCCCATGATCATCATGGTCATCTACTCCTTCAACGCCTCCAAGCTGGTGACTGTGTGGGGGGGCTGGTCGCTCAAGTGGTACTTCGGTCTGCTCGACAACAAACAGTTGATTGGCTCCGTGTTCCGCTCCCTGGAGATCGCCTTCTACACCGCCATCGCCGCGGTGGCGCTGGGGACAGTGGCGGCCTTCGTGCTGACCCGGATCCCGCACTTCCGTGGCCGCACCCTGTTCGGCGGCATGGTGACGGCGCCCCTGGTGATGCCAGAGGTGATCACGGGTCTGTCGCTGCTGCTGCTGTTCGTGGCCATGGCCCAGCTGGTGGGCTGGCCCGCCGAGCGGGGCATGTTGACCATCTGGATTGCGCACACCACCTTCTGTACCGCCTATGTGGCGATCGTGGTGTCGGCGCGGTTGCGGGAGCTGGATCTCTCCATCGAGGAGGCGGCCATGGATCTGGGCGCCAAGCCGTGGAAGGTGTTCTTCCTCATCACCATCCCGATGATAGCCCCGTCGCTGGCGGCGGGCGGCATGATGTCGTTCGCCCTGTCGCTGGATGATCTGGTGCTGGCGAGCTTCGTCTCGGGTCCGGGTTCCACTACTTTGCCGATGGAGGTGTTCTCGGCGGTGCGCCTCGGGGTGAAACCCGAGATCAACGCGGTGGCGAGCCTGATCCTGCTGTCGGTGTCGCTGTTCACCTTCGGCAGCTGGTACCTGATGGCGAGGGCGGAGAAACGCCGCCGCGCCGAGATTGCCATGACCACCCAGATGCAGGCCGTCGCCTGACCCCGGGGCTGTTGACGCAGTAACACGGCTTGCGCCGACGGCTCAACAGCCCCTAAGATCCGCATTCTCTCATCCGTCAGGAGAATGGAATGCGGATCTCCCTCTTTATCGGCCAGAGCGCCGAGATGAATGCCGAACTCGCCCCCGGACTCGTCAGTGCCATCGACAAGCATGAGGCAGGGCATCCCCTGTGGTGCGGCTTCTCGGGCCTGGAGGGCGATGAGCAGAGCGACAAGCGCCATCACGGCGGCCCGGATCGCGCCCTGCACTACTACCCTGCGGATCACTACCCCTGGTGGAAGAGCTGGCAAACCGCGCTGGGTCTGCCTGCCCCCCGAGCCTCCTGGCAGCCGGCGGCCTTTGGCGAAAACCTCTCCGGCCTCGGATTGACAGAGGCGCAGGCCTGCATCGGCGATGTCTATCGCCTCGGCGCCGCCCTGATCCAGATCAGCCAGCCGAGATCCCCCTGCTTCAAGCTCAATCAACGCTTTGGCTACCCGCACCTCTCCCAGGTGATGCAGCTCAGCGGCCGCTGCGGCTGGTTGCTGCGGGTGCTGGAGGAGGGGCGCGTGGCCCCGGTGGATGAACTGCTGCTGATGGACAGGCCCTATCCCGAGCTGACGGTGAAGCGCACCGCCGACATCCTGTTCAACCAGGCCCGCCACGAAGGGGACCTGCAACTGCTGCTGGACAACCCGGCGCTCTCTCCAAACTGGCGCCAGCATGCGGCCCACTGGCTGGAGCACGGGGTCGTTGCCGATTGGAGTCGGCGTCTGCTGGGACCTGCCGAGTTTCAGCTGCCGCCAAAGGCGTAACTGAGCACCTGGACGAGCCCGGTGCTCCGTATCGCCATGAAACGCTGGATTATTGAGCGTAAAGCCCTTTTTTTACGGCAGATGCAAAAAAAGGCTTGTGTCATGTCGGGGCTTTCGGTAAATTCTCGCCCCGCAGACATCGGTGTGTAGCGCAGCTTGGTAGCGCACTTCGTTCGGGACGAAGGGGTCGGAGGTTCGAATCCTCTCACACCGACCACATTAGAAAAGGCCGCTCATCGAGCGGCCTTTTCGCATTTTGGACTGCCTCCATGCTGTAGGAGCTCTCCTCTGAATATCCTCGTCATTGTCCTTGTTCGCTCGGCGCATTACCCCTCATGCAAGGGCATATTCCTCGGGATGGCCATGCGCATCCCGTTCAACCCCCTTGAGCCAGTCACGCTGCTTTCACCGCTTTCGCCAGCACCAGACGCTCATTGACAGACCACTTTCAAGTCGCGGGCACCCCTGCCGTGGTCGCTCGACGGGGCAGGGTGCGTCAGGCACCGGCACCGCGAGTATCAATCGCGATACATCATGCACCATGTTCGTTTGGTCCAGTTATCAACGACTTGTGGCCCGTCCCGACGGATCGTTCGGTGCCATGTGTTTCATGCCTGTGACACGTCCGGCGGCAGATCTCCGTAACCCCTTGTTTTTGCACCTCACATTCACTGGCACACGACTTGCTCTATCGCTCTCGTCATGACGACCGGCGGTCGTGGGTGCTCGTGTCGAACGATGCTACCCGGCCACACAAGGACAACGTCAAGGAGACATCGACATGTTCGTCAGCAAACGATGGAAGACGACGCTGGGAGCCCTGCTCACGCTCGGGCTGCTCGGCACGCCGCCGGCGCAGGCCGCCGATCCCGTTGGGGTGCAGACTACCTTGGAGGGGTGTCGCAAAGACGCGAACTTCACCTTCCCCGATGGCGGTCCCTTTATCTGCCCCGACGCGGACTACACCACTGGTAACCTAGGCAAGACGTGGAACGAACTCGACCTCGTTCCTTATCGCATCACGCTGCAGGCCGGCAACTCCGCCCCTGCCAGCCAGATGTACACCCTTGGCGTGGTACTGGACAACGAGGATGCAGGCAAACCCGGATATGACATTATTTCGGTCCCGGTGCTGAATGTGGGCAAGTCGAGTGCGTCCTGTGCGGCAGCCCAGTCGACGCCGCAAACGGAATTGGATCCCGGCATTGGCGGAACCGACGTCTCGATTTACCGGCTGATCACGGTCACACAGGCGAAAAATACCACCTGTGTCTATGACTACTACGGCCGGTTGGCCCTGGGATCGCACCTGTTCCCGGGGTCATCGCTGCACGCCAATCTCCTGGCCGAGGATCTCGACACCGGAGGGGCTGGTGCACGCGACGTCTCCATCCCGGTGAAGGAGATAGAGCCGCAAGAGATTTCCAAGACGATGACGGCCCACCAGGGCGCGGAGCAGACCTGGAATATCTCCAAGGGGACCGAAGATTCGCTGGACTTTGGCAACGTCTGCCGCAGCGATGCGCCGACCTCCCTTCCCGTCCAGATCACTGTCACCTGGACCAAGGCGGAAGTCATCGGTGGCAAGGTTGCGGTCAACATAGTGTTGAATGCGAAGAATCCAGCCGCGCGTACGATCACCGTCGAGTTGACCGACAAGCTGTACAAGGGATCGGACAACACCGGTACCCTGCTCGACACCTATAACGAGGGTCCATTCGACCTCGCTGCCGGCTTCAATGGCATGGTCGCCGAATTCACGGTCGAATTCGACGCGGCGACGGCGGGCAAGGTCGGTGACTGGCTGCACAATGAGGTGTCAGGGACCTATACGGATAAGGCAACCGGCATCCCGGTTCCGGGCACCACGACGGCGGTCGCGAACGCCCAGATCCAGCAGGGCGAGGTCACGAATGCGTCGACGACCATCAAGGACGTGGAGGAGATCGACGGAGTGGGTCTGATGTATGCGGTCGGGGTGCCGTCGTTCGGCGACTTCCTGGATGGCTACCTGGCGGACACGCAGACGGACGGCGAGGTAGGGTGGCAGACGACTGGCCAGACAGACAGTGGTTCCATCACCTTTGAGAAGATGGTTTATCTCGACGATCCCAAGCGCGTCACGACGGGCATGTTGAGAGACACCGCCTACCTGACCGCCTCGGACGGATTTGCGGCCAGCACCAACGAGCTGCAGATCCCGATCGCTTCCTCGGCCAAGGCCAAGCTCACGATCCAGAAGAGCATTCCCAACTTCCTGGATGCGGGTGAGAAACTCGAGATAACATTCCACATTACCCGTGCCAATGACGAGTCGTTCAGCAAGACCAAGGTCATTACCTTCACGGGAGGAGGCGTGACGACGCAATCCGTCACGGCGTGGGGCCTGGTTCCCGACACCTATTATGTCGAAGAGGTGAGCAGCGTGTTCTTTGCCGCAGGCAGCGACATTGGCGTCCCTGTCGGTCTGGCTGACCCGCGCGATCCAGCCGAGTATCCGAACCCGAGGACGGTGGATCTCCAGCTCGAAGACGGCATCGCGACCCATTGTGCGGCAACCGTCGACTTCCTGAACGAACCGACAGACGAGCCTGCCAAGGCGCAGGTGCAGAAGACCACGGAGCCGGCACTCGAAAACTCGGATGACGACTATTACTGGACCTTCAAGTTGTATGGTCCGGGCGGTGGGCTGTTGAGTACGCAAGACGTCGGTGCGGGTGCGGGCTATAGCAAGTTCCAGAGCGCTGGCCTCGATCTGCTCCTCACCGCCGAGGGTACCTATACCGTGGTGGAGACGACCAAGACGGGTTGGGATCTGATTTCGGCCAATCCGGACTCGCCGATCCAGGACAAGGTCTGCGACTTTGTGGTCGACTATCCGGAAGATGCAGGCAAGGTCTTCTCCTGTTCGTTCCTTAACCGTGAACGCGGCAGGGCACAGGTTCTCAAGACCATGAACGGACTTCCCGACTTGGGCAGCTATTCGTTCACCTTCGTGCTGCGGCAGGGGGCTACCACCTTCTCCGTCGGCGAGACTCTGGAGTCGATGTCGGCCAATGCCGGGAACGGCGGCATCCTGGCATTTACGCAGGAGCTCATCCCGGGCCAGACCTATCAGATCTGCGAGATCGTGGGTCCGGGGTGGCTCAGCAACTTCGGAAACTTTGTTCCGAATGCGTTCATGCCACCGGATGGCGTCGTCATCAACCCGAATGTCGACAACAGTATTCTCTGTGGCAACTTCGAGGTGGGTCCGGGCGAGACAAAGGTGTTCAATATCGACAACACACCGCCCCCAGGCGGCCGTGCATTGACCATAGGTTTCTGGCGGAACTGGGCGTCCTGCGCCAAATCCAATGGCAAACAGGAACCCGTGCTTGATCAGACGCTGGCCTCCTTTGCCGGTGGCGGTGTCTATATCGGTAAGCTGTTCGTGGATACCTGCCAGGAGGCCGTACGCATCCTGAGCAAGCAGGATGTCGGGAGCGGCAAGCAGAAGTCGAGTGATCCGGCGTTCAACATGGCGGCGCAACTGCTGGCTGCGAAGTTGAACGTACAAGCCGGGGCGGGTCAGTGTCCGAATGCCGTCACGGCTATGGTTGCGGGCCAAGCCATTCTTGATGGACCGCCACCCAGCTACGCGGTGAACTTCACCGGGATGGGGGATTATCCGAAGAAGGGCCAATTCGCGACCGAGGCGAACAACCTCGCCACGACGCTGGACCAGTACAACAACAACTATCTGTGCACTGGACCGTAACGGCGTAGCATCGTTGCGCTCAACCGAGGGGCCCGCACAAGCGGGCCCCTCTTCTCTGTCTGCGCTCCTCAGCGAAGGCCATTGGCGCCTGTGCTTGTGGCACAACCGGTGTGACCGCACTGCTCATGCCCGATGCCAAAGACAGGACGCGATGACGCGGAGCAGCAGGAACATGGTGTTGGTATGTCGGGCGTTATGGGACTTGCTATCGAGAGTGGGCCTGGTCAGACGGAAGGGGCATCGCCCATAGGTGCACCCCGATGAGGTGAGCGTCAAGCTTGCATGCCAGCTCAGGGCCAGGCAGTTGATTGCCATGGCTGATGCCTTGGTGCCATGGCACATGTTGCGGAGGCAATGGAAGCAATGCAGCAGTACAGGCCGTCAGTTCATAGACCCCTAGGCCATCGAGGCGCAGATCGAGCAAGCTCTCAAAGAGCCGTCTTCCCGTGGCTCACCATGCAGCTCCGCTTGGGTGCATACCATGGGGTTCAATGAGCTGTCCTTCGCATTGGGCTATTTGCCTTGGCCGTGATTGGCAGACGCATGGTCGGTATGCAGGGGAGATGGTCCGGTGCTGAATGTCGCCCATTAAAAGGGCCACCGCTCGGTGGCCCCACAGGTGGAGTCTGATCCTGACTCCGGCACTCTAGATTGTGGCAATCTCGTTGTGGGTCTTGTCGATGGTGCCCTCCTTGCGCCCCGGGCGCATGATCAGATATGCCAGTGTTGATGCCGCAATGCCTTGAAGCCGTGCTGAGTTTGCAGAGCCGCATGCTTGGGGTACTCGCTGATGAAATGTGCTATTCCCTCCATCAGTTGTGACCGCAGAGAAGACACGGGCTCGTGCCAGGCCTGCAGGCAGAGATGGCCGGGGATCAACTGCTCTCGATACGCTTCCAGCAGCTGTTCTGGCCAGGGCTCGATATGGGAATCATGACGCAGTAAATAGTGGGCGGCGGGTTCACGGGCATAGATGAACTGAACTTGGGCCAGGTCGCGTTGGCTTAGCGTTTGGCTGCCGATATGGCAAGTCAGATATTTCCCCGTCTTCAGATTCAGGAAGTGACCGCGTTGCCGACAGGCAATGATGCGATACCAAGGCAGGGGTGAGCAGAGAGAATACCCCTCCAGCTCCTGTTCCAACCAGTGACGGCACTCAGGCGTCTGCACTTCTTCGCGCATGGACTCGAGCTGTGTCAACAAGGCTCTGGATGGTTGGGTAGCCAGCATCGCGCTCATCGTCTGCAATCCTCCCTCTGCACACAATCCCGACTTTCAGTATGGACCCTGACCGGTGGCGGGGGTAACTATTCTAATGATTAAAATCAGCTTAGAAGCGCACTTTTTATGCAATAAAGGCCATTAGCCGACCAGGTAGGTGCCGGTACCAAAGGCGATATGGGTCCCCTCTTCGTTGTGCAGCTCCATACGGGCGACGGCGACCTTGCTGCCTGCCCGAATGATGTGGGCGGTGGCGATGAACTCGTTGCCGCGACCGGGCCGCAGGTAGTCGACCCTCAGATCTATGGTGCCGAGGCGGGAGAAGCGCTCCTTGAGGTAGCTGGGGGAGAAGTCCTCCAGCTCGTCGATGCAGGAGGCGGCGACTATCATGCCGCCCGCCACATCCAGCAGGCTGGCGGTCACGCCGCCGTGCAGTATGTTGTGAAAGGGGTTGCCGATCAGCTTGTCATCCATCTTGATGCGCAGCTCCACCTTCTCGAAGTCATAGTGGGTCACCTGCATGCCGATGAGCTTGTTGAACGGCATCTTCTCGGCGAACAGGTTGGCAATGCCACTGAGCGCCATCTTCTTCAACATCTGTTTCATTCTCTGATACCGATCCCTGTCATCAAAGCCGAGTAAAAACCCCAGCCAGTCTGCAACACTTCCTTAACAGTCGCAATGGCAGGTTTATTGTGGGCGGCGGCTGCTTTAGAATGGCGACCCCAAAGGAGAGCCCATGACCGCCATTGCCGATACCTTGCCCGATACCCCCCTTGCCCTGCTGCAGGCGGTCTTCGGCTACCAGCAATTTCGGCCGGGCCAGCTCGAGATCATCGAGCAGATAGTGGCGGGGCGCGATGCCCTGGTGCTCAAGCCCACCGGTGGCGGCAAGTCGCTCTGTTACCAGATCCCGGCCCTGCTGCGGCCCGGTCTCGGGGTGGTGGTCTCCCCCCTTATCTCGCTGATGAAGGATCAGGTGGACAGCCTGCGCGCCAACGGTGTGGCGGCCGTCTACATCAACTCGGCCCTGAGCCGGGAGGAGATGATCCAGAACTTTGCCGCCATGCGCCGCGGCGAGATCAAGCTGGTCTATGTCTCCCCCGAACGGCTGCTCCAGCACGAGTTTCTGGATCGACTGGCAGAGCTACCCCTCGGGCTGTTCGCCATCGACGAGGCCCACTGCGTCTCCCAGTGGGGCCACGATTTTCGCCCCGAATACGCGGCGCTGGGGCGGCTCAAGCAGTGGTTCCCCCAGGTGCCCGTGGTGGCGCTCACCGCCACCGCCGACGAGGCGACCCGCAGCGACATGCTGCACCGGTTGGAACTCAACGATCCCTTCATCCACACCGCCAGCTTCGACAGGCCCAACATCCGCTACAGCCTGGTGGAGAAGTTCAAGGGGGCCGAGCAGCTGCTGCGCTACGTTCAGAGCCAGAAGGGCAACTGCGGTATCGTCTACTGCTCCAGCCGCAACCGGGTGGAGGAGGTCGCAGAGCGGCTCTCCCGCCACGGCTGCAAGGCTGCGCCCTATCATGCGGGCCTGCCGCTGGATCAGCGGCTGCGCACCCAGGATGGCTTCCTCAAGGACGACGTCGAGATAGTGGTGGCGACGGTGGCGTTCGGCATGGGGATCGACAAGCCCAATGTGCGCTTCGTGGTGCACTACGACATCCCCAAGAACATCGAATCCTACTATCAGGAGACCGGCCGTGCCGGCCGTGACGGCACCCCCGCCGAGGCGCTGCTGCTGTACGATCCCGCCGACATAGGCCGGGTGCGGCGCCTGCTCGACAACATAGAGAATCCCCAGCAGTTGCAGGTGGAGCAGTACAAGCTCAACGTGATGGCGGCCTTCGCCGAGGCGCAGACCTGCCGCCGTCAGGTGTTGCTCAACTATTTTGGCGAGTACAACGACAAGCCGTGCGGCAACTGCGACATCTGCCTCGATCCCCCCAAGAGCTATGACGGCACCGAAGATGCCCAGAAGGCGCTCTCCTGCGTCTGGCGGGTGGGGCAGAATTTCGGGGTAGGCTATGTGGTGGAGGTGCTGCGCGGTTCCCTCAACCAGCGCATCAAGGATCACGGCCACGACAAGCTGTCGACCTACGGCATCGGCAAGGATCAGAGCCACGAATACTGGATGAGCGTGATCCGCCAGCTGATCCACAAGGGGCTGCTGACCCAGAACATCACCCGCAACCTGGTGCTGCAGCTGACCGAGGCGGCCCGCCCCGTGCTGCGTGGAGAGACGACGCTGGCCCTGGCGGTGCCGCGGCTGCAGCCCATCTCCAGCCGCAAGGAGAAGCGCAGTGGCCTGCTCGACAATGCCAACTACGACAAGCGGTTGTTCAAGGAGTTGCGGGCCCTGCGCAAGCAGATCGCCGAGGACGAAGAGGTGCCGCCCTACGTGGTGTTCAACGACGCCACCCTGGTGGAGATGGCCCAGCTGATGCCCATGACCGAGGACGAAATGCTGGCCATCAATGGTGTCGGCCACCGCAAGCTGGAGCGCTTCGGTGAGGCCTTTATGGACCTTATCATCGAGTATTGCCGCCGCTAGGAAGTGACCCCAGCCTTCCCCTCGAGAATGGAGGGGCACTTTTACGCCTCTCTCTGTAAAGGAAGGTCCTCTTTGCAAGAAAGGGCCGGGTTGCCTGGGTAAGGCCGGTTATTTCAGGCTGGCGTAATAGGCCGCCAGGTTCTCCATATCCGCCTCGGTCAGCATCGCCATGAAGGGTGCCATCAGGGGCTCGGTGCGGCTGCCCTCCTTGAAGGCTTTCATCTGTTTCAGCAGATAGGCAGAGTTCTGTCCGGCCAGATGGGGATAGACGGGGACACTCGCCTTGCCATCCACCCCATGACAGGCGGCGCAGACAGTCGCCTTGGCCTTGCCCGCTTCGATGTCGGCGGCCTTGACCTGATGTCCCCAGGCCAGTGCCAGCAGGGGCAGGGCATATATCCATTTTTGCATTGTTTTCTCCGTGAAATGAAATAGCGCGATCGCCTGTTAGCCTGTGCGGGCAGACGGCGGTATAAAGAGTGACACGAGCATACGCAGGGACAACCCCCATCACCATGAAGTTGATCAACACTTTCGCCACCGAACTGCCCTGGGCCTGCGAGCCCGTTGCCCCCCAGCCATTGCATGCCCCCAGGTTGCTGCATCTGAACCGTGCGCTGCTTGGGGAGCTGGGGCTCGGTGAGGTGAGCGAGGCAGAGTGGCTCGCCTGCTGCGGCCAGGGGCAGCCGTTGCCGGGCATGCAGCCGGTGGCCCAGGTCTATGCGGGGCATCAGTTTGGCGGTTACAGCCCGCGCCTGGGGGATGGCCGTGCCCTGCTGCTGGGGGAGCAGCTGGCGCCGGATGGCCAGCGCTGGGATCTGCACCTGAAGGGGGCGGGCAAGACGCCGTTTTCCCGCTTCGGCGACGGCCGTGCCGTGCTGCGCTCCAGCATCCGCGAATACCTCGCCTCAGAGGCGCTCCATGCCCTCGGCATTCCGACCACCCGGGCCCTGGTGCTGGTGGGCAGTGACGAACCCGTCTACCGGGAGCAGGTCGAGAGCGGGGCGACAGTGCTGCGCACAGCGCCCAGTCACCTGCGTTTCGGTCACTTCGAGTACTTCGCCTGGAGCGGCCAGGGGGAGAAGATCCCGGCTCTCATCGATTATCTGCTGCGTCACCACTTCCCCGAACTGGAAAGCGGTGCCGAGCTGTTCGCCGAGGTGGTGCGGCGCACCGCGCGCCTCATCGCCAAGTGGCAGGCGGCGGGCTTCTGTCACGGGGTGATGAACACAGACAACATGTCCCTGCTCGGGCTGACCCTGGATTACGGCCCCTACGGTTTCATCGACGCCTATGTGCCGGACTTTGTCTGCAACCACTCGGATCCGGGTGGCCGCTACGCCCTGGAGCAGCAGCCGGCGGTGGGTTACTGGAACCTGCAGAAGCTGGCCCAGGCGCTGGCTGGCCACATCGATGGGGATGCGCTGGCGGCGGCCCTGGCCCAGTACGAGCATCAGCTGATGCTGCACTACTCCGAACTGATGCGCGCCCGGCTTGGCCTGGAGACCTGGGAGGATGAAGATCCCGCCCTGTTCCGCCAGCTGTTCCAGTCGCTGGCGGCACATCGGGTGGACTATCACCTCTTCCTGCGTCGCCTGGGTGAGCTGACCACCCAGGGGGAGTGGCCCGCCTCCCTGCTGGCGCTGTTGCCGGACCCGGCCGCCTGGCAGGAGTGGCTCGAAACCTATCGGGCCCGGCTGGTCCGTGAAGGGAGCCAGGATGCGGCGCGCAAGGTGCGGATGGATGCCGTCAATCCCAAGTACGTGCTGCGCAATGCCCTGGCCCAGCAGGTGATAGACGCCGCCGAGACGGGGAACATGGCGCCGTTCGAGCGGCTGTTTGCCGCCCTGCAGCGCCCCTATGACGAGCAGCCGGAATACGAGGATCTGGCGACCCCGGTGCCCCAGTGGTATTGCGGTGGCGAGCTCTCTTGCAGCAGTTGAGGAACAACAGATGAACTGGCGTGTCATGCAGATGGATCGGGAGGCCGGGGTGGTGTTGCTGGCCTGCCCGGGCCTTGACTGGGACAACTTCCCGGCTCTTGCCGAGGCCTTGCTGCAGGAGTGGGAACTGGCGGCACTCGAGCGGGAGTGGGGCGCGGATCGCCACAGCTGGCTGCTGGAGTTCGAAGGCAGCCGGTTGCGGCTGGAGTATGAGCAGCACAGCGGCTGCTGGCTGGAGGCGACGCACCCGGACGACAGGGAGGTGGTGCTCTGGCTCGGCCGTCAGCACTCAGCCGCCTCGTAGCATAAGGATTGAACTATCCGCGTCGGGGCGTATAATCTCGCCCCTCAATTATCGCCATGGTGGCGGTATGGGTTCCCTAACCCCATTAACCAAAAAGGTCACAACATGAATCTGACCCCTGCTCAGCACCAGACGGCGCTGGTGCGCCTCTCGTTGTTCCACATCCTGATCATCGCCAGCAGCAACTACCTGGTGCAGCTGCCGATCACCATCTTCGGCTTCCACACCACCTGGGGTGCCTTCAGCTTCCCGTTCATCTTCCTGGCCACCGATCTGACGGTGCGGATCTTCGGCGCCGGACTGGCCCGGAAGATTATCCAGACCGTGATGCTGCCGGCCCTGGCCGTTTCCTATGTGCTCTCCGTGCTCTTCTTCGAAGGCAGTTATCAGGGTATGGGCAACCTGGCGGAGTTCAACCTCTTCGTGGCGCGCATCGCCCTGGCCAGCTTTATGGCCTATCTGGTGGGCCAGTTCATGGACGTGGTGGTGTTCAACCGCTTGCGGCTGCTCAGGGCCTGGTGGGTGGCACCGGCCGCCTCGACCCTGTTCGGCAACCTGGTGGATACCATCGCCTTCTTCAGCATCGCCTTCTGGCGCAGCACGGATCCCTTCATGGCCGAGCACTGGGTCGAGATCGCGACCGTGGATTACGTATTCAAGCTGCTGATAAGCCTGGGATTGTTCGTGCCACTCTACGGCGTGCTGCTGCGCTACCTCAGCCGCAAGCTGGTGGGAGAGGCCGGCCTGGCCAGTCTGCAAACGGCCACACGACAAGCCTGACGAGAATGACCACCCGCGCGGTGGTCATTTTTTTTGCACTTTTTACAAATAAGGCTTGCACAGTTAAATGAGAATGATTATTGTTACCTTGTTTTCCGGGAAAGACTTCATTCGTTCCAACGTGATGGACTTCTTGTGAAGGCACGACATTGCTCACATTGCTTCCAGTTAAGGGGCCAGTTGTTTACTGGCCCTCTTTTTTTGTCTGTTTTTCAGCAAGTTGCAGCCATAAAAAATGGGAGCCAAGGCTCCCATCTTCAGTCTGTGTCGGCTTATTCGATGTCGAGAGCATCGGGGGAGAGGATCACCCCTGTGGTGTCGGCATAGAGGTGATCGTCCGGCAGGAAGGTGACACCGCCGAAGTTGACCGGCAGATCCGTCTCTCCCACATCCTTGTGGTCGGCACCGACCGGGATGGCAGCCAGGGCCTGGATGCCGATGTCGAGATCTTCCAGGATGTCGACCTCGCGCACGCAGCCGTAGCAGACGATGCCTTCCCACTCGTTCTCCGCCGCCGTGGTGGCGATCTCGCTGTCGATCAGGGCCCGGCGCATGGAGCCGCCGCCGTCGATCAGCAGCACGCGGCCGACGCCGTTCTCTTTGACGACTTCACGGATGAGACCGTTCGATTCGAAGCATTTGACCGTGGTGATGACGCCGCCGAAAGAGGCACGACCGCCGAAGGAGCAGAGCATGGGTTCGAGTACATCCACCATGTCCTGATAGATGTCGCACAGTTCTGAAGTGTTGTATTCCATTGTGTCAGATCCACCGCTGGAAACAGGTGGATCCAGTATAAGGAGTGGGGTTGGCATTTCAACGACTATTCCTTGCCCAGAGGCGGGAATCCCCGTTTTTGTCGCGGCGACGCCCCCGGATTCCTGCGTGGGACAAGAGCCTGCCCTCCGGGGCTGCCGGGGTCTGAGGCCACCAGGGTACCGGGCACCCTGGTGGCTGCCATCTGGGGCTAGAGCAGGAACAGGGTCGCGAGGCCGAGGAAGATGAAGAAGCCGCCGGTGTCGGTGATGGCGGTGATCATCACGCTGGCCCCCACCGCCGGATCCCGCCCCAGCCGACTCATGGTCATGGGGATGATGACCCCCATCAGGGCCGCTACCAGCAGGTTCAGCACCATGGCGAGCGTCATGACGGCGCCCAGGGCCGCATCCTGATAGAGGAAGTAGGTCGCGACCCCCATGGTGCCGCCCCACACCAGGCCGTTGATCAGCGCCACCCCCAGCTCCCGCCACAGCAGGAAGGAGACGTTGCCCGGCTGGATGTGCTGCAGCGCCAGGGCTCGTACTATCATGGTGATGGTCTGGTTGCCCGTGTTGCCGCCAATCCCCGCGACTATGGGCATCAGGGCCGCCAGCGCCACCAGCTGCGAGATGCTGTGCTCGAACAGGCCTATGACCCTGGAGGCGATGAAGGCGGTGCAGAGGTTGAGGGCGAGCCAGGCCCAGCGGGTCTTGACCGCCTTGGCGACAGGGGCGAACACGTCTTCTTCCTCGCTGATCCCCCCCATGCGGCGCAGATCGGTGTCGCTCTCCTCATAGACCAGGTCCACCACTTCGGCGACGGTGAGCCTCCCCATCAGCTTGCCCTTGCCATCCACCACGGCGGCGGAGACGAGATCGTCCCGCTCGAAGGTACGGGCGGCCGCCTCGTCGTTGTCTTCCGGATCGAAGGTGATCGGATCCTTCTCCATCACCTCGGCTACCAGGGTCTCGGGTCTGTGCAGCAGCACTGTGGTGAGCGGCAGCTCCCCCTGCAGCCGGTTGCGCCTGTCGGTGACGAACAGCTTGTCGGTGTTGGCGGGGATCTTGCCGAGCTGGCGCAGATAGCGCTGCACAGTCGCCAGGCTTATGTCGGCCCGTACCGTGATCAGCTCGAAGTCCATCATGGCGCCGACGGTGTGCTTGCCGTAGCGGATCACCTCCCGTACCCGGTCGCGCTGGTCGGGGGCCATGGAGGTGAGCAACCGGCCCATCAGGTTGCGAGGCAGGTACTGGCCCAGATAGATCTGGTCGTCGATGTCGAGGGTACGCAGGGCATGCAGCAACTCCTTGTCGCTCATGCCGCTGATCAGGCTGTCCCACACCGTCTCCGACGCCTCGACCAGGATCTGGCCGTGGCGCTCCGGGTCAACCTGTTGCCAGAGCACGTGGCGCTCGTCCGGCGGCAGGGATTCCAGGGCATCGGCGACGTCGGCGGCCGGCAGGCTGTTGACCAGGCGCGTCAGCTCGCTGGTCTGATCCCGCAGCTCGGCGTCCTGCACCCCTTGGGGATCGAGCAGGCTGTCGGTGAGGGCATCGTCGGCCAGCAGCAGGGTGAGGATGCGGGCTCTGTCGTGTTCACGCTGTTTGGCGCTGTTCTTGGGGGGGAGAGACATGCAGCAAGATTCCTGAATTCGGTTGGCCGGATGGCCTTGCTCCATAGGATACCAAATTCAAAACAAGAGGTTATGACAGTAAATGCAGGAAAAGAAACGCCACCCTGAGGTGGCGTTGGCATATGAAGCGATATCAGGCCGAAGCCAGGGCCGCGTCTGCGGCGCCTCCTTGCCCGAACCAGGCGAGCTGGTCCGCCAGGGTCACCACGGATCCCACCATGATAAGGGCCGGACTCTCGACTCCCACCGCCAGCGCGGGCAGTTCATTCAGGGTGCCGCGGATGACCCGCTGGCTCGGCTGGGTGCCGCGCTCGATCAGCGCCACCGGGGTGTCGCCTCCCTTGCCGTGGGCCAGCAGTTGCTCGCGGATGGTGGAGCAGGAGGAGAGCCCCATATAGAACACCAGGGTCTGCTTGTCTCTGGTCAACAGCGGCCAGTCGAGATCCCGGGCGCCCCCCTTGCCGTGGGCGGTGACGAAGCGCACGCTCTGGGCGTGATCGCGGTGGGTCAGGGGAATGCCGGCGTAGGCGGCGCAGCCGCTGGCGGCCGTGATCCCCGGCACCACCTGAAAGCCGATGCCGCTGCCCACCAGCGTCTCCAGCTCCTCGCCGCCACGACCGAAGATGAAGGGGTCGCCCCCCTTCAGCCGCACCACCCGCTGCCCCTTCTTCGCCTCCTCCAGCAAGAGCTGGTTGATCCCCTCCTGGGGCACGCAGTGGTTGCCCGCCTGCTTGCCGACGAAGATGCGTTTGGCATCGCGGCGCACCAGCGCCATCACCTCGTCCGAGACCAGGCGGTCATAGACCACCACGTCCGCCTGCTGCATCTGGCGCAGGGCGTGCAGGGTGAGCAGGCCCGGATCGCCGGGGCCGGCACCGACCAGCACCACTTCGCCGTGAGCCTTGCTCTCCTCGGCAAACAGGCTGTCGGCCAGCTGGTGGGCAGAGGCGCTATCGCCCCGTGCCAGTGCCTGGCCGAGCCGGTCGGCCCCGAGCAGCCTTTCCCAGAATCGGCGCCGCTCTCCCATGGTGGCGAAGCGCGCCTTGACCCGATCCCGCAGGCTGCCGGCGAAGGCCGCGACGGCCCCCAGATGCTGGGGCAGCAGGGCTTCGAGTTTTTCCCGCAGCAAGCGGGCCAGCACAGGTGCCTTGCCACCGGAGGAGATGGCCACCATCAGGGGCGAGCGGTCGATGATGGACGGCATGATGAAGCTGGAGCGTTTCGGGTCATCCACCACGTTGGCAAAGATGCCGGCCTGGTTCGCGCTCTGGTAGACCAGGGCGTTCACCTCGCGCCGATCGGTGGCGGCCACCACCAGCCACTTGCCTGCCAGTTGCTGCGGCGCGAATTCACCGGCCAGCCACTCGATGCTCCCGTTGGCAGCCAGTTCCGCCAGCTCGGAGTCGAGCTCGGGGGCTACGACTGTGAGGCGGGCACCGGCATCCAGCAGCAGGCGCGCCTTGCGCTCCGCTACCTCGCCGCCGCCGACCAGCAGCACGGGTTTGTTGTCGAGTCGGCAAAAGATGGGCAAGTAGTCCATGGGGCCTCCTGATCAGGCGGTTTGGGTCTGGCTGGCAGTGGTGGTGGTCTCGTTCACCGCGACCGGGCGCTCAGCCTTGGGGGTGGCATACCAGTAGCCGAGGCCCATGAAGAGGGCGCCGGAGACGGTGTTGCCGAGCGTCACCCACAGCAGGTTGTGGCCGATACCACCCAGGGTGTAGGCCTCGGAGTGGGCACCGAACCAGGAGAGGGCGAACAGGGTCATGTTGGCGACCGAGTGCTCGTAGCCGGAGGCGATAAAGGCCAGCAGGCACCACCAGATGGCGATGAACCTGGCGGCACCCTCGGTGCGCAGCGCCATCCAGATGGCGAGGCAGACCAACCAGTTGCACAGCACGCCCTTCATGAACAGGGTCAGGGCCGGTGCCTGGGTCTTGGCCAGCGCCACCTTGTGGGCCAAGCTGCCCGCGTCCGGCAGCAGGCTGCCGCCGTAGGAGTAGATCAGCGCCACGGCTATGGAGCCGAGCAGGTTGCCGGCCCAGGTCTGGGGCAGGATGCGCAGCAGGTCGGCCATGGCGATCTTGCCGGTCTTCACCCCGAAGGTGAGGAACATGGTGTGGCCGGTAAACAGCTCGGAGCCGGCGATGACAACTAAGGTGAGGGCTATGCCGAAGGTGGCCCCCATCACCAGCGGACGGATGGCGGGATCCACCAGGTTGCCCAGGGTGAAGATGAGGATGATGCCAAGGCCCACATAGGCCCCCGCCATGGCGGAGCTGAGCCAGAAGCCGAGCTTGTCGCTGCGCTCGAAGCGGTTGATGCGGGCCGCGTTGGCGGCGCACTTGTTGATGGTGTCGGTATACATCTTTGTTTCCTTCAAGAGGGCCGCCCGCGGGCAGCCCTGATATGCATGGTGTTAGCCGATGCCCCAGATCTGCGGATCACGTACTTTGACGGGGACGTAGCCCTGTACCGACATGGATCTGGGGTTTGTCGACATCAGACGGCGACCCAGACCTGCTGGTCGCGTACTTCAACGGGATAGCTTTGCACCGACATGGCGGCGTTCTCGAGGCAGTGGCCGTCGCGCAGACGGAAGTGCTGCTTCTTGAGCGGGCTGGCGACCCAGAGCTCACCCTCGTGTTCACCTACGATGCCGCGCGACAGTACGTTGGCGGCGAAGAAGGGATCCCGGTTGTCGATGGCGAACACCTCGGCCGCCGCGCTCGGGCGGAACAGGGCGATCTGGCGACCTTCAATGAGTGCGCACACACCGGTTCCCGGCAGGATGTCGCTGAGTTGGCAGGCGAATTTCATGATTGAACCTCCACATCGAGCGAAACAGGCATATTCTGGCGCCCCTCGATCAGAGCGCAGACACCGGTTCCCGGCATGATGTCGTTGAGTTGGCAGGCTAATTTCATCATTTAGTTTCCACCTCGATCTGGTAGACAGGGATGCGCTCGGCCGGGGTGGCCGGTCGGTGCTGGTCGCGTTCGCTGACGAACTGAACGTCCGGGTCGCGCTTGTCGCTGTTGATGAAGTGGCTGAAGCGCTGCAACGCTTCCTCTTCATTGAGGGTGCGCGACCATTCGCACTCGTAGCTGTCGATAAGGCGTTGGATATCGCGTTCCAGGGTGTCGGCCAGCCCCAGCTTGTCGTCGACGATCACTTCGCGCAGGTAGTCGACGCCCCCTTCCAGATTGCCGAGCCAGACCGAAGTGCGCTGCAGTTTGTCGGCGCTGGTGACGTAGAACATCATAAAGCGGTCGATCAGCTTGATGAGGGTCTCGCGGTCGAGATCGGAGGCCAGCAGGTCGGCGTGACGCGGCTTCATGCCGCCGTTGCCGCCCACATAGAGGTTCCAGCCCGCGTCGGTGGCGATGATGCCGACGTCCTTGCCCTGGGCTTCCGCACATTCGCGGGTACAGCCGGAGACGCCGAACTTCATCTTGTGGGGGGTGCGAATACCCTTGTAGCGGTTCTCGAGGAAGACCCCGAGGCCGACGCTGTCCTGCACGCCGAAGCGGCACCAGGTGCTGCCGACGCAGGTCTTGGCCATGCGCAGCGCCTTGGCGTAGGCCTGACCGGTCTCGAAGCCTGCCGCCAGCAGCTTGCGCCAGATGGCGGGCAGGTCATCCTTCTGGGCCCCGAACAGGCCGATGCGCTGGGCGCCGGTGATCTTGGTGTAGAGCTTGTAGTCGCGGGCCACTTCGGCCACCGCCAGCAGCCCTTCCGGGGTCACTTCGCCACCGGCCATGCGCGGGATGACGGAGTAGCTGCCGTCCTTTTGCATGTTGCCGAGGAAGATGTCGTTGGTGTCCTGCAGCTGGATGTTGAGCGGGCTCAGTACATAGTCGTTCCAGCAGGAGGCGAGGATGGAGCCGACGGTCGGTTTGCACACCTCGCAGCCATGGCCCTGACCGTGCTTGGCCAGCAGCTCGTCGAAGCTCTTGATCCCCTCCACCTTGACCAGGTGGAACAGCTCCTGACGGGAGTGGGGGAAGTGGCCGCAGAGGTGGTTGTTGACCTCGATGCCCTGCTTCACTAATTCTGCGTTGAGCACCTGACTGATGAGCGGCACACAGCCGCCACAGCCGGTACCGGCCTTGGTGTGCTGCTTGATGGCGGCCAGGGTGGTGTGACCCTCGGCCACCGCCTGGGCTATGTCCCCTTTGGAGACGTCGAAGCAGGAGCAGATCTGGGCGCTCTCAGGCAGGGCATCCACCCCCAGCGTCGGCTTGGCACCGGCGTAGGCGGGCAGGATCAGGGTATCCGGATGGCTCGGCAGCGGCAGGGCGTTGAGCATCATCTGCAGCAGGTTGCCGTAATCTTCCACGTCACCCACCAGCACGGCGCCGAGCAATCGGCTGTTGTCTTCGCTCACCACTATCTTCTTGTAGACGCCAGCCTGATCGTCCTGGAACACATAGCTGTGGCTGCCCGGGGTGCGGCCATGGGCATCGCCTATGGAGCCGACGGAGACGCCGAGCAGCTTGAGCTTGGCGCTCATGTCCGCCCCTTCGAAGCGGCTGTCGCCGCCGAGCAGATGGTCGACGGTGATCTGGGCCATCTTGTAGCCCGGCGCCACCAGCCCGAAGAAGCGGCCCTGCCAGGCGGCACACTCGCCGATGGCATAGATATCGGGGTCGGAGGTGAGGCAGTGATCGTCGACAGCCACGCCGCCACGCGGGGCTATGGCCAGTTCGCAATAACGGCCCAGGGTGTCCTGCGGGCGGATGCCGGTGGAGAAGACCACCACGTCCACTTCAAGCTGGCTGCCGTCGGCAAAGGCGAGGCGGTGTTTCGCCTGCTCGCCGCCATGCATCAGGATCTCGCTGGTGCTCTTGCTGGTGTGTACCTGCACCCCCATGGACTCAATCTTGCGGCGCAGCAGCTGGCCGCCCTGACCGTCGAGCTGCTCGGCCATCAGCACGGGGGCAAACTCCACCACGTGGGTCTCGAGACCCAGTGCCTTGAGGGCGCCGGCGGCTTCGAGGCCAAGCAGACCGCCCCCGATCACCACCCCGCTCTTGCCGCTCCTGGCGGCGCTGCGGATGGCTTTCAGATCCTCGATGGTGCGATAGACGAAGCACTCGTGGTGCTGACTGCCCTGGATGGGCGGCACCCAGGGGTAGGAACCGGTGGCCAGCACCAGCTTGTCGTACTCGACCACAGTGCCCTTGTTGGAATGCACCTCGCGGTTGGCCCTGTCGATTTTTTTCACCGCTTCGCCGAGCAGCAGGCGGATGCCGTGCTTGTCGTAGAAGCCGGGTTTGACGAGGGAGAGATCTTCGCTGGTGTGATGGGAGAAGTAGGAGGAGAGATGGACGCGATCGTAGGCGGGGCGGGGTTCTGCACCGAAGACGGTGATCTCGTAGCGGCCCGGGTCGGCCCGCTCGATCAGCTCTTCGATGAAGCGGTGCCCCACCATGCCGTTGCCCACAACGACCAGTCTGACTTTGCTCATAGTTGCCTCAAGTTTGGAGTAATAAAACATCATTCTGAGGCTAGGCTACCGAGTCGGCGGGGGCGGTCGATTGATGCAAATCAAGTGTCTATTTATATATCTCCTCAGGGGTAATTCGAGGAAATTCAAACTTATATATAAATGGGTATACCAGTTGATGGTTTCCGTACCCGGCGCGGCCCCGGTTGAGTGCCGGCCTGGCGGGCAAGAGGCCGGCCCCTGGCAGGGGCCGGGTCATCAGGCGATATGGCGGCGGAACATGGCCAGCGCCAGGGAGAGGGTGACACCGGCGATGGCGAGCAGGGGCCATAGCAGGGGCCAGGCCGCCGACCAGCCGAGATCCTTGAGGAAGACCCCCTTGAGTAGCAGGATGAAGTGGCTGAGGGGATCCATGGCCGCCAGCCACTGGAACAACAGCGGCATGTTCTCGATGGGGGAGACATAGCCCGAGAGGATCACCGCCGGCACCATGAAGGAGAAGACCCCGAGAAACGCCTGCTGCTGGGTCGAACAGAGGGACGAGACGAAGAGCCCTATCCCCGCCAGCGCCAGGCCGTAGCAGACCATACCCGCCATCAGCAGCGTGGTGCTGCCGCCAAACGGCACCTGATAGAGGAAGCGGGCCGCCAGCGCGACTATGGTGCCCTGGCCCACCGCCACCAGAATGCCGGGGACCGCCTTGCCCGCCATGATCCAGCCCGGGGTGAGGGGAGAGACCAGCAACTGATCGAAGGTGCCCTCTTCCCGCTCCCGCGCCACCGACAGGGCGGTGACGATGAGGCAGCCTATGGTGGTGATGATGGCCACCAGGGAGGGGAGCACGTGCCAGCGAAACTCGATGTTGGGGTTGTAGAGGTGGCGCACCGTGAGCGTAGGCAGCCCCTTGCCCTCGCTCTGCCAGCGGGCGATCACCTGATTGATGTAGCCCGCCGCCACCTGGCCCCCGTTGGAGCGGCGCCCGTCGATGATGAGCTGCACCTTGGCGGTGTCGCCACGCGCCAGACGGCGGGAGAAATCCTGCGGGATGATGAGGCCGATCAGCGCCTGCTGCCCGGTGATGGCATTGGTCATCCCGGCCTCGCCCGCCACCGTCATCACTGTGGTGAAGGCGGGCATATGGGTGAGGCGCTCGATGAGCTCCCGGCTCTGCGCCCCCCCATCCTGGTCGTAGATGGCGAGCGTGTTGCCGGTCACCTCCAGGGTGGCGGCGAAGGGGAAGAGGGCGGTTTGCAGCAGCACCGGCATGATGAGCAGGAAGCGCCCCTGGGTATTGCCCATCAGGGCCTGCAACTCTTTTCGGATCAGCCACCAGAGTCGGATCAGCATGTTTACTCCAGGGTGCGCCGCGTCTTGCGGGCGGTGAGGGCCAGCCAGAAGGCGGCCAGCAGCAGCAGGCAGACGCCGTTGACCAGCAGGATGGAGAGCACGTTGCCCGCCTGGTAGAGAGTCTGCAACGAGCTCGCGAAGTAGCGGGCCGGGATCAGGTGGGTGATGGCCCGCAGCAGGGGCGGCATGCTGGCGATTTCGAACACGAAGCCCGAGAGCATCATGGCCGGCAGGAAGGCCGCCGTCAGCGCGGCCTGGGCGGCGTTGAACTGGCTGCGCATCACGGTGGAGAGAAAGAGCCCGAGCCCGAGGGCGCTGCCGAGAAACAGGGTGGTGAGCACGAACAGGGAGATCAGCGAGCCGCGCCAGGGCACCCCCATCACGGCCACCGAGAAGAGCAGGCAGATGAGCATGGCGGCGATGCCGAGCCCGTAGTAGGGCAGCAGCTTGGAGAGCAGCAGCTCTGTCTTGGTCACCGGGGTGGCGAGCAGCGCCTCCATGGTACCGCGCTCCCACTCCCGGGCCACCACCAGGGAGGTGAGCAGGGCGCCTATGATGGTCATCACCACGGCGATGGAGCCCGGCACCAGGAAGTTGCGGCTCACCAGGGCCGGGTTGAACCAGGCGCGGCTCTCCACCGCCAGCGGCAGGGAGAATCCCTCCCTGGCGAGCCACCCCTGCCAGATCCCCTGCACGTAGTTGGTGACGAAGTTCGCCGTGTTGGGTTCGGAGCCGTCGGTGAGCAGCAGGGCTTTCGGCACGCCATCCCCCTGACCGGCCAGGGCGGCGGAGAAGCCGTCATCGATCACCAGCAGGCCGCGGATCTCGCCGCGCTCCAGGCTGGCGAGCAGCGCCGCCTTGCTCGGGCCGCCGTGGATTTCCAGCGCCGTGGAGCCGCGAAGGGCCTGCTCCAGCCGCACCGCAGGGGCGCCGCTATCGGTGCGCCAGATGCCGAGCCGCAGGTGGTCCACGTCCAGGTTGATGGCGTAGCCCATTACCACCAGCAGCACCACGGGCATGATGAAGGCGATGAGGATGCTGCTGGGGTCGCGCACGATTTGCAGGGACTCCTTGCGGCACAGGGCCAGCAGTCGGCGGCGGTTGATGCTCATGCGTCCTCCTCGCTGGCCTGCTCGACTAGCGTGATAAAGGCCTCTTCCATGGTGGGCAATGAAGAGGTGGGCAAAGAAGTTGCTGCGTCCTTGGCGGCCAGCCCCTTGAGCTCGTCCGGGGTACCCAGGGCCAGCAGGCGACCGCGGTAGATGAGGGCGATGCGATCGCAATACTCCGCCTCATCCATGAAGTGGGTGGTGACCAGCACTGTCACCCCGTGATCGGCCAGGGCATTGATGTGGGACCAGAATTCCCGCCGGGTCACAGGATCGACCCCTGAGGTGGGCTCGTCGAGAAACAGCAGCGGCGGCTCGTGGAGCAGGGCGCAGGCCAGCGATAGGCGCTGGCGCAGGCCGAGCGGCAGGGATTCCGTCTGCAGGCCGAGCCAGGGGCCGAGGGCGAACGCCTCCACCATGGCGTCGATGCGCGTCTGTTGCTGGCGACCGAACAGGCCGTAGATGCCGGCGAAGAACGACAGGTTCTGGGCCACGGTGAGCTGCTTGTAGAGGGAGAACTTCTGGGCCATGTAGCCGAGGTGCTGACGCGCCGCCGAGGGGCTGCGGGCCAGATCGATGCCGGTCACCAGCGCCTGCCCGCTGCTCGGGCGCAGCAGGCCGCACTCCATCTTGAAGGTGGTGGACTTGCCCGCCCCGTTGGGGCCGAGCAGGCCGAAGATCTCCCCCCGGCGCACCGCGAAGCTGACGTCGTCGGTGGCGGTGAAGTCGCCGAAGCGCTTGGTGAGGCGGCGCGCCTCGATCACCGCCTCCGGGGAGACCCCCTCGGGCAGGCTGGCCTCGCGCATCAGCTGTGCCAGGCTGGATTCCCCTCCGGGGCCGCCGCCAAGCAGATCGATAAAGGCATCTTCGAGCCGGGGTTGGGCCGGTTGAAAGGTGCCGTTGGTCAGTTGCAGCTCTGCCAGCGGCGGGGGCGTCATGCCCGGGTGCAGCAGCAGACGCACCCGCTCCCCCGCCACGGCGCCGTCCATCACCGCCGGGTGGGCCAGGGAGCGGCGCAACAGGGCCCGCCGCTCCCGGCCGTCCAGTTCTCCCGCTTCCAGCAGCCAGCAGCGGCTCGCCATGGCGCCCATGAGTGTCGCCGGGGTGCCGCTGGTGCGCACCTCGCCGTCCGCCATCAGCAGCACGTGATCGCACAGCTCGGCCTCATCGAGGTAGGCGGTGCTCCAGAGCACCGTCATGCCTCCCTCGGCCAGCTCCCGCACCATCTGCCAGAGGGCGCGCCGGGAGATGGGATCTACCCCGACCCCGGGCTCGTCCAGCAGCAGCACGTCGGGAGTGCCAAGCAGGGCGCAGGCCAGCCCCAGCTTCTGTTTCATCCCGCCAGACAGCTTGCCCGCCGGCCTTGCGGTGAAGCGGGCGAGATCGGTGAAGGCGAGCAGGCGCTCGAAGGTGGGAGTGCGCTCTGGCTCCAGCACCCCGCGCAAGTCGGCGTAGAGGCTGAGGTTCTCCTGCACGCTGAGATCCTCGTAGAGCCCGAACTGCTGGGGCATGTAGCCGAGGCGTTGACGAAGGGCATCCCCCTCGCGCACCGGATCCAGCCCGAGCACCCGGATTTCCCCGGCCTCCGGCACCAGCAGACCGGCCAGCAGGCGCAGCAGGGTGCTCTTGCCTGCACCGTCGGGGCCCACCAGGCCCGTGATGCCGCCGGCCGGAATGGTGGCCGAGATGGCGTTGAGGGCCACCCGATCGCCGAAGCGCTTGGTGAGCCCGGCGAGCTGGATGGCGGCATTCATGGTTGCAGCCTGACGGTGACCGGCATCCCCTGGCGCAGGGCAGAGTCAGGATCCTGAACCACGATGCGCAGCCGGTAGACCAGGTGAGTGCGAAGATCCGGCGTCTCCACGGATTTGGGGGTGAACTCGGCGGTGGGGGAGACAAAGCCCACCACCCCCTGATAGGGCTTGTCCGGCCGAGAGTCTGTGGTGAGAGTCACCTTGGCGCCGCTCGGGAAGTGGCCGAGCCAGGGCTCCTCCACATAGGCGCGCACCCAGACCGGGGCGGTCAGTGAAAGGTTGAAGGCGGTGGCCCCCGGTTGCACCATGCTGCCGATCTCGATGGCGCGGGTGAGGAGGATGCCGTCGCTCGGGGCGGTCAGCACGGCGTCGGCGAGCGCCAGCTCGGAACTGGCCAGCGCCGCTTTGGCCCCTTGCAGCTGGGCATCGGACTGGGCTATCTCCTCCGGGCGGTAGCCGGTCTCGAGCTGGCCGAGCTGCTCGCGGGTGGCGCGCACCTGGGCCTGGGTCTGATCCCGCTGGGAGCGGGCGCTGTCGAGCTGACCGCGGGAGATGGCGCCGGTCGCCGCCAGCGCGCTCTGGCGACGCCACTGCTGCTCTGCCTCGAGTGCGGCCGCCTCGGCGGCGGCCAGCTCGGCCCGTGCCCGATCGCGCTCTTCGCTGCGATACCCCTTGTGGATCAAGGCATTGGCTGCAGTGAGGGCGGCCAGATTGGCGCGAGCACTGTCGCGCTCGTGGGCGAGGGGCACGGGATCGAGACGGGCCAGCGGCTGACCCGCTGTCACGCTGTCCCCCTCATCCACCAGCACCTCGCTGACCCTGCCGCCGACTCTGAACGCCAGGTTCACATCGCGGATGTCGACGTTGCCGTAGAGGATGGAGCCGTCGGCCGGGCGGCCCTGCCACCAGAGATAACCGCCGATAACGGTTAGCAGCACGGCCAGGATGACGATGCGTTGTTTCATACGGGATCTCCTTCGGGGCGGCCCTGCCACCCGAGGTAGCCACTGAGCAGGGTCAGCAGTACGGCCAGGATGGCGATGCGTTGTTTCATGCGGGATCTCCTTCGGTGCTGCGCAGGCCGCGCAGGGCCCATACCAGGCGTTGCCGGGCGGCCTCAGGGTTGTCTATCTGGGACAGAAAGGGGGCGGCCTCCGGGGGCAACCAGCCGAGCTGGCGACCGCCGCCGGCGATCACCAGGGGCAGACCCACCGAGCCCATGATGAAGATCATCAGCTGCAGCGGGTTGCCCGCCACCAGGGATCCCTCCGCCTGCGCCTTCTGAACCTGCTCGAGCAGCAGCAGGGGGTGGCGGCGCGGCAGGCTCAGCAGAAAGCGCTGGGCCGCGCGCTCGCCAGCCAGGGCATCGCCAAACAGGTGGTTGATGAAGCCGCGCTGGCGCGCCACCAGGGCGATCAGTGCCTCCATGGTCGCTTCGAACATGGCGATGGCGGAGGGGTAGGAGCCTTTGGCCGCCACCGCCTTGAGCTCGTCATAGAGAGGGGCGTACCAGAGCTCCACCAGCTCGTCGATAAAGGCGTCGCGGTTGCCGAAGTGGTAGACGAAGGTGCCGAGATTGACCTCGGCCGCCGCCGCCAGCTCGCGTACCGTGAGGCCGCGCAACCCCTTGTCGGTCGCGATGGCAAGGCCGGTATCGAGCAGTTTTTGACGAGTGGGGTGCATCCAGCAAGGCTCCTTCCGCATAGATTTTGAACTGAATTATACGCTCGTATAAATCCGTGAGAAGGGGGCGGGTCGATCTTTTTTTGAACAAGGGTGAGCGGCGCCTTGCGGCGCTGTGTGAAGGAGGGAAAGGGCGGGTGCAGCGGACCAGAAGCCTCGGACGCCCGTACGGCCACGCCCTGCTTCCCGGGCGGCCCGCAGGTGGACTTGTCTGCCACCGGGGGCGATCAGCTCTCCCTGGCGTCCCCTCCATAGGGGGCCTGGGCGCAGGTCTCGCGGATGAGGGCGCGCAGCCAGCGGTGAGCCGGGTCGGCGTCCTGGCTGGGGTGCCAGATCAGGGCGACCCTGATCCCTGCCAGCGGGAAGGGCAGGGGCAGGGTCACCAGATCGGCGTGCAGGGCGGCGCAGTGCCGCTCGGGCACGGTCGCCACCAGGTCGCTGCCCCGCACCAGGGCCAGGGCAGTGGCAAAGCCGGGGACCAGGGTCGCCGCCGCGCGTGTCAGCCCGAGGCGCGCCAGGGCCTCGTCTATGGGGCCCTGCTCCAGCCCGCGCCGCGACACCAGTATGTGGCGGGCGGCGGCATAGCGGGCGGCGGTCAGGGGGCCTTTGCACAGGGGGTGGCCTGGACGTACCACAGCGACGAAGCTGTCCTGAAACAGCGCCTGGGTGCGCAGCTCGGGCGCCGTCTCTGCGCCTATGACGCCGGTTTCGAAATCCAGCTCGCCGCTGCGCAGGGGCCGGCTCCCCTTGTCGGGTTTGGCCAGGAAGTGCAGCCTGACCCCGGGGGCCTCGGCGGCGAGCCGGGCCAGCAGGGCAGGGCCGACCGCCTCCACGAAGCCGTCGCTGGATCTCAGGCGAAAGGTGCGCACCAGCCGGGCCGGATCTATCTCCTGCTGGGGGCGCAGCACGGCGTGCGCATCCTGCACCAGCTGGCTGACCTGAGCGTGCAGGGCCAGGGCCCGCGGCGTGGGCACCAGACCCCGGCCCGCCCGCACCAGCAGGGGGTCGCCCGTGGTCTCCCGCAGCCTGGCCAGGGAGCGGCTCATGGCGGAGGGGCTCAAGGAGAGTCGTCTGGCGGCGCCGGCCACGCTGCCCTCGTCCAGCAGGGCATCCAGGGTCAGCAGCAGATTGAAGTCGGGGGTATTCATGGCATTGCCCTCGCCGAGCCGGGGATCCCGGGTGATGACCCATGACGGCCGGTTGGCTTCATCATACGCGAGAACCTCTCTCTTCATATGGCGTCTGGTGCAGCTATAAGCTGCAAGTCGTGCGTCTTCCGCCTGATCATGCCTCCCGCTAGCCTTGTGGGCATCATCCTCTGCCGGAGATCGGATCATGTCGCCACTCAACCCCCTCCCGACCCCTGCCGCTCGCCGCCTCGGCCTGCTGGCGCTCGGCCTCGCCACCCTGCTGCCCATGCTGGGGGGGAGCCTGGCCAACATGGTGCTGCCTGCCCTGGAGCAGGCCTTTGCTGTGCCCTTTGCCAGTCTGCAGTGGGTGCTGGTGGCCTATCTGCTGGGGATCACCTGCCTGACTGTGGTGGCCGGCCGGCTGGGGGACAGGTTCGGTCGGCGTCGCCTGCTGCTCCTGGGGCTGGGGCTCTTTGCGCTGGCCTCATTGCTGTGCGCCCTGGCGCCGACCATAGGCTGGCTGATAGCGGCCCGTGCCCTGCAGGGGATCGCTGCGGCCTGCATGCTCTCCCTGGCACTGGCCATGGTGGGCCAGCTGGTTCCGCCGGCGCGGCGGGGCTGGGGCATGGGACTGCTCGGTACCCTGTCGGCCTGCGGCACTGCGCTCGGTCCCTCCTTTGGCGGCCTGCTGACGGCCGGCTTTGGCTGGCAGGCCCCCTTCCTGCTGCTGGTGCCCCTCAGCCTGCTGGCACTGGGCTGTGCCCGGCTCGGTCTGCCCCGGGACGGCTGCTCGCCACATGAAAAGGGGATGAACCTCGCTAGCCTGTCACTGCTGGTGGCGGCCCTGCTCTGCTACGGCCTGGCGCTGACCCTGGGGGGCGCCCTGGCCCTCTGGTGGGGGGCGGGGGCCCTGCTGGTCACGGCCTCGTTCGTTCGCCGCGAGCGCAACGCCCCTGTGCCCCTGCTGCCGCTGGCGCTGCTGGGGGCCCCTGGGCTGCGCAGCGGCCTTGTCGCCAGCGCTCTGGTGGCCAGCGTCATGGTGCTGACCCTGCTCATAGGCCCCTTCTACCTGAGGGGGGTCTTCGGCCTCAGTCTCGGGACTGTCGGCCTGATGATATCGGGCGGGCCCCTGCTGGCGGCCCTGACGGGCATGCCTGCCGGCTGGCTGGTGGACAGGCTGGGGGCGCGGCAGGTGGTTCGGCTGGGGCTGGCCGTCATGGGTACTGCGGCCCTCGCCCTGGCCGGGGCGGCGGGGCAGTTCGGCCCGCTCGGTTATCTGCTGCCCATACTGCTGCTGACCGCAGGTTATGCCCTGTTCCAGACCGCCAACAACAGTGCCGTGGTGGGTGGTGCGAGTGAGCGGACCCGGGGCGCCGTGGCCGGTCTGCTGACCCTGTCGCGCAATCTGGGTCAGCTGACCGGGGTGGCCGGGCTCGGCGGCCTGTTCGCCGCCCTGGTGGGGGAGCAGGGCCTGACCCTGGCCAACGAGCTGGTGTTTGGCACCCGGGCCCTCTTCGCCCTGAGCGCCCTGCTGATTGGCCTGGCGCTCTGGCTGGTGGGGCGCCGCCGGGAGGGGGTGCCGGTCAGGGCCTGAGCGGGATGGATAAAAAACGCCTCCGCGAAGGGAGGCGTTTTTTCATCGGGAGGGGCGAGCTTACAGAATATAGCGGCTCAGATCCTCGTCCTCGATCAGGGCACCCAGGTGGGCGTTGACGTAGTCGGTGTCGATGACGAAGGTCTCGCCGGACTTCTCGGAGGCGTCGTAGGAGATGTCTTCCATCAGCCGCTCCATCACTGTGTGTAGACGGCGGGCACCTATGTTCTCGGTGCGCTCGTTGACCTGCCAGGCCGCCTCGGCCAGACGGCGGATGCCGTCCTGGGTGAACTCGATCTTGACCCCTTCGGTGGCCATCAGGGCCTGGTACTGATCGGTCAGGGAGGCGTTCGGCTCGGTCAGGATCCGCTCGAAGTCATGGGTGGTGAGGGCGGTCAGCTCGACCCGGATCGGCAAACGACCCTGCAGCTCGGGGATGAGATCCGACGGACGGGCCACCTGGAAGGCGCCGGAGGCGACGAACAGGATGTGGTCTGTCTTGACCATGCCGTGCTTGGTGTTGACGGTGCAACCCTCGACCAGGGGCAGCAGATCGCGCTGCACCCCTTCACGGGAGACATCGGGGCCCGAGCTCTCGCCGCGCTTGCAGATCTTGTCGATCTCGTCGAGGAAGACGATGCCGTTGTTCTCGACCGCGGCAATGGCCTTCTGCTTCAGCTCTTCCGGGTTGACCAGGCGGGCCGCCTCCTCTTCGATCAGCGCCTTCATGGCCTCCTTGACCTTGATCTTGCGCTTCTTCTTCTGCTGCTGGCCCAGGTTCTGGAACAGCCCCTGCAGCTGGTTGGCCATCTCTTCCATGCCCGGCGGGGTCATGATGTCGACGCCCATGGGAGTGGCGGCGAGATCCAGCTCGATCTCCTTGTCATCCAGCTGACCTTCCCGCAGTTTCTTGCGGAAGATCTGGCGGGTGTTGGAGTTGTCGGCCTTCTCCTCCTCGCCCCAGCTGTTGCGCGGGTTCGGCAGCAGGGCGTCGAGGATGCGCTCCTCGGCGGCTTCCTCGGCGCGGTATTTCATCTTCTCCATCTCGGTCTCGCGCACCAGCTTGATGGCGACATCGGTGAGATCGCGGATGATGCTGTCCACTTCCTTGCCCACATAGCCCACTTCGGTGAACTTGGTCGCTTCCACCTTGATGAAGGGGGCGTTGGCGAGCTTGGCCAGACGACGGGCGATCTCGGTCTTGCCGACCCCGGTCGGGCCTATCATCAGGATGTTTTTCGGGGTCACTTCATGGCGCATCTCTTCGCTGAGCTGCATCCGGCGCCAGCGGTTGCGCAGGGCCACGGCCACCGCACGCTTGGCATCGGCCTGACCGATGATGTGACGGTCCAGCTCGTGGACGATTTCTCTCGGGGTCATCTCGGACATGATGGAGTTCCTGTATCCGGGGCGGGCAGGGCCCACCCCTTGGAGAATGAGTTGGCTGACGGGCGCCCTTACTTGGCGCTGTAGTCCAGCACTTCGATGGTGTGGTTGCCGTTGGTGAAGACGCAGATGTCGCCCGCAATCTTGAGGGACTTCTCGACTATGGTCCTGGCATCCAGATCGGTGTTTTCCAGCAGGGCGATGGCGGCGGACTGGGCGAAGTTGCCGCCCGAGCCGATGGCGATCAGATCATGCTCCGGCTGCACCACGTCACCGTTGCCGGTGATGATGAAGGATTTGTGCTCGTCGGCCACGGCCAGCAGGGCCTCGAGGCGGCGCAGGGCGCGATCGGTGCGCCAGTCCTTGGCCAGCGCCACGGCGGCGCGCTCCAGATTGCCCTGATGGGCCTGCAGTTTGGCTTCGAAGCGCTCGAGCAGGGTGAAGGCATCGGCGGTGCCGCCGGCGAAACCTGCCAGCACCTTGCCGTTGTAGAGACGATGAACCTTGCGGGCGTTGCCCTTCATGACGGTGTTGCCGAGGGAGACCTGGCCATCACCGCCGATCACGACCTGGCCGTTGCGGCGGACGGAAACTATGGTAGTCACTTTACTTACCTCGCTTGAGCCGAATGACGGCCGGACTGTGCATGGCAAGAAAGATGGGGATGGCAAACCGGCTTTTCAAGCCTGCCTGTTGTCGGGAAAAAGGGGGAGGCCTTGTCGGCGAGGAAGAGGGGAGTCGAAAGGAGAAGGGCCGGGGTTGTCCCCCGGCCCTTCTTGATTGGCTGTGTGGCTAGCCTTTCTTGGGGATGCAGCCGCTGATGCCGGAGCCTTGCAGCTTGCGGTTGGCCGCATCGACCGCCGCCTTGCCGCTGAAGGGGCCCACCATCACCTTGTAGACGGTGCCATTGGCGCCATTGACCACCTGCAGGCTGGAGGAGAGGCCGGCACCGAAGGCGATGCGCGCCTTGAGCGACTCTGCAGAATCCTGCGAGCGCAGGGCGGCGCACTGCATCATGTAACGACCGCCGTCGGCTGCCGCCGTCTGGGTCGCCGCCTTGGCCCTGGCGGCCTCGGCGCGCTCCCGCTCCAGTTCGGCACGGATCTCCCGCTCCATCCGCTCACGCTCGGCCTTCTGGTTGATCACCTGCTCCTGCGCGCTGGCGACCGGGGCGCCGGTGGCCGGCTTGGTCGGTTGCACCGGCTGCGGCTGGAAGGGTTTCACCTGGCCGAGAGGGGTCCCGGGCTGGGGGATCTCGGTCGGTACCGGCTGCGGCAGCTTCTCGGGTTGCAGGGTGAGGGTCTCGGCAGGCGGTGGCGGCAGCACGCCCGGCTGGGGCGGCGGCTCTATGATGTCCACCTGCTTGTTCTCCAGCCGCTCGATGTAGCTCCACTTCTCCTGGGGCAGGGTATGACCCTGTGCCTTGGGTTTGTTGGCCTTCACCTGTTCTTCGATGGTGGGGGCATCCGCCCCCTTGCCGTTGATCAGGTAGAGGAAGGCGCCAAAGCCGACGACCAGGGCCCCGGCCAGCAGTGCCGGGATAACAGGAAAGCGGCGAGGTGCCGCTTTCTTGATGTTACGACCACCGGCCCGTCGTCTCGGGCTGTTGCCGACGTAATCCCGGGTCGCCATCTATTACATGCGCTCCAGGGTGTGGATGCCCAGCACGCCCAGGCCCAGCTTGAGCACCTTGGCGGTGGCGGCACACAGCAGCAGACGGCTGTTGCGGGTCGCTTCGTCCACGCCGTCCTTGTTGATCGGGCAGGCTTCGTAGAAGGTCATGAAGTTGCCGGACAGCTCGTACAGATAGGTGCACAGCAGGTGCGGCATGCCCTTGTCCGCCACGCTGTTGACCGCGTCGGAGAACTGGATCAGCTTCTGGGCCAGCACCTCTTCGGCCTCTTCGTTCAGGGTCACGTGGCCGGTCAGGGCCTCGGCATCGATGTTCGCCTTGCGGAAGATGGACTGGATGCGGGTGTAGGCGTACTGCAGGTAAGGGGCAGTGTTGCCTTCAAACGACAGCATCATATCCCAGTCGAAGATGTAGTCTGTGGTGCGGTTCTTGGAGAGATCCGCATACTTGACCGCGCCCATGGCGATGGCGTGCACCACCTTGGCCTTCTCTTCGGCAGAGAGATCGCTGTTGCGGCTCTCCAGCAGGGCACTCGCGCGCTCTTCGGCTTCATTGAGCAGATCGACCAGCTTGACGGTGCCGCCGGAGCGAGTCTTGTAGGGACGACCGTCCTTGCCCAGCATCATGCCGAAGGCGTGGTGCTCGAGGGGGACGGACTCCGGCACATAGCCCGCCTTGCGGGTGATGGTCCAGGCCTGCATCAGGTGCTGGTGCTGACGGGAGTCGATGAAGTACATGACACGGTCGGCGCCCAGGCTCTCGTAACGGTACTTGGCACAGGCGATGTCGGTGGTGGTGTAGAGGAAGCCGCCGTCGCTCTTCTGGATGATGACGCCCATGGGCTCGCCATCCTTGTTCTTGAACTCGTCCAGGAAGACCACGGTCGCCCCTTCGCTCTCGACCGCCAGGCCGCGGGCCTTCAGGTCGGCCACTATCTGGGGCAGCATGTCGTTGTACATGGACTCACCCATGATGTCCTTGTTGGACAGGGAGATGTTCAGGCGGTCGTAGTTGCGCTGGTTCTGCTCCATGGTCATGTCGACCAGCTTCTTCCACATGGTGCGGCAGTACTCATCGCCACCCTGCAGCTTGACCACGTAGTTGCGGGCGCGCTCGGCGAAGGCTTCGTCCTCGTCATAGTGACGCTTGGCCTGGGTGTAGAAGGCTTCCAGGTCCTTGAGCTCCATGTCGGAGGCGTGCTCGTTGGCCATCTTCTCCAGATAGGCGATCAGCATGCCGAACTGGGTGCCCCAGTCGCCGATGTGGTTGGCACGCACCACCTTGTGGCCGAGGAACTCCAGGGCGCGGGCGGCGACGTCACCGAGGACGGTGGAGCGGATGTGGTGCACCGCCATCTCCTTGGCCACGTTCGGCGCCGAGTAGTCCACCACCACGGTCTGCGGGGCCGGCAGCTTCACGTTGGCGTTGGCGGAGGTCACCATGGCTTCCACCTGACCGGCCAGCCAGCTCGGGTCGAAGAAGAAGTTGATGAAGCCGGGGCCGGCGATCTCGACCTTGGCGATCAGATCGGAGGCGGGCAGGTGCTCTATGATGGCAGCGGCCAGCTCACGGGGGTTCTTGCGGGCCGGTTTGGCCAGCAGCATGGCCAGGTTGGTGGCCAGGTCGCCGTGAGCCTTCTCCTTGCATCGGTCTACTTGCACCCGGGCTTCCAGGTCGGCCGGCAGGACGCCCGCAGACTTGAGATTGGCTACCGTTTGTTCAAGTAGATGATGAATATGCTCTTTCATAACTGACCACCGAGGTTGCGCGTCGAAAAATGACTGACTGGATAAGGGCGTGAATTTTACCCGCATCGGGCCGAGAAAACTATAGGAATGGCCCGACCCCCTTGGGGTGGCGGATATTTCACTGCGTTTTTCACCACATTGCAGAATATTGATTTGGATAAGTGGTGGTTATCCATTTCTACTGCATATCGAAGCGGCTTGTCCAGGCTATTTTCCCCTGATTGTTAAGGGGTTATTTATTCCAATTTGGTCTGAATGATCCCGTGTCGTCCGGCGGTCGTATCCTTAGAGGAAGTCGCTAGAGGACGATTCCCATGACACTGGTGCTGTTTCCACTCTCCGCCCACCTGCTGCCCGGCGGCATCATGCCGCTGCGCATCTTCGAGCCCAGGTATCAGCGCATGATAGCCGAGGTGCGGGAGCGGGAGTTTGCGCTCTGCATGCTGGACCCCCGCCAGCCCGATGCCCTGCGCAACATGTATCCCATCGCCACCCGGGTGCGGATCATCGATTTCGATCTGCTGCCGGACGGCCTGCTCGGCATCACGGTGCTCGGGGTGGAGCGGGTCAGGATAGTCGATCTGTGGCAGGAGCCGGACGGCCTGCGGGTCGGCGAGGTGGAGCCGCTGCCCCCCTGGCAGAGCGGACGGCTCAAGGCCGACCAGCACTCCCTGGCCAAGGCGCTGCAGGATGTGTTCAACGACTACCCCGAATACGCGGCCCTCTACCCCGAGCCCGACTGGGATGACGCCAGCTGGGTAGCCCAGCGCTGGCTGGAGGTGCTGCCCATCCCGGTGGAGCAGAAGCAGTGGCTGGTCGCGGCCAAGGACAACCAGCCCGCCCTCTCCCTGTTGAGCGGCCTGCTGGTCGCGAGCCACTGAATTCCCGTCCCCGGTGATCCTTTTGCCCCGCCCGTCGTAATGGTGATGACAGCAACACTCAAGGGATGGCGCTATGGCATATACTGGCCAACCACAATCGGCTCCACGCAGGACATTGCCCCCCATGGACAACCCAGATGGCGATCTGACGTCTCTTCTCATCCGGGTGGCCGAACATGGCGACAAGGTCGCCTTCGCCACCCTGTTCCACCACTTCGCGCCGCGTATCCGCAGCTATGGGATGCGCCACCTCGGCAGCGAGGCCAATGCCCTCGAGCTGGTGCAGGAGACCATGCTGCTGGTGTGGCAGAAGGCGCGCCTCTATCACCCCGAGAAGGGGGCGCCGACTACCTGGATCTACACCGTCATGCGCAACCAGAGTTTCGACATGCTGCGGCGCCGTCGCGCCAGCAAGGAGGATCTCTGCGCCGAGGAGCTGTGGCCCCTGCTGGAGTTCAGGGCGGAGGAGGAGCACCTGAGCGGCGGAGAGGACGCCGTGCTGACCCGCCAGATGGCCGATTACCTCGCCACCCTGCCGGAGCCGCAACAGCAGGTGGTGCGCGGCATCTATCTGCAGGAGTTTTCCCAGCAGGAGCTGGCCGACAGGCTAGGTGTGCCGCTCGGGACCATCAAGTCCCGCCTCCGGCTGGCATTACAGAAACTGAAAGAGCAAGTGGAGCAAGGCCATGATTAAGACCCATCCGACCGAACTCATGTTGCGGGCCTTCGCCGCCGACGAGTTGCCGCTGCCGCTGGCCGTCGGTGTCTCTGCCCATTGCGAGCTCTGCCCCGAGTGTGCCGCCCGGGTACAGACCCTTGAGGCCGAGCTGGCGAACCAGCTGCTGGCGCCAGCCGCACCGGACCAGGTGCTGCCGGCCGGGCTCGACGCCATGCTGGCGGAGATACTGCAACAGCCGGTGGCAACGGCGGCCGAGCTAGCGCCGCGCGCGCAGCCGGCGCCCGAGTTGCGGGTCGCGGGCCAATCCTACCGGCTGCCACGGGTGCTGGCCCGCCACCATGCGCCCAAGTGGCGCCATGTGGGCGCCATTCGCCAGCACAGCCTGCCGCTGGACGAGATGGGGGCCCGCGCCAGCCTGCTCCATATCGAGGCCGGTGGTCGCATCCCCGAGCATACCCACAAGGGCTATGAGCTGACCCTGCTGCTGGCGGGCAACATGCAGGAGGGGGACATCTGCTATCAGGCGGGGGACTTCATCTGGCGCGACGCCAGCCACGCCCACAGCCCGCACACCCCGGACGGCTGCCTCTGCTACACGGTGCAGGACGCCCCCGTCCACTTTACCAAGGGACTGTCGCGGCTGCTCAACGGCATCAGCCACCGCCTCTACTGAGGTGGGCAGCAATAGAAAAAGGGACCGAAAGGTCCCTTTTTCATGGTGTCGCGGCTGAATCAGGCCACAAATACCAGGTAGACGGCGAAGGCCACCACGAAGCGGTAGATGGCGAAGGGGATGAAGTCGAGGCGACGGATCAGCGCCAGGAAGGTCTTGATGGCGATCATGGCGACCACGAAGGCGGTGACGAAGCCCACCGCAAACATGGGGAGGTCGGCCATGGAGAGGAAGTCGCGGCTCTTGTAGAGGTCCAGTCCGCTGGCCGCCATCATCATGGGTACCGCCATGATGAAGGAGAACTCGGCCGCCGCATGGCGGCTGATGCCCATCAGCATGCCGCCGCTGATGGTGGCGCCGGAGCGGGAGAAGCCGGGCCAAAGCGCCAGGCACTGGAACAGACCTATGCCGAACGCCTGCTTGTAGCTGATGTCGTCCAGGGTCTCTGCGGTGACGGCGGGGCGGCACTTCTCGGCGATGATGAGCAGTATGCCGCCGGCCACCAGGGCATACATCACGGTTTCAGGGCCAAACAGATGGGCCTTGATCCAGCTGTGGATGGCCAGCCCGATGAGCACGGCGGGCAGCATGCCGAGGATGATGTGCACCAGTGAGAGGGTGGCATGCCCAGGTGCCGGTTTCTGACCGAAATGGATGCCGATGAGGCCGAACAGGCGGCGCCAGAACATGACGACCACCGCCAGGATGGAGCCCAGCTGGATCACCACCTCGAAGGTGGCGGCCTTGGGGCCTTCGAAACCGAGCAGGTGGCCGACGATGATCATGTGGCCGGTGGAGGAGACGGGCAGAAACTCGGTCAGGCCTTCCACTATGCCCAGCACGAAGGCCACAAACAGGGCGTAGGATTCGGTCATGGTACAGATCTCTTGGTTGATGGGTCCGGATAAAATCAGCCCCGATCAGGGTCGGGGCGGCCAATGATGGCGGAAAATCACGCGGGCAACCAGAGAATATTGGGGGCTCCTGTGCGGTTTCCGGCCCTTGTCCGGCGGCCTGCCCCTTCCGCATGGTGCAGGGCCAGGGCGCTGCGGCTTGAGTGGTTCTGCCCCGGGCGTCGTTGCCGCCCCGTCACCTTCTGACATGGCCGCCACGGGCAGCCAGCGGCCCGTGGCGGGGCCAATTCGTCATGCCAGCACCGCCAGGATCTGCTGCTGCAACACCTCGTCCAGTGGCGGCAGGGCCAGGGCCTCGACCGCGCTCACTATCTGCTGCGGGCTGCTGGCGCCGATCAGGGCGCAGCTCACCACGGGATCGCGCAGTACCCACTGCAATGCCAGCTGTGACAGGGGTTGCCCCCTCTGCTGCGCCAGGGCGTGGAGGGCGCGAATGCGGGCCAGCTTGTCCGCGGTGATCTGGTCGGGCTTGAGGAAGGGGCTGGCGCTGGCGGCGCGGGAGTCCGCCGGGATCCCTTCCAGATAGCGATCGCTGAGCAGGCCCCCCGCCAGGGGCGAGAAGGCGACCACCCCCATCCCCTGTTCGCGGCAGACCGGTAGCGTCTCGGCCTCGATGTCGCGCTGGAACAGGGAGTACTTGAGCTGATTGACCAGGCAGGGGGTGCCGAGTTCGGCCAGCCGGGTCGCCGCCCTGGCGGCAAGCTCGGCCGGGTAGTTGGAGAGGCCGACATAGAGCGCCTTGCCCTGGCGCACCATGAGCGCCAGCGCCTGACAGGTCTCTTCCAGCGGGGTGCGGGGATCCGGCCTGTGGTGGTAGAAGATGTCCAGGTAGTCGAGCCCGAGCCGGCGCAGGCTCTGGTGCAGGCTGGCAAACAGGTATTTGGCGCTGCCGCCGTCGCCGTAGGGGCCGTCCCACATCACATAACCCGCCTTGCTGGCGATGATGAGCTCGTCTCTGTAGGGGGCCAGACTGCGTTTGAGCACGCCGCCGAAGGTGGTCTCGGCGGAGCCTGGCGGCGGCCCGTAGTTGTTGGCGAGATCGAAGTGGGTGATCCCGAGATCGAAGGCCTGATGCACCATGGCCTTCACCCTGGCGGGCTCGCTCCCGGCGCCGAAGTTGTGCCAGAGGCCGAGGCCTATGCTGGGCAGGCGCAGGCCGTGGCGACCGGCGGGGCGGTAGGGCTGGCGCTGGTAACGATCCGGCGCGGCGAGGTAGTGATCATCCATGTTCATCAAGACTCCTGAGTTGGCTCGGTGGACTGTCGTTAGCAAGAGGAGGCGAAGAGCCCCCTCCTCTTCATAAGGGGAGGGGTATCATCACGCCTCCCCCTTTTCGAAGGGGGAGGTCGGGAGGGGTCTTAGCCTGCGGGGATCAGACGGTAACGGGTCTGATGGTGATACAGCCGGCCTGGCAGCAGCCAGGGGTCGCCGAGCTCGGGCCGGTTCGGGCTGTCCGGCAGTTGCTGCGCCTCCAGGCAGAAACCGTCGTAATCCCGGTATGGCCGACCGCTGCGGTCCAGCGTGCTGGCCAGCCAGTTGCCGGTGTAGAACTGCAGGGAGGGCTGATTGGTGTGGACCTCCATCACTAGCTGCCCATCCCCCGAGACCACCCGTGCCGCCCACGGCTGTGCGGGGCCGTTCAGCACAAAGGCGTGGTCAAAGCCCTTGGCCTGCAGCTGCTGGGGATGGCTCAGCCAATCCTGCCCGATGAGGCGCTCATTGCGCAGATCGAAGGGGCCCTCCACCGGTGTGATGGTGAGCGGCAAACCGCTCTGGTCGGTGGGCAGGAAGCGATCGGCATTGATGCTGATGGCATGATTGCGAATATCGGAGCGCACATCGCTGCCGCCCTGGTGGCTATCGAGATTGAAGTAGGCGTGGCTGGTGAGGCTGACCGGGGTCGGTGCATCCGTGCTGGCTCTGAAGTCGATTACCAGATCCTGTTGCTCCAGCCGGTACTCCAGGGTCACCCGCAGGTTGCCGGGGAAGCCCTGATCTCCCGCCCTTGAGAGCAGCGCCAGCCTGACCCTGTCCATCTCCTGCTCCTTGATCTGCCAGGGCTGGCGATGGAATCCGTCGTGCCCGCCGTGCAGGCAGTGGGGGGCCTGATTGGCGTCGAGAGACCAGCGTTCGTCCCCTCGTACCAGCTCGGCGCCGCCGATGCGGTTGGCAAAGCGACCCGCTACCGCCCCCAGCCACACCTGCTGGGTGGCATAAGCCTCGTCGGCACAGCCCAGCAGTACTTCACGGCGCTGGCCAGCTACCGGCAGGCTGAGGGAGGTGAGGGTGGCGCCAAATTCGAGGCCGCGCAGGCGCAGCCCCTCCTCGTTTTCCAGTTCGAATGTCTTCATGGTTTGCCCGTTTCGATGATCGGTGAGCTGTCACTCATCTGCTTCCCGTTAGAGCCTGCCGGCCCCGGCGCTGGCGCGGCAGACGTAGCAGTCCGCCTTGAGGCCAAACCTGGCCGGATACTCGGCCTCGACCACGGCGATCACCTCGTCCACCTGCACCGGGCGCAGCAGGGCCACCACGCAGCCGCCAAAGCCGCCGCCGGTCATGCGCACGCCGCCCTGGGTGCCGATCTGGGCCTTGATGATCTCCACCAGGCCGTCGATAGGGGGCACGGTGATCTCGAAGTCGTCCCGCATGGCGGCGTGAGACTGCCCCATCAGTTCGCCGAGGCGTACCAGATCGCCGCTTGCCAGGGCGTCGGCGGCGGCCAGGGTGCGGGCGTTTTCCCCCACCACGTGGCGGGCACGACGGTAGCAGGCCTCGTCCAGTCCGGCCTTGCCCGCTTCCAGCGCGGCCAGATCCAGGTCGCGCAGCGCCTTGACCCCGTAGTGACGGGCGGCGGTCTCGCACTGCTGGCGGCGGGTGTTGTATTCGCTGTCCACCAGGCCGCGGCGCACGTTGGAGTTGATGATGAGCACCGCCAGATCAGTGGGCATGGGGATGAGGCGGGTCTCCAGGGAGCGGCAGTCCAGCAGCAGGGCGTGGTCCGCCTCGCCGCTCGCCGAGATCATCTGATCCATGATGCCGCAGTTGCAGCCGACAAACTGGTTCTCCGCCTGCTGGCCGTTCAGGGCGATGTCGGCCTGGCTGATGGAAAGCCCCAGGGCTTCCTTGAAGGCCTGGCCTATGGCCACCTCCAGGGAGGCGGACGACGACAGGCCGGTGCCCTGGGGCACGTTGCCCGAGACCACCAGGTTGAGGCCGCGCAGGGCATGGCCACGGGCCTGCAGATGCTTGACCACGCCGCGGATGTAGTCGCTCCAGCGCTGGTCCGGGTGATGGGTGATGGGCTTGTCCAGGCTGAACAGATCCCGCTGGTTGCCGTAGTCGGCGGCGATCACGTGCACCAGGTTGTCGCTGCGCAGGCCGATGGCGACGCAGGTCTCGTAGTCGATGGCACAGGGCAGCACGAAGCCGTCGTTGTAGTCGGTGTGCTCGCCGATGAGGTTGACGCGACCGGGGGCGCGCACCAGCAGGTCGGGTTGTTGCTCAAACTGCTCGGCAAACACGGCGCTGACGCGTTGGCTGGGGGTCATGGGGTCACCTCATTGGCTTTGTAATGAACGGGGGAGAGGGAACGCAGGCGCTCGGCGGCTTGCTCCGGCGTCAGAACACATTGACTGGGTTTCATCGCATTTCCCCATCGGCCTGGTTGTAGTGAATGGGGGAGAGGGCGCGCAGTCGTTCTGCCGCCTGTTCCGGCGTCAGGTCCCGCTGGGTTTCGGCCAGCATCTCGAAGCCCACCATGAACTTGCGCACCGTGGCGGAGCGCAGCAGGGGCGGGTAGAAGTGGGCGTGCAACTGCCAGGCCTCGGGGCAATCGGAGCGCGGCGGCGCGAAGTGCCAGCCCATGGAGTAGGGGAAGCTGCACTCGAACAGGTTGTCGTAGCGGCTGGTGAGCTCCTTGAGCGCCACCGCCAGATCCTCTTGCTGCTCCGGGGTGAGATCCAGCATTGAGGGCACATGGGCCTTGGGCAGCAGCAGGGTTTCGAATGGCCAGGCCGCCCAGAAGGGCACCACGGCCAGCCAGTGTGCCGTCTCCACCACGATGCGTGAGCGGTCTTGCAGCTCGCGCTCCACGTAGTCCCGCAGCAGCGGGCGGCCGTGCTCGGCCAGCCAGTCGCGCTGGTGCTGCTCTTCGCGGGCTATCTCGTTGGGCAGGAAGTCGCTGCCCCACAGCTGGCCATGGGGGTGGGGGTTGGAGCAGCCCATGACGGCGCCCTTGTTTTCAAAGACCTGCACCCATTCCCACTGGCTCGACAGCTCGGCGACCTGGCTCATCCAGGTGCGGATCACCGCCTCTATGGCGGGCAGGGGCAGCTCGGGCAGTGTCTTGCCGTGATCCGGCGAGAAGCAGATGACCCGGCTGGTGCCGCGGGCGGCCTCCAGCTTGAGCAGGGGATCCTGCTCGCCGTCGGCGGCCGGGGTGTCCTGCATCAGGGCGGCGAAGTCGTTGGTGAAGACGAAGGTGTCCCGATAGTCGGGGTTCTGGTCGCCGGTGACGCGCTTGTTGCCGGCGCAGAGGAAGCAGTCCGGATCGTGGGACTGGCTCGGTGCCTGGCTTATTTTTTCGACCTGACCCTGCCAGGGGCGCTTGGCCCTGTGGGGGGAGACCAGCACATACTGGCCGGTCAGCGGGTTGAAACGGCGGTGGGGGTGATCAACAGGGTTGAACATCATCACTCCAATCAATGAGTTGAGAAAATCGTAACGGGCAGGCCGGCAGGCCTACTCCTCGTAACCGTTCGGGTTGGCGAGCTGCCAGCGCCAGCTGTCGGCGCACATGGCCGCGAGATCCCGGCTGGCGTGCCAGCCCAGCTCGCGCTCGGCCTTGGCGGGGTCTGCCCAGCATTCGGCGATGTCGCCCGGGCGCCTCGGTTCGATGCGACAGGGCAGGGGGCGGCCGCATGCCGCCTCGAACGCCGCCACCATCTGCAGCACACTCTGGCCCTGGCCGGTGCCCAGGTTGTAAGGGTGGACGCCGCCTTGCCCCGCGCAGTGGTGCAGCGCCTTGACGTGCCCCTCGGCGAGATCCATCACATGGATATAGTCGCGCACCCCTGTGCCGTCCACGGTGTTGTAATCGTTTCCAAAGACCGAGAGGCAGTCACGACGACCTATGGCCACCTGAGTGATGTAGGGCATGAGATTGTTGGGCATGCCCTGGGGATCCTCCCCCAGAGTGCCGGATTCGTGGGCGCCGACCGGGTTGAAGTAGCGCAGCAGCGTCATGCTCCAGTGGGGTTCGGCGGCTTGCAGATCCTCGAGGATCTCCTCGATGATCAACTTGGATCTGCCATAGGGATTGGTGGCGCTGCGGGGGAAGTCTTCCCGGATGGGGGTGCTGGCCGGGTCGCCGTAGACGGTGGCCGAGGAGCTGAACACCAGGTTGTGAACCCCGGCCCGCTTCATCGCCTGCAGCAGCACCAGGGTGCCGCTCAGGTTGTTCTCATAATATTCGAGGGGGATCCGGGTCGATTCGCCGACCGCTTTCAGGGCGGCGAAGTGGATCACGGCGTCTATCTGCTGCTCGGCGAAGATGCTGTCCAGCAGGGCGGGATCACGAATGTCTCCCTGATAGAAGCGGGGCATCTGTCCGCTGATGGCGGCAACCCGTGTCAGCACGGCGGCCTTGCTGTTGCAGAGGTTGTCCACCACCACGGGCTCCATGCCTGCCGCCTGCAAGGCCAGGCAGGTGTGGCTGCCGATATAGCCGCAACCGCCGGTCACCAGTACTCTCATCCTCTTCTCCACCGTTCGTGCCTCACGCAAGGAAAGCCTGAGCAGGAGTCTAGCCGAGGGGCTGGCGGACAAACTGTGAACTGGTTAACAAAATGGTGGAAACGATTACACTTATTTGTGTGGTTATAAATGCATCGATATGGCTTTTCCCCCTGTTATCAGTGACATTGCCCGGTATAATGGCGCCATATCGAACCGTGAAATAAGTGAAAACAGCATGAGCACCATCAAGGATGTCGCCCGTTTGGCCAACGTATCGGTGGCAACGGTTTCACGGGTGATGAACAACTCACCCAAGGCCAGTGCCGCCTCCCGCGAGGTGGTGCAGAAGGCCATGGCCGAGCTGGGCTACACCCCCAACGCCAACGCCCGGGCCCTGGTCAGCCAGACCTGCGACACCATGGGTGTGGTGGTCGGTGACGTGGCGGATCCCTTCTTCGGTGCCCTGGTCAAGGGGGTCGCCGCAGTGGCGGTGGAGCAGGGGTTGCACCTGCTGATGGGTAATGGTTTTCACCGCGCCCAGCAGGAGCGGGAAGCGATCGAGCTGCTGATCGGCAAGCGCTGCGAGGCGCTGGTGGTGCACAGCAAGGCGCTCAGCGACGAGGAGCTCATCGACTACGCCCTGCGGGCCCCCGGTATGGTGCTGATCAACCGCGACATCCCGAGCCTGAGGGGGCGCTGCATCGCCCTCAACAACCGGCAGGGGGCCGCCACCGCGACCCGCCATCTGCTGGAGCTGGGGCACCGCCACATCGCCTTCCTCAGTTCGGATCACGCCATCGAGGATGCCCTGCTGCGCCATCAGGGTTATCAGGATGCCCTGGCCGAGGCGGGCCTGAGCGCCGATCCCGAGCTGGTGGAGAGCGGCATGCCCAATGAGGAAGGGGGGGAGCGCGCCATGCTCAACCTGCTGGCCAAGGGGTTGCCCATCACGGCCGTGGTGGCCTACAACGACGCCATGGCGGCAGGGGCCATCTCCGTACTGGCAGACAACGGTCTCAAGGTGCCGGAAGAGGTCTCTGTGGTGGGCTTCGATGACATCATCTATGCCAGATACCTGAGGCCCAAGCTCTCTACCATGCGCTATCCCATCGAACTCATGGCCGCCCAGGCCGCCAAGCTGGCGTTGCAACTCGCCGCCGGGGAGAGCGAGACGGTGCAGAGCCGGATCTACACCCCGACCCTGATCAATCGCCACTCGGTCGCGCCCGTCAGGCTCTGATCGCTTCATCTTCCCGCCGCCCATGGCGGTGGGGTGAAGGCGGTTGGAGGCACGTCTACAGGCTCAGGCTTTTGTTCAACAGCCCCTCGGCGACGCCCGTCGTGCTCTGCGCGTTGCGCCCCCTGTCGCCGTCATGGCGGTGGGGTGAAGGCGGTGGAGGCACGTCTACCGGCTCAGGCCTCTGCTAAGCGCCCCATTCTCTAATTAACAGCCCGTCGGACTCTGCGCGTTGCGTCTCCTGTCGCCGTCATGGCGCTGGAGTCGGGCGCAGAGGCGTCTTTGCGTGGTCATGTCTTTGTTCAACAGCCGCCTGATGGTGCCCGCCGCTCTCTGCTCAATCGCCACTCGGCTGCGCCTGCCAGGTTCTGAGTGCTGCGCCTCCTTGCCGCCGTCATGGCGGTGGGGTGGGACGCAGAGGCACAGCCGCCAGCCGCGGCTCTGATGACGGGCTGTGAAAGGCCCGTTCGAAGCCAAACCCTCTCTTTTCCCCCACTTCCCCGGTCCGGATCGCCCTGTTTCAGCCTGCCTGTGCGGCGGGGTGACCTTTTACTTTCATTTATCTGATTTTTACTCTGTTTTACTTAACAAAATCAGTGTAATCGTTTACATCTGTGTGAGCGAGATCGCCGATCACCGGGCAAAACTCCCCTACACTGCATGCGTTATCTGTTGCATGCAGGGAGAGAGAAGAATGCTCAGGGAGATAGTGGCCCGTCAGGACTGGCAGACCCAGGCGATTACCTCGGTGAATCGTCTGCCTGCCCATACCCCCTTGTTCAGCTGGCGCAGCGAGGCCGATGCCCGTGCCGGGCTCCCTTCGCCGTCCCGCATGCTGCTCGATGGCGACTGGCGTTTCTCCTTCTTCAAGGCCCCCGAGCTGGTGCCAGAGGCGTGGCTGAGTGGGGATCTGCCCGGTGCGACGCCCATCAGGGTGCCTGGCAACTGGCAACTGCAGGGGTTTGATCGCCCCATCTATACCAACATCAAGTACCCCTTCCCCTGCGATCCGCCCCGGGTGCCGGCCGAGAATCCCACCGGCTGCTATTCCCGCGAGTTTGAACTGCCCGTCGACTGGCTGGCCAGCGGCCAGACCCGCATCATTTTCGATGGGGTGGACAGCGCCTTCCATCTGTTCTGCAACGGCCGCTGGGTCGGTTACTCCCAGGACAGCAGGCTGCCCGCCGAATTCGATCTCGGCGACTTCCTGCAGGCCGGTCCGAACCGGCTGGCCGTGCTGGTGCTGCGCTGGTCCGATGGCTCCTATCTGGAGGATCAGGACATGTGGCGCATGAGCGGCATCTTCCGCTCCGTCAGCCTGCTGCACAAACCCGAGCACCGGCTGCTGGACGTGCGGCTGACCCCGGTGCTGGACGCCTGTTACCGGGATGCCCGTCTCAAGGTGGCGCTGCAGGTCAATGAGGGCGCAGGGCTGGCGGTGGAGGCCAGGCTCTATTTCGGTGAGACCCTGATCGCCGATCGGCGCCAGCCGTTGGGCACTAGTACTATCGACGAGAAGGGCGCCTACACAGACAGGGCTGAGCTGTGGCTGGAGGTAGCGGCGCCGCACAAGTGGAGCGCCGAGACGCCGCACCTCTATCGACTGACCCTGACCCTGCTGGACGAGCAGGGCGAGCCCATCGAGAGCGAGGCCCATGACGTGGGTTTTCGGGCTGTGGAGATCCGTGGCGGCCTGCTGAGGGTCAACGGCCAGCCCCTGCTGATCCGTGGCGCCAATCGCCACGAACACGATCCCGCCCTGGGCCATGTGGTGACCCCGGCCGCCATGGAGCAGGATCTGCGGCTGATGAAGCAGCACAACTTCAACGCGGTGCGCTGCTCCCACTACCCCAACCATCCCGAGTTCTACCGGCTGTGTGACCGGCTTGGCCTCTACGTGGTGGACGAGGCGAACCTTGAGACCCACGGCATGACCCCCATGGGGCGGCTGGCGCAGGATCCCGCCTGGAGCAGCGCCTTCCTCGAGCGGGTGACCCGCATGGTGGCGCGGGACTTCAACCACCCCAGCATCATCATCTGGTCGCTGGGCAACGAGTCCGGCTATGGTCCGGCCCACGACGCCATGTACCAGTGGGTCAAACGGGCGGATCCGAGTCGCCCGGTCCAGTACGAAGGGGGCGGGGCCGATACCCCGGCCACCGACATCATCTGCCCCATGTATGCCCGTACCCACCAGGATCAACCCTTTCCGGCGGTGCCCAAGTGGGCGCTGGCCAAGTGGATAGGCCTGCCGGAAGAGACCCGGCCGCTGATCCTCTGCGAATATGCCCACGCCATGGGCAACAGCCTGGGGGGCTACGCCCACTACTGGCAGGCGTTTCGCGATCATCCCCGCCTGCAGGGCGGTTTCGTGTGGGATTGGGTGGATCAGGGGCTCGACAAGCAGACCGACGATGGCCGCCATTTCTGGGCCTACGGCGGTGACTTTGGCGATGTTCCCAACGATCGCCAGTTCTGCTGCAACGGCCTGCTGTTCCCGGATCGGACGCCGCATCCCGCCCTGTTCGAGGCGAAACGGGCCCAGCAGCCCTTCGTGCTGACCCTGGTCGGCCAGAAGCCGCTGACGGTGGAGATTCATAGTGAATACCTGTCCCGCCCCACGGACAACGAAGTGCTGCGCTGGCAGCTGCTGGAGGACGGTGTGGTGCTGAGCCAGGGCGAATGCCCGCTCGCGCTGGCGCCCAGAGGCAGCGTGACGCTGACCCTGCTGGAGCGGCTGCCGGGCTTTGCCGCAGGCTCCCTGGCCTGGCTGGATCTGGCCATAGTGCAGCCCGCTGCCACGGCCTGGGCCGGGGCGGATCACGAGGTGGCGCGCCAGCAATGCATGCTGCCGACCCCTCTGGCCATGCCAGCTACCCGAGCGCCCGCCCCCTTGAGCGAGCAGCCGGACCACTGGCTGGTGCGTGCCGCGGGCAGCGAGTGGCGGCTGGACAAGGCCAGCGGCCGCATCAGCAGCTGGCAGAAACAGGGCCGCGAGCGGCTGCGTGAGGCCATCGCCGATCACTTCTACCGGGCACCGCTCGACAACGACATCGGCACCAGCGAGGCGGATCACGCGGATCCCAACGCCTGGATTGCCCGCTGGCAGGAGGCCGGGCTCAATGATCTGCAGCACCGCTGCCTCGGCCTGGAGGCTAACCCCGATGGGGGGACGCTGGTCGCATCCCACGGCTACTTCGTCGGGGAGTCGCTGCGGCTGCTGACTCGCTGGCATCACAGCTTTGATGCCGACGGCGCCATGGCGCTACGCATCGAGGTGGAGGTTGCCGCCGACATGCCGTCGTTGCCCCGGATCGGCGCCAGGCTCTGGCTGGTCGACGAGGTCGACGAAGTGAGCTGGCTGGGGCGCGGTCCCCACGAGAACTACCCGGACAGGCTGCTTGCCGCCGACCTCCATCGCTGGCAGTTGCCGCTCGCGGCCCTGCACACCCCCTATGTGTTCCCGACCGACAACGGGCTGCGCTGCGATACCCGTGAACTGCAGCTTGGCGAGATTGCCGTCGAGGGCCAGTTTCACTTCAGCGTCAGCCGCTACAGCCAGCAGCAGCTAGCCCAGGCCCGTCATCAGACCGATCTGCTGGCTCGGGGGGGAGTGCACCTCTGTCTGGATGGTTTCCACATGGGTGTTGGGGGGGATGACTCCTGGAGCCAGAGCGTGAGGCCCGAATTCTGGTTGCCACCTGGAAGTTACAGCTGGAACTGCATTTTTCGCTAGATGGACTAGTCTTGCATGGTGAGGCTTCGAAAGAGGCCCTAACTTACATAACTATTTAATTTTTAACAATATTGCTTCTATGTAACAGAGTGTAAACGTTTTCATTTTGTTGCCATGATCACAGACCGATATACAACAAACTGATTACATTAGGCTGGCGCCAGTTCAAATGGTGTACAGCATTCCCTACAAAAACAGATATTAGAGATCGGAGCATAACAATGAAAAAACTCACGACAGTTGCCACCTTGCTGATGGGACTGATGGCGGGAGCCCAAGCCCAGGCCGATACCCGTATCGGTGTCACCGTCTACAAGTATGACGACAACTTCATGGCCGTGGTGCGCAAGGCCATCGAGAAGGAAGCGGCAGCCAATCCCGGCGTGGAGCTGCTGATGAATGACTCCCAGAACGACCAGTCCAAGCAGAACGACCAGATCGACGTGCTGCTGGCCAAGGGCGTGAAGGCGCTGGCCATCAACCTGGTTGACCCGGCGGCGGCCCCTGTCGTGATCGAGAAGGCCCGTGCGGACGAGATCCCCGTGGTCTTCTACAACAAGGAACCGAGCGCGGCCGATCTGGCCAGCTATGACAAGGCCTACTACGTGGGTACCGACTCCAAGGAGTCAGGCATCATCCAGGGCCAGCTGATCGCCAAGCACTGGAAGGCACACCCCGAGTGGGATCTGAACAAGGATGGCGTCATCCAGTTCGTGCTGCTGAAGGGCGAGCCGGGCCACCCGGATGCGGAAGCCCGCACCACCTACGTCGTCAAGACCCTGAATGACGGCGGCGTCAAGACAGAACAGCTGCACATGGATACCGGTATGTGGGATACCGCCATGGCGAAAGACAAGATGGACGCCTGGATCTCCGGCCCCAACGCCAACAAGATCGAAGTGGTCATCGCCAACAACGACGGCATGGCAATGGGCGCTGTTGAATCCCTGAAAGCCCAGGGCAAGACTGCCATCCCTGTGTTCGGCGTCGATGCCCTGCCGGAAGCCCTGGCCATGGTCAAGAGCGGTGCCATGGCGGGTACAGTGCTGAACGATGCGGCCAACCAGGCCAAAGCCACCTTCGAGCTGACCAAGAACCTGGCTGAAGGCAAGCCGGCCGGTGAAGGCACCAACTGGAAGATCGACAACAAGGTCGTGCGCGTTGCCTACGTGGGCGTAGACAAAGACAACCTGTCCCAATTCGAGTAATTCCTCCCCTCAGGGCAAGGGAGATCCCCTTGCCCTTTTTTCAACCAGATGTGATGGCTGATATGACAACACGGCAACAATCAGAATGGCTGTTGGAGATGATTGACGTCAGTAAGAGCTTTCCTGGCGTCAAGGCACTCGATAATGTCAATTTACGGGTCCGTCCTCATTCTGTGCATGCGTTGATGGGCGAGAATGGCGCAGGGAAGTCCACGCTGCTCAAGTGCCTGTTCGGCATCTACGAGAAGGATCAGGGCAAGATCTTCTTCAAGGGACAGGAGATCAACTTCACCTCGTCCAAAGAGGCGCTGGAGAATGGCGTTTCCATGGTGCACCAGGAGCTGAACCTGGTACTGCAACGCACCGTGATGGACAACATGTGGCTCGGTCGCTACCCCACCAAGGGGTGGTTCATCGACCACGGCAAGATGTATGACGACACCAAGCGCATCTTCGACGAACTGGACATCGACATAGACCCGCGGGTCAAGGTCGGCACCCTCTCCGTCTCCCAGATGCAGATGATCGAGATCGCCAAGGCATTCTCCTATGACGCCAAGATCGTCATCATGGACGAACCCACCTCCTCCCTGACCGAGAAAGAGGTCAACCACCTCTTCAAGATCATCAACAAGTTGAAGGACAAGGGGTGCGGCATCGTCTACATCTCCCACAAGATGGAAGAGATCTTCCAGCTCTGTGACGAGATCACCATATTGCGGGATGGCCAGTGGGTGGCGACCCAGCCGCTCGAGGGCATGACCATGGATCAGATCATCGGCATGATGGTCGGTCGCGAGTTGACCCAGCGCTTCCCGGAGAAAACCAACCAGCCCAAAGAGGTGATCCTCGAAGTCGAGCACCTGACGGCCAAGAATCAGCCTTCCATCAAGGACGTGAGCTTCAACCTGCACAAGGGGGAGATCCTCGGTATCGCCGGTCTGGTGGGGGCCAAGCGCACCGACATAGTCGAGACCCTGTTCGGCATCCGCGATCACAGCGACGGTGTCATCAAGCTGCACGGCAAGGAGGTCGCCAATCGCAACGCCCATGAGGCGATCCAGAACGGCTTCGCCCTGGTGACCGAGGAGCGCCGCTCCACCGGGATCTACTCCCGTCTCGACATCGCCTTTAACTCCCTGATCGCCAACATGGACAACTACAAGGGATCCATGGGGCTGCTCAGCGACAACAAGATGAAGAGCGATACCCAGTGGGTCATCGACTCCATGCGGGTCAAGACACCGACCCAGCAGACACAGATTGGCTCCCTCTCCGGGGGCAACCAGCAGAAGGTGATCATAGGCCGCTGGCTGCTGACCCAGCCGGAGATCCTGATGCTGGATGAACCGACCCGCGGCATAGACGTCGGGGCCAAGTTCGAGATCTACCAGCTCATCCTGGAGCTGGCGAAGAAGGACAAGGGGATCATCATCATCTCGTCCGAAATGCCCGAACTGCTGGGGATCACCGACCGCATCATGGTGATGAGCAATGGCCGGGTCGCCGGGATCGTCAATACCAAAGAAACTGACCAGAGCGAGATACTGCGCCTGGCATCTCTGTACCTCTAGAGACAGGAAGACATTTATGGAGTCGGCTAAAAATTTCAATCTGATGCAGGCGCTCAAGGAAAACGCCATCTACCTGGTGCTGCTGGTGCTGCTCATGGTTATCGTGATCCAGGAACCCTCCTTCCTGAGCCTCACCAACCTCAGCAACATCCTGACCCAGTCCTCGGTGCGGGTCATCATAGCGCTGGGGGTGGCGGGCATCATCATCACCCAGGGGACGGATCTCTCGGCCGGTCGTCAGGTCGGTCTGGCGGCGTTGATCGCGGCCACCATGTTGCAGGCCCTGACCAACGTCAACAAGGTGTTCCCCAGTCTGGGTGAAGTGCCCATCCCGGCGGTGATCCTGCTGGTGTGTGCTGTGGGGGCCCTGATCGGTCTGGTCAACGGCCTGATCGTGGCCTACCTGAACGTGACGCCCTTCATCACTACCCTGGGCACCATGATCATCGTCTACGGCATCAACTCCCTCTACTTCGACTCGGTAGGTGCCTCCCCTGTGGCCGGCTTCGACCCCCGCTTCTCCAGCTTCGCCCAGGGCTTTATCCGGATAGGGGGATTCAAGCTCTCCTATCTCACCTTCTATGCGGCCATCGCCAGCGTCTTCGTCTGGGTGCTGTGGAACAAGACCCGTTTTGGCAAGAACATCTTCGCCATCGGCGGCAACCCGGAAGCGGCCAAGGTCTCCGGCGTCAACGTGGCGGTCAACCTGGTGATCATCTATGCCCTGGCCGGCGTCTTCTACGCCTTCGGCGGCATGCTGGAAGCGGGCCGGATCGGCAGCGCCACCAACAACCTCGGCTTCATGTATGAACTCGATGCCATCGCGGCCTGCGTGGTGGGCGGGGTTTCCTTCGCCGGCGGTGTGGGAACTGTCGCGGGTGTGATCACCGGCGTGCTTATCTTCACGCTGATCAACTATGGTTTGACCTACATAGGTGTCAGTCCCTACTGGCAGTTCATCATCAAGGGCGGCATCATCATCCTGGCGGTAGCCCTGGACTCCATGAAGTACGCCAAGAAGAAGTAAGCATTGGCAGGGGGGCCGGGTTATCCCGGCCCTTTCTCTTTGGAGGGATCCAATCCATGGCATTCAAAGTCAAGATCAACGTGCTGCTGCTGCTCGCCATCCTGGTCACCATAGGTACCGCCTGGTTCAGCGTCAACCACTTCATCAGCGCCTACATCCGCACCCAGGCCACCCAGAACATCAACGAGCAGATCACCCTGGTCAAGGAGAAGCTGGCCGGTGACATCAACCAGAAAGTGCTGCTGGCGGCGAACCTCAATCTCGGGGTGACCAGCGTCAAGAAGGCCCTGCAGGAGACCGGCTTTCACAACATCGTCAAGCTGATCGGCGACATGGCATTCGACGTGAACGGGGTCATCGACGACAAGGCCAGGGTCGAGGCTCTGCGCAAGCTGATCCCCGCCGCCAACAACCAGATCACCGTCAGCCCGCTGGAGCAGCTGGACGGCAAGCCGGTCATCTCCATCCTGGTGCCGCGCGGTGCCGATTCCGCCTACCTCTACTACCTCGACATGAGCGAGTTCAAGGCGCTGCTGGAGAAGGTGAGCGGGGAGGGGCGCTACTTCTCCCTGAGCGACAGTCAGGGCCAGGTGCTCTACAGCAGCAAGCCACAGGGGGAGAGCGAGTCTCGCCCCAACCAGCTGGATATCCGTGGCAGCCAGTGGACCCTGACCGGTTACGTGGATCTCGATTACATCCGGTCCATGACCCGGTCCCTCAACGGCCAGATCATCATGGCGCTGTTCGGCGTGGCGATAGTGGTGATGGTGCTGGCGATGCTGGCGCTCAATGTGGCCTATAGGCCCATCCTCTCCCTGCGAGATCTGGTGCTGGAGCTCTCTCGCGGCAGCGGCGATCTGACCCGCCGGCTGACGGTGACCAGCACGGACGATCTCGGCCAGATCTCGGCGGGCATCAACCGCTTCATCGAGCGGCTGCAGGAGATGATGGGAGAAGTACGGGAAGCCTGCGGCCAGCTCAACAGCGGCATCGAGGGGCTGGCCAGTCAGACGGGCTCCGCCCAGGGACTGCTGGCGGACCATGTGCGGGAGACCGAGCAGGTGGTCACCGCCATCAACGAGATGAGCCGCACCGCGGTCTCCGTCTCCGAGAGTGCCGCCAGCACGGCCCAGCTCACCGGCCAGAGCCAGCAGCTCGCGAGCCAATCGCGCCGGGTGGTGGATCAGGCCATGGCCAGCGTGACCGCCCTGGTGACCGAGGTGGAGACCACGGCCCACTCCATCGCCGCCATGCAGCAGGATGTGCAGCAGATAGGTTCCATCCTGGGGGTCATCGGCGGCATCGCCGAGCAGACCAACCTGCTGGCCCTCAACGCCGCCATCGAGGCAGCCCGGGCCGGTGAGCAGGGGCGCGGGTTTGCGGTGGTGGCCGACGAGGTGCGCTCCCTGGCGGGCCGTACCCAGAAGAGCACGGCCGAGATCCAGACCATGCTGACCCGGTTGCAGCGGGGCACCCAGACCGTGGTGGCGGCCATGGGCAACACCCGGCAGAGCTGTCAGGATGCGGCAGAGAACACCAGCAAGGTGAATGCGTCGCTGGATCTGATGGCGGGGGAGGTGGTGGAGATCAACGATCTCATCAGCCACATCGCCACGGCGGCGGAGCAGCAGAGTGCGGTCGCCGAAGAGATCAACCGCAACATGAGCGCCATCGCCGAGGTGATCACCCAGCTCAAGGGCAATGGCGAGCGGACGGTGGAGAGTTCGACCTCGATGCAGCACACCTATGACAGGCTGCGGGAGATAGTGGGGCACTTCCGGCTGGAATAAGGTCGGTTGGACTGGTGATGGGCACCCTGGCCGCCGTGGTCAGGGTGACAGCGCGCCGGGAAAGCGTGAAAACGCCCAAAAAAGATGGGGGCGACTTGCGTCGCCCCCGATAGTCTTATCGCTCATATCCTTGAACGAAGTTGCTCCCTGCAATCCCTGACTATACCTCTTCCTTTAGGTTTCCCCTTCCCAATCCTTTGGGGTGTCCTTTAGCCATCATGGCCTGACGAGTCATCCGTTCCCGTCGCACTTTCTCCGTCCTGGGAGGTGTCCTTTACCACATCCTGTGGTGAGTCCATTTGCCCAACCCTGGCAGCCAGTCTTCCTGACCGACTTCATTGCGTCCGTGCAGGAGTAACTATAAGGATTTCCCGGGGGACGACAACGGCATGTTGAAAAACGTTTTTTCCAAACTCGTTTCTCGAGAAATGATAATGATGTTATTTCTTTATGGAACAATATCTTGTGCTTTTTAAGTGCGGTTTTTTTGCGCCTATCTTCCGACTATGGCGAGAATTTTTGAGGCTCTTGGCTTACACCTGCCATGGCGAATGTCTCACAGCTCGTTTAACTGAGGTTCAGAAAAGTCACCAGGGTCAGAGTCGATCGCGGATAGGCGAGCCGGGGCCGACAGCATCCAGGTCGTAGGCGCCTGTGCCAGGTCGGGTTGAGGGGGAACACGGAGGGGTGCATGGGGTTGCTGGCCGGAAGCGGCTAACAGGAGCTGGCTATAGGGGGAGGGGTATGCCGGCGTGGGGAGCTGACAAGCCAGGAGGAGGGATCCTCCCCCTGGGGGCAGTATCAGTGGTGCTGCTGACCGCCATACCATTGGCACAGATAGGCGGGGATCAGCATCTGGGGCGCCTGGTCAACATGGCACACCACCAGCGGCATGGCGGGGGCGCCCTGGGCCTGAACCAGGGCCGGTGTCATGGGCAGAACCAGGGCGACCAGCAGAAACAGCGATTTGATCTTCATGGTTATCTCCTTGGTGATAGAAAATAGCGTGATCTTGATCACTTTCTGAGTTAAGGCGAACCAGGGAGCGGCGCAAGGCGGTGCAATAAATTCAACTAATGAAAAAACTTTAAAACCCGGATGCAATGGCGCTGGTGAGAAAAGCATCGCCAGGATGCGCTCAGAATGCATATCCATATAAAGGAGATGCGATGAGTACCACAGCACGGAGGGCTGTCCGTGCGGGTTGGCGCCGATGCCATGATCTGGGACAAGAGATGGATTATTCAGGCGAAGGGATGCAGATGACTATTTATGTGACGAGGGGAGGGAGTATTTATGAGGATAAATGCATGGATGAACGCATAAAATTCAAACAAAAAATAAAATGAAGCTATGTTAATGATTTTATTGATTATTTATAATTGAGAATATCCATTTATAGATATCGCGCATGAATGAAAACGTTATCTTTGAGAAATAAAACCTGTCTTTATTGCGTAAAAATGCGGTCAGCATTAATGGGTAAATGTCATTTATGTAAACTCCATCATAAATTAACTTCTGATTTTATTCAGTCTCGAGTGAATGTGATCAATGTCTAAGTTTGCAGTGATTGCTAGTCCTAACCTCTGTCACGAAAGGCAAGGGCAGGATAGAACACAAGCTGAATACCCTACATAAAGAATATCCCGCCTTAGCCACGAGCCAGAATAGAAGGAATCTATTCAATCACTCGCAGGGACCACTGCTAGACGGAATATAATCATGAGCAAATTTTATGTAGGTTCTGAAGTTGGCCAACTGCGCCGCGTCATGCTGCACCGCCCCAACCTCAGTCTGAAGCGTCTGACCCCTTCCAACTGCCAGGATCTGCTGTTCGACGATGTCCTGTCCGTTGAACGTGCCGGTCAGGAGCACGACAAATTCGCTCAGGTACTGCGCGATCAGAATGTCGAAGTCTTCCTGCTGACCAACCTGCTGGCCGAAACCCTGGATGTGCCGGAAGCCAAAGCCTGGCTGCTGCAACATCAGGTCTCCGATTATCGCCTCGGCACCGCCCTGGCCAATGACGTGCGCTGCTTCCTGGCGGACATGCCGCACCGCGAGCTGGCCCGCATCCTCTCCGGTGGCCTGACCTACTCAGAGATGCCCTACAGCGGCGTCAACATGGTGGTCGGCATGCACGCCCCGACCGACTTCATCATAGAGCCGCTGCCCAACCACCTCTTCACCCGTGACACCTCCTGCTGGGTCTATGGTGGCGTCTCCATCAACCCCATGGCCAAGGCCGCCCGTCGCCGCGAGACCAACCATGTGAAGGCCATCTACCGCTGGCACCCGCAGTTTGCCGGCCAGGACTTCATCAAGTACTTCGGTGACGAGGATCGCGACTACGACAACTCCACCATCGAAGGGGGCGACGTCCTGGTTATCGGCCGTGGCGCCGTGCTGATCGGCATGTCCGAGCGCACCACGCCGCAAGGGGTGGAGCACCTGGCCCGCGGCCTGTTCAAGCACGGTCAGGCCAAGCAGGTCATCGCCATGCAACTGCCGAAACACCGCAGCTGCATGCACCTGGACACCGTCATGACCCACATGGACATAGACACCTTCTCCGTCTATCCGGAAGTCATCCGCAAGGACGTGAACTGCTGGAGCCTGACCCCGGGCGGCGCCACCGGCATGAACATCAAGGAAGAGGGCTACTTCGTCACCGCCATCGAGAAGGCGCTGGGCGTGGATCAGCTCAAGCTCATCACCACAGGCGGTGACAGCTTCGAGGCCGAGCGCGAGCAGTGGAATGACGCCAACAACGTGCTGACAGTACGCCCCGGCGTGGTGGTGGGTTACGAGCGCAACACCTACACGAACGAGAAGTACGACAAGGCCGGCATCACAGTGCTGCCCATCCCGGGTGAAGAGCTGGGACGTGGCCGCGGCGGCGCCCGCTGCATGAGCTGCCCGATGGAACGTGACGGCATCTGACAAGACGGCGTGGCGCCGGCAGAGGCTGGCGCCACACACACCAAGACTCGAGAGTAACACTCATGAAAAAACCAACTGTCGTCGTCGCCCTGGGTGGCAATGCCCTGCTCCGTCGTGGCGAGCCCCTCGAAGCTGACATCCAGCGCAAGAACATAGCGACCGCCGCCAAGACCATCGCCCGGATCGCCGAGGATTACAACGTGGTGCTGGTGCACGGCAACGGCCCGCAAGTCGGCCTGCTGGCCCTGCAGAACAGCGCCTACACCAAGGTCTCCCCCTATCCCCTGGATGTGCTGGGCGCCGAGTCCCAGGGCATGATCGGCTACATGCTGATCCAGGAGCTCAAGAACCTGATGCCGAGCCGCAACGTCACCGCGCTGCTGACCCAGGTGCAGGTCGACCCCAAGGATCCGGCGTTTGCCAACCCGACCAAGTTCATCGGCCCCGTCTATGAGGAAGCCGAAGCCCGCGCCCTGGCTGCCGAGAAGCAGTGGAGCGTCAAGGCAGACGGCAAGTTCTTCCGCCGTGTGGTGCCGTCCCCGCTGCCCCAGCGCATCGTCGAAGGCGACGCCATCGAAACCCTGATCGCCCAGGGCCACCTCATCATCTGTACCGGTGGTGGCGGCATTCCGGTGACCTGGGATGGCCACTGCCTGACCGGCATCGAAGCCGTCATCGACAAGGACATGTCTGCCGCCTACCTGGCCAAGCAGATCAAGGCCGATGCCCTGCTGATCCTGACCGATGCCGATGCCGTCTACCTGGATTGGGGCAAGCCGACCCAGCACCCGCTGCGGGTCACCAGCCCGGCCGAGCTGGCTGGGGTCAAGTTCGACGCAGGCTCCATGGGGCCCAAGGTCGAAGCGTCCTGCGAATTCGTCAAGGCAACCGGCGGCATGGTCGGCATAGGTTCCCTGGAAGATGGCCTCGCCATCCTCAAGGGGGAAGCCGGCACCAATATCGTCGCCACCCATACCGTGAATGCTTGAGTCGTTGAATCACTGCGTAGTTAACAACACTGCCCGAATTGGTCTGACACAAATATAGAGAGAACTCATCATGGCTTTTAATCTGCGTAACCGTAACTTCCTGAAACTGCTGGACTTCACCCCGCGCGAAATCCAATACATGATCGATCTGGCCATCGATCTGAAAAAAGCCAAATACGGTGGCTATGAGCGCAAGCACCTCACCGGCAAGAACATTGCCCTGATCTTCGAGAAGACCTCCACCCGTACCCGCTGCGCCTTTGAAGTGGCGGCCTTCGACCAGGGCGCCCAGGTCTCCTACCTCGGCCCAAGCGGTTCCCAGATCGGTCACAAGGAGTCCATGAAGGACACCGCCCGTGTGCTGGGTCGCATGTATGACGGAATCGAGTACCGTGGCTTCGGTCAGGAGATCGTCGAAGAGCTGGGCGCCCATGCCGGTGTACCGGTCTGGAACGGCCTGACCAACGAGTTCCACCCGACCCAGATCCTGGCCGACTTCATGACCATGCTGGAGCACGGCAAGGGCAAGCGCCTGGATCAGATCAAGTTCGCCTACCTGGGCGACGCCCGCAACAACATGGGCAACTCCCTGATGGTCGGTGCCGCCAAGATGGGCATGGACATCCGCCTGGTTGCCCCGAAAGCCTTCTGGCCGGAAGAGGAGCTGGTTGCCAAGTGCCGCCAGATCGCCGAAGAGACAGGTGCGCGTATTCACCTGACCGAAGACGTGAAGGAGGGCGTGCTGGGTGCCGACTTCCTCTATACCGACGTCTGGGTCTCCATGGGTGAAGCGAAGGAAGCCTGGGATCAACGGGTCAAACTGATGACCCCCTATCAGGTCAACATGGACGTCATCAACGCCACCAAGAACCCGGATGTGAAGTTCATGCACTGCCTGCCGGCGTTCCACAACGACGAGACCACCATGGGCAAGGAAGTGGCCGACAAATATGGCATGAAGGGTCTGGAAGTGACCGAGGACGTGTTCGAATCCGAGCACAGCATAGTCTTCGACGAGGCCGAAAACCGGATGCACACCATCAAGGCAGTGATGGTTGCTACGCTGGGCGACTGAGGTCGCAGTAGTGGTGCCGGGGGGTGACCCCCGGCTTTTCGACCATGTGACGGCGGCATAATACCTCTAACCCTACGACCCGCAGATACATGGATACCACACCCACAGAAGGAAGCTGGACCATGACCAAATTCAAGTTCCCGTCAGCCTACACCATATTGTTTGTGCTGATCGCCCTGGTGGCCGCCCTGAGCTGGATAGTGCCGGCCGGCAAATACGACATGGTAATGAATGAAGCCCTCGGCAAGGAAGTGCCGGTGGCAGGCACCTACAAGCTGGTGGATGCCAATCCCCAGGGGATCGTCGACGTGCTGCTGGCACCCATCGACGGCCTCTACAACCACGACACCTATGAGGCAGGCGCCATCGACGTCTCCCTCTTCATCCTGATCATCGGCGGCTTCCTTGGCATAGTGACCAAGACAGGTGCCATCGATGCCGGTATCGAGCGCGTCACCGATCGTCTGCGTGGCCGCGAGGAGTGGATGATCCCCATCCTGATGGCGTTGTTCGCCGCAGGGGGCACCATCTACGGCATGGCGGAAGAGTCGCTGCCCTTCTACACCCTGCTGGTGCCGGTGATGATGGCCGCCCGCTTCGACCCTGTGGTCGCCGCCGCGACCGTGTTGCTCGGCGCCGGTATAGGGACGCTCGGCTCCACCATCAACCCGTTCGCCACCGTGATTGCCGCCAACGCGGCCGGCATCTCCTTCACCGACGGCATCTGGCTGCGGGTCGCCATGCTGGTGGCCGGCTGGCTGCTGTGCGTGGCCTACGTGATGCGTTACGCCAAGATGGTGCGCAACGACCCCAGCAAGTCCCTGGTGGCCGACAAGTGGGAGGAGAACCGTGCCCACTTCCTCGGCAACAAGAGCGATCAGATGCTGGAGTTCACTCTGACTCGCAAGATAGTGCTGGGTATCTTCGTCGCCGCCTTCGCCGTGATGATCTACGGGGTGGCCGTGCTCGGCTGGTGGATGGCGCAGATCTCCGGCGTCTTCCTGGCCGCCGCCATCATAGTCGGCCTCATCTCCCGCATGAGCGAGGAGGAGCTGACCTCCAACTTCATCGACGGTGCCCGTGACCTGCTCGGCGTGGCCCTCATCATAGGTATCGCCCGCGGTATCGTGGTGGTGATGGACAACGGCATGATCACCCACACCATCTTGAACAGCGCGGAAGGCATAGTGACCGGCCTCTCCACAGTGGTGTTCATCAACGTGATGTTCGTGCTGGAGGTGGTGCTCTCCTTCCTGGTGCCGTCCTCCTCCGGTCTGGCGGTGCTGACCATGCCGATCATGGCGCCCCTTGCCGACTTCGCCAACGTGGGTCGCGAGCTGGTGGTGACCGCTTACCAATCCGCCTCCGGTCTGGTGAACCTGGTGACCCCGACCTCCGCCGTGGTCATGGGAGGCCTGGCCATCGCCAAGGTGCCCTATGTGCGCTGGCTGAAGTGGGTGGCGCCCCTGCTCGGTATCCTGACCGTGCTGATCGTAGTCTGCCTGAGCCTGGGGGCCGTGCTCTCCTGAGGGATGACAAGCAAGATGCAACGGGAGCCTGAAGGCTCCCGTTTTTTTATGGTCAGGATGACAGGCAACAAAAAGGCGACCCAGGGGTCGCCTTGCTGCATGCGGGCTTGGCTTAGCGCGCCTGCTCCAGGGTGCGCACCACGGCGGCATGGGCCTGGCGGGTGCGGCTGATGTGGCGCGGGGCGATGAGCACCACGTCGTTGCCGGCCACGGCCCCCAGGATCTCGGGATCGGCGTGGCGATCCAGCAGGCGGGCCACCACGGTCGCGGCCCCCGGGGTCGTGTGCACCAGCACCATCTGCTGGTTGTGCACCACGGCGCGCACCATGTCGTGCACGGAGCGGGTGCTGCCGGCGGGTTCCAGCTGCTCGTCAACTAGCGTGTAGACCTTCTTGCCGTTGGCATTCTGGGCCTTGGCGACGCCGAGGCGGCGCAGCAGGCGGGAGATGGTGGACTGGCTGATGTCGGCGAAGCCGCGCTCCGCCAGCTCGCGGCGGATCTCTTCCTGGGTGCTGTAGCAGTGCTGGCCGATGATCTGGCGGCAGGCATCGAGCTGGGCCAGGTCGGACTCCTGTTCCGGGGGGCGACTGAGGGTCTTGACCATGGCGACTTCCTTTGACGATGACAGATGGCTATGGCGCTCAGTCTGTCACGCCTGTTTTTCATAGCGAAAAACACTGATGACGAGCATTTCGGTAGGTGATGAGCGATGTCTAGCCGTTGCGAGATGGCAAATTATAACCAAAGGGGGAATAAGTGATGTGACAGGGGTCAAAAATGGGCCCGATAGGGCCCACATGGATATCAGTTGCAGGCGGAAAATCAGTAGCGTTCGCTGACGATGTCCTGAGTGAAGGATTTCTCGCAGTATTTGCACTTCATGCGCACCGCACCCTTCACTTCGCGCACCCGGAAGTAGCTGTCCACCGGCTCGTTGTGGGAGATGCAGTTGGAGTTGGGGCAGTGGAAGACCCCGGCGATGAACTCCGGCAGCTTCAGCTGGTGCTTCTTCACCACGGCGAAGTCTTCGATGATGTTGACGGTCGCGGTCGGGGCAAACAGCGCCAGCTGGTTGGCCTGCTGCTCGGTCAGCCGGGTGTTCTCTATCTTGATGAGATCCTTCTTGCCCAGGGCGCCGGATTTCAGGTTGAAGCCGACGGTGATCCGCTCCTGGGTCTCGATCAGCTGGAACAGCTTGAGGATCTTGATGCCCTGGCCGGCGGGGACGTGGTCGATGACGGAGCCGTGACGGATGGCTTCGACTTGCAGTTGGTTCTTCTCGGACATGATGTTCCCCTTTTCCCTTAGACGGTTTCGTTCAGTACCAGTGCCAGCAGCGCCTGGCGTGCATAGACCCCGTTTTCCGCCTGCTGGAAGTAGTAGGCGTGAGGGGTCTTGTCGACGGCGACCTCGATCTCGTCGACCCGGGGCAGGGGATGCAGGATCTTCATGGTGGGCTTGGCCCCTTCCAGGGTCGCCAGCTCCAGCACGAACTTGGCGGCCATGTGCTTGTACTCTGTCTCGTCGAAGCGCTCTTTCTGGACGCGGGTCATGTAGAGGATGTCCAGCTCCGGCATCACCTCTTCCATGGTCTCGTGGACGCTGAACTGAATGCCCTTCTCCTCCAGCTCTTCGCAGAGGTAGTCCGGCATCGCCAGGGCCTCCGGGGAGATGAAGAAGAAGCGGCAGTTGAACAGGCTCAGGGCCTGGGCCAGGGAGTGGACGGTGCGGCCGTATTTCAGGTCACCGACGAAGGCCACGTTGAGGCCGTCCAGCTTGCCTTGGGTCTCATGGATGGAGAAGAGATCGAGCAGGGTCTGGGTCGGATGCTGGTTGGAGCCGTCACCGCCGTTGATGACAGGCACCCGGGAGAACTCGGAGGCCAGACGGGCGGCGCCCTCCTTGGGGTGGCGCATCACCACGGCATCGGCATAGGAGCCGATGATCTTGATGGAGTCGGCCAGGGTCTCGCCCTTCTTGGCGCTGGTGTTGCCGCCGTCGGCGAAGCCGATGATGTTGCCGCCGAGGCGCTGTACCGCGGTCTCGAAGGAGAGACGGGTACGGGTGGAGGCCTCGAAGAAGCAGCTGGCGACCAGCTTGTCTTTCAGCAGGCGGGTGTCGGGTTCGGCCTTCAACCGCTGTGCGGTGGCGACCACCAGTTCCATGTCGGACCGGGTCAGGTCCGAGATGGAGATGACGTGTTTGTTATAGAGTGGATTGGTCATCGTCTGCATTCCCTTTGACATCAATGAAGGTTTTTCTGGCACAAAAAAAAGCCCCTGAAACAGGGGCTCTTTTTAAAAACAACTGGGGATCTGTGGGTCGGAAACCGGAAACAACGGGGCCGCTCTGGTGCGCTCCACCCGTCTGCAAGGCTGCTTTTTTCATCAAAAACGGCATCGTCCTGTCCCGACCTTTTTCAAAACCGGACAGATTATAGGGCTGGTTTTTGAATTGTCAAAAATTTATTTCAGAGGCAGGATTTGCCGGTAAAAACGTTTGAGTGTCGCGAACGGGTCGACAAATCCAGACCTTGTGCTCGGGCTGCAGCGGCAAGCCATCTTCGGCCATGCTGCGCAGATAACCGAGCCTGTGGTGCCCCTCCAGCAGGCAATATGGCTGCGGCAGGGGTTGGCCATCTGGGTAGCAGGCACCGGACTCGGGGGCGAGCACTATGATGGGCTCGGACCAGGTGCCCCGGCTCAGCATGTCCTCGCCGAGCCAGGAGCGGCGCACATAGCGGTTGCTGCGCAGCATCTCCCCCCAGCGCTCGATCACCTCCATGTGGCGGGAGCCAATCTGGCTCACGACCTGGGCCGTGTCCCAGGCTTCGCACTCGAAGTGGTGGCGGGCAAGGTCGATAAAGCTCCAGTTGGACTCAAAACCGCGCCAATGGCGGTAAATCCATTGGGTCAGCACATTTTGGGGAATGAAGGGCACCAGGGGAGAGACCCGCTCGAGATAGTCAGGCAGGGACTCGGTTTTGCGCTCATCCCGGAAGTTGAGGGGCGCAAGTTGTTGAAGCAGGCGGTAATTGAGCATGAACGACCTCCCTGTAGCTGGTTTCACCCTACCCCCATTTATGCCCCATTCCTACCCCGGCGGGACTGCAAATACAGCAAGTTACCCCGGCTGGTTGCGGGAATTACCGCGATTTGCTCGTGAATTGTTCGATCGCATCGAAAGTGAGAAAAAAAGCCTTTACCTTTGATCCCGGCTTTGTATAATTCGCCTCGTTTGTTGCAGGGGCGTAGTTCCAATTGGTAGAACAGCGGTCTCCAAAACCGATGGTTGCGGGTTCGAGTCCTGCCGCCCCTGCCATTTTCAGAAAGGCCAGCTCATTGAGCTGGCCTTTCGCATTTCTGCGATCCTCCATTCTGTCCCTTGTTTATCTCTTTATCCTTGATGGTTTGAATCGATATAGCCGTTGTTGTCGGTTGCTCGTGGTTCGTATCTGACGGCTTGCTCACGGGTTAGCCTTGTGTCTGGCTGCGACGGGGTTGATTCTCCAGGTAAATCGAATGGAGAGTCTGTCTATCATAGTTTCAAGCTATGGCGCCGATACTCGGAACAAAATTCACGGTCCCTTCTTGTCTGGCCATAATCGAGAGCCCGGCCACTTTAAGGCCGCCAGCATCAAGGAGATCCCATGTCCCCCCGCTTTAACGAATGGCGTCAGCCTCTGCAACTGGGCGAGACCAGCCTGAACCTGGCCACCATCGGCCGCACTGGTCTGCGTGCTCCAGTCGTCTTCCTGCACGGCTTTGGTTCCACCAAGGAGGATTACGCCGACTTCGTCCATCATCCCGAGTTTGACGATCGCCCTTTCCTGGCCTGGGATGCGCCCGGTTGCGGCGCTACTGCGATAGATGACCCTGCGCAGATCGATCTGCCTCTGCTGGTGGAGACGGCCGTGAAGATGATAGACAGCAGGGGATTTACACGCTTTCACTTGGTGGGGCACTCCATGGGGGGGCTCACCGGCTTGCTGCTGGCACATCTCCAGCCGGAGCGGGTGCTCAGCTTCACCAGCATAGAGGGCAACCTGGCTCCGGAGGACTGCTTCCTGAGTCGCCAGGTGCACGAGCATCCGGCAGAGGGGGACGAGGCTTTCTTCGCCGCGTTTATCGAACGGATCCGCCAGGGGCGCGATTTATCGAGCACTCTCTATGCTTCATCCCTGCGTCACAAGGTACGCACCGAGGCGGTGCGCCCCATCTTCCGCTCCATGGTGACGTGCTCGGATGAGGGGGCATTGCTTGACAAGTTTCTGGGACTGCCTTGCCCGGTTCACTTCATGTATGGAGAGCAGAATGCCCATCTCTCCTACCTCGGCAAGTTGGCACAGGAGGGGGCTCGCTTGACCTCAATCCCCCATTGCGGCCACTTCCCCATGTATTCCAACCCGGTACTGATGTGGTGGGCGTTGGCCGACTTCTTCAACGAGAGTGAACGCATCCTGAACTAATCTGCCCGCGGCCGGTTTGGCACAGCGAGAACTGTGCCATCAAGCCGTTCAGCTACTCAGCAACACTATGGCGAGTATCCCGAAGGCGAGGGCGCTGATACGGTTGATCCAGCTCCCACCTTTCCCTTGTAACCAGCGGCGCGCCTTGCGGGCCGAGAGGATGTAGCCGCCGTGCACCAGGATCATCAGCAGGCAGAAGCTGGTGACCAGCAACAGAAATTGGGGCAGGTAGTCGCGTTCGCGATCGATAAACTGGGGAAGCACGGAGAGGAAGAAAATGAGGGCGTTGGGGTTGGCAAACTGCAGCAAGAGTCCTTCGACGAAGAGGTGGTGGCGCTGAGTCGGGGCTACCTCGGCCAGTGGCGCGGGCACGCTGCGCCACAGTTTCACGCCAAGCCAGGCGAGATAGAGGACGCCGCCATAGCGTACCAGTTCAAAGGTGGTCGGGGAGGCGGCGATGAGCACACCCAGGCTGCTGGCTGACAGGGTGGCAACCGCGAGCACGCCGCAGGTGAGGCCTGCCATGCCGACCAGGGCCGGACCCAGCCCGTGATTGAGGGCGTTGGTGAGGGACTTGAGGGTACTGGGGCCCGGGCTCAGTATGGTCAGGGCCGCCATGGCGAGAAACATCAGGTAGAGGTGCACATTTGCTCCGATACGGGTGACAGGGACGGGCGTATTGTTCAGCGCGCTTGTTCATACGTAAAATCCAAAGAACGTAATGAGACGATTCGTACAGGCTATCAACCATGATCAACTTCAGACTTGTGCGACATCTGTGGCTATTTCTGGCGGTGGCCGAGGAGCGACACTTTGGGCGTGCTGCCCGCCGCCTCGGCATGACTCAACCTCCTCTGACCGAGCAGATCAAGGTGCTCGAGCATGCCCTGCGGGTGAAGCTGTTTGATCGTACCCCCAAGGGCGTGCAGCTTACGCCAGCAGGGCAGGCGATCCTGCCTGCGGTGCGGCGCCTGGCCGATCACCTGGATCACCTGGAGTTGGCGGTGCGGGAGGCGGCATCGGGTCAGGTGGGGCTGCTGACCATAGGGGCCATCACTTCCGCCATGCTCGACGAGTTGCCCAGGGTGATCGAGCGACTCAAGGTAAGCCACCCAGGGGTCACTGTCTCGGTGCGGGAGATAGACAGTGCCGACGCCATTCCTGCACTGGAAAGCGGTGAGCTGGATCTGGCCTTGGTGAGGCTGGCCGGACGGGATGAAGGAAGTATCCGGGTGCACCCCCTCAAGCAGGATCGGCTGGCGGTGGCCCTGCCAGTCACCCACGCGCTGGCAGGGGAAGCATCTGTCCCCCTTGCTGCCCTGGCAGAGGAGCCCTTCGTGCTGTTCCCGCGCTCCCTCAATCCGACCTACTTCGATACCCTGATGGCCTGCTGCCACGAAGCGGGATTTGCCCCCAGGGTGCTGCACGAGGCGCGCACCGTGGCCTCCCAGGTGGCCTTCGTCGGTTGTGGACAAGGAGTGGCCCTGGTGCCGGAGACACTGCACAAGAGCGCACCTGCCAACGTTGTCATTCGACCGCTGGCGGGGGAGGTGCAGGTGGTGACCACTGCGCTGGCCTGGCACAGGGAGCGGCCCCCCGCGCTGCTGGGCTTGTTGTTGACCGAGCTGGCCGGACAGTCGTCCGCTCCCAGTCACCATCACCCCTGAACGGCGGAGGGCGCCTGAAGGAGGAGAGAGGAGGCGAGGATCTTGTGATTTTCGTGACCCACAGCAGCTCCTGTTGCCGAAAATAAGAAAATTGAGGTGATTCACTAAAGTCCAGTGGTGCTGCCGCCGATATCCCTACCAATATGGGGGTATTCCTGGCCTCCTGTCACCACAAGGATTTGTAGTCATGACACTCTCGTTGCGCGGCAAGCTGCTCGCGACCAGCCTGGGGGTAGTGCTGCTGATGGCTGCCCTGCTCGGTATCGTCGCCTTCCACACCCTCAAAACACGGACTCTTGACGCCATCCAGAGCGAGGCGGTCAACTACGGTCACGCCCATTCGGTGGCCATCGGCAACTGGATGGCGGATCGCAAGCACGCGGTCGATGCCCTGGCCGCCGTCATTGCCGACAATCCCCAGGCGACCCTGGTGCCGCACCTGCTGCAGACCCGCACCTCCGGCGGCTTCGGCCTCACCTATTTCGGCTCGGCGCAAGGGGCCATGACCCGCCACGATCCCTCCCTCAACACCGCCAACTACGACCCCAGGGTGCGCCCCTGGTATCAGAGCGCCAGCAAGGCGGGCAAGCTGATCGTCACGCCTCCCTACGTCAGCGTGACCATGCAGCAGATGGTGGTGACCCTGGCGGAGCCGGTGAGTCATCAGGGTCAGGTGATCGGGGTGGCGGGGGCGGATCTCTCCCTGGATGCCCTGATCGACGAGGTGCTGGCCATGAAGGTGCAGGGGGAGGGCTACGCCATGCTGCTGGACAGCTCCGGCCTCATCGTCGGCCACCCGCAGAAGGAGCTGGCCCTGAAGCAGGTGGCCGAGCTGGCCCCCGGCCTCACCGGGGCGACCCTGGAGGGCTGGAGCCGGGACGGCGAGCTGCACGTCGCCACCATAGCGGGGCGTGAGGTGCTGCTGTCGGTGCAGGGGGTGCCAGGCACCGACTGGCTGCTCGCCATGGTGATGTACAAGGATGTGCTGGAGGCGCCCTTCGCCAGCCTGCTGTGGCAGCTGGTGGGGCTGACCCTGGTGCTGCTGCTGGTGTTCAGCGCCCTGCTCATCGCCATGTTCAACTACCTCTTCGCCGATCTCGGCCGGGTGTCAAAGGCGCTGGCCGACATCGCCCACGGCGAGGGGGATCTCACCGTGCAGATCGCGGCTCATAGCAAGGACGAGGTGGGGCTGCTGGCCCAGAACTTCAACCTGTTCGTGGCCCGGCTGCACGGCATCGTCAGCCGGTTGCGGGACGTCACCATCGAACTGGCTGCCCAGTCGCGGACCCAGGCGGCGGGGGCCGAGGCGCGCAGCCAGCGGGTGCGCGAGCAGCAGGACGAGATCGTCATGGTGGCCACCGCAGTGACCGAGATGGCGTCCGCCACCCAGGAGATCGCCGGCAATGCCGAGTTTGCCGCCACCACCTCCGGCGATGCGGTGCGCCTCGCGGTGGCCGGCCAGTCCCAGGTCGGCCAGAGCCAGCGCAGCATCAGCGGCCTGGCGGGGGAGGTGGCCGACGCCAGCCAGACCATTCACGAGCTGGATGGTCATGCCCAGAAGATCAGCGGCATCCTGGCCACCATCAGCGGCATCGCCGAGCAGACCAACCTGCTGGCGCTCAACGCCGCCATCGAGGCGGCCCGGGCCGGGGAGCAGGGCCGCGGTTTCGCCGTGGTGGCGGACGAGGTGCGGGTGCTGTCGCGCCGCACCCACGACTCCACCGCCGAGATCCAGCAGATGATCGAGGCCCTGCAGCAGACCACCCGCCGCGCCGTGGGGGGCATGGAGACCAGCCGTCAGCTGGCGGGCACCAGCGTGGAGGATGCGGAGGCCGCCAACCAGAGCCTGGCGCGGATCAACGAGGCCATAGGTGCCATCAGCGACATGGCGACCCAGATAGCGGCGGCCGCCGAGGAGCAGACCTCGGTCACCGGCGAGATCAGCCGCAACACCGAGAACATCCGCCACGTCTCCCAGACGCTCGCGGCGCAGGCGAAGGAGGAAGCCACCCAGGCCGCCGAGCTCAAGTCCCTGACCGAGCGGCTGGAGCAGGAGATAGGCCGCTTCCGACTCTGATCCTTCCGTCATTCAGCCAAGAGAAAGGGCAGCCCGCGGGCTGCCCTTTTGTGTTGCCGGCTCAGGGGATCTGGCTGACCCAGATCAGCTGGTCGGTGGCAAAGCCGAGCCCCCTGGCCCGCTCGACCAGGGCCTCTACCTTCTCCTTGGGCGGATGGGGTGTGCGGGAGAGGATCCAGAGGTACTGGAGGTTGTAGCTGCTCACCAGGGAGAGGTCATAGTCCGTCGCCAGCACGTTGTAGCTGCCGTAGAAGGGGCCGAAGAAGCTCACCTTGAGGCGCCCCTCATCGCTGTTGCCCACTAAGTAGGCGCGCCCCTCGGCCTCGCGCCACTCCCCCTGTTCGTCCTGCCCCCGGTTGATCACCCTGACGCCGCCGTCATCCCGCAGGCTGTAGCTGGCGGTGACCCGGCTCAGGCCGCGCTCGAAACCGTGATCGAGGCGGGCCACCTCGTACCAGGTGCCGAGATAGCGGTCGAGCTGGAAGGGCTTGACCACCTGGTGCCCCGGTGGAATGCCGGTGCAGGCGGTGGCCAGCAGGGTCAGGGCGAGCAGGATCAGCGTGCGCATGTCATCCCTCCACGATACGCAGTTGTCCCGAGCGGAAGCGTGCCGCGTGTTCGCTCGGGGTGTTGCCGAAGAAGCGTTTGTATTCGCGGCTGAACTGGGAGCCGCTCTCGTAGCCTACCTTGTCCGCCGCCACCCCGGCCTTGAGGCCGTCGTGCAGCATCATCAGCCGCGCCCGGTGCAGGCGCAGGGTCTTGATGTACTGCAGGGGCGAGGTGGCGGTGGCCGCCTTGAAGTGGTGGTGGAAGGCCGAGACGCTCATGTTCGCCTCCCGGGCCAGCTCCTCCACCGTCAGGTTCTCGGTAAAGCGCTGCTCCATGATACGCAGCACCCGGGCGATCTGGCTCACCTGGCTGTGACGGCTGGCCATGGCCAGCAGGGCAGGGGCTCCCCCCTCGTGCAGGGCGTGGAACAGGATCTCGCGCACTATCTGGGGCCCCAGCACCCGGGCGTGGAGCGGCTTGTCCATCACGTCGATGAGGCGCTCCACCGCGCAGAGCATGGTCTCTGAGAGGGGCACCGAGACCACGCCGCGACCCGGCTCCGCCGGGGCGGGGGCGGCATCCCCCATCTCCAGCAGCAGGGCCTGCAGCGCCGCCACGTCGATCTCCACCGAGAGCCCCACCAGGGGGGCTTCGGGGGAGGCGAAGCATTCGCACTCGCAGGGCAGCGGCAGTGTCATCATCAGGTAGTGCTCGGGGTCGTAGCGGAAGGTGAAGTCCGAGAGATAGCCCACCTTGTGCCCCTGCAGGATGATGATCATGCGCGGCCGGTAGAGCACAGGGATGCGGTCGTGGTGCTCGGTGGTGTAGATGAGGTGCACGCCGGGCACGGGGGCGGCGGTGATCCCCGGGTGCGGCGCCAGGGCGGCGAGGCGGCTGGCGAGGGCGGACTGGTGGGTCGCCGCGACGGGCTGATTTGTACTCATTTATCCAGGCTCAGTAGAAATAGGCAAGAAATCGGCAGAAAGCTCCCTTGATGGTAGGTGGTTATAAGAGAAAAATGCAACCCATACCTTACCGACTACGATCACCCCAGGAGATCCCATGAACAACTTCATCCTGCACACCCCCACCAAGGTGCTGTTCGGCAAGGGCCAGGTGGCCCAGCTGTGCGGCCAGATCCCGGCCGACGCCCGTGTCCTCATCACCTACGGTGGCGGCAGCGTGGTGCGCAGCGGCCTGCTGGCACAGATCCGCAGCGAGCTGGCGGGCCTGACCCTGTTCGAGTTCGGCGGCATAGAGCCCAACCCGGCGTATGAGACCCTGATGGGCGCCGTCGAACTGGCTCGCGCCGAGCGGATCGACTTCCTGCTCGCCGTCGGCGGCGGCTCCGTGCTGGACGGCACCAAGTTCATCGCTGCGGCCGCCCACTACGATCTGGCCAGGGAGCCCTGGCACATCCTCGAGACCGTGGGCGGTGAAGTGGCTTCCGCCATTCCCCTCGGTGCCGTGCTGACTCTGCCGGCTACCGGCTCCGAGATGAACATGGGGGCCGTCATCACCCGCAGGAGCACAGGGGACAAGCAGCACTTCTTCTCCCCCTTCGTGATGCCGCGCTTCGCCGTGCTGGATCCCGTGCTCACCTACACCCTGCCGGCCCGTCAGGTCGCCAATGGCGTGGTGGATGCCTTCATCCACACCCTGGAGCAGTACCTCACCTATCCGGTGGACGCCAAGGTGCAGGATCGCTTCGCCGAAGGCCTGCTGCTGACCCTGATCGAGGAGGGCCCCAAGGCGCTGGTGGAGCCGGAAAATTACGACGTGCGCGCCAACATCATGTGGAGCGCCACCCTGGCGCTGAACGGCCTGATCGGCGCCGGCGTGCCCCAGGACTGGGCCACCCACATGCTGGGTCACGAGCTGACCGCCCTGCACGGCCTGGACCACGCCCAGACCCTGGCGGTGGTGCTGCCCGCCCTGCTGCAGGCCAAGCGTGAGCAGAAGCGCGCCAAGCTGCTGCAATACGCCGAGCGGGTCTGGGATCTGCGCAGCGGCAGCGAGGCCGAGCGCATCGACGGCGCGATCAAAGCCACCCGCGACTTCTTCGAGCGGATGGGGGTCAAGACCCGGCTGCGGGACTACGGCCTGGCCGACGCCAATATCGACACCCTGCTGGCCAAGCTCGAAGAGCACGGCATGACGGCGCTCGGGGAGCACGGCGACATCGACCTGGTGCAGAGCCGGCATATTTATGAAGCCGCCTGGTAAGAGGCGATAGACCAGTTCCGGCCTTGTCCGGGGTTGAATCAGGGGGCCCGCTCCCGCCTTGTGGCGGCGGCGCGGCCCCCGAGTCGTTACAAAACGGTTACTTTTTCCCCTTTCATCTCATCTGATGAGCCAACGGCAGATTTCATAAGAACAAAAAACGCTAAGGTAGAGGCTCGGCAAAACATTTTTTTTGACTGGTTGGATCACTTTTTTCAGCGCATTTTGCTGGTATAAGCCACTAATTTGGTTTGTTTTTTTTAATCATGAGCCGGGATGGGCTGAATTCTGTACCCGCTCGCCCGGGGTCGTGGTTGTAATAAAACTCCAAAATTTGATACTAATCACCTTCGCGCCTGAAAAGCGGGGGCCTGACCATGACAGGAGGTTGAGGTAAAGCCTGCTGATTTTCATAACAAAGGGCCCGTGACCTGCACTTTGATCATGCCTTGTCCCCTCAGACATGAGAGACTGGGCAATGATTGTTTATTAACCATCAGGGAATAGTCATGCAGATTGGAATACCGAGAGAGAGTCTCGCCGGTGAGACCCGGGTCGCAGCGACCCCGGCCACCGTCGAGCAGCTGAAAAAGCTCGGCTTCGAGGTCGCCATCGAGGCCGGTGCCGGCCAGCTGGCCAGCTTCGATGATGCCGCCTTCGAGGCTGCCGGTGCCAGCGTGGTGCCGGACGTCTGGCAAGCCGACCTTGTCTTCAAGGTCAACGCGCCGACCGATGCCGAGATCGCACAAATTAAGGATGGTGCCACCCTGGTGAGCTTCATCTGGCCTGCCCAGAACCCCGAGCTGGTCAAGAAGCTGTCCGAGCGCAACATCAATGTGATGGCGATGGACATGGTGCCGCGGATCTCCCGTGCCCAGTCCCTCGATGCCCTCTCCTCCATGGCCAACATAGGTGGCTATCGCGCCGTGGTCGAAGCCGCCCACCAGTTCGGTCGCTTCTTCACCGGTCAGATCACCGCCGCCGGCAAGGTTCCACCCGCCAAGGTGCTGGTGATCGGTGCCGGTGTGGCCGGTCTGGCTGCCATCGGGACTGCCGGTTCCCTCGGCGCCATAGTGCGTGCGTTTGACACCCGCCTGGAAGTGGCCGAGCAGATCGAGTCCATGGGTGGGCAATTCCTCAAGCTGGACTTCGGCGGCGAAGATGGCGCCTCCAGCGACGGTTATGCCAAGGTGATGAGCGAAGAGTTCATCAAGGCCGAGATGGAGCTGTTCGCCCAGCAGGCCAAGGAAGTGGACATCATCATCACCACCGCCCTGATCCCGGGCAAGCCGGCACCCAAGCTGATCACCAAGGAGATGGTGGACAGCATGAAGCCGGGCTCCGTCATCGTGGACATGGCGGCCCAGGCCGGCGGCAACTGCGAATACACGGTACCGGGTGAACTGCATGTCACCGACAACGGCGTCAAGGTGATCGGTTACACCGATCTGCCGGGTCGTCTGCCCGCCCAATCCTCCCAGCTCTACGGCACCAACCTGGTGAACCTGATGAAGCTGATGTGCAAGGAGAAGGACGGCAAGGTCGCCATCGACTTCGAAGACGTGGTGCAGCGCAACATGACGGTGATCCAGGCCGGTGAAGTGACCTTCCCGCCCCCCGCCATCTCCGTCTCCGCCGCACCGCAGAAGCCGGCCGCCGCCAAACCGGCAGCCAAGAAGGAAGAGGCCAAGCCCTCCAACAAGAAGTTCGTGTTCGGTGCCCTCGGCATCGCCGCCTTCGGTTGGGTCGCTGCGGTGGCACCTGCCGCCTTCCTCTCCCACTTCACCGTCTTCATCCTGGCCTGCGTGGTCGGTTACTACGTGGTGTGGAACGTTTCTCACGCCCTGCACACGCCGCTGATGTCGGTCACCAATGCCATCTCCGGCATTATCGTGGTCGGTGCCCTGCTGCAGATTGGGCAAGGGTCGACCCTGGTCACCGTATTGGCCTTTATCGCCGTGCTGATTGCCAGTATCAACATCTTCGGTGGCTTCACCGTCACTCAGCGCATGCTGAAGATGTTCCGTAAGGATTAAGGGGGTTTAACGTGTCTCAAGGACTGGTAACAGCATCCTATATCGTTGCCGCCGTGCTCTTCATCCTCAGTCTCGCGGGACTGTCGAAGCAAGAAACGGCCAAGCATGGCAACCTGTTCGGTATCGCGGGGATGGCCATCGCCCTGCTCGCCACCGTCTTCAACCCGGAAACCAGTGGTGTGCACTGGATCATCCTGGCCATGGTCATCGGCGGCGCCATCGGCGTGCGGCTGGCACTCAAGGTCGAGATGACCGAGATGCCCGAGCTGGTGGCCGTGCTGCACAGCTTCGTGGGCATGGCGGCGGTGCTGGTGGGCTTCAACAGCTTCATCGACTTGCACCCCTCTGCGCCCGCTGAGGTGGTCGTCTCCGTCGGCTCCAACCTGGATGCGACCCTGGCTGCGGCCCGGGCGGCGTTCGAGCAGGCGGCCAGCGTCGCCCAGGTCGAGCACCTCTCCGGCGCCATGCTGAACATCCACCTGGTGGAAGTGTTCCTCGGCGTCTTCATCGGTGCCGTGACCTTCACCGGTTCCGTGGTGGCATTCGGCAAGCTGCGTGGCCTGATCTCTTCCAAGCCGCTGATGCTGCCGCACCGCCACAAGCTGAACCTGCTGGCCGTGGTGGTCTCCATCGCGCTGATGATCCACTTCGTCAACGCCGGTGGCTCCACCTTCGCCCTGCTGCTGATGACCCTGATCGCCTTCGCCTTCGGCTGGCATCTGGTCGCCTCCATCGGCGGTGCCGACATGCCGGTCGTGGTCTCCATGCTGAACTCCTACTCCGGTTGGGCGGCGGCGGCGGCGGGCTTCATGCTCTCCAATGACCTGCTGATCGTGGTGGGTGCCCTGGTGGGTTCCTCCGGTGCCATCCTCTCTTACATCATGTGCAAGGCGATGAACCGCTCCTTCATCTCCGTCATCGCCGGTGGCTTCGGCTCCGACGGTGTGGCCTCCACGGCCGATCAGGAGATGGGCGAATACCGCGAGACCAACGCCGAAGACGTGGCCGACATGCTGAAGAACGCCAGCTCCGTCATCATCACCCCGGGCTATGGCATGGCGGTGGCGCAGGCCCAGTACCCGGTTGCCGAGATCACCCACAAGCTGCGCGAGCGCGGCGTCAAGGTGCGCTTCGGTATCCACCCGGTGGCCGGTCGTCTGCCTGGTCACATGAACGTGCTGCTGGCGGAAGCCAAGGTCCCCTACGACATCGTGCTGGAAATGGACGAGATCAACGAGGACTTCAGCGACACCGACGTGGTGCTGGTGATAGGTGCGAACGACACCGTCAACCCGGCCGCCATGGAAGATCCGGGCAGCCCCATCGCCGGCATGCCGGTGCTGGAAGTGTGGAAGGCGCAGAACGTCATCGGCTTCAAGCGCTCCATGAACACTGGCTACGCTGGCGTTCAGAACCCGCTGTTCTTCAAGGAGAACACCCAGATGCTGTTTGGCGATGCCAAGGCCAGCGTCGAGGCCATCCTGAAGGCGCTCTAAGCGTCGATGGGATGAGACAAGAGGAGGCTTCGGCCTCCTTTTTTATTGCCCGCTTTTCACGGAGGCAGGCAAGACATTGATGGCAAAGGGCCCTGGCCGGGAGGGGGGATCCATTGCCGGCGGCAGGGCAGCAATCCGGTGACGTTGCCCTCGCTGGAAGGCATAATGGCGGCAAAAGGCGAGGGGGCTCAATTTTATTTGAGGCTCGTGCCACTAGAATCAAATAAAGTGACATGGACTGGGTGGCCCGGCGGGCGGCCCTCCAGATAGCACCCATACCCTCATACGATGCCTGCGGCACAGTGAACCAGAGAAACCACAGATGAAAGCACAATGGACCGACTTTATTACTCTGCTCAAGCGTGAAGTGGTGCCGGCCCTGGGCTGCACCGAGCCCATGTCGGTGGCGCTGGCCGCCGCCAACTGCCGCAAGCTGCTGGGGCAGGATCCTACCCGTATCAGCGTCTGGGTCAGCGGCAACCTGTTCAAGAATGGCATGGGGGTCGGGGTCCCCGGCACCGGCATGATAGGCCTGCCGGTCGCCGCCGCCGTCGGCATCACGGGGGGCAACCCGGATGCGGGTCTGGAGGTGCTCAAGACCCTCACTCCGGCCCAGGTGGACGCCGCCAAGGCGCTGCTGCCCATCATCAAGGTGGATGTGAAGGACGTGCCTGACGTGCTCTACGCCGAGGTGCTGGCCGAGACCGACGGCCACAGCGCCCGGGTGGTGATCTGCACGGATCACACCCGCATCGTGCTGCTGGAGAAGGATGGCGAGGTGCTGATGGAGCAGGACAGTGCCCCCGGGGTGCAGATCCAGCCCGCGAAATCCGACAAGCCCGCCATGACGCTGCGGGAGATAGTGGAATTTGCATTGCAGGCGCCGCTGGGCGAGATCGACTTCATCCGCGAGGCCGCCACCATGAACCAGGCGCTGGCAGATGAAGGCCTGCAGGGCTATGGCCTGCGCATCGGCAAGATCCTCACCGAGCAGGTGGAGCGCAAGCTGCTCTCGGACGATCTGATGACCCTGGCCATGCGCCTCTCTTCTGCCGCGTCGGATGCGCGCATGGACGGCGCCATGCTGCCCGCCATGTCCAACTCGGGCTCGGGCAACCAGGGCATAGCCGCCACCATGCCGGTGGTGGCCGCCGCCCGCTTCCTCAAGGCCGATGACGAACAGCTGGCCCGGGCGCTGGTGATGAGCCACCTGGTGGCCATCTACATCAAGGCCTACCAGAACAAGCTGTCGGCCCTGTGCGCCGCCAGCACCGCCGCCATGGGCTCGGGCGCCGCCATCACCTGGCTGCTGGGGGGGCAGTTCGAGCAGATCAGCCACTGCATCAACAACATGATTGGCGACGTCTCCGGCATCATCTGCGACGGTGCAGGCAGCGCCTGCTCCATGAAGGTGTCGACCTCCACCTCGGCGGCGGTCAAGTCGTCGCTGATGGCCATCAACAACCTGCACGTGCCTCAGAGCGAGGGCATAGTCTCCGACGACGTGGACCAGACCATAGCGAACCTGGGCCGCCTCTCGAAACAGGGGATGCTGGACACCGACATAGAGATCATCAACATCATGCGGGCCAAGCAACAAGGCAAGGCCAGCTGATGAGGGGGGCGGCACTGGCCGCCCCCGGTTTTTACAGCCATTGACGTCACCCCGAACGGGGGGCGTGCCGCCACGATGCGGCGAGTTTCGGGGCGAGGTGCAGGGTGCGCCCGTCCATCCATCTCGGGCCTCGCCCGTTTATTTTTGGGGAATATCATGACTCTTAGCGTTATCGGTAATCTGGCCATCCTGGTCATGTTGCTGCTGTTTCTCTACCGCTTGCAGCAGACCCACGTCAGCTTCACCCGCCGTGTCTTCTCGGGGCTGGGGCTCGGGGTCCTGTTCGGCTGGGCCTTGCAACTGCTGTACGGCGTCGGCTCCGAGGTGCTGGTCCAGACCGGCGACTACCTGGATCTGGTCGGCAGCGGCTATGTGAAGCTGCTGCAGATGATCATCATCCCGCTCATCATGGTCTCCATCATAGGCGCCATCCTCAAGCTCTCCGGCGGCAGCGCCCTCGGCAAGATCAGCGCCCTGACCATAGGGGTGCTGATCTTCACCACCATGATCGCCGCCGGGGCCGGGATACTGATGTCCAACCTGTTCGGCCTGAGTGCCGAGGGGCTGGTTGCCGGCGCCGCCGAGACGGCCCGTGGCGCGGCCCTGCAGACCAGCCTCGGCAGCGTCGAGAGCATGTCCCTCGCCAAGATGGTGCTGGAGTTCATCCCGGCCAACCCCTTCCTCGACATGACGGGGGCGCGCAAGACCTCCACCATAGCCGTGGTGATCTTCTCCATCTTCATCGGCCTCTCCGCCACCGGCATCGCCCGCAAGCAGCCCGAGATCTTCGCCAGCTTCGAGCGCTTCATGGGGGTCGCCCACGCCATCGTCATGCGGATGGTGACCCTGGTGCTGCGCCTCACTCCCTATGGCGTGCTGGCGCTGATGGCCAAGGTAGTGTCCGGCTCCAACTACGCGGACATCATCAACCTGCTGAACTTCGTGCTGGCCTCTTACGGTGCCATCGCCATCATGTTCCTGGTGCACCTGCTGCTGGTGAGCCTGGTGGGCATCAACCCGCTGCGCTTTCTGAAGAAGATCATGCCGGTACTGGCCTTCGCCTTCACCTCGCGCACCAGTGCGGGCTCCATCCCGATGAACGTGCAGACCCAGACCCGGGCCCTCGGCATCCCGGCGGGCATCGCCAACTTCGCCGCCTCCTTCGGCGCCACCATTGGCCAGAACGGCTGCGCCGGCATCTACCCGGCCATGCTGGCGGTGATGATAGCCCCGACCGTGGGGGTCAATCCCCTGGATCCCGGCTTCATCATGACGCTCATCGCCATCATCACCGTCAGCTCCTTCGGGGTGGCCGGTGTGGGGGGCGGGGCCACCTTTGCGGCGCTGATCGTGCTCTCCGCCCTGGACTTCCCGGTGGCCCTGGCGGGGCTGCTCATCTCCATCGAGCCCCTCATCGACATGGGCCGTACCGCCCTCAACGTCTCCGGCTCCATCACCGCCGGCACCCTCACCAGCCGGTTGATGGGGCAGACCGACATGGCCGTCTTCAACGGCGATGCCGAGGTAAGCCTGGACGGGGAAGAGTCCGCGGTCTGACCTGGCCTCATCTTCTGATTTGTATATGAAAAGGGGAGGCGAAGCCTCCCCTGTCGTGACTGGAGTCAAGCTATGCGTATTGTGATCATCGGTGGCGAAGCCGCCGGTATGAGTGCGGCGGCAAAGGCGCGCCGTCTGGCCAGGGACGCCGAGATTGTGGTGTATGAAGCCTCAGAGGTGATCTCCTTCGGCGCCTGTGGTCTGCCCTACTTCGTGGGGGACGATTTCCAGGAGCCCGGCTACATGGCCGAGTTCACCCCGGAGCAGTTCGCCGCCAAGGGGATAGAGGTGAAGATTGGCCACAGGGTGCTGAGTCTGGATGCAGCCGCCCAGACCCTGATCGTCGAGCACAAGGGCGACAGCTTCAGCGATCGCTACGATCGGCTGATGATCGCCACCGGTGCCCGCGAACAGATGCCCCCCATCCCCGGCCTGCAGCAGCATGGGGTATTCGGCCTTCGCCGCATGGCCGACGGGCTGGCGCTCAAGGCCGCGGTGCAGGATCCGCGCAGCAAGAAGGCGGTAGTGATCGGCTCCGGCTTTATCGGGCTGGAGGTGGTCGAAGCCCTGGTCCATCAGGGCAAGGAGGTGCGTCTCATCGAGCTGGCAGACAGGGTCATCCCCGAGGCGTTCGATGGCGAGATCACCCAGCACATCGAGACCGAGCTGCGGGAGCAGGGGGTCTCTCTGCATCTGGGGGAGCGCGTCCAGGCCTTGCTCGGTGAAGGTCGGGTAACCGGCGTGCGCACCGACCAGGGGGAGTACGAGGCCGATATCGTCGTGGTCTGCACCGGGGTCAGACCCAACACCGAGTTCCTGGCCGATACCGGCATAGAGCGGCTCGGCAATGGCGCCATCAAGGTGGACCGTCAGGGGCGCAGCTCGCTCGCCAATGTCTGGTCTGCGGGGGATTGCGCCAGCGTCTGGCACAGCGTGAAGCAGCAGCAGGTCTATGTGCCGCTCGCTACCATAGCCAACAAGCTGGGGCGCATGGTGGGGGAGAACCTGGCGGGGGCCGAACAGGAATTCCCGGGCACGCTCGGCTCGGCGGCGCTCAAGGTGCTGGGGCTGGAGGCGGGCCGCACCGGTCTTTCCGAGCAGGAAGCCAAAGCGATGGGCATCGACTATCGCACCGTGGTGATAAAGGACAAGTGCCACACCAACTACTGCCCGGGCCAGTCCGACATCCACGTCAAGCTGGTCTATGAGGCGGGCAGCAAGCGGCTGCTGGGGGGCCAGATCCTGGGGCGCAAGGGAGCGGTACACCGCATCGACGCCCTGGCGGTGGCCATCACCATGGGGGTGACCACGGATCAGCTCGGCATGCTGGACTTTGCCTACGCGCCACCCTTCTCCCGCACCTGGGACGTGCTTAACGTGGCGGGCAACGTGGCCAAGTAGCTGGGCAGTCATGGCGGCGCTTGCCTATGCGCTCTTTTTCCATGCTTGGGATGCACTCAACGTGGCGGGCAACGTCGCCAAGTAGCTGAATGAAGATGACGGCGCATGCAGGGCGCCGTCATGGGAGGCGCACTCTGCGGGCAGATTGCAGCCATAAAAAAACCGATGCCAAGGCATCGGTTTTTTGTCCCCGTCATGCTCAGCCGCGGCCGAGGCGATTGTCCGGGTAGTTCTTGGCCAGCACTTCGCGGGCGTGGCGGGCCAGGGTCGGCATCTTCAGGGTATCGTAGGCGTTGACCATGATCTCCAGTGCCTTCTCTGTCTCCACTGTGTCGGGATAGGTCTCGACCACCAGCTTGGCGCGGTTGGCGGCGGCGATCAGGGCATCACGCTTCACGTAATACTCGGCCACCCCCAGATCGTAGCGGGCGAGGCGGGTCTTCAGACCGACCATGCGGGCACGGGCATCGGCCGCATACTGGCTGTTCGGGTAGTTCTGCAACAGGGTCTTGAAGTCCTGGAAGGCCTGACGGGCGTAGGAGGGGTCCTTGTCGTCCCGATCGATGCCCAGGAAGTCCTGGAAGAAGTTGTAATCCGCCGCCATGTTGGTCAGACCGCGCATGTAGAACACGTAATCGATGTTCTTGTGCGCCGGGTTGAGGCGGATGAAGCGGTCGATATTGGCGATCGCCTGGGCGGTATCATCCTGCTTGTAGTAGGCGTAGATGAGATCGAGCTGCACCTGGTTGGAGTAGGCGCCGAACGGATAGCGCGAGTCCAGCGCTTCCAGCAATTCGATGGCATTCAGGTAGTTGCCTGTGTCCAGTTTGAGACGAGCTTTCTGGTACAGAACTTCCGGCGGTTCGTCGGGAACCTTGGGTTTGGTGCTGGAACAGCCAGTGATCAGCGTAGCGACCAAGGCGAGCGACATCAGCAGGCGAGACTTCTTTCCCATCAACAACATCCGGTCCATTTCCACGAAATTGGCAAAGTATCCGTTATGCTTGGCTAAAAGAAAAGCTAGAATACCCGGATTATTTCGAATTGATACCCCCGCTCAAGAGACCATACATGAGCCAGCATATTGAACTGACAGGCGAATTTCAGGATCACCAATTCGGGCAGCGACTCGACCAGGCTCTGGCCGAATTGTTTCCAGACTACTCCAGAACCCGCATCAAGGAGTGGATTTTACAGGACAGAGTGACCCTGGACGGTCAGGTTGCCAATACCCCGCGCGAGAAAGTGGTGGCCGGGCAGCAGGTACATGTAGATGTCGAGTTGGAAGATGACACCCGCTGGGATGCCCAGAACATCGACCTCAACATCGTCTATGAAGATGAACACATTCTGGTGATCGACAAGCCGGCCGGTCTGGTGGTCCACCCGGGCGCCGGCACGCCGGACGGCACCATACTGAACGCCCTGCTGCACCGCTACCCCGGCATCGCCGAGGTGCCCCGTGCCGGCATAGTGCACCGTCTGGATAAAGACACCACCGGCCTGATGGTGGTTGCCAAGACGATCCCGGCCCAGACCCATCTGGTGGAGGCGCTGCAGGCGCGTCAGATCACCCGTGAATACGAGGCCGTCGCCATAGGTCACATGACCGCAGGCGGCACTGTGGATGCCCCCATCGGTCGTCACCCGACCCAGCGTACCCACATGGCTGTGGTGCCCAATGGCCGTCCTTCCGTGACCCACTACCGGGTGCACGAGAAGTTCCGTGGCCACACCCGCCTGCGTCTGCGTCTGGAAACCGGTCGTACCCACCAGATCCGTGTCCACATGGCGCACATCAAGCATCCGCTGGTGGGGGATCCCGCTTACGGTGGCCGTCTGCGCCTGCTGCGCAATGCGACCCCTGAGCTGACCCTGGCCCTGCGCAACTTCAACCGCCAGGCGCTGCACGCCACCATGCTGAAGCTGGCTCACCCCATCACCGGCGAAGTCATGGAGTGGCACTCTGCCACGCCGCAAGACATGCTGGATCTGATGGAAGTGCTGCGTGCCGATACGCTCGCCAATCCGGACGATTTAGTCTGGAGCTGATGCGATAGGGCCTGCGTCGGTTTCTGCCGCCGTCCGGCCCGAAGAGATGACAAACGGGGTTCCCTTTCAGGAGCCCCGTTTCTATATCCGTGAATGGAAGGAGTCACAGATGAACTGGATTGAACCCGACTGGCCCGCTCCTGGCAATGTCAGGGCCCTGTCGACCACCCGGGATGGTGGCCTGAGCGAAGGGGTCTTCGCCGGTCTCAACCTGGGTGCCCATGTGGGGGACGAGCCGGCACGGGTCGAGGCCAACCGTGCCCGCCTGCAGCAGGCGGCGCAGATCCCCGGGCCCCTCAACTGGCTCAACCAGGTGCATGGCATCGCAGTCCATAGGGTCGGCAGCGACTATGAAAGGGCGCCGGATGCCGATGCGGCCTGCGCCCACGAGGCCGGGCAGGCCTGCATAGTGATGACGGCCGACTGTCTGCCGGTGCTGTTCTGCGATCGGGCCGGCACCGTGGTGGCTGCCGCTCATGCCGGCTGGCGTGGGCTGAAGGAGGGGGTACTGGAAGCCAGTATCGCCGCCATGGGCTGCGAGCCGGAGGAGATCCTGGCCTGGCTCGGCCCTGCCATCGGCCCTGCGGCCTTTGAAGTGGGGGGCGAGGTGCGCGAGGCCTTTATGGCGGAGCAGGACGAGGCGGCAGCCGCCTTCGTGCCTTCCAGCCATGAGGGCAAGTGGCTGGCGGATATCTACCAGCTGGCCCGGCTGCGCCTGGCCCGCGCCGGTGTGAATGCGGTCTATGGCGGTGAATACTGCACCTTCAGCAACGCTGAACGGTTCTACTCTTATCGCCGCGACGGCCAGACCGGCCGCATGGCTTCGATTATCTGGCTGGCTGAGTAAGTGTCTGGGGAAGTTCCCCCATGCAGCGAGCAGTTCTGCTGCCCATGTCGCCGCGACGGCCAGACCGGCCGCATGGCCTCCCTTGTCTGGCTGACGCCTTGACGAATCTCCCGCCCTGCATCTTGCAAGGGCGGGGATCCTGCCAGCGCCCCTCGTTGCAGAAAAAATAACCAGGCCCGCCCCTTGAAATAGCCCGTACGGGCCTCATCTTTCATCTCAGAAAGTTATGTTGTTTGCCGCGCAAGCGGCGTGTCTGTTTCAAAGGGGGAGTGCAATGCGCCTCGATCGCCTGACCAGCAAATTCCAAGTCGCTATTTCCGATGCCCAGTCTCTCGCACTGGGTCGTGACCACCAATTCATCGAACCCGTCCACCTGATGACAGCCCTGCTCAATCAGGACGGCGGCTCCATCCGCCCGCTACTGACCCTGACCGGGATGGACATCAATGCCCTGCGCTCCCGTCTCGGCGAGGAGCTTGACCGCCTGCCCAAGGTGAGCGGCGTCGAAGGGGATGTGCAACTTTCCAACGGCCTGGGTCGTCTGCTCAATGTCTGTGACAAGCTGGCCCAGCAGCGCAAGGATCAGTTCATCTCGTCCGAGCTGTTCGTGCTGGCGGCTCTCGACGAGAAGGGCAATCTGGGGGAGCTGCTGCGCGCCCAGGGGCTGACCAAGGAAAAACTCGAGCAGGCCATCGACAAGGTGCGTGGCGGCAAGAAGGTGGATGATGCCAACGCCGAGGAGAACCGCCAGGCGCTGGAGAAATACACCATAGACCTCACCGAGCGGGCCGAACTCGGCAAGCTCGACCCCGTCATCGGGCGGGATGAAGAGATCCGCCGCACCATCCAGGTGCTGCAGCGCCGTACCAAGAACAACCCCGTGCTGATCGGTGCCCCCGGCGTCGGCAAGACCGCCATCGTCGAGGGGCTGGCCCAGCGCATTATCAATGGCGAGGTGCCTGAGGGGCTCAAGAACAAGCGGGTGCTGTCGCTGGACATGGGGGCCCTGGTGGCCGGTGCCAAGTATCGCGGCGAGTTTGAAGAGCGGCTCAAAGCCGTGCTCAGCGATCTCGCCAAGGAGGAGGGCAGCGTCATCCTCTTCGTGGACGAGCTGCACACCATGGTCGGCGCCGGCAAGGGCGAGGGGGCCATGGACGCTGGCAACATGCTCAAACCCGCCCTGGCCCGTGGCGAGCTGCACTGCGTCGGTGCCACCACCCTCGACGAATATCGGCAGTATGTGGAGAAGGATGCCGCCCTGGAGCGCCGCTTCCAGAAGGTGCTGGTGGAGGAGCCCTCGGTGGAGGACACCATCGCCATCCTGCGTGGCCTGAAGGAGCGCTATGAGCTGCACCACCATGTGCAGATCACCGACCCGGCGATTGTGGCGGCGGCCCAGCTGTCCCACCGCTACATCGCGGATCGCCAGCTGCCTGACAAGGCCATCGACCTCATCGACGAGGCGGCGGCCAGCATACGGCTGCAGATCGACTCCAAGCCGGAATCCCTGGATCGCCTCGAGCGGCGCATCATCCAGCTCAAGCTGGAGCAGCAGGCGCTGATGAAGGAGGACGACGACGCCAGCCGCAAGCGGCTCGATCTGCTCAACCATGAGCTGACCGAGAAGGAGCGGGAATACAACGAGCTGGAAGAGGTGTGGAAGGCCGAGAAGGCCGCCCTTGCCGGTACCCAGCACATCAAGGCGGCGCTGGAGCAGGCCCGTCAGGATCTCGAGGTGGCCCGCCGGGCCGGGGATCTCGGTCGCATGTCCGAGCTGCAATATGGCCGCATCCCCGAGCTGGAGAAACAGCTGGATCTCGCCACCCAGGCGGAGATGCAGGAGACCAGCCTGCTGCGCAACCGGGTCACCGACGTGGAGATCGCAGACGTGCTGGCGCGCTGGACCGGTATTCCGGTGGCGCGGATGCTGGAAGGGGAGCGCGACAAGCTGCTGCGGATGGAAGATCAGCTGCACAGCCGGGTGATCGGCCAGGAAGAGGCGGTGGACGCCGTCTCCAACGCCATCCGCCGCTCCCGGGCCGGGCTCTCCGATCCGAACCGCCCCATCGGCTCCTTCCTGTTCCTGGGGCCCACCGGGGTGGGCAAGACAGAGCTGTGCAAGGCGCTGGCGGAGTTCCTGTTCGATACCCAGGACGCCATGGTGCGCATTGACATGTCCGAGTTCATGGAGAAACACAGCGTGGCCCGTCTGGTGGGGGCGCCTCCGGGATACGTGGGCTACGAGGAGGGGGGTTATCTCACCGAGGCGGTACGCCGTCGCCCCTACTCGGTGATCCTGCTGGACGAGGTGGAGAAGGCGCACCCGGACGTGTTCAACATACTGCTGCAGGTGCTGGACGATGGCCGCCTGACCGATGGTCAGGGCCGCACCGTCGATTTTCGCAACACCGTGGTGATCATGACCTCCAACCTCGGCTCGGATCTCATCCAGGAGCACTACGCCGAGAAGGACTACGAGGAGATGAAGTCCCTGCTGATGGAGCTGCTGACCCGCAGCTTCCGCCCGGAGTTCATCAACCGGATCGACGAGACTGTGGTGTTCCATCCGCTCGGCGAGGATCACATCAAGTCCATCGCCCGGATCCAGCTCAAGAGCCTGATGGGTCGTCTGGAGTCCCAGGGCTTCGAGGTGGAGGTGAGCGAGGAGCTGCTGACCAAGCTGGTCCACGCCGGTTTCGATCCCGTCTATGGGGCGCGTCCCCTCAAGCGGGCGATCCAGCAGAAGGTGGAAAACCCGCTGGCCCAGGCCCTGCTCAGCGGTCGGGTCATCCCCGGCAAGCGGCTGCTGCTGGGTGCCAACAGCAACGGGCTCACCATGACCCAGTGATGGGTTGTCGACTCAAAACGCAGGCCTTGTGCCTGCGTTTTGTTTTCAGGGGGATTGAGATGCTGAAGTTTTCCGTCTTGGTGGATGATGAGGTTCATCTGCCTGGTTGTCTGCCCGAGCGAGGGTTGGCGCTGCTGCTGGAGTGCGATGGCCTCAGGGTGTTGTTCGACAGTGGTCGGGGCCGGGCGCTGCGCCATAACGCCGCCGTGATGGGGGTCGATCTCGGCTCCCTCACCCACATCGTGCTGTCCCACGGTCATTACGACCATGTGGGCGGCATCGGCTCCCTGCCCGTCTACCCCGATCCCATCCCGCTGATCGCCTGCCCGGATGTGTTCAATGAGCGGGGCTACTTCCTGCCGTTGCTGCTCCGGCGCTACAACCTCTACCGCCTCTCGGGCGATCTGGATCCGCAACAACTGGCGGCGAGAGGGCTGCTCCCTCACTGCTCGGCCGAGCCGGTCTGGCTGTCCGAGCGGCTGTGTTCCTGGGATCCATACTGCGACGGGATCAGGCCAGACCCTCCTTGCTGGGTTACATGGTGCGAGGCGGGCGAGTGGAGAAGGATCTCATCAGCGACGACTCGGCGCTGGTCTACAAGATCGAGCAGGGCCTCATCGTCTTCATCGGCTGCGGTCATGCCGGGGTCGAGAACATAGTGCAGCGGGCCAGGGAGGTGTGTGCCGACGATAGAGTGCACGCCGTCATCGGCGGCCTGCACCTGAAATTTTCCGGCCCGCGGCGGGCGGCGGCGCTGGGGTCCTATCTGCAACGGGAAGGGGTCGGCAGCCTCTTTGCCTGCCACTGTACCGGCAAGCGGAAGGTGGGGCTGCCACGGCAAACCAACATAGGTGCGGGGTTCGCATATGTATTCCCGCCATAAAAAAACGGCAATCCGAGGATTGCCGGGAGGAATGTATTCGATGCGACCTTGCGTGGGTTGAGCGGGTCGCAGGGGCAAGCCCCGGTTTCGCAGAGGGGTATCCAGGATGCCCCTCTCCTTACAGCCTGTCCGGACTGCGCTCTTTCAGTCCGTACCGCCACACACCTTCAGCATCCGGCATGGGTTGCCGGATGCCATCAATCTGCTTACAGCATGCCTGGGATAGCGGCTTTCATCCCGGATGGCCAGACGCCGACCTGTATCTGCTGGTCTATGTGCTCCTCTGTGCCGACCCGGGATGACCCTATGCCCATGACCTGCTTACAGCATGCCCGGGACGGCAGCCTTCATCTCGGATGGCCAGACACCGACTTGCACCTGACCTATGTGCTCTTTTTGCAGCAACAGCATGGCCAGACGGGATTGGCCTATGCCGCCGCCTATGGTCTGCGGCATCCGTGCGGCCAGCAGGGCCTGGTGCCAGTCGTACTGCAGGCGATCCTCGTCGCCGGTGATGGCGAGCTGGCGGCGCAGGGCCTCGGCGTCCACCCGGATCCCCATGGAGGAGATCTCGAAGCTGTCTTCCAGCACCGGGTTCCACACCAGGATGTCGCCGTTCAGACCGGCCAGACCCAGTTCGCTCTCGCTGCTCCAGTCGTCATAGTCCGGGGCGCGCACGTCGTGGCGCTCGCCGTGGGAGAGGGCGCCGCCGATGCCGATCAGGAACACGGCACCCAGCTCCTTGGCGATGGCGCGCTCGCGCCCCTTGGCGTCGAGATCCGGGTAACGGGTCAGCAGCTCTTCGCTGTGCAGGAACTGGATCTCCGCCGGCAGGAAGGGGGTCAGCTCGTGCTCGGCGCAGACCGCGCGCTCTGTGGCCTTGATGGCGGCCCAGATGCCGCGCACCGTCTCCTGCAGATAGGCCAGATCCCGGCGCTCGCCCGGCATCACCTTCTCCCAGTCCCACTGATCGACGTAGACGGAGTGGATGGGGGTCAGCCTGTCCTCGTCCGGACGCAGCGCCTTCATGTGGGTGTAGATCCCTTCACCCGGGCCGAAGCCGAAGCGACCCAGAGTCTGGCGCTTCCATTTAGCCAGTGAATGAACCACTTCGTAGCTGTGCTCCGGCAGGGTTTTTACTTTGACCTGCACCGCATTCTCATGGCCAGAGAGGTTGTCCTGAGTGCCATCACCGACCCGGCTCAGAATGGGGGCTTGCACCTCCATCAGGCCCAGTTGCTGGGCGAGCTGGCGGGAGAACATCTCTTTGACGAAGCTGATCTGTTGTTGGCTGCGAATGTAGTGCTGTTTCATGGGAAATACCTGTTTCAAACCCGTTGGATGTGGCGATTCTTCAACAGATTGCGCACTAAATTCAATATTCGATAATAGAAATAGGCTTTACGTATTTTTTTGTTCAAAATGTCCGGGCTTTTACTGATATATCGTCAACGGGAGTGCAAAAAAGTGTCGGAAAATTATCGGATCGATAATCTCGATCAGGCCATCCTCACCGCCCTGATGGAGAATGCGCGTATCCCTTACGCCGAGCTTGCAAAACAACTGCTGGTCAGCCCGGGCACCATCCACGTGCGGGTGGAGAAGATGAAGCAGGCGGGGATCATCGAGGGGACCCGGGTACAGGTGAACCCCAAGAAGCTGGGTTACGACGTCTGTTGCTTTATCGGCATCAATCTGAAGAGTGCCAAGGATTACCCCTCGGCCCTGGCCAAGTTGCAGGCGCTGGACGAGGTGGTGGAGGCCTACTACACCACGGGCCACTACAGCATCTTCATGAAGGTGATGACCCGCTCCATCGACGAGTTGCAGACCGTGCTGATCCACAAGATCCAGACCATAGACGAGATCCAGTCCACCGAGACCCTGATCTCCCTGCAAAATCCCATTCTGAGAGACGTGAAGCCCTGACCGACTGGTCAGGGTGCGATATAGGGGATGCCGTACTTGTGGTAGAGGGCCTTGAGCCGGCCATCCTGTTTCATGTGCAGCAGTTCGGCGTCGTAGGCCGCCATCAGGGCCGGGGTGTCGGCATCGGCCCGGGAGCGGGTCCAGACATTGAAGTAGGGGCTGGTCTTGAGGGGTTTTGGAAGGTAGCCGAGCCTGCCCTCCAGCCCCTCTTCTTTTATCTGGGTGAAGGCGGTGACCAGGGACATGGGAACCAGATCGATGCGCCCGGCGATCAGCTTGCGCAGCTGCAGCTGATTGATGGGGATCTCCTGGAAGCGATAGGCCGGGTCGGCCATGGCCGCCGTGAGCGCGGGGGTGTAGGAGAAGTCCCTGGTGACACCGATACGCCAGGGCTTGAGATCGACCAGGCTATCGTAGTGGATCTTGTCCATGTCGGCCTTGCGCACGAAGAAGTGCCAGCTATGGAGCATATGGGCCTGCTTGGGATAGAGCAGATAGGCCTCCCGCTCCGGCTTGTAGGAGTGGCTCAGCAGCAGGTCATAGACGCCGCCCTCGGCGTTGCGGGTGAGTCTGGCACCGGAATCGAGCAGCTCTATCCTGATGGGGACCCGGAGGACGCCAAAGATGGTGGTGACCAGATCCACATCCAGCCCTCGTGGCTGCCCTTTCTCATCCAGCCACTTCAGGGGGGGCTCAAGAAGGCCGCCAATGACCAGCTCCCTGGCCGACAGCCAGCAGGGCAGCAGCAAGCAGAACACGAGCAAGATTCGCAAATCACATCTCCTGAACACTCGGGGCTGGTTTATGCGCAACGGGGTATAGTGACCAGCAGATACCTGACAAGAGACGACCCCGGATGGCAAACCCTGAAGTAGAAAGCGAACTGGATGGCATCGACAGGCTCTCTGTCTGTCTCTATCGTCTCGGTCTGAGTCTGACAGCTTTGCTGCTGTTGTGTCGAGGGGTTGGCTTGCTGGGGGGACCGGTGCCCCTGTCTCCCTCCGTCTGGCTGACCATGCTGGTGGTGGCCAGCGGCCTGTGTGGATTCTGCCTGCACATTTATGACAAGCGGGTCCGGTTTCTCCTGCAGGGGCTGGCCTGGGGCGGCGTGATGCTGGCCGCCTGCGGTGCCCCCGCCATCCTGGTGCTGGGGGCGGCCCTGGCCACCCTCAGTGGCCTGGCGTTCAAGGAACAGTTCTGCTTCGCCATCCCGGGCATCAGGCTCTTGCCTCTGTTGTTACCCCTGCTGTGGCTGCTGGAGTGGACCCGCTTCACCTGGGCCACGGCCCTGGTTGCTCTGGCGAGCGGCCTGCTGCTTGGCCTGCTCAGTCTGGCCAAGTGGCGCATGCCCCTGCATTTCGATATCGGCGATCGGGGACGCTATCAGCTCTAGGTGGCCTGGCACTGCTTCATCTGCGCGTTGAGGGCCTGCATCACCTGCCGACGGTTGATGATGCCGATCACCTTGCCCCCTTCCAGCACCGGATAGACCTTGGGCCTGGCCCCCGTCATCTGGCGGGCGAGATCCAGGATGCTGTCGTCCGGGCTGACGAACAGCGGGGTGCGGCTCATCAGATCCTCCACCCGGGTGCGGCTGTCGCAGTGATAGCTGCCGGTGAGCAGGCTGGGGATGCAGTCCTGCTCGGAGAGGAATCCGATCAGCCGTTTCTGGTCATCCAGCACCGGCAGGCCGCTCGCGTCAGCCTGATGGAGTCTGTCGAGGGCTTCGGCCAGGCCGAGTTGCGGGCTGAGGAAGTGGGTCGGGCGGCTCATGTGATTGCGGATCTGCAGCATCTGGGTGGCTCCAAAAGAGTTAAAGTGGTGTCACTATGTCCGCTGGACGGCGGACGGGGCCAATGGCTTGTGCCGTGGAGATTGATAGGCAGGGCCCCGGGTCGGCAAGCACTGACAAAAGGAGAGGTTATGCGTGCATTGGTAACGGGCTGTGGCCGTCGGCTGGGATTCTACCTGTGCGAACAGCTGGTGGCCGCAGGCTGGCAGGTGACGGGCAGCTATCGCAGCGAGCGGCCCGAGCTGGCCCGCTTGCGGGCCCTGGGGGTGGAGCTGGTGCAGGCGGATTTCGCCCTGGAAGGAGATGTGGCCCGCCTTGCCACGGCGCTGGGTGCCCATGACGATTTGGCATTGATCATCCACAACGCCTCGGCCTTTGAGCCGCAGGCCGGTGAGCCGGCGGCGCAGTTGGCGCAGTTCGAGCAGTTTTATCGGGTGCATATGGCGGCCCCTTTCCAGCTGAACCGGGCCCTGGCCCCCAAGCTGGCTGGCAATCCCAACGCCAGCATCATCCACATCACCGACATCTACATTCACGCACCGGCGCCCCAGTTCGCCGCCTATGTGGCCACCAAGGCGGGGGCCCATTCGCTGGCCATGAGCTTTGCCCGGGAGCTGGCACCCGAGGTGCGGGTCAACACCATAGAGCCTGGCCCCATTCTGTTCCTCGATGAACATGGGGACGCCTGGCGCCAGCAGGTGCTGGCCCGGACGCCGCTGGCGAGGGAGGGGGGGCTGGAACCCATCTGGCAGGCAGTCAGGCTCTTGATGGCAAACGACTATATGACGGGGGCCAGCATCCGGGTGGACGGTGGCCGGGCCCTCGCCGTCATCTAGATGTCATGGGAGGGCGATGGTGCGGGGGCTATGGTGGCCTGTCCGGGCCCTCGCCGCCCTGTGCCGGGCGCCTAGTGGGGCCGAATGGTCGCCTGATGGGCAGGCAGGTCCGGGTGCACGGCGGGCAGCTCCTGACGCTGCTCGGCGGGTTGGCTCAGGGCCACGGGCTGCTGGCCGAAGCTCTGCTGCGCAAACACCTTGCTGGTCTGCAGGCGCAGCGTCACCTTGTGGGCGCCGACCCGCCCCCCCTCATACATCTCGGCCAGCAGATCCCCGAGATAGGCATCCACCCCGACCCCGGCGAAGGCATCCCTCTCGTGGCTGGCCAGGATGTCGATGTCGAGGGGCCTGTCCGTCACCTTGCACAGGGGATTGCCGCGATCCCGCCCATGGGCCAGCTCCATGGTGATGAATTCGGCTTTCAGCTGGGCGGCGGAGAGCTCGCTCTGGACGACGAACAGGCAGTTGAGAAAGTCATGGCGCGACTGCATCCCCACCGGTTTGGTCTGGATCACCGAGCTCAGACGCAGCTGGCCGAAGCGGGCCAGCAGCTCTTCCACGGCCTGGCTGACGTGCTGGGCTGGGTCTAGGTTGGATCCAATGCTGCAGAGGTAAAACATGGTTGCCATTCCTTGGGTTGGGCTCGTCTGAAATATATACGCAGCTCACGGTTATCGGATTTACTATGAATTAACATGCCGTTATCTGTTGTGATCCAACTCTGATTGGCAGAAAGGAGGTTCATATGAGTGTGGAAATGAAGTGGGCGCTGTTGACCGCCTCAGGTGCCCTGGCAGTGATCCTGATAATCTGCCTGGCGTCCGTCGGTCTGGCGTGAACCCGGACCCCGAGTGCAATCAAACCGGCCCCCTGGCCGGTTTTGCTTTTTCATGGAGTGCGGATATGCTGGCCCACCCATGACGAATCGAGACAGCAGAAGATGACCAAGGTTCGGCCCCGTTCCCTGCTCCAGGTGGTATTGATGGGCTTCGTGCTGGTGCTGATGCCCCTGGGGGGCATGATCTGGCACGACAGCCAGGCACTCTCCCATCTGGGTCAGCTGACCAGCGACGAGATGGAGCGGGCGGTGCGGGATACCCGCCGGGCAACCCTGCTCACCACCCAGGCCATCGATCTGGAGCGCACCTTGCGCCGCTATGCGGTGCTGGGGGACGAACGCATCCTCGGCAGCTATCAGCAGCAGTTGGCCCGCTATCGCGAGCTGCTCGCCACCCATCGGCAGTCCATCCCGGATGCCGCCGCTTACACGGATCTCGAGGCCACCCTGGCCTGGCTGGATGGCTTGCTGGATCTGCGCAAGGCCAGAGAGGAGGCGACCAGCCCCAAGTTCACCCGGTTCAATGAGCTCAACCAGCAACTGGAAGTGGTCACCCGCAGCCAGGTCGATGAGCATGTGGTGGGCATGCGGGCGGCCATCGCCGAACTGAGGAAGGAGATCTGGTGGGTGAGCGGCTTCGTGGCGGGGCTCAGCCTGTTGCTGGTGCTGCTGTTTACCTACCTCATCATCCACCCCGTGCGTCAGATTGAGTCGCGGATCCTGAGCCTGGGAGCCGGTGTCGAGCCGGACAAGCGCCCGGTGGATGGCCCCGCCGAACTGGTGCTGCTGGGAGAGCGGATCGGCTGGCTGCACGACAAGCTCAAGGAGCTGGAACAGCAGAAGTACCAGTTCCTGCGCCACGTCTCCCATGAGCTGAAGACCCCCCTCGCCGTGCTGCGGGAGGGAGCGGATCTGCTCTCCGAACAGCTGGTGGGGCCGCTCAACGGGGATCAGCAGGAGATCTGCCAGATGCTGGAGGAGAACAGCCGCCGGCTGCAGACCCTGATCGAGCGCCTGCTGGATTTCAACCGCCTCAGCCAGCAGGAGGTGTTCAGCCTGACGGCGGTGCCGCTGGCCCCCCTGTTGTCAGAATTGTCTGCAGAATACCGGCTGGCACTGGAATCCAAACAAATCAGTGTACACTTGCCGCCCGAGCCCATCAGCCTGCAGGCCGAGCCCTATCGTCTGCGGCTCATCCTCGACAACCTGTTTTCCAACGCGGTCAGTTATGGCGCCAAGGGTGGCCAGATCTGGATCCGTGCCGGCCAGGATGCCAACGGCAGCTGGCTGGAGGTGGCCAACGAAGGGCCCGTCATCCCGCCAGACGAGCGGGAGCGGATCTTCGAGCCCTTCGAGCAGGGCAGCATAGTGCGCCAGGGGTTGTTGAAAGGATCCGGGATGGGCCTCTCCATTGCCCGCGAGTCGGCGATGAGTCTGGGGGGCGAGCTTAAATTAATTGAGGATAAACAGGCCGATGTCTGTTTCCGGCTGGATTTGAACGTGCGCCCAAGCTGACGGGCGCGGTGGACACCCCGCAGGTGCGGGCGGCACCTTGACACAGAATATGAGAGGAACGGGCAGGTGCCTGTTCTCCACCAGGATCTGAAGTGACATTCAAGATGAAACGATTCGTTGTACCCGTATTGATGATGAGCCTGCTCGCAGGCTGCTCCCTGCTGCCATCGCGCAGCCTGACAGAGCCCTCCGAGCAGGTCCTCGCCAAGCGGATGGAGTTCGCCAACAAAGAGATGCAGGTACGCCTGCAATACTCGGACTGGCTGCTGGCCAGCCGTCCCCAGCAGCGGGCGCAGGAGCGCGAGCGGCTGGCCGGTGCCACCGATCTCGAGAGCCGGGTCAGCCTTGCCATGGTCAACACCCATCCGTCCGAGTCGGTGGCGAGCCGCCGGGCCGGGCTGGACAAGCTCAAGGCCCTGCTGCCCGAACTCGGCCTGGATGCCCAGGCCTTCCTGCGCAGCTGGATAGCCCTCGGCGAGGAGCTGCTGGCCCGTGACAGTCGCCGCGACGATCAGAGCCAGGAGGTGCAGCGTCTGCGCCGCCAGATAGAGCAGCTCTCCGCCATCGACGAACAGCTCAACCAGCGCAAGCTCAATGGGGGCGCCCAGCCATGACGTGCCGAGGGCGTGCAAGGCAGGGAACAACAACAGGTCTTCAGGGTAAAGGGGTGAGAGCATGAGTCGCATTTTGCTGGTGGACGACGATGCCAGCCTGCTCAAGCTGATGAGCATGCGCCTGCGCAGTCAGGGTTACGAGGTGGATACCGCCGACAGCGCCGAGGGGGCGCTGGACAGGTTGCGTCAGCAGCGGGCCGATCTGGTGCTGAGCGACCTGCGGATGGGTGGCATGGACGGACTGGCGCTGTTCGAGCGGATCCAGTCCCAGTGGCTCGGCATGCCGGTCATCATCATGACCGCCCATGGCACCATCCCCGACGCCATCCAGGCGACCCGTTCCGGGGTGTTCAGCTTTCTCACCAAGCCCATCGACAAGGACGAGCTGCTGGTCACCATAGAGCACGCCCTGAGTCTGACCCGCCCGAAACAGCAGCACGAGTGGCAATCCCTCATCCAGACCCGCAACCCCCAGATGGAGCAGTTGCTGATCCAGGCGAGCAGCATCGCCGCCATGGAGGTGCCCGTGCTGATCCTGGGCCCTTCGGGCTCCGGAAAGGGGGTGATGACCCAGGCGCTGCATCAGGCAAGCCGTCGCCGTGACCAGCCGCTGCACACCATCAATTGTGCCGCGCTGCCCTGGCCTGTGCTGGACTTGCAGCTGTTTGGCGAGGATGGACAGTCCGGCCTGTTCGAGCAGGCCAAGGGGGCGACCCTCTTCCTCGACGAGATAGGGAATCTGTCTGAGTCGTTGCAGGCCAAGTTGCTCCAGGTGCTGGCGGAATATGGTCAGGGCACCCCCGAGGTGCGGGTCATCAGCTCCAGCCATCAGGATCTGGTCACCGCCATGGAGGAGGGGCGTTTTCGGGAGGATCTCTTCTACCGCCTCAACGTGGCCAACATCACGCTGCCACCCCTCAGCGCCCGCAGCGAGGATATCCCCCTGCTGGCGCGCCAGGCGCTGGACGACTATCGCAGTCGTCACGACAACTGCGCCGCCCTCGGCTTTTCGCCGGAGGCGCTGGCCCTGCTGGCGGCGGCGGCCTGGCCCGGCAACGTCCGTCAGCTCTATGGGGTGGTGGAGCAGCTCGCCAGCCTCTGCTGCAGCCCGGTGATCGGCGCCGCCATGGTGGAATCGGCCCTGAGCGGTGGCGTCGGCGGCATTCCCTCGTTCAACGAGGCCCGCGCCGAGTTCGAGAAGGAGTATCTGATCCGCCTGCTGCGCACCACGGAGGGGAATGTGACCCTGGCGGCCAATATGGCGGGAAGAAACCGCACCGATTTCTACAAGTTATTGAATCGGCACGGTATCGAGGCGGCAAACTTCAAATCGAAAGGATAAGCGAGGCGGGAGCGGCCGGTCGGCGACTGGCCGCTCCCCTTGTTCAGGCCGGGTCGGTCACGCCGGTGCTGGTCTGGGTTTTGCGGGTTTTATGGGAGAGCCAGAGGCCGCTCGCCTTCATCAGGTAGCCAAAGAGCGCGCCTATCACCAGGGAGGGCAGGATGAGCCGCCACTCCCCCGCCGCCCCGAAGGTGGCGCAGCAACCGGCGAAGGTGCCGGGAATGTAGCCCAGCCACTGCTGCCTGGCCTGCACGCACATCAGGGTCGCCACCACACCCGTCATCAGATAGCCCGCCATGCCGGCCCCCCACCAACCTTCGCCGTGGATCAGCAGCAGTGCCCACAGCATGCCGCTGGCATTGCACAGCAGGGTCTGCAGCAGCGCCTTGTAACCGCCGCTCGAGGCGAAATAGCTGGTACAACCGAGGAAGCCGACCCAGGAGATGAGGCCGAGGGCGGCGGCCAGTCCGCCCCAGACGGCGGAGAGGATCCCGGTCGTGATGGCGATGGCGATCAATGGGCTCATGGCATGACTCTCAGTGGTTGAATTCGGAAAAGGAGGCAGCCTACCCTTCGGCAAGGGGGCGGCAAGCAGGGGCCGGATTGTGTGTGATCTCCGTCACTCTTTTCAACTCGGGAATACGCTTGCGCTCGCGAAAAAAATTCATTGGAGGCGTCCTTGGCCTTCGACCATAGTTAGAGGCCCTGTCCTGCTCATGGAGTGAGTCTGATGGTGCCAAACGTGATAGTCCCCCTGCTGGTATTCATTCTGCTGTTCCTGGTCGGCACCATGGCCAAGGCACTGCCTCTTTACCAGCCCATGTAAATTTGTGTGAAATAAAACTCGGCCGGGGCGGGTCTTATGGTTGTCAGCCTCATCGCCCCGGGAGTTTTCCATGTTGATCAAGCGCCGTACCTCTCATCACCTCACCGAACAGGATGTCACGCCGGAAGCCGTCTATCAGGATCGCCGACTCATTCTGAAAGGGCTGGGACTGAGTGCCGCCACCCTGGCATTTCCCACCCAGGCCAGCCTGCTGGATCTCTTCTCCACCGAGGAGTCGACCCCGGCACCTGCCACCAAACCACTCAATTACAAGGCTGCGACCCGGCAGGACGGATTGACCCTGACGCCGCTGGAGAAGGCGACCAGCCACAACAACTTCTATGAGCTCGGCACCGACAAGGGGGATCCGGCCCGCAACGCCCACTACCTCAAGCCCGAGCCCTGGACGCTCAAGGTGGAGGGGGAGGTGGCCAACCCCTTTACCCTGGATGTGTGGGATCTCATCAACAAGAGCACCCTGGAGGAGCGGATCTACCGGCTGCGCTGCGTGGAGGCCTGGTCCATGGTGCTGCCCTGGAGCGGCATCCCGCTGGCGGATCTGATCCGCCGTGCCGAGCCCAACAGTCGCGCCAAGTTCGTGGCGTTCGAGACCCTCTATGATCCCGAGCAACTGCCGGGACAGGCCTCCCGCTCCCTCGGCGGCGGTATCGATTACCCCTATGTGGAGGGCTTGCGCCTCGACGAGGCGATGCACCCGCTCGCCTTCCTGGCGATGGGGCTCTACGGCAAGACGTTGCCCGCCCAGAACGGGGCGCCCATCCGGCTGGTGGTGCCCTGGAAGTACGGCTTCAAGAGCATCAAGAGCATCGTCTCCATCCGTCTGGTGGAGGAGATGCCTCCCACCACCTGGAACCTGCTGGCACCGAACGAATATGGTTTCTATGCCAACGTCAATCCCGAAGTGGATCATCCGCGCTGGAGCCAGGCGAGCGAGCGCTTCATCGGCGAGGGGGGCATCTTCGGCGCCAAGCGCCAGCCGACCCTGATGTTCAACGGCTATGGCGACGAAGTGGCCTCCCTCTATCAGGGGATGGATCTACGCAAATGGTATTGAGACTGACGCTCTGCCCGCATGGTCTTGTGCCCCCTTCTCCCCTGGCGGGAGAGGTGATGAGAAGCGGGAAAAACATAACGGGAACTGCGATATGACGCCGAGACTGAAAACAGCCCATATCAACGGCTTGCGCCTGCTGGTACACCTGGCCTCGCTCGGCTTTCTGCTCTGGCTGGGCTATGCGGTGCCGGCCGGGCTGCTGGGGGGGGATCCGGTACAGGGGCTGACCCACTACCTCGGCAAGGGAGCCCTGCACCTGCTGCTGCTCACCCTGCTGGTGTCGCCGCTGGCCAAACGCTGGCGCCAGGGGCAGCTCATCAAGCTGCGCCGCCCCCTCGGGCTCTGGTGCGCGACCTGGGCCGGCTTGCATTTCATGGTGTGGCTGGGGCTGGATCTGCAGTTCGACTGGGGACTGATCGGCGGCGAGCTGGTGAAGCGCAGCTACATAGTGGTGGGCATGGTGGCGCTGTTGTTGCTGCTGGCGCTCAGCATCACCTCGATCCCGGCCCTGCTGCGGGTCATGGGGCCAAGCTGGCAGAAGCTGCACAACTGGATCTATGCGGTGGCCCTGCTGGTGCCGGTGCACTACTGGTGGTCGGTCAAGAGTGGCTGGCAGGAGCCCCTCATCTACCTGTTGCTGGCGGGGGGGCTGTTGTGGCCGCGGCGGGAGAAGCTGCTGCGTCCCTGGCGCCAGCGCCGGCAGCAGCGCCAGAAACTGAAAGAGGCGTGACTGGGCACGCCCTCATCCCCGCGCACCTGGCAAAAGAGGCCTAATCGGCCTCTTTTTTGGTGATCTCTCCGCTGTAGGCATCGACCTGCAGCTGCACTCGCCTATCGTCGGCGTCCAGGGTTTCCACCTCGAATTTGTCCCCTTCCAGCTCGACTTCCCGAATGTCGTGGTACCCTTGTGCCAGCAACAGCTTGACCAGGGCCGGCATGTCGAGACGCGCCTGAGCCGCCCAGCCAAGGGTGGAAAAAAGGCAGAGGATCAGCAGGATACTGCGTGGGATCATATTCATTCCGGATTCATGGCTGGCACACTATAAACGGCATTATGTTAGGTTTTGAGAGATGAATCACCCATGAATAGCGCGCTGCCCCTGCTTGGATTGCTGCTGCCGATGCTGGCCCAGGCGGCCCAGCCGAACGAGGCCTTGCTGCAACAGGCGGTCAGCGAGGGGCGGATCCGGCCTTTTCATGAGTTGATGGAGGTGGCTTCCCGCCTGCCGGTGCGCGTACTGCGCGTCGATCTGGGGGAGGAGGACGGGGTCTGGCTCTACGAGCTTCGGCTTATCGACGACGAGAACAGCGTCATCAAGGTGGGCTATCGCGCCGACAACCTGGAGATGGTGTGGCTCAAGGGCCATCATCTGGAGCGCCTGTTCGAGCCTCGCCCGCCCCCGGAGGAGGAGTGATCCGCCGCATGCTCCCCGCCCTGATGACTCGTCCCCCAATCGCCGCCGCGACAGGCGCAACTCTGCTTTGGATACCCATTTATGCGAATTCTGATAGTTGAAGATGAAAAGATCCTGGCGGGCCAGCTGGCGGAACAGCTGCGTCTGTCCGGGTTTGTGACCGATCTCTGCCACGATGGCAACGAGGCGGGTTTTCTCGGCGAGACCGAACCCTACGACGCCATCATCCTGGATCTCGGCCTGCCGGGTCGCGATGGCCTGAGCGTGCTCAAGGAGTGGCGCAGCAAGGGGATAGACACACCCGTGCTGGTACTGACTGCCCGTGGCCAGCTGCACGAGAAGATAGAAGGGCTCAACGCCGGGGCAGATGACTACCTCACCAAGCCGTTCCAGGTCGCCGAGCTGGTGGCCCGGGTACAGGCCCTGGTGCGGCGGGCGGCGGGCAACGCCAGCTCCATCCTGGAGATTGGCGGGGTGCGGCTCGACATGGCGGCCTCTCAGGTATGGTACGAAGGGACTCCCATCAAGCTCACCGCCCACGAGTTCCGGGTGCTGGGTTACCTGATGCAGCACAGGGGCAAGGTGGTGTCCCGCAGCGAGCTGATCGACCACATCTATGCCCAGGATTTCGATCGCGACTCCAACACGGTGGAGGTGTTCATCGGCCGGATCCGCAAGAAGACCCACGCCGATCTGATCGAGACGGTGCGCGGTCTCGGCTACCGGATCAACGAGTGAGACGGGCGTTGATGCCAGCACGGCTGGGGGGCGGTGAATGAGGCTGGTGCGTACCCTGCGGGGACGGTTGGTGGCCATAGCACTGGTCTGGTGCGGGCTCTTCCTGTTCGCCACCGGCTTCAGCCTGCAGACAATGATGCGCAACTACTGGCAGGAGGCGGAAGCCGACGGCCTGCGGTTGCAGCTCTACGATCTGCTCTCCCGCCTCGAGATCCAGCCCGACGGCCTGCCCGTGGTCACCGAGCCCATGGCGGACCCCCGTTTCCGCCAGCCCTATTCCGGCTATTACTGGCAGCTTGAGCTGGGGGATGCCGTGGTCAGCCGCTCCCGCTCCCTGTGGGATGTACACCTGAGCGCCCACGGCCTGAAGTCGGCCTTCGGGGATCCGGATCTCTTCGTCGGCAAGGGGCCCAACAAGGAGCCCTTGCTGATCATGACCCGCACCGTGTTGCTGCCGGGCTCTGACAAGGTGTTTACCCTGGTGATGGCCAAGGACAGCAGCGCCCTGACCCAGACCCTGAAGAAAACCCGGATCAGCCTCTTCCTCGGTCTCGGCTTCGCGGCCGCCGGTCTGGTGCTGGGCTTCATGTTCCAGATCGTCTACGGCCTGAGGCCGCTCCACCTGCTGCGCCGCGAGCTGGGCCGGGTCCATCAGGGCCATCAGGAGGGGTTCAGGCTGCGCTATCCGTTGGAGATCCAGCCGCTGGTGGAAGACATCAACCGCCTGCTGCACCACTACGGCGAGCTGCTGCAGCGAGCCCGCTCCCACACCGGCAACCTGGCTCACGCCCTCAAGACGCCGCTCAGCATCATGCGCAATCAGGTGGCCCAGCTGCCCCCCGAGGATCAGGCCGCCATCGGCGAGCAGCTCGACCAGATCCAGCGCCACATCGACTATCACCTCGGCAAGGCGCGGGTCACCGGGGCCGCCAAGATCCTCGGGGTCTCGACCCCGGTGCGGGCGCGGGTGGAGTACATCTGCCGCGCCTTCTCCCGGCTCTACCCGGGCAAGACGGTGGACCTGCAGGTGCCGGCCAACCTGGCGGTCGGGGTGGAGGAGCAGGACTTTGACGAGATGGTGGGCAACCTGCTGGAGAACGCCTTCAAGTGGTCCGCCAGCGAGCTGCGCATCTCCAGCGCCGAGCTGGGGGGCTGGATCACCCTGCGTATCGAGGACGACGGCCCCGGCATGAGCGAGGATCAGATAGCCAAGGCGGTGCTGCGCGGGGTGCGCCTCGACGAGAAGGTGCCGGGATCCGGGCTCGGCCTCAACATAGTGTCAGACCTGGCCGAAGCCTATCGTGGCAGCCTCATCATGGGGCGCGCCGAGCTGGGAGGGCTTGCCGCCTCCCTCTCCCTGCCCAAGGTGGCCAGGGTAGACGGTTAGCACACGTATGAGCGAGGCGGCCCGGCATGGGCCGCTCGGGCCCGGGTCGTCCTCCGAGGTAGCATGGGGGGCGCACCAGGCATAAGATAGAGTCCTTAATTCAAGTGGTAGGAAGGGTAGCAATGACTGACGATCCATGGGCGCTGTGCCATCTCGATGATTCGTTCGATGCCTCCGTGCTGGGTGCCAAGGGGGCCCAGATCCAGTGGTTTGAGGACAGGGAGTCCCTGATCCAGTTCCTGCTGGAGGACTTTGTCGATCTGCTGGCCGATGTGGGCGAGCTGGAGGAGGATCAGACCGAGAGCGCCCGCGAGCGCTTCACCCTGCTGGTGGAGCAGAGTCAGGACGATCGCACCCTGATGGATGCCATCAACGATCTCGCCTCCGGCCTGCGCCGCATCGCCTGGCTGGGGCCGCTCTCGGAGCTTGCCGAGATCAGCGACGACTTCGCGAGCGGCCTGCGCGCCTTCTTCTGGACCCAGTATGATGGGGACGAGGATGACCCCGAAGCCTGGGTGCCGGAAGAGCTCTGGCCCCAGCTCGTCGAGTGTGCGGAAGAGTACATGGTTGAGGGAGACTTCTGATCCACCTTGTCTGACTCTGGCGGCAAGGCGGGTGGAGTGTGCACAAGAGTACATGGTTGAGGGAGACTTCTGAGTCACATCGGAAACCACGATAAAAAACGGCGCCTTATGGCGCCGTTTTTGTTTTCACCCGGGATCAGGCGTTGGCCGGTACCTCATGGGCTGTGTTGACGAGTTCTGGCCCGCTGTATTTCTCGATCTGCAACTGGGCCATGTGACCGCAGTTGCCTTGCGCCAGGCTGGAAGAGCCCTCGTCGAAGGTGAGGCAGTTGACGTTGCCGTTCTTGCAGATGGCGCCCACCTCGCCCGGTTTGGCCGGATCGAACCAGGCTCCTTCGCAGATCCGCACCACGCCGGGGCGAATGTCTTTCGAGAGCAGCGCCCCCACCAGGATCTGGCCGCGCTCGTTGAAGGCGCGCACCAGGTCCCCGTCCTGGATGCCGCGCGTCTTGGCGTCGTCCGGGTGGATCAGTATGGCCTCCCGATCGGCGATGGCGAACTTGTCCCGCAGGGGGGTGTTGTCCAGCTGGGAGTGCAGCCGCTGGGTCGGGTGGGAGGTGTTGAGGGAGAGCGGATAGCGCGCCGCCACCTCGCTCTTGACCCACTCTTTGGGCTCATACCACTTGGGGTGACCGGCGCAGTCGGCATAGCCCATGCCGGCTACCGTGTTGGAGAAGATCTCTATCTTGCCGGACGGGGTGCCGAGCGGGTTGAGCAGCGGGTTCTCGCGAAAATCGGCGTGACGGATCCACTGACGGTTCGCCTCCGGGATCGGGAAACGGATGTAGTTGTTGGATTCCCAGAACATGCTGAACGGCGGCAGCGCGACCCGGGCACCCCGGGCCTGGGCGGCCATGCCGTCGTACATCTGCTTGAGCCACAGCATCTCGTCCTTGCCCTCGGTATAGGCCTCCTGCTGGCCCAGCTTGGCGGCGATGGCGCTGAAGATGTCGAAGTCGTTGCGGGCCTCATGCTGGGGCGGCACGCACTGGTGCATGGGGAACACATAGCGCTGGGAGTAGTCGCCCCCCATCTCCAGATCGTTGCGCTCGTAGCTGGTGGTGACCGGCAGCACTATGTCGGCGTGCTTGGCGGTGGCGGTCCAGTAGGGTTCGTGGACTATCACGGTCTGCGGCCTGCGCCAGGCCTGCAGCAGGTTGTTGGTGTCCTGGTGGTGGTGGAAGGGGTTGCCCCCCGCCACGTAGACCAGCTTGATGTCCGGATAGGTCACCTTGCGGCCGTTGAAGTCGATGGTCTTGCCCGGATTGGCGAGACAGTCGGCGATGCGCGCCACCGGAATGGGGGCCGGGCTGTTCTTGGGGGCGTTGCCGGCGGAGATGCCGGCCAGAATGCCGCCCTTGGCGGTGGGGCTGCCACCGGAGGAGTAGTGATAGCTGAAGCCGTAGCCGCCCCCCGGCAGGCCGATCTGGCCCAGCATGGCCGCCAGGGTCACCAGCATCCAGTTGGGCTGCTCCCCGTGGTGTTGCCGCTGCATGCCCCAGCCGGCCATGATCATGGTGCGCTTGGCCGCCATGTCGAGGGCCAGCTGGCGAATCACCTTGGCCTCGACGCCGCAGACGGTGCTTGCCCACTCGGCGCTCTTCGGCTGGCCGTCGTCCTGGCCGAGCAGGTAGGCGAGGAACTTGTCGAAGCCGACGGCGTAGCGATCGAGGAAGGCCTGATCGTGCTTCTTCTCGCTATAGAGGGTGTGGGCCACCCCCAGCATCATGGCCACGTCTGTGTAGGCGTTGGGGGCTATCCACTCGGCGTTGGCCAGCTTGGCGGTCTCGTTGTAGACGGGGTCGATGCTGATGACCCGGGTGCCTTTCTCTTTCAGCGCCTTGAAGCCTGCCTGACCCTCGTGATCCGGCATGTTCCAGCTGTTCTTCAAGGTGACCTGGGCGTTGACCCCCCAGAGCACCACCAGTTCGGCGTGTTCCACCACGTTCGGCCAGGCGGTCTGCTGCTCGTACACTTCGATGGAGCCCATCACGTGGGACATGATCACCTGGGCCGCGCCGGTGGAGTAGTCCCCGGCATAGCCGGTGAAGCCCCCGGCGAGATTCATCAGGCGGTGCAGCAGGGTGCGGCTGTTGTGGAACATGCCCACACTCTTCCAGCCGTAGGAGCCGGCGTGGATCGCCTGGGGGCCGACGTCGCGCTGGACCCGCTGGATCTCGCCGGCCACCAGTTCGATGGCCTGCTCCCAGCTCACCCGCACCCACTCGTCGGCGCCGCGCAGCTCGGGTTTGGCGCCCGGGCCGTGCTCCAGCCAGCTCTTGCGTACCATGGGGTACTTGATGCGGTTCTTGGCATGGACCTGGAACGGCGCCATGTCGATGAGGTCGTTCGGCGCCGGATCGTCGGCCACCGGCTGGACCCGCACCATGCGGCCATCGGCGACTATGGCCTCGAAGGCTCCCCAGTGGGCGCCGGTCAGTATGCCCTTCTGGGCGGGGACCAGGGTGGGGAACTGCTCAAGCGCGGTGCTGATGGCCTGGGCCAGGGCGTGCTTCGGGAACAGGGCGCCGAGCAGGGGCAGGGCGGCACAGGCCCCCATGCCCTTGAGCAGGCTGCGGCGGGACAGATTGGTCTGTTGATCATTGAAAAAAGTCATATCGAATTCCTCTGTTCCAGCCTTAGTGTGCCGCGCTCATGTCACTGGCGTGTTTCTGCACGTATTGGGTCAGCATGCGAGCCTGCTCCGGGGTGAGGGAGGTGCGGGACTCCATGCCCTTGATGACGCCTATCCACTGGTTGGCATTGAAGTGATCCAGCGCGGTCAGACCGTGGCAGCCGGTACAGTTGTTGGACATCAGGGTGGAGGCGTATTGCCACAGCTTGCCCTGATCGCCGATGAGCTGGTTCTGATCCACCCAGGCGGTCAGGCTGACCTGATGCCAGGTGAGGTTGGTGGCGCTGTCGGTCTCGCTCTTGCCGGTGACCAGCGCCTGCTTGGCGGCATCGCCGACCAGCACGCTCAGGATGCGCTTGCCGGGGGCGGCGTAGAACACCTCGCTCACTCCGTCCTGCTGCCAGCCCTCGATCTGCACCTGGGCGCGGCCGTTGTCGTTGGCCAGGATCTCGACCTGGGTCGACGGCATCAGGGTGCCCTCGTCCGTGGTGGCCTTGGCATCGAGGAACAGGGGCGTGGTGGCGATGGCGTAACGGGTGGTGACGCTGGCCGGGGTCTGGGCCGCGGCGGCAGCCAGTTCACTGGCACCGGCGGCAGCCAGACCGCTCATGTCAGGCATGATGTGGGCGACGCCGCGGTGGCAGTCGATGCAGGTCTGGCCCTCCTTGATGGCGACCGGGTGCTCGGCCCGGGCGTTCGGTCGCTGGGCCAGGATGTCCATGGCGGCGTAGCTGTGGCAGCTGCGGCAGGTGGCGGAGTCGTTGGCCTTGAGCTGATCCCAGACCGTCTGGGCCATGCGCAGCTTGTGGTCTTCGTATTTTTCAGGAGTGTCGAGCGTACCGATCGCCTCGTGATAGATGTCCTTCACGGCGCGGATCTTGGTCCAGAGGTAGGAGGCGGGCTCATTGGGAATGTGGCAGTCGGCGCACTCTGCGCGGATCCCCTTCACGTTCTGGAAGTGGACGCTGCCCTGATACTCGGCGAGCGGTGTCTGCATGGAGTGGCAGGAGACGCAGAATTCGGTGGAGCTGGTCTTGTGCAGCACTGTGACTGTCACTCCCAGTGCCGCGACGCCCAGCAGGGCTCCGAGCAGCAGGAGCCAGAACCAGGTCTTTCTCAACATTTTTCCAAGCATGGCGCAGTGTCCTTCGAATCGGGTATTACCAATATAGTAGTAGTCTTGGTGGGTGAGGGGTTGACCTCGGTTATGATTTTTATTCTTTAAATTGGTTTTTTTTGGTTTTAAGTTTCACCAAGACACTTTGATTTGAATTTAAATCAAATCCAGAGGGTTAACTCTGTCAGTTTAGCCTTATTTGGCTCTCTTTTGGTCATCATATCCGCACTCATCATGCTGGAAACGGCGCTGTCGCGACGTTTTGCGCCCCAGTGCGACGCTCTGGTCCTGAATGGGCCTGTGTTGGGCTTTATGAAAGGCTCGATATATACTGTTTGCATATACAGTGATCAGGTTTGTCAGTCATGCGACTCTTTATTGCCGAAAAGCCCAGCCTTGGCCGCGCCATCGCCGATGTTCTGCCCAAGCCCCACAAGAAGGGGGAGGGCTTCATCGAGACGGCGCAGGGAGACGTGGTGACCTGGTGTATCGGCCACCTGCTGGAGCAGGCGGAGCCCGATGCCTATGATGCCGCCTACAAGCAGTGGCGCATGGAGCAGCTCCCCATAGTGCCGAGCCAGTGGCAGCTGGTGGCCAAGCCCAAGACCAGGAGCCAGCTTGCCGTGATCAAGCGGCTCATCAAGCAGGCCGACTGCGTGGTCAATGCCGGTGACCCGGACAGGGAAGGGCAGTTGCTGGTGGATGAGGTGATCGACTTCCTCGGCTACCCCAAACTCAAGCCGGTGCAGCGCTGCCTCATCAGCGATCTCAATCCCCCCGCGGTGCGCCGCGCCCTCGACAAACTCAGAGACAACAAGGAGTTCGTGCCGCTGGCGGTGTCGGCGCTGGCCCGCAGCCGGGCCGACTGGCTCTACGGCATCAACATGACCCGCGCCTATACCCTGCTCGGGCGCAAGGCCGGTTGCAGCGAGCTGCTCTCGGTCGGTCGGGTGCAGACGCCGTTGCTGGGGCTGGTGGTGCGGCGGGATCTCGAGATAGAGGCCTTCGTCCCCAAACCCTTCTACGAGGTGCTGGCCCATGTGGTGACGGAGCGTAACGAAAGGTTCGGCGCCAAGTGGCTGCCCTCCGAGGCCTGTGCGCCCTGGCAGGACGAGGAGGGACGTGTGCTCAACCGGGCGCTGGCCGCCAAGGTGGTGGAGCGGATCCAGGGCCAGCCAGCCCGGGTGGAGGAGGTGGAGGAGCAAGCCCGGAAACAGGCGGCGCCACTGCCTTACAACCTCTCCAGCCTGCAGATCGATGCCGCCAAGCGGTTCGGCATGGACGCCAAGCGGGTGCTGGATGTCTGCCAGAGCCTCTACGAGCGCCACAAGCTCATCACCTACCCGAGATCCGACAGCCGTTATCTGCCAAGCGATCACTTCAACCGGGCGCCCAAGGTGAGGGATGCCATCGCGGCGACGGCCCCGACGCTGGCCAGCGCCGTGGCCGAGGCGGACGGCAAGATCCGCAGCAAGGCGTGGAATGACGGCAAGGTGGATGCCCATCACGCCATCATCCCCACCGAGAAGCATGGCAACCTGGCCAGCCTCTCCGCCGACGAGGGCAAGCTCTATGGCTTGGTCGCCCGCCAGTACCTGCTGCAGTTCTATCCCCCGTTCGAGTACAACGACAGCCGGGTGTTGCTGCGCATCGCCGGTGGCCTGTTCCAGGCCAAGGCGCGGCGCATCCTCAAGGCGGGCTGGAAGGCGCTGCTCGGGGTCGAGGAGGACGATGAGGAGGAGGCCGGCACCCTGCCTGCGCTGCGAGAAGGGGAGCAACTGTCGTGCGAGCGGGGCGAGCTGCTGGAGAAGATGACCCAGGCCCCCAAGGCATTCACCGACGCTACCCTGCTGGCCGCCATGACGGGCATAGCCCGCCATGTGCAGGATCCCGAGATCCGCAAGATCCTGCGGGAGACCGATGGCCTGGGCACCGAGGCAACCCGGGCCGGCATCATAGACCTGCTGTTCAAGCGGCGCTTCCTGGTGCGGCAGGGCAAGAGCATCAAGGCGACCCCGACCGGACGGGCCCTGATCCAGGCCTTGCCTGCCACCGCCACCACGCCGGACATGACGGCGCTGTGGGAGCAGCACCTGGGCCGGATCGCCGAGCGTCACGCGAGTTACCAGCAATTTATGGGGCCGCTGACGGATCAGTTGCATGCCTTGATCGAGGGGGCCAGGCAGGATTCGGGGGCAAGTTTCAGCGCCCTGCCCAGGGAGGCGCCGGGGGCCAGCAAGCGGCGCTTCAGCCGCAAGCGCTCGGCGGCCAGTGGCACAGGTGCGGCGCCCCGCAAGGGGGCGGGCAAGCGCCCGGCCAGAAGCAAGGCGGCCTGAGTGACCCGGGATCATGGCGGCGACTTGAGGCGCAAAAGCGAGAGGGGCCCTGGGCCCCTCTCGCTTTATCTGGCATTCGATCAGCCGGTGTAGACGTTCTCTTCCGGGTAGCGGATCCGGGTCTCGCTCGGTCTGGAGAGCATGATGGCCAGGGTCAGCGGGCCGAGACGGCCGCAGATCATCACCAGCACCAGGATGAGCTTGCCCGGTTCGCTCAGGGAGGCGGTGATGCCGGTCGAGAGGCCGACGGTGGCAAAGGCCGAGACCGTCTCGAACATGATCTTGTCGAAGGGCTGCGACTCGGTGAGCATCAACAGGAACATGGCCAGCATCAGCACCATGGTACTGACGATGATGATGGCCAGGGAGCGGGTCACTATCTGGGGTGACAGGGTACGGCCGAAGGCGGTGACATGGGGTCGCTTGGTCAGAAAGGCCCTGGTGGCCAGCAACACCACGGCGAAGGTAGTGACCTTGATGCCGCCACCGGTCGAGGTGGTACCGGCGCCGATGAACATCAGCATCATCATGAACAGCAGGGAGGCGGGCACCATCTGGCCTATGTCCACCGTGTTGAAGCCAGCGGTGCGCGCCGTGGCCGACTGGAAGAAGGCCGCCAGCAGCTGGCCGCCAGGCCCGGCGTTGCCGAGCGTGGCGGGATTGTTGTGCTCCAGCAGCCAGAACATCAGGGTGCCAAGCAGCAGCAGGGCGGGGGTCATCAGCAGCATCAGCTTGCTGTGCAGCTTCAGCTTGCGCCAGCGATGGTTGCGCGCCAGGTCGACGATGACGGTAAAACCTATCCCGCCGAGGATGAGCAGGGCCGGTATGGTCAGGCTGATGATGGGGTCGTCTCTGTAGTCGATGAGGTTGTTGGCAAACAGCGAGAAACCGGCGTTGTTGAAGGCAGAGACCGCATGGAAAAAGCTGACGTAGAGGCCATGGCTCCACCCCATCTCCGGCACCCAGCGAATGGCCATGATGGCGGTGCCGATCAACTGGGCTATCAGGGCGAACAGCACTATGCGCTTCACCAGCTGGATGATGTTGACCGAACCCTCCTGACCAAGCGCCTCCTTCGCCAGTATCTGCTGGCGCAGACCGACCCGCTTGCTGAACATGGCGATGAGCAGCAGGGTCATGGTCATCTGGCCCAGGCCCCCTATCTCCATCAGCATCAGCAGTATGATCTGCCCTTGCAGGGTAAAGGCGGTGCCGGTATCCACCACCCCGAGACCGGTCACACTGATGGCCGAGGTCGCGGTGAACAGGGCATTGATGAAGGTGACTTCGCCCTTGTGACTCGAGGGCTGCACCAGAAACAGGGTACCGACCAGCAGGATGATGAGAAAGCTGCCCAGGATCAGCCTGGCTTCACTCCAGCGGGATTCGGTATCCCGATGCAGGGCGAAGGCGTAGTTGCTGCGCCAGTTGATCATAGGGTGTCGAGCCAGTGATCGATGGCGTGCTTGTTGCCGGCGAGGATCAGGATGTCACCGAGTTGCAGCTCCATCTTGCCGGTCAGCACGTTGTGCAGCACCTCGCCGCGCTTGATGGCCAGCAACTGGAAGTCGTTCTGTTGCAGCAGATTGAGATCGGCCAGGGTACGACCGTTCTGTTGCAGACCGATCACGAACTCGGTCAGCACCATCTCGTGCCCCAGCTCCAGGTAGTCGAACAGGCGGTTGTCCAGCATGCTCTGGGCGACCCGGCGGCCCATGTCCCACTCCGGGTTGATCACCTTGTCGGCCCCCACCTTTTGCAGGATCTTGGCGTGGAACTTGTCGCGCGCCTTGACCCACACCTTCTTCACCCCCGCCTCCTTCAGCACCAGCGTGGTGAGAATGCTGGTTTCGAGGTTGTCGCCGATGGCCACGAAGACGATGTCGAAATTGGCCAGTCCCAGCTCGGCGACCGTGGCCTCATCGGTGGCATCGGCGACGATGACGTGATTGCACAGGGTCGCGATCTGGCGGGTCTTGCTCTCGTCGATATCGATGGCCAGCACCTCGGCATTCTGCAACTGCAGCTCTTCACACAGTGCGCTGCCGAACAGGCCGAGGCCGATGACGGCGAATTGATTGTTCATTCATGCTTCCTCAACGGGCTGAAGGGCTTACTTTACTCCAGCGGTTTGAGTCCGAACAGTACCCGGGTTTTTCGTCCCGGGGGATCTGGGGTAAACTGCGCCCTTGTCCTTGTCGGAACACGCAGATGAAACTCACTCCCCATGCCCCCCTGTCGGCCCTCAATACCCTGGGCCTGGACGCACACTGCCTCTGGCTGGCCGAAGTGGCCGAGCTGGATGATCTTTGCCAGTTGCGGGCCGATCCGGAGCTGAGCGTCTTGCCGCGCCTGGTGCTGGGTGGTGGGAGCAACATCTTGTTCTGCAATGATTTTGCCGGTCTGGTCGTGCTCAACCGAATGAAAGGCATCGAGCTGCAGGATGACGACAGCCACTGGTTGTTGCACGTGGCGGCGGGGGAGGAGTGGCACCAGCTGGTGTGTCATGCCCTGCAACAGGGCTGGCACGGGCTGGAGAACCTGGCGCTGATCCCGGGCACCGTCGGTGCGGCCCCGGTGCAGAACATAGGCGCCTACGGGGTCGAGCTGGCCCGGTTCTGTGCCTATGTGGAGGCATTCAACTGGCAGAGCGGCGAGGTGGAGCGCATAGCGGCGGCCGACTGCCGGTTCGGCTATCGCGACAGCATCTTCAAGCACGATTATCAGGACACCCACTTCATCACCGCCGTCGGCTTGCGCTTGCCCAAGGCCTGGCAGCCCGTGATCGGTTATGGCCCCCTGGCGGCCCTCGGCGAGCACCCTGGTGCGCAGGCCATCTTCGACACCGTCTGCGCCACCCGCATGGCCAAGTTGCCGGATCCCGCGGTGCTCGGCAACGCGGGCAGCTTCTTCAAGAACCCCGTGGTGCCGGCCTCGGTGGCGGATGCACTCAAGGGGCAATACCCGCAGATGCCCTGCTATCCGGCAGGGGAAGGGCAGGCCAAGCTGGCGGCGGGCTGGCTCATCGATCAGTGCGGGCTCAAGGGGTTTGCCATCGGCCGCGCCGCCGTCCACCAGGAGCAGGCGCTGGTGCTGGTCAACCTCGGGGGCGCCAGTGCCATGGAGCTCATCGCCCTGGCGGCCCATGTCCGCGATAGCGTGGAACAGACGTTTGGCGTGGTGCTGGAGCACGAGGTGCGCTTCATGGGGCTCACCGGCGAGACCTGGCTCGACGAGGTGCTGGCATGACCCTCACCCCCGTCAGGCAGACCCTGATCACCCTGCTCAGCGATGGCCAGTTTCACTCCGGCGAACAGCTGGGGGAGCAGCTCGGCATCAGCCGGGCGGCGGTGAGCAAGCACATGGCCGCCCTCAAGGAGCTGGGGCTGGATCTGTTCAGCCTGACCGGCAAGGGGTACCGCCTGGCCGTCCCCATGGCACTCTATGACGAGGCGCAACTGCAGGCCCTGGCCCCCATGGCGCCGGTGCACTGCTTCTCGGTGATCGACTCCACCAACCAGTATCTGTTTGAGCGGGTCAACCAGCTGAGCTCTGGCGAGAGTTGCCTGGCGGAGTGCCAGACCGCCGGTCGGGGGCGCCGTGGCAAGTCCTGGGTCTCGCCGTTCGGTTGTCAGCTGATCCTCAGTATGTACTGGCGGCTCGAGCAGGGCATGGCGGCCGCCATGGGGCTGAGTCTGGCGGTGGGGGTGGCCGTGGTGGAGGCGTTGGAATCCCTCGGCTACCCCGGGGTGGAGCTCAAGTGGCCGAACGACCTCTATTACCAGGGCCGCAAGCTGGCGGGCATCCTGGTGGAGATGAGCGGCAGCGCCGGCGCCAGCTGCCATCTGGTGATCGGCATCGGCCTCAATCTGGCGATGCCGAGCCAGCAGGGGGAGAAGATCGATCAGGCCTGGTCAGAGCTGCGCCAGGTTCAGCCCGAACTGGTGGATCGCAACCAGCTGGCGGCCTGCGTACTCCTGCGTCTGCAAGAGGCCATGCAGACCTTCGAGCAGAGCGGTCTGGCGAGCTTCGTCGAGAGCTGGAACCGGCTCGACTACTTTGCTGGCCAACCGGTGAAGTTGCTGATGGGGGAACAGGTGATCCGCGGCATAGCCCGGGGCATCGACGATCGCGGTGCCCTGCGGCTGGAGACGGACGAGGGGATCAAGCTCTATCTGGGGGGGGAGATCTCTCTGCGCCGGGGGGATTGAGCGAGAGCGGCTCATGAGAATCCAATGGAAGAGGGGGCCTGCGGGCCCCCTCTTCGTTATCCAGCGATCCGCTGCGATCATTTGCGCAGCTTGATCTGCTCGATGGCGTGCTCTTGTCCCTTGGTCAGGATCAGGTTGGCCCGCTCCCGGGTCGGCAAGATGTTCTCTTGCAGATTCAGATAGTTGATGTCTTGCCATATGTTGCTGGCAATCTCGGTCGCCTCGCTTTCCGCCAGCTTGGCATAGTGGTGGAAGTAGGAGTCGGGATCCGAGAAGGCACCGCTGCGGAACTTGAGGAAGCGATCTATGTACCAGGCGCGCAGCAGTGCGGCGTCGGCGTCCACATAGATGGAGAAGTCGACAAAATCTGACACGAAGACCCTGTGAGGCTCCTGAGGGTAATCCATGCCGCTCTGCAGCACGTTGAGTCCCTCCAGGATCAGGATGTCCGGCTGCTCCACCACCTTCTTCTCATCGGGCAGGATGTCGTAGATGAGGTGGGAGTAGACGGGGGCCTCGACCTTCTCGTGACCCGCTCGTATGTTGGCGACAAACTCCACCAGATGGCGGATGTCGTAGGATTCCGGAAACCCCTTGCGGCGCATCAGCCCACGCGCTTCCAGCTCCTTGTTGGGATAGAGGAAGCCATCCGTGGTGACCAGTTCCACCCGCGGATGCTCGGGCCAGCGTTCCAGCAATGCCTGCAGGATGCGGGCCGTGGTGCTCTTTCCCCCCGCCACACTGCCGGCGATGCTGATGATGTAGGTGCCCTTGCCGCGAGACTGGCCGAGAAACTGCTCCAGCACCCGACTGCGGCGCTGCTTGGCCTTGACATAGAGATTGAGCAGGCGGGAAAGGGGCAGATAGATCTCTTCCACCTCGCGTAATGACACCTTCTCGTTGATCCCGCGCAGGGTTTGCAGATCGTGTTCGGTCAGGGTCAGGGGGACCGCATCGCGCAATAACGCCCATTGTTCGCGGGTGAATTGCAAATAGGGGTTATGCTCTGTCGTCATGGTGTCATCACTGTTTCTTGGGCAGGGCGACCATACACCAAGGGATCGGGAGCGACAAGGGACGCGTCCGGTTGGGACGGAGGAGGAGCGTTTTTTTGCCTGGATCCCGGCAATAATGCACATTTTGCAGGGCGCAATGGTTGCATCCCCAAAATCCTTACCATAAAATGCGCGACGCTTGGATGTCTGTCGTCTATTTGCCCAGCAAAAGCGACAAACACAACGGGTGCAAGCAGAATTACCGTTGTGGCATTCGTGCAATCGGAGGGGTTCCCGAGCGGCCAAAGGGATCAGACTGTAAATCTGACGGCTCTGCCTTCGAAGGTTCGAATCCTTCTCC
>NZ_JBYTDH010000008.1:0-191011 GCF_058791175.1 Aeromonas sp. EU05-FHT14A05 | reverse complement strand
GGGTATCCATGATGGAGGCCCTCAAGGTGATGGCTTGCTTCAAGGTTAGCCTTTCAACACATAACTGGGACAGCGCCTAAAAAAACCCTCCATCGGAGGGTTTTTGTCATCAACAGCCGGTAAAAAGCCGAGTGGCTTAGAACAGGGTGGTGGAGAGATCGTACAGCTCCTGATCGAACGGGCGCTTGAGGTTCTCGATGCAGTCGATGATGTCGTGGTGCACCATCTCGTTGCCCTGGATACCGACGCAGCGGCCACCCTGACCGGCCAGCAGCTGCTCGACGGCAAAGGCACCCATGCGGCTGGACATGATGCGATCGCGGGCGGTCGGCGAGCCGCCACGCTGGATGTGACCCAGTATGGTGGCGCGGGTTTCGCGGCCTGTCATGGCTTCGATGTCTTTGGCCAGGGCGTTGACGTCGGTGACGTGCTCACAGATGGTGATGATGGCGTGCTTCTTGCCTTTGGCTTCGCCTTCCTTGATCTGTTGCAGCAGCTTCTCCTTGTCAAACGCCACTTCCGGCACGATCACGTACTCGGCGCCACCGGCAACGGCGGCGGACATGGCCAGATCGCCACAGTGGCGGCCCATGATCTCGACCACAGAGATGCGGTGGTGGGAGCTGCAGGTGTCGCGCAGGCGGTCGATGGCGTCGACGACCACGTTCAGGGCGGTGTCAAAGCCGATGGTGAAGTCGGTACCGGCGATGTCGTTGTCTATGGTGCCCGGCAGGCCGATGCAGGGGAAACCCTCTTCGGTCAGCTTCTTGGCGCCCATGTAGGAGCCGTCACCGCCGATCACCACCAGGGCGTCGATGCCGTGTTTTTTAAGGTTCTCGATCGCTTCGGCGCGCACTTTCGGGTCCTTGAACGCGGGGAAACGGGCAGAGCCCAGGAAGGTGCCACCGCGATTGACCACGTCGGAGACGCTGTGGCGCTCGAGCTTGACGATCCTGTCCTGATGCAGACCGAGGTAGCCATCATAGATGCCGTAGACTTCCAGGCCATGATGCAGACCGGCGCGCACCACGGCGCGAATGGCTGCGTTCATACCCGGTGCGTCACCACCACTGGTCAAAACACCAATACGTTTGATTTGTTTGGTCATGAGTGCCTCTGGATCTGAGTTGTCGAATATCAATATCTGAAAATGGGGCCAGCCGTTTTTACTATATCGGCTTTCCTATGGAAGAAGGGGACCCATAGGAAAGCGATATCAAGAGAGGGGCCAGGCCCCTCTCTTGCGTCACTTACTGGGCGGCGCCAGCGATGATCTGGGAGAAGTCGTCCACTTTCAGGGACGCACCACCCACCAAGCCACCGTCGATGTCCGGCTGACCGAACAGGTCGGCAGCGGTCGCGCCAGTGACGGAGCCACCGTACAGGATCTGTACCTTGGCAGCCACGGCGGCGTCGAAGCCGGCCAGGTACTGACGGATGTGAGCGTGAACGGATTGCGCGATTTCCGGGGTGGCAGTCTTGCCGGTGCCGATGGCCCATACCGGCTCGTAAGCCACGACGGCGTTGGCGAAGGAGGCGATGCCGCAACGGTCGATGACGGCTTTGAGCTGGGTCTCGACCACGTTCTTGGTCACGCCGGCTTCGAACTGCTCCAGGGTCTCACCGATGCACAGTACCGGGATCAGGCCGCCCTTCTGGATGGCTTCGTACTTGGCAGCCACCACGTCGTCGGTCTCTGCGTGCAGGGTGCGACGCTCGCTGTGGCCGACCAGGGAGTAGGTGCAACCGAAGGCTTTGAGCATGGAGGGGGCGTTCTCGCCGGTGAAGGCGCCGGACTCGTGAACGTCGGCGTTCTGGGCACCGTAAGCGATCTTGCTGCCAGCGGTCAGCTGTTCAACCAGACCCAAAAAGATAACCGGCGGGCAGACGGCGACTTGCACGGAAGGATGAGCGGCAGCAGCCGGGGTCAGTCCTTTGATCAGAGCTTCGACAGAAGCTTTGGTGCCGTTCAGTTTCCAGTTACCCATTACCAGGTGGTGTCTCATCTTCTCAATCTCCTAGGCATTTGATTGCGCAACATTATATGAATTGAACCGAGCCCAAGATAGCTGACCCGGCGGCAAATGACGTAATTTTTTTTCGCTTTCCTGATCCAAATCAGGAATGCAAGAACCGATCGCTCATTCGTTAACCTGCCCCCGCAAACGGGCCCACCATACCCCAATCCACTCGTGAATGGCAGCCTCGGAATACATCAGATAACGCCCCTTGGGCAGGTAGCTGTAGAGGGGCTGCGGCTCCTGGCTCTGCTTGGCGGTGTAGTCGGTGGGGGCCGGCACCGCATCGAGTCCCTGACCGCGATAGAGGGCCATGGCCCTGGGCAGGTGGGTGGCCGAGCTCACCAGGGCGACCCGCTTGCCCTTGAGGTGGGCGCTGATGCTGACCGCCTCGTCATGGGTGTCTTTGTTGTTTTCAAACAACGTCATTCGGGAGCGGGGGATGCCGAGGCTGGTCGCCATGCGGGCGTTGACCTCGGCGTTGGAGAGGGGATCACCCGACACATAACCGGAGAAGACCAGCTCGGCCTCTGGATAGGCCTGGGCGAGGCGCACCCCCTCCAGGGTTCTGGCGAGGGCTATGTTGTTCTGCCAGGCGCGCTCGGGCACCGCCGGATCGCTCACATGACCGTTGCCGAGCACCACGATGGCCTCTATATCCGGGTGCTGGCTCACCTCGAAGGGCGGATAGGTCTGCTCAAGTGAGCGGGCCAGCTCATAGCTGACGGGCCTCATCCCCATCAGGGCGATGATCACCAGGGAGAGGGTCGCCAGCAGCTTGCCGCTCTTCTGAAAGCGGGTGAACCAGAGCAGCAGCAACGCCAGCAGCAATAAGGAGAGGGAGAAGGGCAGCGGCATCAGCAACTGGCCCAACCATTTTTTAAGCTCAAACACTGTGGTGTCGTCCTTGAGTTTTCAGCGGATCCGGGATGTGACAGAATACCCCTCTTTTTTCCTGTGGCCCAATCCTGTGTGGTTCCTCCCTCAACCTCAACAGCGGGGCGGCCGAAGATGAGTGTGTCTTGAAGCAAGATCAGAGTTTTGACGGGCGCGCCGACAAGTTCGCTCGCAACATTTATGACTCCACCAAGGGGCGCATTCGCACCGCCGTGGTGTGGAGCGACATCGAAGCCTGCCTGGCGCGCCTTGGCAACCGGCCCCTGCGCATCCTGGATGCCGGCGGTGGTTTTGGCTATTTCGCCCAGAAGCTGGCGGCCATGGGCCACCAGGTGGAGCTGTGCGATCTATCGGCAGAGATGCTGGATCTCGCCCAGGAGCAGATTGCCCAGAAGGGACTGGAAGACAGAATTCGTCTCATCCATTGCCCCATTCAGGATCTCAAGGCCCATGTGACCGGCACCTTTGATCTGGTGCTCTGTCATGCGGTGCTGGAGTGGCTCGCCGAGCCCCGCCAGACCCTGCTCGGTCTGTTCCCTTTCGTCAATGCAGGGGGCATACTGTCGCTGCTTTTTTACAATCGTCATGGCCTCTTGTTCCAGAGCCTGGTGGTGGGCAATTTCGACTACGTGCGCCAGGGGCTGAACAAGAAGCGTCAGACCGCGCTCACGCCCACCAACCCCCAGTTGCCGGAACAGGTCTATGACTGGATAGGCCGGGGGGGCCTCAAGATCATCGGCAAGACAGGGGTGCGGGTCATTCACGACTACATGCGCCACAAGCAGGAGCAGGTCGAGAAATTCGACGATCTGCTGGCCATGGAGCAGCACTACTGTCGTCAGGAACCCTTTGTCTCCCTTGGGCGCTACATCCATGTGATGGCCCAGAAGCCGGTCGGCTGAGGGCTGTCATGGGGGCCTGAATGGCCGGGATGCCAGGGTTTATGCGGTCGGGATACCGCCGCCGGGGTTGCCCATCCCCGGGTCCGAATCACCACGAGGGGTCTGGTACCCCCGTTTATAACAACGAGATGATAACGTCATGATGAGTACATCCCGTACCCTGCCAGAGACGGTGGGATGGGTCAGACAGGAGGGCCTCTCCTTGAATCTGCCCACCGACAGGCTGGCCTTTCTGATTGCGATCAAGACGCTGTCCGAGGACGAGTCTGATCTCTCGGAGGCCGCGCTGCACGACGCCTTCGGCTATGTTAGCAGCGCCTTCGGCCAGATGGACGAGACCCTCTCGGGCCGCGCCAACAACGCCATCAACGATCTCATTCGCCAGCAACTGCTGTCGCGCTTCACCACCGACATGGTGGCGGGGGAGAGCCTCTATCGCCTGTCGCGCCTCGGGGTCGGCATCGTCGACTTCTTCATGGAGAACCGCCAGGTCGACTCCATCAAGCTCTCCATCCTGCTCGAACACCTGGCGGCCGAGCTCGACACCGCCCGCGAGGCGGCGCTCGAGACCAATACCCGGGAGCAGTGGGACGCAGAAGTGCTGCCGCGGCTCACCTTCTCCCTGGAAGAGACGCTCGGACGCATCGATCTCACCCAGCGCGCCATGGACGAGCAGCAGAATCAGGTCAAGAACGAGATTGCAGCCCTGCTGACCCAGAACTGGATCGACGCCATCCACAGCTGCGAGAAGCTGCTGCGCGAGACGGGCCAGACCCTGCGCGAGCTGCAGGATACCCTGGACGCCGCCGGCCACCGCCTGCAGGCAGGGTTGCTCAACATTCAGGAAGCGGCCCAGGGGCGCGACGATCTCCTCCACGTCGAGGAGCTGACCCATGCCCTGCAGGGGCGGCTCGACGTCATCACCTCCTGGGGTCAGCAGTGCATCGAGCTCTGGTCCCGCTATGACAGGCACGTCCACAAGTTCATCCGCAACGCCATCGACATGGACAAGAACCGCGCCTTCAGCCAGCGGCTGCGGGAATCCATCCGCAACTTCGAGCAGCACAACTTCTTGCTCAGAGTCGCCGAGGAGCCGCGCCTCTTGGAGCTGCGGGACGAAACCATCGCCATCCACGACGAGGAGGTGACCGGCGAGGTGCCCCTCGAGATGGAGTTCATGGAGATGGTGGACATCAACCAGGCGCTGGCGGAGCGCATCGAGCGTTATCTGGCCCGCTATCCCGAGCAGGGGCAGCAGCTGGATCTCGCCGACGTGCTGCGAGAATACCTGCTCGATTTCCCGGCCCACGCCCACTTCGACGTGGCGCGTCTGCTGATAGACCAGGCCGTGCGCCTCGGCCATGCCAGCGGTGAGCGCGAGCTGCACCGCCAACCCGCATGGAAACCCATTAACCAAGCTGGATCCAAGGTTCAGGCCTATGTCATTGATCAATTCTGAGTTTCCCTTGCCCCTGCGGCTCGCAGAGGCCATCGCCAACCCCTTGTTTCCGCGCATCGACACCGCCCTGCGCTCGGGGCGCCACATCAGTGCCGACGATTTCGAACAGCATTCGGCCCTGGTGGAGTTCCATGGCGAGCTCGAGATCTTCTACGGCCGCTATCAGGTCGAGCTCATCAAGGCGCCTGAGGGCTTCTTCTACCTGCGCCCGCGCCCGAGCGCCGACATCGGAACAACCGTTTTATCTGAGCTCGATATGCTGGTGGGCAAGGTGCTCTGCTACCTCTATTTGAGCCCGGACCGCCTCGCATCCGAAGGGGTCTTCACCATGGGCGAGTTGCAGGAGGAGGTGCTGAGTCTGGCGGACGAGAAGCAGCTGCTGCGCATGGTCAACAGCCGCTCCGGTGGCACGGATCTCGACAAGAAGAAGCTGCTCGAGAAGATCCGCACCTCCATGCGCCGCCTCAAGCGCCTCGGGATGATCACCGCCCTTGGCAACAGCGACAAATTCCGGGTCAACGAATCCGTGTTCCGCTTCGCCGCCGACGTGCGTTCCGACGAGGATCCCCGCGCGGTGCAGCTGCGGATGATCCAGGAGGGAGAGGCCATCTTCCACGACGACGAGATGCCGAGCAGCGACTCGCTGTTCGAGGATATTGAAGAGGATCTGGACGAAGAGCAGCTGGAGCTGGAGGTGGAAGATGATCTGCAACGTTAATGTTCTGGCACCGATGGCGTCGGCTGGTTTGATGGAGAGTGCGGCGTGAGAGGCAAATTCAAATCCCTGACTATGGTCAACTGGAACGGCTTCTTCGCCCGGACCTTCGATCTCGACCAGCTGGTCACCACCCTGTCTGGCGGAAACGGCGCGGGCAAGTCCACCACCATGGCGGCCTTTATCGCGGCGCTGATCCCGGATCAGTCCCTGCTCCACTTCCGCAACACCACAGAGGCGGGCTCCAGCAGTGCGTCCCGTGACAAGGGGCTCTACGGCAAACTGCAGCGCGGTCACTGCTATTCGCTGCTGGAAGTGATGAACAGCCGCGAGCAGCGGATCTGGGTCGGCGTGCACCTGGAGCAGGTGGCGAACCGGGACAACAAGGTCAACATCACCCCCTTCGCCCTGGTGGACGTGCCAGAAAACCTGCAACCCACGGATCTGCTGCTGGAAAAACTCCATGACGGCAAGGGGCGGGTGCGCGCCTTCGCCGATCTGAAGGGGGCCGCCGCCGAGCTGGGGGCCATCAAGGTCGCCAAGTTCAATACGGTGACCGACTATCACAACTTCATGTTCGAGTTCGGCATCACGCCCAAAAAATTGCGTGATCAAAAGGATCGCGGCAAGTTCTACCGCCTGATCGAGGCCTCGCTGTATGGCGGTATCTCCTCGTCCATCAGCCGCTCCCTGCGGGAATACCTGCTGCCGGAGAACTCCGGGGTGCGCAAGGCGTTCCAGGACATGGAGGCGGCCATTTACGAGAACCGCCGCACCCTGGAAGCCATCAAGGAGACCCAGGGCCAGCGGGATCTGTTCAAGAACCTGATCACCGAGACCACCCACTACGTGGCGGCCGAGTATGTGCGGGGCGCCGCCGAGAAGAGCCGTCTCTCCGAGCTGGCCCTCAAAGCCAGGTCCGAGCTCGCCGGCAAGCGTCGCCTGCTGGCGGAAGAGAAGCAGCGCGCCATCTATCTGGCGGACGAGGTGGATCAGCTCACCAACCGCGAGAAGCTCCTGACCGACGAGCTGGAGTCCGCCGCCGAACACCTGGCCAAGGTGATGGCCGCCGTGGCGCTGCAAAAGAAGATAGAGCTGTATCGTGCCGATCTGCGGGAGCTCAACGACAAGCTCGAGCAGCAGCAGGCGGTGGTGGAAGAGATCCACTGCCAGTTGCTGGAAGTGGAAGAGCGCAAGGAGCTGACCCAGGCAGAGGTGGATAGCCTCAAGACCCAGCTCGCCGATTATCAGCAGGCGCTGGACATTCAGCAGACCCGCGCCATCCAGTACCGCCAGGCGGTGCAGGCGCTGGAGACGGCCCGCGCGCAGTGCGAGCTGCCGGGATTGAGCGCCGAGCAGGCGAGCGACACCCTGCACCAGTTCCGTGCCGCCGAGCAGAGCCTCACCAGCCGGGTGCTGGGGGCCGAGCAGCAACTGGCGCTGGCCAAGGCGGCGGTGGCCGAGCATCAGGCCGCGCTGACGCTGCTGCTGAGCATTGCCCCCGAGACCGCTCGCGAGGCGGCCTGGCCCACGGCGCAGGCACTGCTCAAGCGTCATATCGAAGACAAGGCCCGCGTCAATCAGGGGCAGGGACTGCGCGCCGCGCTGGCCCGCCTCGAGAAAGAGAGCGACAGCCAGCAGGCGCTGTTCAAGTTGCGCGACGAGCTGCAGCAGGCTTCTGGCCAGCTTATTGCCAGCCAGGACGAGCTGGAGATCTTCCTGGAAGCCCAACGCACCCGTCAGGAGGAGCTCGCCGATCAGCAGGCGGAGGCCAATCAGCGCCGCGCCAGCCTCGAGCATCAGGGCGCCCAGCTGGGCCGTGATATCAGCGATCTCACCAAGCTGGCCCCGCGCTGGCTCAAGTCGTTCGAGAAACTCGAGCAGTTGCGCGAGCAGAGTGGCTTGGCCTTGGACACTGCCGAGGCGCTCTCGGCCGGCATGCAGACAGTGCTCGACAAGGAGCGGGAGTTCGAGCAGGAGAGCAACCGCATCCAGGGGCAGAAGCAGGCCCTGGAGCGGCAAATTCGCAACCTCCTGCTGGGAGCCGGGGAGACGGATCCGCGCCTGGCCCGCGTCGCCGAGCAGGTGGGGGGCGTGCTGCTCTCCGACGTCTACGACGACATCTCCATCGACGATGCCCCTTACTACTCCGCCCTCTACGGCCCGGCTCGCAGCGCCCTGGTGGTGCTCGACCTGGAAGGGGCCATCGAGCGGCTGAAAAAGCTGGAAGATTGCCCCGAGGATATCTACCTGATTCAGGGCAACCCCGACTCCTTTGACGAGGATCTGGTGGAGGCGGACGAGCTCGGTGACGCCGTGCTGGTGCGCACCAGCAAGCGTCAGGTGCGCTTCTCCCGCTACCCCGAGCTGCCGCTGTTTGGCCGCGCAGCCCGGGAAAAACGCATCGAGCAGCTCGACCTTGAGCGGGAAAATCTTATCGAGGGCTACGCCAAGGCCGCCTTCGAGCAGCAGAAGTACCACCGCCTCTACGGCCACTTCCGCGACTTTATCGGCCAGCATCTGGATATCGCCTTCCGCCCGGACCCCGAGGCCGAAGTGCAGGCCAAGCAGCACGAGCAGCGCAAGCTGCAAGAAACCATGGCCGAGTGCGACAAGCAGCTGGCCGAGGCCAAGGCGGCCGCCGCCCAGCTGACTCGCCATATCCAGCTGGTGCAGGGGATGCTGCCCTTTGCCCACCTCTTTGCCGAGACAGAGCTGGCGGCCCGCCTCGAGGCGGCCCGTGCCGATGTGGAGGCACTTAAAACCGCCGAAGCCTTTGTGGCCCAGCATGGCAAGGGGCTGGAGAAGCTCGAGACCCTGGTGCAGGTGCTGCGCCAGGATCCCCAGGATCTCTCTGCCCTGCAGGCAGCCTTCGACGAGGCGAGCGACCTGCTGGCCGAGCAGAAGCGCCGCGCCTATGCGCTGGATCAGCTGGTGGCCCGGCTGCCGCACTTTGCCTATCAGGACGCGCAAGATCTGCTTGGCAAGGCATCCGAGATGAGCGAGCGCCTCAAAGAGAAGCTCAAAGCCGCCGAGCTTGCCGCCCGCACCGCCGGTGAGCAGCACAAGCAGATAGCCCTGCGTCACACAGAAGCGCTGCAACTGCGCACGGCGCTCGATTCCAGCGCCTCGGCCAAGGGCCAGACCCTGGCGGAGTTCGAGCAGGAACTGGGGGCCATGGGGCTCACCCTGTCGGACGACATGGAGGAGAAATCCCGCGCCCACAAGAAGGAGATCGAAGAGCTGCTCATCCGCACCCGCTCCCGTCGCACCAGCGCCGAGGCCCAGTTGCAGGTGACCAAGCGCGAGATTGAATCCTTGGGCGGTCGTCTCAAGCTCGAAGGCAAGGATTACTACAGCGCCCGCAAATCCCTGGTGGGCCACAAGGCGAGCTGGTCGCGGGTGGTGCGGCTGGCGCGGGAGACCGACGTCGAGAAGCGCCTGAACAAGCGCGAGCTGGCGTATCTCGACAGCGACGAGCTGCGCTCCATGTCGGACAAGGCCCTCGGTGCCCTGCGCGTCGCCGTGGCCCACGACGAGGCCCTGCGCGATGCGCTGCGACTGTCGGAGGGCAACCGCAGCACAGAGCAGAAGGTTGCCTTCTACGTGCAGGTCTACCGTTACCTGAAAGATCGCATCCGCAACGACATCATCCGCTCGGACGATCCTGTGGAGGCCATCGAGGAGATGGAGATCGAGCTGGCCCGTCTGGCGGACGAGCTCAAGCAGCGGGAAAACCACCTGTCCCTCTCCTCCCACGAGGTGGCGGCCAAGATCACCAACATCATCCGCCGGGAGCAGAACCGCATCCGGGTACTGAACCAGGGCTTGCAGAACATCGCCTTCGGCCTGGTGCGCGGGGTGCGCCTCAACGTCAACATCCGCGAGGCCCACACCCGGCTTTTGACCGCGCTCGCCGATCAGAGTGCCATGCACAACGATCTGTTCGCCGACAAGGAGCTGAGCTTCTCCGAGGCCATGGCCAAGCTGTTCCAGCGCCTGAACCCGCAGATAGAGCAGGGGGAGCGCAACTATCAGGTGATGGGGGACGTGCTGCTGGACTACCGCAACTACCTGGAGCTCGAAATCGAGGTGCAGCGCGGTGCCGATGGCTGGCTGCGTGCCGAGAGCGGGGCCCTCTCCACCGGCGAGGCGATCGGCACCGGTCAGGCCATCCTCTTGATGGTACTGATCAGCTGGGAGGAGGAGTCCCGCCGCCTGCGCGGCAAGGACATCGCCCCCTGCCGTCTGCTGTTCCTCGACGAAGCGGCGCGCCTGGATGGCAAGTCCATCGCCACCCTGTTCGAGCTCTGTGAGCGGCAGGATATGCAGCTGCTCATCGCGGCGCCGGAGAACATCAGCCCCGAGAAGGGCACCACCTACAAGCTCATCCGCAAGGTCCAGGGTAAGCACGAGCACGTGCACGTGGTGGGGCTGCGGGGCTTCGGTTTCGCCGATGATAAGCTGATCGCCTGATCCCTGACACAGACTGACGGGTGAACACACAAACGGGAGGCTTGGGCCTCCCGTTTTCCATGGGAAATATGAGAGAGTAGGCCCCTGTTTGCGGGATCCAGATTGGTGCTGAAAGTGATGATGAGAGTGGCGATGGAAGATATGAGAGGCAAGGTACAAAAAGGGCTGCTGGCCTCCCTGTGCCTGCTGCTTGCGGCCTGCAGCAGCCAGCCTGATGCAGGCAGTGCGGGCAATTGGCGGGGTTATACCCAGACGGGGCTGGCCTCCTACTATGCCGATCGCTACCACAACAAGAAAACCGCCAGCGGCGAGCCCTACCAGAAGAGCGCCAACACAGCCGCCCACATGACGCTGCCCTTCGGCGCCATGGTGAGGGTGACCAACCTTGCCAACGACAAGAGCGTAGTGGTGCGGGTCAACGACAGGGGCAACTTCCCGAGGGGGCGAGTGATCGATCTCTCAAGGGCCGCATTCAGCACCATAGGCAACACCCGATCCGGCCTTATCAAGGTCAAGGTCGAGGTGCTGTAGGGGGTTGCAGACGAACCATTGCACAGCGGGACATGGCGGGAGCCCGCTCTTTGCATCTCGGCGTTGACAGCCTCCCGCCTTCAGCCGTATCTGTGTGATTGCGTGACTGCCATTCAGGCAGGCACCCGGCTGATCTCTTGCTGCTCTCGCCAGGGCGCCAATACGGAGGTTGTTGAGATGACGAACCGCACGCCCATTCAGGCCACACAGATCCCGGAGAACAAGGCCAGGTCCCTCTATCCGGAGCCTTTTGCCTCCCTGGTCAAGCACCGCACCCGGCGCAGGCTGGGGGACCACTTCGGTCTCGCCAATCTTGGGGTCAACCTGACGACCCTGGCGCCGGGGGCCATCTCGGCGCTCAAACACCATCACGGTCTGCAGGACGAGTTCATCTATGTGCTCTCGGGCACCCCCACCCTGCGCTATGGGGAGGAGGAGTATCTGATGTCGCCGGGGGAGTGCATCGGCTTCAAGGGCGGCAACGGCCTGGCCCACCAGTTGTTCAATCACGGTGAGGTGGACGCGGTCTATCTCGAGGTGGGGGACAGGCTGGCGGGGGACACAGTCCAATACCCTGACGACGATCTGGCCCTGGTGCAGGGCGCCGATGGCGCCTGGGTCGCCAGACACAAGGACGGGTCCCCCTATTAGGGACCCCTTACTCTTTGGGAAAGCATGACAAGCCTATGAAATTCCTCCCCTTTGGTGACGTTAGCGCAGAGGATTTTCTGCCCCTGGTCAACGACGAGACGCTGCGAAAACACCTGATTGACCACCCCACCTTCGATGCCGCCGGGGTACGGGCCTGGATGGATGAGAAGCGGCGGATAGACGCGCTGCCCGGCTGCCGCGTGCGTGCCGTCCTCATCGATGGCGCCCTGGTGGGGTGGTGCGGCCTCCAGCCCGATGAGGAGGGGGTCGAGATTGCCATCGTGATCGCCAGGGCGGGTTGGGGCAGGGGGCTCGCCATCTTCCACGAGATGATGGGCTGGGCGCGCACCATGGGCCATCAGGAGGTGGTCTTTCATCTGCTGGGCACCCGCCCCCCATACAGATCCCTCGCCAGGCGCGCCACCAGGGTGAAGAAGACGACACTCTCTGGGCACACCTTTACCACCTATTGCTTCAGCGTTGAGAGCTGGATCAGGCCCTGACGGCGAGCCAGGCGCTTGCCTCTGGCCGCGCATCTGTCCCTGCCGCCGCCTCTTTGTTCACCCGGTTGAACACTCTGTCCATCCTGGCCATCTATATCGGCCTGACCGCCATGCCTACACTGGGCGCCATGTTGGGGGAGGCGGCTGCCATGAGAAGGCAGGCACCTCCCGGTCTCTTGATGATGTGACAGTGGAGAAACAGGGATGAAGAGAGAGTCGGACAAGATAGTGTCGATCGCCGTGATCAAGGCCCGCGCCGGCATGAGGGAGCGCCTGCGCCAGGGGTTGCTCGCGCTGATAGCGCCCACCCGCCAGGAGCCTGGCAACCTCGATTACGTGCTGTTCGAGCTGAAGGACGAACCCGGCACCTTCTACATGCGCGAAGCCTTCGTGAGCCAGGCCGCCCTGGATGCTCACTGCGCAAGCGACTATTTTCAGGCCTTCGCCCGCCAGGCGGACGACCTGCTGGCCGAGCCCCTTAGGCTCATTTTCATGGAGGAAGTGAGCCCCTGACCCCTGCCGCAGAGCCCGATGATCCCCTCATCGGGCTGTTTGCCTTCAGCCTCGCTCCGGCAGGTTCATCTGCTCGCTCATGGTGTCGATGAAGTGGCGGATGGCGGTGGTCGCGGGCTGTCCGGCCAGGGGCGGGGCATAGAGCACGCAGAGATCGGCGGGGATCCCCTGCTCGAGGCGGATGAAGCGCACGTGGGGCCACTTCTGGCGGGCGTAGCTGGCCGGCACCAGGGCCACCTGCTGGCTGGTGGCCACCACCGCCATCAGGGTGTTGGGTTCGACCACCTCCTGGTTGAGATGGGGGTAGAAGCCCTCCACCAGACAGGCGTTGATGATGAGGTCGGTAGAGGAGGAGTTGGCGCGGCTCATCAGCACGAACGGCTCCCCCGCCAGCTCGGGCAGGGAGACCAGCTTGCGATCCCGCAGCGGATGCTCGTCCGACACCACCAGCACCATGGACTCGCGATAGATGGTTTCGGCCAGCAGCGGATGGATGTTGACGGTGTCGGCGAAGCGGGCGAGGCCGAGGTCTATCTCCTTGCGCGCGAGCGCCTGTTTCTGCCGCTCGGGGGAGAGCTCGGTGAAGGTGATCTCGCACTCGGGGTGGCGCTGGTGACACTGGCGGATCACCTCGCCAAAGCCGGCCCAGAAGATGGAGCTGACCAGCCCGATGCGGATCTGGTTACGCTCCATGCGCCCCGCCTGCACCACCCGGTTGAGGCCGCTTTCCAGCACGTCGAACAGCCGCTCGCATTCGGCCTGCAGCAGACGTCCTGTGGCGGTGAGGCTCACCTGGCGGGTGTGGCGATCAAACAGGGTCACTCCCAGCAGGGATTCCAGCTCCTTGATCTGGGCGCTGAGCGGCGACTTGGAGACATTGAGCTGCAGGGCGGCCCGGCTGAAGTGCCCCTGGCTCGCCACTTCATGGAAGTAGCGCAGCATCTTGAGGGTGACGCGATCGCGCCAGTGACTGTCGAGGGCCAAGCGACCTCCTTCGGTGGCTGATTGAGGGCCGGGTGCGATCCCCGTCAAAGTTTGTGCGACCGGTGCGGGCGGCAGCAGGGCCGCTGCGCGGCGGATGGTCGATCCGGCTCACACCTTTGCCGGCCCGTTTTGACCGTGCCGGGGCTGGTTGGCGGCAAAACGGGGCCAATCAGCGCCATTCATGCCAGTTCCTTTGGTTTTCAGCCATCTCCCGGCAGGAAATTATGCTGAAAATCAGGATAGTCAGGCCGATTTTAGCGATTTTTATCGCCCAATACCTCCCCTAGAGTGAGCGCCATGTCCCATTTACAGCCTCAAGAGGTGCAGCTCATGCAACAAGATCCGGTACTCAACGCCGTCGCCACCATTCTCGCCCGCAAGCCGGGTTTTGCCCCCCGCGCCGCCATGATCCTGGGCTCCGGCCTCGGCGTGCTGGCCGATGCGCTGGAGGAGAAGGTCACCATTCCCTACGAGGAGCTGGACGGCTTCCCGGTCAGCACTGTGGCCGGCCACAGCGGCGAGCTGGTGCTCGGCAAGCTGCACGGAGTGGATGTGGTCTGCATGAAGGGGCGCGGCCACTACTACGAACACGAAACCATGAAGGTGATGACCACCCCGGTGCGCACCTTCAAGCGGCTGGGCTGCGAGCTGCTGCTGGTGACCAACGCGGCCGGCTCGCTGCGCCCGGAGCGGATCGGGGTCGGCTCCCTGGTCATCTTCAACGATCACATCAACACCATGCCGGGCACCCCCATGACGGGGGCCAACGACGAGGCCTACGGTCCGCGCTTCTTCAGCCTGGCCAATGCCTATGACAAGAGCCTGCGCAGCGAGGCGCTGGCGCTGGCCGAGCGGGAGGGGATTGCCGTCAATCAGGGGGTGTTCGTCTCCTACAGCGGCCCCTGCTTCGAGACTGCGGCCGAGATCCGCATGATGCAGATCATCGGTGGTGACGTGGTGGGGATGTCGGTGGTGCCAGAAGTGGTCAGCGCCGCCCACTGCGGCCTGCCGGTGCTGGCCATCTGCGCCATTACCAACATGGCGGAGGGGCTTGGGGACGTGCAGCTCTCCCACGAGCAGACCCTCAAGTGCGCCAAGCTGGCGGAAACGGATTTCATCCGCCTCATCAACGCCTTTATCAAGCACCACTTCCAGTAAGCAGGGAACGACCAGGAGGTCAGTTATGTTTGCAGCAGGATTTCTCGGTATGGCGGCGCTGATCCTCATCGCCGTGCTCGCATCGACCAACCGCAGGGCCATTCGCCTGCGCACCGTGGGGCTGGCCTTGGCCTTGCAGGTCGCCTCGGTGCCCTGGTGCTCTATGTACCGCTGGGGCGCCGGGCGCTGGAGGGGATGGCCCACGGGGTCGACGCCGTGCTGGCAAGTGGCAAGGCGGGCATCCACTTCCTGTTTGGCAACCTGGTCAACTTCTCGGTGGATGGCATCGGCTTCGTGTTTGCCCTCAACGTGCTGCCGCTGGTGGTGTTCTTCTCGGCGCTGATCGCCGTGCTCTACTATCTCGGCATCATGCAACTGGTGATCCGCTTCATCGGCGGCGCCATGGCGCGGCTGCTCGGCACCTCCCAGACTGAATCCATGTCGGCGGTGGCCAACGTCTTCGTCGGCCAGAGCGAGGCGCCCCTGGTGGTCAAGCCCTACATGCCCAAGATGAGCGATTCGGAGTTCTTCGCCGTCATGTGCGGCGGCATGGCCTCGGTTTCCGGCACCGTGCTGGCGGGCTACGCCATGATGGGTGTGGACATGCAGTACCTGCTGGCCGCCTCCTTCATGGCGGCGCCGGGCGGGATCCTGTTCGCCAAGCTGATCATCCCCGAGACCAGCCAGCCGGACTATGTGTTCGACCACAGCATCCAGTTTGACGGCAAGAAGCCGGAGAACGTGCTGGCAGCGGCAGGGGAGGGGGCCAGCAGCGGCCTCAAGCTGGCGGCGGCCATCGGCGCCATGCTGATCGCCATGATCGGGCTGGTGACCCTGGTCAACACCCTGCTGGGCGGGGTGGGGGAGATGGTGGGCATGCCGCTCTCCCTCGAGCTCATTCTGGGCTGGATCTTCTCGCTGCTCGGAGTGCCGTTGGCGGATATCGGTATTGCCGGCGCCATGATCGGCAAGAAGCTGGTGGTGAACGAGTTCGTGGCCTACAGCGATCTGGCTCCCTACCTGAAAGACGCGAGCACGGTCACCGCCGCTGGCCTGCAGGTGCTGGAGGAGAAGTCCAAGGTGATCATCAGCTTCGCCCTGTGCGGCTTTGCCAATCTGGCCTCCATGGGGATCCTGATCGGCGGCCTCGGCACCTTGTGCCCGTCGCGCACCGACTTCATCGCCCGCTACGGTCTGCGTACCGTGCTGGCTGCCACCTGCTCCAACCTGATGAGCGCCGCCATCGCCGGTGTCTTCTTCTCCCTGACCTGAGTTTCTCACCCTTGTTCCGGGGCGCTGCGGCGCCCCTCTCTTATCCCGACAGGAGCCTTTTATGACCCCAGTGACTGCCTTTAAACCTGCCTGTGCCACCACCGAGGCCGCCATCCGTGCCATCTCGCTGATGGACCTCACCAGCCTCAACGACGATGATCACGACGCGCGCATCCTCGCCCTCTGCCATCAGGCCCGGACCCCCGTCGGCAACACCGCGGCTGTGTGCATCTATCCGCGCTTCGTGGGGCTGGCCAGGCTCACCCTGGCGGCTCAGGGCACTCCCGACATTAAAGTGGCCACCGTGGTCAACTTCCCCCATGGCGAAGATGACCTGTCCAGCGTGCTGGCCGAGACCCGCTCAGCCCTCCTTGATGGCGCAGACGAGATCGATCTGGTGATCCCCTGGCGTGCGCTCAAGGCCGGGGACGAGGCGCCCGCCCGGGCGCTGGTGCGTGGCTGCAAGGGGTTGTGCGGGACCCGGGTGCTCAAGGTGATCATCGAATCCGGCGAGCTGAAGAGCCCTGCGCTTATTCGCGCCGCCTCCCGGCTCGCCATCGAGGAGGGGGCCGATTTCATCAAGACCTCTACCGGCAAGGTGGCGGTTAATACCACCCCGGAGGCGTGCCGCATCATGCTGGCGGCCATCGCCGAGTGCGGCGCTCAGGACCGGGTGGGCTTCAAGGCGGCGGGCGGGGTGAAAAGCGCCCGGGAGGTGGGGGAGTATCTGGCCATGGCGGCCGGGCACTTTGGCGATGAGTGGCTGGTTGCCGGGCGTTTTCGCTTCGGCGCCTCCAGCCTGCTCGACCAGTTGCTGGTGACGCTTGGCGAGGGCAAGATGTCCCCTGCTACCGACCACGGTTATTGATCTCTTCCGGCGGCGCCTGCGGGCGCCCCTTGGTACAGGTGCATTGCATGTCCTATCCCCCTGTTTCTCTCGCAAAGGCCCACGGCAAGGTGCTGCTGTTCACCCTGCTTATCAGCCTCTCGTTTCCCATTGGCAGCGCCCTGACGGCGGTGCTGGATCCCCTGGTGGTCACCTGGGTGCGTTACCTGCTGGCCTCCCTTATCTTCGTCGGGGTGCTGGGGTATCAGGGGCGTTTCGCGATGCCTTCTCTGCGGGATCTTGGGCGCTATACCCTGATCTCCCTGCCGGCCCTCTGTTACTTCGTCGCCATGTTCGTGGCGCTGCAGGAGACCAGCGCCCTCGATGCCAGCGCACTCTACACCACGGTGCCGCTGATCAGCGCCCTGGCCGGCATGCTGATCTTCCGCCGCGCCATCGGCTGGGGAATGGGGCTGGCCCTGCTGGGGGGCATGGTGGCCGCGGCCCTCATCATCTTTCGCGGCGATCTGGGACTGGTGGCGAACCTGAGCCTCACTCCCGGCAATCGCATCTACCTGCTCGGCTGCGTGGCCATGGCCCTCAACCCCATCCTGATCAAGCGCTACTACCGGGGGGAGTCCTTCCTCCACCTGACCGGCTGGACCCTGATCTGCGCCACCCTGCTGCTCACCCCGGTGGCGCTGCCCGGATTGCCGGCGACCGACTGGAGCCGGGTCTCCCTGCCGGTGGGCTTGGGGCTTGGCTATCTGGCCCTCTTTGCCACGGCGCTCAGCTTCTTGTTGTTCCAGCAGGGGAGCGTGGCGCTGCAACCGGAGCAGGTGTCGGCCTACACCTACCTCATCCCTGTGATGGTGTTACTCACCGGCATGCTGACCGGGGAGACAGTACACTGGGAGCAGGTGGGCTGGGGTGTCGGGGGCGTGCTGCTGACCATGGTGGTCATGGTGCTGCTGCCCGTTCATGCCGGCAAACGGGGAACGGTCTGAGGGGGCCGCCTGTGGCCGTTATCAAGAAGGAGAGCGTCATGAGAAGAACCCTTGTGCTGGTGCGCCACGGCAAGTCGAGCTGGGAAGAGCAGGGGCTGCCTGACAGGGCGCGGCCTTTGGCCGCACGGGGCCTGCGCGACGCTCCCCTGATGGGCGGGCGCCTGGCGAGGGAGGGGGTGAGGCCCGACCTTATCCTGTCCAGCCCCGCCAGCCGGGCCCTGTCGACGGCGAACATCATCGCCGAGGTGCTCGGCTACCGGCCAGAGGAGATAGTCACGGACGAGCGGCTCTATGGCGGCGATGTCGGGACCCTGCTTGAGGTGATGGGTGAGCTTGGGGACGCGTTCAGGTGCGTCATGCTCTTTGGTCACGATCCCGGGTTCACCGACCTTGCCCACCGCTTTTCCGGCAAGATCACCCGAATGCCGACCTGCGCCGTCGCCCGCTTCACCTTCGACGCCCCCTCCTGGTCGGCCGCCGCGTCGCAAAGGCCGGTGACGGCCGTGCTGGACTATCCGAAAAAGGGTAAGTGAATAGCAAGAGGAAGTGCAGGGTTGCCGCTCACCGGGGCCAGGAAGAGCCATGGGCAAGAGATAAAACAAGAAGGGGAGCCCAGGCTCCCCTTCACGTTCCCGTGATGTCGCTTACTTGGCGGCGATCGGTCCCTTGGTGCCCGCGTCGTTGTCGACCCAGCCATCCTCCCCCTTGAGGCGACGATCCCCCTGGATGGTGTAGATGACCATGCCCTCCTTGAACACCAGGGCCCCGTCGGATTTCCTGGCGCTGACCTTCTTGTCGTTGACCCACACCTGATCCTTGTCATCGATGCGGATGGTGGCGACGGTGGCGCCCGTCTCGGGGAAGGTGGCGACCCAGTTGCCGGCGTAGGGGCTGGCGCTGGTGGCCGCCGGAGCATCACCGAACCCGGCGGCCGCGTTCTCGGCCTGGGTCTTGTTGATGTCACAGCCATTGAGCTCGCTCACCTGGGTGCAGCCGGAGCGCTCGAGCTTCTGTGCGTAGCTCATGTTCAGGCCGCTGTCGGCAGCCGGGGCGGCAGCACCGAATCCCGCCTTGGCATTCTCCGCCTTGGTCTTGTGAATATCGCAGCCCTGGGCCTCGGTCACCTGGGTACAGCCGGAGCGTTCCAGCTGCTGGGCATATTTTGCGTTGATGGCGTGCGCCGGGGCCATGCCAAGCAGGGTCACGATCAGAGCAGCATTCCTGGACATAATTCATCCCTCAAAATGTGAGTCTTGCCGGTTCAGTTCAGCCTCGGCGGCCATGAGCAACGGCCTGGGTTCGCGCACATCCTGGGTGCGAGGTGGCAGGCCTGTTTCACGTTAGCACCTGGCGCTGGACTCGCACAGGGGAGCCAGCAAATCGGTGCCATCCACCTTACCCCTGAGCCCGCCAGCTCAGCTTTGGGGCACTCTTATTCCCTTGTCGAGGTAGAGGCTGCTGTAGTGGGCGCGATGGGTGACGAACATCACCTGGTGGCGGCTGCCGTCGGAGAGGATGACGAAATCCCCGGCCTGGGCCGGGCTTTGCAACAGGATCTCGTGCTCGGGGGCCGTCAGCTTGTCGACCTCTTCCCTGAAAATGAGGGTGTATGAATACATATGGCACTCCACTGCAGGCGCATATACAGACACGTTTCCCAACTCTAGTCGCCACTGCCCGGATCCGCGGCGCTCAAGCGGCACCTGTGCGGCCGTTAATTTTATGGGTAAGCTGAACCCCTGATGCGCGCCCCCGGAAGGGGCCGCCAGGATGAGCCTATGAACCCTACTTTTCATGAAGCAAGAAGCCAAGGAGTTGTCATGACGGAGCTGGTCACTGAGCTGGTGCGGATCGCCGCCTTTTCCGATGGACCCCGGGGGGGCAATCCCGCCGGTGTCTGGATCGGGCCCCAACTGCCGACGGCGGAGGAGATGCAGCGGATCGCCGCAGAGGTCGGATTTTCGGAGACGGCCTTCGCCGCCCCGCTGCACAGCGAGGAGCAAGGCGCAGAGGTGCCCCAATGGCGGGTGCGCTACTTCTCTCCCGAGGCGGAGGTGCCGTTTTGCGGCCATGCCACCATCGCCCTCGGGGTGGCGCTGGCGCGCCGCTTCGGGGCAGGGGACCATGCCTTGCACCTCAGCCAGACCAAGATCCGGGTCTCGGGCTGGCAGGATGAGCAGGGGCAATGGCAGGCGGCGCTGCAATCCCCGTCGACCCGCAGCAAACCGGCGCAGGCGGATCTGATGCGCGAAGCCCTGGCGCTGTTTGGCTATGACGCGGCCAGCCTGGATCCCCGCATTCCCCCAGCGCTCATCCACGGCGGCGCCGATCATTTGGTGCTGGCGCTCAAGGATCGCGCTGCGCTCTCGGCCATGCACTATTCGCAGGCTCAGGGTCGCCTGCTGATGCGCCGGGAGGGGCTGGTGACCATTCTGCTGGTCCATGTGCAAGGGGATCGGCTGTTCCACACCCGCAATGCCTTTGCCTACGGCGGCGTTTATGAGGATCCGGCCACAGGCGCCGCGACCGCCGCCTTCGCTGGCTACTTGCGCGACCTGCACTGGCCCCACGGCGGTGCCATCGACATAGTGCAGGGGGAAGACATGGGCATGCCGTCGCGGCTGCATGCCGAGATCCCGGCCGAACCCGGCAGCTCTGTGCGGGTGTCCGGCGGGGCACGGCTGATGTGATGGCGCGATGCGAGAGTGACGGCCTGTCCGGCCGCCGTCTTGGCTGGGGTATGAAGGGAAAGAGCCCCTTGGAGGGCAAGATGGGCCCCTGATCATCCGCTGATCAGGGGCCTATGGGCGCTCAGGGTCGACCGCTGAGCAAGATGGCGCCGCCCAGAGAGATAAAGATCCCCCCGGTGATACGGCTAAACAGACGCTGGCCGCGCGCCGGCTTGAAGTAGCTGCCGGCGCGTCTGGCCAGGGCCACATAGCAGAGGTGCACCAGGCTGACGATGACGCAGATGGTTAGGTACATGGTGAAGAACTGGATGGGCAGCGGGCTCTGGTGATCGAGAAACTGGGGCAGCAGCGCGCAGAGGAAGATGATGGTCTTGGGGTTGCTGGCCGACACCAGGAAGGCTTCCCGCAGCAGGGAGCCCTTGCTCCGGGACGGGTGGCGGGCGCCAACCCGTTGCGCCTCCTGACTCCCCGCGTCGGTTGCCCGCAGCGCCTTGTAGCCGAGATAGATCAAGTAACCGCCGCCCGCCAGCTTGAGGGCGAGGAAGAGGGGCGGCAAGGTCTGCAGCAGGGCCCCCACGCCCATGGCGACCAGACAGATGAAAATGGCCTGACAGAACAGATTCGCGCCTATGGTGAGCAGGGCCGGGCGCCAGCCGAGCTGCAGGCCGTTCTTTACCACCAGCAGCACATTGGGCCCCGGGGTCAGGGTCGCCAGCAGATAGGCCAGCAGGAACAACATCCATGTATCCAGGTTCATGATATCTCCTTGGTAAAGAGCACATCATGCTCCGCCCCCGGGGCCGCGTCCAGTGACGGCTGCCACCAGGATGTGGCGGTTTTTCAGGTGCTTAACTTAAGTGGTGGCTTGGGGTAAAGGGGGGATCAGGGGGCGTTGCTGCCCGGAAAAATAAGAAACCGTCCACGAGGGACGGTTTATCCAGGCTGCCGACCCTTATTTCAGGGCTTTCTTCAGCTTCTTGATCTTGCCTTCGTGCTTGGCAATCTTCTCCTGGCGGGCGGCGATTTTCTTCTTGATATCTTTCTTGCTGGCTTTGGCCATAGGTCGTGCTCCTTGTGTCAAGAGAACATCATGGGATCATGATGTTCAGGATCTCTCCATCGGAAGAGCCCAGAGTGCCACATGAATTCCATTCGGGCCAGTGCATCAGGGTGTCGGGAGCGGATGCTCCCCTGACACAGATCCGGCGAAGGGGTGGCTCGCTCATCGGGGCTGGTTTGCAGGATAGTCCAGTTTCCCGGTGGTGCCACTTCGGCCGCGCCGGCATCTGCTTTGGCCCGGCAACAAAAAAGCGCCCCTGGGGGCGCTTCTTGTATCATCCGAACACAGGCGAAGGGATCAGGCCTTCTTCAGGTAGGCCGCGACCAGCACTATCTGCACGCCGTTGACCTTGCCTTCGATGTGCAGCGGGTTGCTGGTGAGGCGAATGCCCTTGACCAGGGTGCCACGCTTGGCGGTGAAGCCGCCGCCCTTGACCTCCAGATCCTTGATCAGGGTGACGGAGTCCCCCTCCTGCAGCACGGCGCCGTTGGAGTCGACGGTGGGCACGCTGTCGTCATCGTCGCTGGCGCTGCCCGCGTCGGCCCAGGCCTTGGTCTCTTCTTCCATGTACATCATGTCCAGCATGTCCTGGGCCCAGATCTCGCCACGGGCGGACAGGTTTTTAAGCTGGCGCCATGCCATCACCTGCACCGCCGGCACCTGGCTCCACATGCTGTCACCCAGGCAGCGCCAGTGGTTGACCTCAGTGGTGTCCGGCTGCTCCAGCTGGCCACGGCAGGTGGCGCACAGCGCCACGCTGTGGTCATCGTCACTGGCGGGAGAGTGTGGCACCGGGAAGGCAGTCAGCGCATGTTCTGCTCCACACAGCTCACACTTGGCGTCCGCACGCGCTTGCAGGATGGCATTGATGGTCATGTTTTGGTTCCGTTCATATGGGTAAAACGACCCGCATGGGCGAGTCGCGCTAATGAGGGGGCGGAATATAGCACAAATCCCTGCTTTTTGTCAGGCTACCAGCAAGGGATGGGGGCAGGCGCGCTGGCGAGTGCTTTTTGATGGCAGATCGCTAGAATGAGCCTCCCTTTTGATAGCAGGACAAGCTCACCGTGCTGGCTCACCGTTTTCGACAACTGGACTGCTTGCTGACCAACGAGAGACGCTGGTGGCAATACCAGCCCTATCATCATCTGAGCCTGGCCTTCGCCGATGAGGCCCCCGAGCTTGCCGCCTGCCTCAATGGCCTCGGCCTTGACGAGATAGCCCGGCTCGACGCCGACATGGGGGCGCTTTGCACCCTGCTTGCCCCCTGGATCCCGGCAGGGGCCGAGCTCCATGCCCTGAGCGAGCTAGACGCCTTTGTCCCCGAACCCATTCACTGCGCCAAGACCATGGCGATGTACATGCCGGGGCGCAAGCAGGCGCAGATAGAAGCCTTCACCGGCTGTCTGCCCGCCCATCAGGGCCCCTATCTGGAGTGGTGCGCCGGCAAGGGCCACCTGGGGCGCCTGGTCTCCCTGCACAGGGGGGCCGAGATCCTGAGCCTCGAATTGCAGCGCACGCTGTGCGAGGAGGGGCGGCAGCTCGCGGTGCGCGATGGTGCCCGCATGCAATTTGTGGAGGCCGACGCCTTCGCCGCCGAGTCGGGGGCGCTCATCGCCCCGCACCATCACGCCATGGCGCTCCATGCCTGCGGTGAGCTGCATACCCATCTGCTGGAGCAGGTGGCCGAGCGCGGAGCCCGGGGCGTGACCCTCTCCCCCTGTTGCTATCACCTGATCCGCACCAGCCATTACCGCCCCCTGTCGCAGGCCGCCAAGGCCAGCGCCCTGCACCTTGGCAAGAGCGACCTGAAGCTGCCGCTGCAGGAGACGGTGACCGGCGGCGCCCGCATCTCCCGCCTGCGCGAGCAGGAGGTGATCTGGCGTCTCGCCTTCGATTGCCTGCAGCGTGAGGTGCGCGGGGTGGATGAGTACCTGCCGGTGCCCAACCTGCAAAAGAGCCTGCTGGCGGGCAGTTTCGAGGCCTTCTGTGACTGGGCCGCCGAGCGCAAGGGGATGGTGTTGCCTGGGGGGATAGATCATGGCGACCTCCTCGCCAGGGGGGAGCGGCGCTTTGGGGACGTCGCCCGCATGGAGCTGGTGCGCCATCTGTTTCGCCGTCCGCTGGAGATCTGGCTCGCCCTGGATCGGGCCCTCTTCCTCGAGGAGCAGGGCTACCAGGTCGAGCTGGGGGCGTTCTGTGACAAACCCATGACCCCTCGCAATCTGCTGATCCGGGCGGTGCGCGTTCACGGCGCATAAAACGCGAGTACCTTGAGGTCAAAATGAGGCTGTTGCGCGGTTTCATCTGAGTGCATGGTGGCATGGCTCACAATTTCGCCAAATTCTTAATTCTTGTCGTGAATTTAGTTGTCGGGATGCCTATGCTCGCCCTGACATTTTCAAGACAAGGATGGTTACCCATGTTCATGCTCAAGCGCACCGCCTGGCTGGTTGCGGGGCTCTGCGCCTCGCCAGCTTTTGCGGCCATGACGATTCAGCCCGACCCGCAAAACAGCGGTGGCTATGTGATTGCCGCCTCCGATATAGCGGCCGTTGAGAAGGCCAAGACGGCCAACCCCATGTACGGCATCTGGTCAAAGGCACTGGCCACCCGCCCCAACATCCTGGTGGATGCGATTGTGCCGAGGCGAGCCGACAACCCGGACAACGTCAAACGGGTCGAGCGGGTCTTTACCGAGTCGGACTGGGACTTTCTGACCCAGATGGCGGCCCCCGAATATACCTATGAGCGCTTCCTGCGGGCGGTCGGCAAGTTCCCCGCCTTCTGCGGCGACTACACGGACGGGCGCAATGCGGACGCCATCTGCAAAAAATCCATCGTCACCGCCTTCGCCCACTTCGCCCAGGAGACGGGCGGCCACATCGCCAGGGAGAATGTCTCCGACAACCCGCTGGGGCTCGAGGAGTGGCAGCAGGCGCTGGTGCATGTGCGCGAGATGGGCTGGGCCGAGGGGCAACTCGGCTATACCACCGGCTGTGGCCAGAATGACTGGCAGAACAGGAAGTGGCCCTGCAGCACGGGGCAGGGCTACTTTGGCCGTGGCGCGAAACAGCTATCCTATCACTTCAACTACGGCGCCTTCTCCGAGGCGATGTTTGACGGCAATGCCACCGTGCTGCTGAACAACCCCGGCCTGGTGGCCGACTCCTGGCTCAACCTCGCCTCCGCCATCTGGTTCTTCCTGACACCGCAAGCCCCCAAACCCGCCATGTTGCACGTCATCGACAGAACCTGGGTCCCCTCCCAGCGTGAGGTCGCGGCCGGCATCGGCTATGGCTTTGGCACCACCATCAACGTCATCAACGGCGGCATAGAGTGTGGCGAGCAGAACAAGAACAAGGGGCAGCCGGTCAACCGCATCCGTTACTGGGAAGGGCTGGCCGCCCATTACGGGATCCCGCTGCTCCCGGACGAGAAGAACACCTGCTGGCAGCAGACTCCCTATGGCAGCCTCAACCTGAACGGCGCCACCGACGTGCTCTACACCAACTGGGACGGCAACTGGAAATATTATGCAGACAGGCCAGGTGGCTACTCGTTCGAGTGCGAGCTGGTGGGATTCCAGACCGCCTATTCGGCCCTGGTGCCGGGGGATTACGAGAAGTGCGTGACCAACGTCTATGGCTCCCACGCCAACTGGCCCAAGGTACGGGTGGTAGCCAAGCTCGATCCTGCGCCCGTCGATCCGACCACGCCGCCGGTGGGCGGGGTGCCCGCCTGGGAGGCCAGCAAGGTCTACACCGCCGGCAACAAGGTGAGCCATAAGGGCGTGGTGTATCAGGCGAAGTGGTGGACCCAGGGCAACGAGCCGGGCAAGGGAGACCCCTGGGCGCCGGTGACCTGAGCCCGGCGAGGGCGCGTCATCGGTCATGATGGGGAAGGGGGGGGCCTCTCTTCCCCTCTTTCATGGGGGGCTGGCGCAAGGGGCCTATGACGGGCCCGCTGGCACATGGAACAAGGCGAGAGTGTTCGGGGGCTTATCCCGCACAGAGGAGTGACACATGAATATCGCCATCCACTTTGAAATCCCGGTACAGGATCTGGAGAGGGCGATCCGCTTCTATGAGGCGCTCTTCGAGATAGCCCTCGAGCGGGCGCACATAGATGGCAACGAGATGGCGCTGTTTCCCCTCGATGAGCAGGCGCCCGGCTGTTCCGGCGCCCTGGCAAAGGGAGAGAGCTATGTGCCGAGCCTGGACGGCACCCGGGTCTATCTGAAGGTCGCGGACATAGAGCTGGCCATGGCCCGGGCGCTGACAGCGGGAGGGGAGTGTCTCTATCCCGTTACCCGGGTGAGCGAGCGGATCCGGGTGGCCGAGCTCAGGGATCCCGAAGGCAATCGCATCGCCCTGCAGGAGCAGAGCTGAACCTGATGCCGATGAGGGCATCCCTCGATGGGCCTGCCAGGTGGGGTGAGATGCCCCCTCGGCAGTGGCGAAACCCGGGGGGAGCGACTACTCATTTGATGCTAAATGCGGCCGGCATACTGCCGGCTCGCACCCTGAAGAGAGGAGCTGGATATGCAAGGAACCTGTCTGTGCGGCGGTATCACCGTCTCGAGCGGCGATCACAAGGAGGTCAACCTGTGTCACTGCACCATGTGCCGGCGCTGGTCCGGCGGGCCCATGTTCGCGGTGCATGGTGGCAAGGGGGTCAGTTTCAAGGGGCTCACCCCTGTGGCCTACCGCTCGTCCGAGTGGGCGGAGCGCGGCTTCTGCCCCACCTGCGGCACCCACCTTTTCTACCATCTGTTGCCGACGGACGAGTACATCCTCTCTGCCGGCCTGTTTCAGGAGCAGGGGTTCGAGCTCACCGGGCAGATCTTCATCGACGAGAAGCCTGATTTTTATGCGCTCAAAAACGACACCCCGACCCTGACCGGGCAGCAGGTGTTCGAGCAGTTCGCCCCAAGCCCTGAACCTGTCGCCGCAACCCTGGAAGAGAGCCAATCATGGATGAACAACAGAAGGTGAGGGGGCCTGCCTCCTATTTCCCCTCCATCGAGAAAACCTATGGGCAGCCGATTGCCCACTGGCTGGCCCTGCTGGCGGGGCGGGAGGAGCGCAAACACATGGCGCTGGTGGCCTGGCTCAAGGCCGAGCACGGCATGGGCCACGGCCACGCCAATGCCCTGGTGGCCCACCATCTGGCGCAGGGTTGAACCGCCCGTATCGGCCCTGGTCGCTTTCGTGTATCAGGGCTTTCGACCACTGTTGAAGAAGCAAGGATAGAAGATGGAACTGGTGGTCATCCGCCATGGTGAAACCCGGGCCAATGCCGAGGGGCGCTATCTGGGGGCGCTGGATATGGGGCTCAACGAAACGGGGTGGGCGCAGGTCGGCACGTTGGCGCAGGAGCTCGTCAGGGAGACGCCGTTTCAGCGCCTGTTGAGCTCCCCCCTGTTGCGTGCCAGACAGAGTGCCGAAGTGATTTCCCGTGCCCTGGCATTGCCCGTTCAGGTTATCCCGACCTTTCGTGAGCGGCATGTGGGGGTGTTCGAGGGGTTGACCCGGGCAGAGGCGAGGAGCCGTTACCCCGAGCTATGGATGCGCAACATCACCCGGCGCTGGGCCGAGGGGCCGCCCGACGGTGAGTCGCTGGATGCGGTGATAGCACGGGTGTCGTCAGGGTTGATCGCACTCGCCGATCAGGCGCAGGGCGAGCGGGTCTTGCTGGTGGCACACGGGGTGGTGGCCAAGGTGATCCGGGCCGTCACCACCAAGGGGTTTGCCGACTTCTTCGAGTGGCAACTGCATAACGGTGGCAGACTGGTGATCAATATTCCCCGGGCTCAGTCACCGATCCGGTTTCACCGTCCGGCCGGGCAGGATTAACCCGCGCCTTGCCCTGCGCAGACGAGGGGAGGCGACCATCTGTGGCCGGGTTTCACGGGACACAACCGTCAAGGGGCGACACCCATGCTTCACATGGGCGTCGGGAATCGAGACAAGAGGAGAAGATCGATGAAGATTAGCGTCAGCGTCCGGGTCGAGCGGCCAGTCGCTCTGGTATGGGAGGGGTGGAACACCCCCGCCAGCATCATGGCATGGAATGCAGCCTCCCCCGAGTGGCACTGCCCCGGCAGCAGGGTGGATCTGCGGGTCGGCGGGCTTTTCTGTCACCGTATGGCCGCCCGGGATGGCAGCATGGGGTTCGATTTCGAGGGCACCTTCACCGAGGTGGTGCCGCCAACCTCCCTGGGTTACGTCATGGACGACGGCCGGGCCGTCAGGGTGAGGTTCGTGGAGGATCAGGGAGGCACCTGGGTGCACGAGGAGTTCGACGCCGAATCCGAACACAGCGGCGAGCAGCAGCGTGCCGGCTGGCAGAGCATACTCGACAACTTCAAACGCTATATGGAAAGCGCGCCCTGAGGCGCGCTTTTCGTTCAACCGTCTCCTGCCCGGCGCCGGGTTACTCCTCGATATCCAGCAGCACCAGGATGGCGCTCTCGCCCCCCCATTCCCGCGGGGCCTGATGGAAGGCGCGCACATTGGGATGCTGGGCCAGCCAGCTTGGAATGCGCTGCTTGAGCACATGCTTGCCGATGCCGTGCATCACGGAGGCGACGTGAATGTTCTCTTTTTGGCACAGGGTGAGCAGGGCGGCCAGCTCCTGCTTGGCCTGGAGCTGACTCATGCCATGAAGATCCAGATAAATCTCCGGCGGATAGAGGCCGCGCTTGAGCTTTTTCAGCTCGAATTTTGACACGTCTTCACGCACAAAACGGGTCGGGCCCTCTTCGTCCAGATGAGGCTGGTACTCGTCGCTGAAAAAGTGGTCAACCCCAAGCTTTTCGCGGCTTTCACGCAGTTCGCGTTTCTGCTTGACCGGGCTTGAGGAGGCCCTTATGGTATCTTGCTTAATTTTCCGGGTACCTTTGACAGCATCACGAAACAGCAGGCTTTCCTCGTCTGTGGGTGAGGGCGTTTTTTTCATCAGGTACTCGTCTTGCTCGCTGTATAGAATTCTCGGGCCGGATATTACTCGACTTGGAGGTGGATTTGGACAAGATATTTATCGACGAGGTGGTTGCCGAAATGCACACCATCCAGGACATGTTGCGCTGGGCCATGAGTCGTTTCAACGACGCCGGGATCTTCTACGGACATGGTACCGACAACGCCTGGGATGAGGCCGTGCAACTGGTGCTGCCCGCGTTACATCTGCCGCCGGACGTGGATCCTGGCATGCGCCACTCCCGCCTGACCACCAGCGAGCGTCACCGCATCGCCGAGCTCATCATCCGCCGGGTGCAGGAGCGGGTGCCGGCCGCCTACCTGACCAACAAGGCCTGGTACGCGGGTTGGGAGTTCTACGTGGACGAGCGGGTGCTCATTCCGCGCTCCCCCATCGCCGAGATGGTGGCCAACCGCTTCGCCCCCTTCCTGAAAGAGGAGCCGACCCGGATCATGGACTTGTGCACCGGCTCCGGTTGCATCGCCATCATCATGGCCCACGAGTTCCCCCATGCGGAAGTGGATGCCATCGACATCAGCGTCGATGCCCTCAATGTGGCAGAGCGCAACATCAACGATCACGGTCTGGAGCAGCAGGTCATCCCGATCCGCTCCGATCTGATGCGCGACTTGCCCGCCGGCGACAAGTACGATCTCATCGTCTCCAACCCGCCCTATGTGGACTCCGAGGACATGTCGGATCTGCCGGAAGAGTTTCGTCACGAGCCGGAGCTGGCCCTGGCGTCGGGCTCCGATGGCCTCAAGCTCACCAAGCGCATCCTGGCCAATGCCGCGGACTTCCTCAAGGATGACGGCGTGCTGGTGGTCGAGGTGGGCAACAGCATGATCCATTTGGAAGCCCAGTTCCCCGAGGTGCCCTTCACCTGGGTCGAGTTCGAGAACGGCGGTCACGGCGTCTTCGTGATGACCAAGGCAGAGCTCGAGCAGTACCAGCCCCATTTCGCGATTTACAAGAGCTAAGCAGCAAGGAGCACCCATGGCAGGGAACAGTTTTGGCCAACTCTTTCGGGTCACCACCTTTGGCGAGAGCCACGGCCTGGCGCTCGGCGCCGTGGTCGACGGCTGCCCCCCCGGGCTTGAGATAAGCGAAGCGGATCTGCAAATCGATCTGGACAGGCGCAAGCCCGGCACCTCCCGCTACACCACCCAGCGCCGCGAGGCGGACGAAGTGAAGATCCTGGCCGGGGTGTTCGAGGGGCGCACCACGGGCACCTCCATCGGGCTGCTCATCGAGAATACCGATCAGCGCTCCAAGGACTACTCCGAGATCAAGGATCTGTTCCGCCCGGGCCACGCCGACTACACCTATCACCAGAAGTACGGCCAGCGTGACTACCGGGGCGGCGGCCGCTCCTCGGCCCGCGAGACCGCCATGCGGGTGGCTGCGGGGGCCATCGCCAAGAAGTACCTGAAGCAGATGCACGGCATCGAGATAGTGGGCTTCCTGTCCCAGCTCGGCCCCATCAAGGCCGAGGCCTTCGACCAGAGCCAGATCGAGCAGAACCCCTTCTTCTTCCCCGATGCGGGCAAGCTGGAGGCCCTCGACGAGTACATGCGGGCCCTCAAGAAAGAGGGCAACAGCATAGGCGCCAAGGTGGCTGTCATTGCGCGCAACGTGCCGGTGGGCTTAGGGGAGCCGGTGTTCGACCGCCTCGACGCCGACATCGCCCACGCCATGATGGGCATCAATGCGGTGAAGGGGGTCGAGATTGGTGACGGTTTCGCCGTGGTGGAGCAAAAAGGCTCGGAGCATCGCGACGAGATGACCCCGGCCGGCTTTGCCAGCAACCATGCGGGCGGCATCCTGGGGGGCATCTCCTCCGGCCAGGACATAGTGGTGAGCATGGCGCTCAAGCCCACCTCCAGCATCACTGTGCCGGGCAAGACCATCAACACCAGCGGCGAGGCCACCGAGATGATCACCAAGGGTCGTCACGATCCTTGTGTCGGCATCCGTGCCGTGCCCATCGCCGAGGCCATGCTGGCCCTGGTGCTGATGGATCACCTGCTGCGCCACCGCGCCCAGAACCAGGGCGTGCATACCCAGACCCCGCAGCTGCGCTGATCTGCAAACAGCATGGTTAGCTGATCACCATGCAAGGCAAAAAAGGCGACCCCAGGGTCGCCTTTCTCGTTTGTGCGGGGTTCTCAGCCCTGAGCGCCTTCCTCCCGGGGCTGGCTGCCATCGAGGCGGCACACCGGCGGGGCAAAGGTTGCATCTGGCGGGGGGAGGGCAGCGATGGCGGCATCGATGCGGGCGAGCTCTGCGTCGCTCACCGCCTGGCTGGCAAACATCAGGCTGACCGGCTGCTGGTGCAGCAGCACCTGGCACAGGGTGAACTCCTCTGCCCCCAGCTGAGCCAGCCGATGCCGGGCGTATTGCCACTCCATGATGACCCCATCGAGGCGCCGCGCCAGCAAGAGGGCGATCAGCCTGTCGTCCGAGTTGTATTCGCTCGCCTGCCGAAGGGCGGGGCAGGCGTCGCTCAGGGGCAGGGGGCGGGTGCCCCTCAGCTTGCCAAGGCGTAGCCCCGTCTGCTGGCACAAGTCCGCAAGGTGCGTTATCCCCTGCCAGCGATCTGGGCTCCCGGGGGCCGCCTTGTGGCTGAGCAGCACGAAGCTGGCGCGTCTGTAGGGGGCCGAGAAGCGGGCGAAACGTGCCCGCTCCGGGGTCTTCAGGGCCCCCATGGCGACATCCAGCTGCTGGCGCGCCATAAGGTGCAGGGCCCGGGCCCAGGGGAGGTTGCGAAACGCGGGCTCAAGATCGGCGCCGCGGAGGATCTGGCGGGTCAGGGTCACGTCCAGCCCGCCGAGCTCGCCATCGGCATCGATCTGGCTGAAGGGGGGCCAGTGGCTCCAGGCCACCGACAGTGTCTCCTTGGCGCCCAGAGGCAGGCTCAGTGTGAGCAGCAGGCCCAGGCTCAAGGCAGAGCGCATGGCGACCCGAATATGTCTCCTGATCAAGCAGAACCTCCCTGTTCCGTGTCGTGAGGGTATGAATTCGCGCCCCAGGAGGGGCAGGGACGGACCCTGGCGAGCATCATCATCGCCATTCTGCCCCGCCAGCGTCGGTATTTCCAGCCGTGCTGGGAGGCGCATCACATTTTCCTCGTGTAAGTGCGCCAACTCCGTTAGACTGCGCCTCTATTCTTTCCCCTTTGCTCTGCTCCCCGGGGAAATCGTTGTTTTCTCTATAGGCCCAGATCCTGTGAGATGGCATCGGCTCAGCAGAGGAGCCCCACCACAGATCCCCGGCGCCCCTATCCCTAGCAGGTAACTATGAGTTTTACTTCCCTCGGTCTGGCCGAACCCTTGTTGCGTGCCGTTGCCGAGCAAGGCTACGACACCCCGTCTCCCATCCAGCAACAAGCGATCCCGGCCGTCCTGGCTGGCCGTGACCTGATGGCCGCCGCCCAGACCGGGACCGGCAAGACCGCAGGCTTTACCCTGCCGATGCTGCAGCGCCTCACCGAGAGCAAGCGCAAGGTCTCCCCGAACCGCATTCGTGCCCTGGTGCTGACGCCGACTCGCGAGCTGGCCGCCCAGGTGGGCGAGAGCGTGCGCAACTACGGCAAGCACCTGCCGATCCGCAGCCACGTCGTCTTCGGCGGCGTCAGCATCAACCCGCAGATGATGGCAACCCGCCGTGGTCTGGACGTGCTGGTGGCCTGCCCGGGCCGCCTGATGGATCTCTACAACCAGAACGCCGTCAAGTTCGACGAAGTGGAGATCCTGGTACTGGACGAAGCGGATCGCATGCTCGACATGGGCTTCATCCGTGACATCCGCCGCATCCTGGCCCTGTTGCCGAAGAAGCGTCAGAACCTGCTCTTCTCCGCCACCTTCGCCGAAGAGATCCGCGAGCTGGCCACCGGTCTGCTGGACAACCCGGCGGTGATCGAAGTGGCCCCGCGCAACAGCACCGCCGAGCGCATCGAGCAGCTGGTGCACCCCTGCGACAAGGCCAACAAGATCGCGCTCTTGAGCCACCTGGTCACCAGCAACGACTGGCAGCAGGTGCTGGTGTTCACCCGTACCAAGCACATGGCCAACCGCGTTGCCGAGACCCTCGACAAGAACGGCGTCAGCGCCGCCGCCATCCACGGCAACAAGAGCCAGGGTGCCCGTACCCGTGCCCTGGCCGGTTTCAAGGAAGGCAGCGTCAAGGTGCTGGTGGCGACCGATATCGCCGCCCGTGGTCTGGATATCGACAAGCTGCCGCAGGTGGTCAACTTCGAGCTGCCCAACGTGGCGGAAGACTACGTGCACCGCATCGGCCGTACTGGCCGTGCCGGCGCTGCCGGTCATGCGATCTCCCTGGTGGCTGCCGATGAAGGCAAGCTCATCAAGGCCATCGAGCGTCTGACCAAGCAGAACATCCCCTGCGAGCAGGTGGCCGGTTTTGAAGCCTCCCGCGAGACGCTCGATAACATAAGCCGTGGTATCGGTGCGCCGCTTCGCAAAGAGCCCCGCGATCCGAGCGAGCAGCGCCGTGCGCCGCGCCCGCAGGGTCAGGGCCAGCGTCAGGGTGCAGGTCGCTCCGCCAATGGTGGCAACGCAGGCGGTGCCCGCACCGGCAACGGTGGCAAGCCCAAGCCGCAAGGTGGCCAGCGTCCCGCCGATGGTGCCGCCAAACCGGCCCAGGCCCGTCGTCCCCGCCGCGCCAGCCACAACCAGTAAGCGGCTAGGGAGCCAGGCTCCCCGGCTGTTCGGTTGACAAAAGCCCCGCCAATCTGGCGGGGCTTTTCTATTTCCGGTAGATAGGGTTTTGGTGGATCAGCGGTGAACCGGTCGGCAAAACGTCAGGGGAGCAGCGCCGAGATCAGGATATGGGCCGCGCTTATCAGGATCACGCCGAAGGTCAGCCCCATTCCCGTTACCCTGTAGCGGAAGTTTTCCGGCGTGCGGCTCATGCCAAAGGCGTGGCAGAGGCGGCCGCACAACAAGCTGGCCCCCAGCAGATGGACAAGCCAGGGAGTCTGGCTGGTTACTTCGACAAAATAGATGAGCAGCAGGGCCAAGGGAACATACTCGGCAAAGTTGGCGTGCACCCGCATAGCCCGCAGCATGGCGGGGTCATCCCCGTGCCCCAGTGCCACCCCGCGGCTGTGGCGGGTGCGAATGGTGCGTATGCTCAACAAGACGAAGAGCAGGGCGAGCAGGGCCGCGTAGATGGGCAATATGGTCATGGTATCTGGCTCTCGAGTGGATGTGTCTGCCTGGATATTGCTTGGCACCTCAATGGCTTGCCTCTGAGGGTAGCTGCAATATGTGGCGAATAGGCAAACCAGGGCGCAACCTGCTGCCGACGGCGCCTGGGCCCGAAGAATAAAAAGCCCCGCCAACTTATGCTGGCGGGGCTTTTCAATCTGGGGCATCCAATGCCGGTAAGGATCAGAGCGCGGGCAGCATGCCAAGGCTGACGCTCACCTGGACGCCGACGATCAGCACCCCCATGGCACCGGCGAGACCGAGCGCAACCACGCCGCCCGGGACACGGTAATGGTGCGCCTGTGCCTGCTTGCGGCTCTGCCACACCAGGGCCACCGGCAGCAGCACCGCCAGCACCGCCAGGGCGATGGCGGCGTAGCCGAGCGCCATGATGAAGCCTTGCGGGAAGTAGAGGGCAAACAGCAGGGGGGGCACGAAGGTGATCATGCCGGTCTGGCTGCGGCCCTGCCAGTTGTCCTTGCGGCGGGTCACCTTGGCCATGAAGTCAAACAGCCCGAGCGTCACCCCGAGGAAGGAGGTGGCGAGCGCCAGATCGGCGAACAGGTGCATCGCCTGATTGAAGGCGGGCCAGTTCACCAGGTTGCCGACGCTGGCCAGCAGGCTGTCGAGCGCCCCGCCGGTCTGGATCAGGCTCTGCTGGCCGAGCAGGCCCAGGATCGCCACCTGCCACAGCACGTAGAGGATGAGCGGCAGAGCAGAGCCCCACACGAAGACCCGGCGCAGCTGCTTGGGGCAGTCGCCGAGGTAGAGCATGACGCTCGGGATGGAGCCGTGGAAGCCGAACGAGGTGAAGATGACCGGCAGGCCCGCCAGCAGCAAGCCCTGACCGAGCGGCATGGAGAGCAGGTGTTGCCCCTCGGCGCGGGGCAGCAGCAGCGCCAGCACCCCCACCATGATCACCAGTTTGACGGTGAACATCAGTCGATTGAGGTAATCCACCTGTTTGGTGCCGACGCACACCATGCCGCCGAACAGCAGGGTGAAGGCCCAGGCCGCCTGCTCCTGGCTGACGGTGGTGCCCGCATCGGCCAGCGCCTGGGCCAGCAGGCTGCTGCCGCCGCTGATGTAGGCGGAGGCGAGCGAGTAGAACAGCATCAGGATGCAGAAGGAGGCGATGCGCTTGCCCCAGGGGCCGAGCAGGTGATCCGCCAGCTGGTGCAGGTACCACTTGCCGGTATTGAGGCTGGCCTCCACCTGCAGCATGGCGGTGAAGGCCATCAGGGCCCAGAGCCCGACCATTAGCGCCAGGGTGGCGGGGCCGCCCAGGGAGGAGGAGGCCAGCGGCAGGGCCAGCATGCCGGCGCCTATGGTGGTGCCGGCGATGAGCAGGGTGCAACCCAGGGTTTTGGTATTCATGGTGTCCATCCAGATAGAGAAACTGCGTAGTAAAAAAAGCGTGCCAGTGGCGGTGTCGGCCAGGTGCCTCCGGGGGCGGGACCGGAGGCTAGCAATATCGGAGTGGACGCATCGTTACGAAAAATCCGTGGGTTGTAAAAGATGGTTGCCACGTTAACGGATCAAAAAAGTGGAAACAAGCCTGTAAAGGCGGATTTTGTACTGCGAGGTGGCAACAGGTGGAAATAAAAGATGACAGCATGCGGTGTTGACTGGTGGAAAAGCGCGCCGGCGTGGCAGGAGAGCGCCGGCACGTGAGGGGGCGTCAGCGGCGACGCTTGAGGGTGCGGCTCACACAGTGCAGGCCAGCGCGGTAGTGGCCGTTGATGGCCTCGAAGGCGAGGGCAAGGGCCTGGGTGGCCAGGGCGTCGTGCTGCTGGGGCAGGGAGTTGATGCCAAAGGGGAGGAAGTCCAGCAGCCGATCGTCCCCGAAGGTGGCCATGGCAATCCGGCTCATGTCGGCCTCCAGCTCCAGCAGATAGTCGAGCACCCCCTCCATCAATATGTAGGAGGTGGCGACCAGCGCCTGGGGCAACTGGCCGAGCCGCTGGTGCAGCGCCTTGATCAGGCGATAACCCTCGGCGCGGGAGAAGTGGGCCCCCTCGCAGACATGGGGTGTCAGCAGGGCGGTGCTGGCGTGGCTGCTCAGCGCCTGCTCAAAACCGGCGCGGCGCTCTTGGCTTATCGTTAGGCCTGGCAGGGCGGTGATCAGGGCCACATGGCGAAGGGCGGGGGTGAGCAGGGAGGCGGTGAGATCGCAGCTCGCCTTCTGGTTTTCACTGGCCACCGTGATGAAGTGGTCGGCGGCCAGGGCCCGGTCTATGGCCAGGATCTGCACGCCATGGGCCTGCTGCTCCCGATAGAAAGGGTCCGCCGGCGGCAGGCAGCTCGCCACCAGCAGTGCATCCACATGGCGGCTGACCAGCATCCGGGCCAGCTCCTTCTCGGTCTGTGGCTCGTCTTCCGAGCAGACGATCAGCAGCTGATAGCCCTGGGCGCGCGCGCCTTGCTCGAGGCGCTTGGCGAGCTTGGCGTAGCTGGCGTTCTCAAGGTCCGGCAGGATGAAGCCCAGGGTCCTGGTCTGACCGCCGCGCAGGGAGGCGGCGCGGCTGTCCGGCTGATAGTTGTGGGCATGGACCACGGCCATCACCTTGTCACGGGTGGCCTGGCTGATGCGATATTGATCCGCCTTGCCGTTGATCACATAGCTGGCGGTGGTACGCGAGACACCGGCCAGGGCGGCGATTTCATCCAGTTTCATCATATTGGCTCTGTTTGAGTTGCAAGGCCCGCGACGGTTTCAGGTGGGGGCACCGAAAAGTGTGCGCGGGATCATATCATTGAAAAGCACTCTCAGTGGGATCTTGAACAATTGGCTGAAACGATTCAGTCTGAGTGTAAGTGAAACGATTCAGCTTGTCAGTAAACGATGAATGTTCGACCAGGAAATGCCGAGACGGCCTACCCGGGGGAAGATTCCCGTCTATTGTCAGCAGGCAAATTACCCGAAATCCAAGTTGAGTTGAGCCGGTGTGCCGCGAGGCGAAGCCGGACCTGATGGAGAATCTCTATGTTGAAGTTGGCGCGACAGCAAATCCTGCTGGGACAATCGGTGGCGACCAAGGCGGACGCCATCGCCCTGCTGGCAGGCAAACTGACCGACGCGGGTCTGGTGGAGGCCGGTTATGTGGACGGCATGCTGGCGCGGGAAGCCCAGCACGCCACCTACCTTGGCAGCGGCATCGCCATTCCCCACGGCACCACGGACACCCGCCATCTGGTGAAAAGCACCGGCGTCATGGTGGCCCAGTTCCCCCAGGGTATCGAGTGGGATGAGGGGCAGACTGCCTACGTCGCCATCGGCATCGCCGCCAAGTCCGACGAGCATCTGGGCATCTTGCGCCAGCTCACCCATGTGCTGGGTGACGATCAGGCTGCCGCGCAATTGAGAGAGGCCACGGATGAAGAGACCATCATCAACATCCTGACCGGTGCGAGCGCGGCGAAAGAGGTGCAATACCTGACGCTGGCGGACTTCCCGGCCGACGATCGCGACCAACTGCTGCTGGGGGCTGCCGCCCGCGCCAAATCCGCCGGTTGGGGGGAGGCCGCCATGGTGACCTCCCTGCTGGCAAGCGAGCCCGCCTATCTGGGGGATGGGGTCTGGCTGGCCCGCGCGCAAGCGACCCAGACCGGCTGGGTACTGGCAACGCCTAGCACTGCACTGAACGCAGGGGATCAGCCGGTCAGCGCCCTGCTGCTGCTGTGTGCCGCAGATAGCAGCCATCTGGCGCAGCTCGACAACCTGGCCAAGCTGGCCGCCGCCGGTCAGCTAGGGACGCTCGCAGGGAGCGACGGTCTGGCCATGTTGCAGGCAGGTCCGGCGAGCGGGCTTTCCGACACCTTCACCATCATCAACCCCCATGGCCTGCACGCCCGTCCGGGCGCCATGCTGGTCAAGGTGGCCAAGGAGTATGCATCCGACATTCGCGTGGCGAACCTGGATGGCAGCGGTGAAGCCGTCTCCGCCAAGAGCCTGATGAAGGTGATCGGCCTGGGGGTCAAGTGTGGTCACCGTCTCGCCTTCCGCGCCGAAGGGGCGGATGCCGAGGCGGCCCTCAAGGGGATAGGCGAGGCCATTGCCGCCGGTCTGGGCGAGGGGGCGCTCTCATGACACTAATGACCATCACCCTCAATCCCGCGCTGGATCTCACCGCCCGCCTGGACGCCATGAGCCTCGGCGAGGTGAACCTGGTGAGCGAAGCCAACTTGCGCGCCGCGGGCAAGGGGATCAACGTCGCCATGGTCTTGAAAGATCTCGGCCGCGACGTGGGCCTGACCGGCTGGCTCGGCGAGGGCAACCAGCAGAGCTTCGTCTCCCTGTTTGAAGCGCGCGCTCTGGAAGACCATTTCGTGCGCGTGGCGGGCAGCACCCGCATCAACGTGAAGATCTCCGAGCAATCGGGCCGGGTCACGGATCTCAATCTGCCTGGGCTTGACGTGCGTCAGTCGGAAGTAGCCGCGCTGGAGGCCGAAATAGAGCGGCTGGCGACGCGCGCCGACTGGTTCGTGCTGGCGGGCAGCCTGCCCAAAGGGGTGGCCCCCGATTACTGTGCCCGGCTTATTCGCCTGCTCAAGGCCAAGGGCAAGCAGGTGATCTTCGATTGCAGCGGCGCGGCCCTGAGCGAGGGCATCAAGGCGGCGCCGACCCTGGTCAAGCCTAATCTGGAGGAGCTTGAGCAGTGGGCAGGTCGCCCCATCAAGACCCTCGCCGATCAGGCCGAGTGTGCCCGTGCCCTGCAGGCCAGCGGGATCCCCCATGTGGTGATCTCCAACGGCGCCGATGGCCTGATCTGGTTTGCCCCGGATGCCGTCTGGCAGGCGATTCCGCCGCGCATGCAGGTAGTCAGCACAGTGGGTGCCGGTGATTCTCTGGTGGCTGGTCTTGCCCATGGTCTGAGCCTTGGCTGGACGCCGGAGCAGACCCTGCGCCTGGCTACCGCCGTCTCTGCCCTGGCGGTGAGCCAGGTGGCGGTCGGCTTTGACGATATCAAGGTGCTCAACCCCTTACTCGAGCAGGTGCGCGTACAGCGTCTGGATACGCTGGCACCGGCTCAATCCAATCCCCTTTCGATGACACACTCAGGAGATGCCCAATGAAAGCAATTCTGGTTACGGCTTGCCCGGCGGGCATTGCCACCAGCTTTCTCGCTGCAAAACGGATAGAACAGCAGGCCAAACTGGCGGGCTGGGAGCTTATCCTCGACGTCGGCTCCAGCATGCAGCCCCGCCAGGTTCCCTCGAAAGAGCAGATCGCCGCCGCCGAACTGGTGCTGGTGGTGGCAAGCGCCCCGGTGGATCTCGCCGCCTATGACGGCAAGCGCCTCTATCAGGGCAGCATGGATCTGGCGCTGCAGGATCCTGCCGCCCTGCTGGAGGCCGCCGCGAGCGGTGCCAGCCTCTATCGCCACCAGGCCGCCCCCGTGGTTGCCACTGCCGCTCCCAAGGCGGCCAGCGGAGCCAAGCGCATCGTTGCGGTCACCGCCTGCCCGACCGGGGTGGCCCACACCTTCATGTCGGCGGAAGCGCTGGAGACCATGGCCAAGCAGCTGGGCCATCAGATCCGCGTCGAAACCCAGGGCTCGGTCGGTGCCCAGAACGCCCTGACCGCCGAGGAGATCGCCGCCGCCGATCTGGTGTTCCTCGCCACCGACATCGAGGTGGACATGGCCCGCTTCGATGGCAAGCCGATCTATCGCACCAGCACGGGGGCGGCCCTGAAGAAGACCCGCGCCGAACTCGACAAGGCGTGGACAGAGGCGAAGATCTATCGCCACAGCGGCGCCGCCGCGGCCAAGAAAGAGGAGAAGGCCGGCCCCTACAAGCACCTGCTGACCGGCGTCTCCTTCATGCTGCCCATGGTGGTGGCCGGTGGCCTCATCATCGCGCTCTCCTTCATCTTCGGCATCGAGGCGTTCAAGGAAGAGGGGACGCTCGCGGCGGCCCTGATGAAGATCGGCGGCGGCTCCGCCTTCGCCCTGATGATCCCGGTGCTGGCCGGCTACATTGCCTACTCCATCGCCGACCGTCCGGGCCTCGCCCCGGGCATGATTGGCGGCATGCTGGCCAGTTCGCTGGGCGCCGGTTTCCTCGGCGGCATAGTCGCCGGTTTCCTGGCCGGTTACAGCGCCAAGTACCTGAGCGACAAGGTGCGCCTGCCGGTGACCCTGGAAGCGCTCAAGCCCATCCTCATCATTCCGCTGGTGGCCAGCCTGTTTACCGGCCTCGTGATGATCTACGTGGTGGGCGGCCCTGTGGCTGGCATCATGAATGCCATGACAGAGTTCCTCAACAACATGGGCTCCGCCAACGCCGTGCTGCTGGGGGTCATCATCGGCGCCATGATGTGCTTCGACATGGGTGGCCCGGTCAACAAGGCGGCCTACGCCTTCGGGGTCGGCCTGCTCGCCTCCAAGACCTATGCCCCCATGGCTGCGGTGATGGCCGCCGGCATGGTGCCGGCCCTGGGGATGGGGATAGCCACCTTCCTGGCCAGCAAGAAGTTCATCAAGGCGGAGCAGGAAGCGGGCAAGGCCTCCTTCGTGCTGGGTCTGTGCTTCATCTCCGAGGGGGCCATTCCCTTCGCGGCCAAGGATCCGATGCGGGTCATCCCGGCCTGCATGGTGGGCGGCGCCCTGACCGGTGCGCTCTCCATGCTGTTCGGCTGCGAACTGGTGGCGCCCCACGGCGGTCTGTTCGTGCTCTTCATCCCGAACGCCATCAGCCATGTGATGATGTATATCTTGGCGATTGCAGCGGGGTCGCTCCTGACCGGCGTCTCCTACGCCATGCTCAAGCGCGGCGAGGAGCAGGCCAGGCTGGCAACGGCCTGACGGGTATCCATCCGATGAATGACAAGGCGGCCTGCGGGCCGCCTCTGTTTTGGTGGGCAGAAAGAGGGAAGAGGTCAGAAATCCCAGCCAGGTTGCGATGGCGGCTCGACGGGCTCACCCTCTCTGGCCTTGCGACGGGCGGCTTCGACCCGCGCCTTGCGATTGCGGCACAGGCGCATCACCTCCTGCTGCTGGGTCGGGGTCATGACGAGCCAGTTGAAGCGCTCCTCCCGGCTGCGCAGGCACCCCTTGCAGTATCCCTTGTTGTTCACTTCACAGACCCCGACACAGGGGCTTGTCAGGGGGAAGATTTCGAGCTGTTCCATCCACGACCTCTCACATCTTGTCACCTTGTTATAACCCAGAAGATCCCCTTTGGAGAAATAGGGCGTCCGGGGGCGGATGGCGTTTGCTTTCCCCCGGCAAATTTGGCATCTTCCCCGCCGAACATGATGCTCGGTGTTATATGAGGACATATGAATAAACATGCGTACTGGCTGGCCGCCGCCGTGGTGGGACTGGCCGGTTGTGCGGGCAACCCTGAACCCGCCAAGGTGCCCCAGAAGAAGGCGGAATCCGGATGTTTTCTGAACTGCGAGGTCCCTGAGAATCTGGGCAAGCAGTATCTGGATGGTGCCCTGCCCGGGGATCTGGTGCGGGTGGAGCGGGTCAACAGCCGTCAGCGCGCCGACTACAGCAAGTTCGGCCCCCAGAGCCGGTTGGTGCTGGAGCGCTCCGGCAAGATGACCCGTCGCTACGGCGAGCTCTATCGCCAGCTCTCCCGCTGGGTGGCCAATGGCGGTGATCCCGCCCATATCACCCAGTACGGCATCAGCCTGGCCCAGCTCGGCGGCGCCGATCGCATGGGCAACGTGCTCTTCACCGGCTACTACTCGCCGGTGCTGGAGGTGCGTCACCGCCCGGATGCCAAGTACAAGTACCCCATCTATGCCATGCCCAGATGTGGCGGTCGTTGCCCGAGCCGGGCCGAGATCCATCAGGGGGCCCTGGCCAACCGTGGGCTGGAGCTGGGCTACAGCAAGTCCCTCATCGACAACTTCCTGATGGACGTGCAGGGCTCCGGCTTCGTCCACTACGGGGATGACGACAGGCTGCAATACCTGGGCTACGGCGGCAAGAATGGCCACGGCTACGTGAGTATCGGCCGGGTGCTGATCGACCGGGGCGAGGTGCCCAAGGAGCAGATGTCCATGAAGGCCATCAAGGAGTGGGCGAGCCGCCAGCCGGAGGCGAACGTCAAGGAGCTGGTGGAGCAGAACCCCTCCTACGTCTTCTTCGAGCGTCGCCCCACCAACGACGTGGTGGGCGCCGCCGGCATTCCGCTGCTGCCCATGGCGGCGGTGGCCGCCGACAAGACCCTGCTGCCCATGGGGACCCCGATCCTCGCGGAAGTGCCCTTGCTCGACAAGGCGGGCAACTGGACCGGCAAACACCAGCTGCGCCTGCTGATCGCGCTGGACGTGGGTGGCGCCGTGAAGAAGGGTCACCTCGATCTCTATCACGGCATGGGGGAGAAGGCCGGTGTGGCCGCCGGTCACTACAAGCACTTCGGTCGGGTCTGGAAGCTGGGCCTGCATCACGGGCCGACCGCCGCCCCCTGGCTGTGACCCTTTGATGGCTCGGGCGCCTGCACAGGGCGCCCTCTGCAGATGACGCAGCAAAAAGCCGCCGGATTGCTCCGGCGGCTTTTTGTTTTGCGCGAGTTGCCAGCTTGGGCGTCAGCCCTTCTGGATGTCCAGCCGGATGGCCCCCACCGGTCGGCAGCAGCAGGGCAGGCACTCCCCTGGGGAGACAAACGCCAGCGGCACACTGGGATAGTGCACTGTGCCTGTCAGCAAGGGGGTGCGGCAGGCGCCGCAATAGCCGCTGCGGCACTGGAACTCCACCCTGTGACCGTGGCGCTCCAGGGTCTCCAACAGGCTCTCGCCGGGATGGGCGTGCAGCACGTCATCCTGGGTATGCACCCGTGGCGAGCCCGCCTCGCTCTGCGCGGGGGCAGAGCAGGGGGCGGGGGTCAGCGTGTTGGTGGCGTCACTCACGGCGCGGCGTACCCCAGATCGTCTGGGTGCACTTCGCTGCGAGTGCGACTGGCCAGCGGTTCGGGCAGCTGACTCACAGCTCGAAATCACCGAGATCGTCTGCGTGCACTTCGCTGTCGATCTGGCCGACCAGGTAGGAGCTCACCTCCACTTCCTGGGGGGCCACCTGCACGTTGTCGGACGAAAGCCAGGTGTTGATCCAGGGGATGGGGTTTTGCTTGGCGCCAATGAAGGCTGGCTGCAGGCCGACCGCCGCCATCCGCAGGTTGGTGATGTACTCCACGTACTGGCAGAGGATGTCCTTGTTCAGACCGATCATGGAGCCATCCTGGAACAGGTACTCGGCCCACTCTTTCTCCTGCTCGGCCGCTTCCTTGAAGATCTCGAAGCAGGCCTGCTCGCACTCGGCGGCAATCTCGGCCATCTCGGGGTCGTCCTGACCGGTGCGCATCAGGTTCAGCATATGCTGGGTCCCCGTGAGGTGAAGGGCCTCGTCGCGGGCGATCATCTTGATGATCTTGGCGTTGCCTTCCATCAGCTCGCGCTCGGCGAAGGCAAAGGAGCAGGCGAAGCTCACATAGAAGCGGATCGCCTCCAGGGCATTGACGCTCATCAGGCACAGATAGAGCTTCTTCTTCAGCTCCCGCAGGCTAATGGAGACCTCGCGGCCGCCCACCTTGTGGCTCCCTTCACCGTGCAGGTGATAGAGCGCGGTTGCCTCGATCAGATCGTCGTAGAAGTGGCTGATGGAGCCGGCGCGCTTCAGGATCTGCTCGTTGGTGACGATGTCGTCGAACACCTGTCCCGGGTTGTTGACGATGTTGCGAATGATGTGGGTGTAGGAGCGAGAGTGGATGGTCTCGGAGAAGGCCCAGGTCTCGATCCAGGTCTCCAGCTCCGGGATGGAGACCAGGGGCAGCAGCGCCACGTTCGGGCTGCGGCCCTGGATGGAGTCCAGCAGGGTCTGGTACTTCAGGTTGGAGATGAAGATGTGCTGCTCGTGGGGCGGCAGGGCCTGGTAGTCGATGCGATCGTGGGACACATCCACCTCTTCCGGACGCCAGAAGAAGGAGAGTTGCTTCTCGATCAGCCGCTCGAAGATGTCGTGCTTTTGCTGATCATAACGGGCCACATTGACCGACTGGCCGAAGAACATCGGCTCCTTGAGCTGGTCGTTCTGGGTCTGGCAGAAAGTTGAATAAGCCATGGTGATTTGAATGTCTTGAATGAGAGGAAACAGGAGGGCGGGAGCTTCATGCTCCCGCCCGGTTCATCAGATCGTGCTGCGACTTATATTTTACAAGCCCCGCCGGCGCAACCGTCGTCTTGCAGATCGGTCTGGGCGTCGTCCGCACCATCACGGGTGTTGTGATAGTACAGGGTCTTGAGGCCGTATTTGTAGGCGGTCAGCAAGTCCTTGAGCAGCTGCTTCATCGGGACCTTGTTGCCTTCGAAACGGGCCGGGTCGTAGTTGGTGTTGGCGGAGATCGCCTGATCCACAAACTTCTGCATGATGCCGACCAGCTGCAGGTAGCCATCGACGCTCGGCTGCTTCCACAGCAGTTCGTACTGATCCTTCAGGCGATGGTACTCGGGCACCACCTGCTTGAGGATGCCGTCCTTGGAAGCCTTGACCGACACCAGACCACGGGGCGGCTCTATGCCGTTGGTGGCGTTGGAGATCTGGCTGGAGGTCTCGCTTGGCATCAGTGCGGTCAGGGTGGAGTTGCGCAGACCCACTGTCTTGATCTCTTCACGCAGGCTTTCCCAGTCGAGGTGCAGCGGCTCGTTGCACAGCACATCCAGATCCTTTTTATAGGTATCTATGGGCAGGATCCCCTGGGCGTAGGTGGTCTCGTTGAAGGCCGGGCAGGGGCCGAACTCGCGGGCCAGCTGCACGGAGGCCTTCAGCAGGTAGTACTGGATCGCCTCGAAGGTGCGGTGGGTCAGGGCCAGACCGGAACCGTCGGAGTAGCGGGCACCGTTCTTGGCCAGGTAGTAGGCGTAGTTGATGACGCCTATCCCCAGGGTACGGCGGTTCATGCTGCCCTTCATCGCGGCCTTGAGGGGGTAGTCCTGATAGTCGAGCAGGGCATCCAGGGCGCGCACGGCGAGGTCTGCCATCTCTTCCAGGTCTTCCAGCTTCTCGATGGCACCCAGGTTGAAGGCAGACAGGGTGCACAGGGCGATCTCGCCCTCTTCGTCATCCACGTTGTTGAGCGGCTTGGTGGGCAGCGCAATCTCGAGGCAGAGGTTGGACTGGCGCACCGGGGCCACGGCCGGATCGAACGGGCTGTGGGTGTTGCAGTGATCCACGTTCTGGATGTAGATGCGACCGGTGCCGGCGCGCTCCTGCATCATCAGGGAGAAGAGATCCACCGCCTTGAGGGTCTTCTTGCGAATGGACGGATCCTGCTCGTACTTGACGTAGAGCTGCTCGAACTTGTCCTGATCCGCGAAGAAGGCGTCGTACAGGCCAGGTGCATCGGACGGGGAGAACAATGTGATGTCGCCGCCCTTGATGAGGCGCTGGTACATCAGCTTGTTGATCTGCACCCCGTAGTCCATGTGACGGACCCGGTTCTCTTCCACGCCGCGGTTGTTCTTCAGTACCAGCAGGCTCTCCACCTCGGTGTGCCACAGGGGGTAGAAGAGGGTGGCGGCACCGCCGCGCACGCCGCCCTGGGAGCAGCACTTCACGGCAGTCTGGAAGTACTTGTAGAAGGGGATGCAGCCGGTGTGGAAGGCTTCGCCGCCACGGATGGGGCTGCCCAGACCACGGATGCGTCCGGCGTTGATGCCGATGCCGGCGCGCTGGGAGACATAACGGACGATGGCGCTGGCGGTGGCATTGATGGAATCCAGGCTGTCATCGCACTCGATCAGCACGCAGGAGCTGAACTGACGGGTCGGGGTGCGCACGCCGCTCATGATGGGGGTGGGCAGGGAGATCTTGAAGGTCGAGACCGCATCGTAGAAACGCTTGATGTAGTCCAGACGGGTATCTTTCGGATACTTGGAGAAGAGGCAGGCCGCCACCAGGATGTAGAGGAACTGCGGGCTCTCGTAAATTTCGCCGGTGACGCGGTTCTGCACCAGATACTTGCCTTCCAGCTGCTTGACCGCCGCGTAGGAGAAGTCCATGTCACGCCAGTGGTCGAGGTGGGCGTTGAGCTCCTCGAATTCGGCCTGGGTATAGTCGGTCAGCAGGTGCTTGTCGTACTTGCCCATGTCCACCAGACGGGCGACGTGCTGGTAGAGGTGGGGCGGCTCGAACTGGCCGTAGGCCTTCTTGCGCAGGTGGAAGATGGCCAGGCGGGCGGCCATGTACTGGTAATCCGGGCTCTGTTCGGAGATCAGGTCAGCAGCGGCCTTGATGACGGTTTCGTGGATGTCGGCGGTACGGATACCGTCATAGAACTGGATGTGGGACTTGAGCTCCACCTGGGAGACCGACACGTTGTCGAGCTTCTCGGCGGCCCAGTCGAGCACGCGGTGAATTTTATCCAGATCGATGGGTTCTTTGTGGCCGTTACGCTTCGTCACAAACAAGTTCATTGGCTGATGACCTTTAGTTGATTCCCGAAAAACCATGGCGCCCAGCATCCAGGGTTCCCTTCTGTAGGGTGGCCTGGGGGCGAAGTGCGCCATGAATCACAAGATATAGTGTTATTTTAAATTCGAACTACAAGATAGTGAGGTCGGCACGGCATTGCAATCTGTGGATAACGCATTAGCTGTGGATAAATTGTGGGTGTTCGGGCCAGAGTTAGTGACTGCTCACAGTGAGTGGGTTTTCATCCGTCCGATCCGGCAAATGCAAGTCCGATGATCGAAGATGGAAAATTTAAATAACTTTTTTTGCTTGCGAAAAGGGGGTGTTTTTACTAGCAAATTCAGCCTGGTTATCCCTTGTGCAGCCAGGGTCAAAAGCTGTCCTGTCCCCGCAGGCGCGCACTTGTCATCTTCTCAAAACAAGGGGCGCATCTGCGCCCCTTGTCATTGCCAATGTGCGGCCCGGTGAGTGAGCGTCGTGCTCATCTGGGAACCTTCTGGCGTTAAAGCTGCCCGGATGATCCATCTATAACATCATGCGGAACAGGGCTGACTCGGGTCAGCTCGTAGCGCAGCCAGTGGTGCAGGGCCTGTACCGTATCAAAGTGCAAGTCGGCGCCCCAGTCGGCGGTATCCTCGTCATCGCTCAGATAGCCCCAGCCCGCCACCGCGGTAAGCATGCCGGCGTTGCGCCCCGCCTCGATGTCGCGCACGTGATCCCCCACGTAGAGGCACTGGGCCGCCTCGACCCCGAGCCGCTCGCAGGCAAAGAACATGGGGGCGGGGTCTGGCTTGCGTACCGGCAGGGTGTCGGCGCTGACGGTGACGCCACAGCTGGCAAGCTCGGGCAGGGCAGCCAGCAGCGGCTCGGTGAGAAAGCCCGGCTTGTTGGTGACTATGCCCCAGGGCAGCTTCTTCTCATCGAGCCATTCGATGAGATCCAGCATCCCTTCATAGGGACGGGTACCGACGCAGAGGTTGGCGGCGTAATGGTCGAGCAGGGCGGTGCGAAGGCGCGTGGCCCCCAGCTCTTCCAGCAGATCCTCCCCCAGGCCCGCCTTGAGCAGACCGAGGGCCCCGTGGGAGGTGGTCTGGCGGATGATGGCCTCGGGCAGCGGGGCAAAGCCTTCGCTCACCAGCACATGGTTGACGGCGGCGCCGAGATCCGGGGCCGTGTCGAGCAGGGTGCCGTCCAGATCGAACAGCACGCAGCGCAGGGGCGCCTTGTCGGTGCTCATCAGACTGACTCCGGGCGCACGAAGGCCACCATGTAGTTGACGTCGACGTTCCTGCCGAGCTTGAAGCTGTTGGAGAGCGGCGCGTAGTGCACCCCGCTCATGTCCCGCACCAAGAGGCCCGCGGCTTCACCCATGCGACACAGCTCGGCGGGGGTGATGAACTTCTTGTGATCGTGGGTGCCCTTGGGCACCATCTTCAGCAGGTACTCGGCCCCCAGGATCATCATCAGGTAGGCTTTCGGGTTGCGGTTGATGGTGGAGACATACACCTTGCCCCCCGGGCGCACCAGGGTGGCGATGGCCCGCAGCACGGAGGCGGGATCCGGCACGTGCTCCAGCATCTCCATGCAGGTGACCACATCATACTGGCCGGGGGCCTCGGCGGCATGAGCTTCGGCGGTGATCTGGCGGTATTCGAGCTCCACACCCTGCTCCAGGGCGTGCAGGCGGGCGACCCCGAGGGGCTCCTTGCCCATGTCGATGCCGGTCACGCGAGCACCCCGGCGCGCCATGCTCTCGGAGAGGATGCCGCCGCCGCAGCCGATGTCGAGCACGCGCTTGCCAAACAGGCCACCGCTCTTGTCGGTGATCCAGTCAAGGCGCACCGGGTTTATCTGATGCAGGGGCTTGAACTCGCCCTCCATGTCCCACCAGCGGGAGGCGATGGCTTCAAATTTGGCGATTTCTGTCAGATCGACATTGGCATCACTATTCATTTTTTGATGATCCTGTGGCAGGGCGCGCAGCGGGCAGGGCGCGCGCAATCTATTGTCCTGGCGGGCATTATAACGGACGGACTTGGGCACACCAGCCCGACGTGTTACCCGGATTTGTGGCTTAAGGTATTTGGCTCAGTGTGTTACCATGTCGCGCTGTTTAAGCCAAAGAACAACTAATTAGGGATTAAGGCTTTCTATGAGCGATCTGGCCAGAGAGATCACGCCGGTCAACATCGAAGAAGAGCTCAAGAGTTCCTATCTGGATTACGCCATGAGCGTGATCGTAGGACGAGCTCTGCCGGATGTGCGTGATGGCTTGAAACCGGTTCACCGCCGCGTTCTGTTTGCTATGAACGAGTTGGGGAACGACTGGAACAAGCCCTATAAGAAATCGGCCCGTGTGGTCGGTGACGTAATCGGTAAATATCACCCGCACGGCGACAGCGCCGTGTATGACACCATTGTCCGGATGGCGCAGGATTTCTCCATGCGTTACATGCTGGTCGATGGTCAGGGCAACTTCGGCTCGGTCGATGGCGACAACGCTGCGGCCATGCGTTACACCGAAGTGCGGATGGCGCGCATCTCCCACGAGTTGCTGGCCGATCTGGACAAAGAGACCGTGGACTGGGTGCCGAACTACGACGGCACCGAGATGATCCCGGCTGTCATGCCCACCAAGGTACCCACCCTGTTGATCAACGGCTCCTCCGGTATCGCGGTGGGCATGGCGACCAACATTCCTCCTCACAACCTCACCGAGATAGTCAACGGCTGTCTGGCGTTGATCGAGAATGGCGCCCTCACCATTGACGAGCTGATGACCTATGTCACCGGCCCGGATTTCCCCACCGGCGGCATCATCAACGGGCGCTCCGGCATCGTGCAGGCCTACCGGACCGGTCGCGGCTCCGTCTATGTGCGGGCCAAGGCCGAGGTGGAAGTGGACGAGAAGAGCGGTCGCGAGACCATCATCGTTCACGAGATCCCCTATCAGGTGAACAAGGCGCGGCTGATCGAGAAGATCGCCGAGCTGGTCAAAGAGAAGAAGGTCGAGGGCATCAGTGCCCTGCGCGATGAGTCTGATAAAGACGGCATGCGCATCGTTATCGAGATCAAGCGCGGCGAGTCCGGCGAGATTGTGCTGAACAATCTCTACAAGCACACCCAGATGCAGACCACGTTCGGCATCAACATGGTGGCGCTCGATAACAACCAGCCCAAGGTGATGAACCTCAAAGAGATCCTGGATGCCTTCCTGCTGCACCGCCGCGAGGTGGTGACCCGCCGGACCGTGTTCGAGCTGCGCAAGGCGCGGGATCGGGCGCACATCCTGGAAGGTCTGGCGGTGGCGCTGGCCAACATCGACCCCATCATCGAGCTCATTCGCCACAGTGCGACCCCGGCGGATGCGAAAGCGGGCCTGGTTGCCAAGGGCTGGGAACTCGGCAACGTGGCCGCCATGCTGGAGAAAGCGGGCGACGACGCGGCACGGCCGGAGTGGCTGGAGCCGGAGTTCGGCATCCGTGAAGGGCAGTACTTCCTGACCGAGATCCAGGCCCAGGCCATCCTTGACCTGCGTCTGCACAAGCTGACCGGCCTCGAGCACGAGAAGATCCTGGAAGAGTACCAGTCTCTGCTGGATCTCATCGCCGAGCTGCTGTTCATCCTGGCAAGCCCGGAACGGCTGATGGAAGTGATCCGCGATGAACTGCTGGCCGTGCGCGAGCAGTATGGCGACGAGCGTCGCACCGAGATCAGCATGTCCAGTGCCGAGATCAACATCGAAGATCTGATCACCCCGGAAGACGTGGTCGTCACCCTGTCTCACCAGGGCTATGTGAAGTATCAGCCGCTCTCCGACTACGAGGCCCAGCGCCGCGGTGGTCGTGGCAAGTCGGCCACCCGGATCAAGGAAGAGGACTTTGTGGAGCGTCTGCTGGTGGCCAACACCCACGACACCATTCTGTGCTTCTCCACCCGTGGCAAGGTCTACTGGCTCAAGGTCTATCAGCTGCCGGAAGCGTCCCGTGGCGCCCGTGGTCGTCCCATCATCAACCTGCTGCCGCTGGACGAGGGTGAGCGCATCACCGCCATCCTGCCGGTGAAGGAGTATGATGCCGAGAAGTATGTCTTCTTCGCCACCGCCAACGGTACCGTGAAGAAGACCAGCCTGTCCGACTTCAGCCGTCCGCTCTCCTCCGGTATTCGCGCCATCAACCTCAAGGAGGGTGATGAGCTGATCGGGGTGGACATCACCGACGGCAGCAACGAGATCATGCTCTTCTCCGATGCGGGCAAGGTGGTTCGCTTCAATGAAGGTAGCGGCCGCGCCGATGCAGCCGATGCGGATGTCAGCGATGACGTCGAGACCGACGACGACGCCGGCAACGACGAGGATGGCAGCGACAACGGCGAAGGCACTGAAGGCACCGAGAACAAGGGTACCTTCAAGGGCGTGCGTCCCATGGGTCGTACCGCCGCCGGTGTGCGCGGCATCAAGCTGGGCGCCGGTGACAAGGTGGTTTCCCTCATCGTGCCGCGCGGTGAAGGTGCCATCCTCACCGCCACCGAGAACGGTTACGGCAAGCGCACCGCACTGGACGAGTACCCGACCAAGAGCCGTGGTACCCAGGGCGTTCGCTCCATCAAGGTGGACGAGCGCAACGGCAAGGTGATCGATGCGATCCAGGTCGAGGATACCGACCAGATCATGCTGATCACCAACGGCGGCACCCTGGTGCGTACCCGTGTTGCCGAGGTGAGCGTCATCGGCCGTAACACCGGCGGTGTCCGTTTGATCCGTACCGGTGAAGACGAGACCGTGGTCGGCCTGCAGCGCATTGCCGAGAGCGACGAGGAAGAGAACGACGCTCTGGTCGCCGAGGGCATGGCCATCGACGGCGAGCAGGCGGAAGGTGCAGAAACTGCGCCAGACGCCGGTGCTGCCGACGATGCAGGCTCCAGCGAAGCGGGTGCGGCTGACGACGAATAATCGTTACCTGCCTCGATAAAAAAGAGCGGCCCTTGGGTCGCTCTTTTTGTTTGTCTTGCCTTCATTCCCTCCTGCGGCGCTCGGTCATCCGAAACTGCCTGCGTTCATCTCCTGTGCTGGCGCCGGATTTTCCCGCTCCGGGCTCTCTTGCTCATTCAATCCTTCATCCCGGCGTCATCTGGCTGTCATCCCGGCGGGACAGACTGCGGCTGTTCAGGTGGGACAAGGGCACGATCATGCCCGAGCCCGGCGTTGGCAATATCATCCAGAAGGAGCAGGGTATGACCAGTTGGATCATGTGGGAGATCTGGTGGAGCCGGATGTGGGGAGAGGATGCCAGGGCATTGTCACATGACGAGCAGGAGGAGGTGGCTTATGAGCCCTCGCGCCTGCCGGCGGAGCTGATCGCGCAGGGCAAGCCGGTGCGCCCTCATCCGCCAAGGCCCAGGGGCTGAGCGGCGATAGCCGCAGCCATCAGAACAGGCGCAACTGCTCGTTGGGGCGAATGAAGGCAGAGGTGTTGAGCGCGATATGGCGCTTGCCCAGTTGCAGCCGCTTGCTGATGAGCCGAAAGCGCTGGGCGAGCAAGTCGGCGAATTGACCCTCTCCGCGCATGCGAGTCCCGAAGGCGGGGCTGTTGAGCGCCCCCCCTCTGCTTGCCCGCAACTGGTTCAGGATAGCCTCCTTCTGGCCGGGGTAGTGCTCCTCCAGCCAGTCGCAAAACAGGGTGGTCAGCTCGTGGGGCAGTCTCAGCAGTATGTAGTCGGCGCAGCCGGCGCCCGCCTCCACGGCGCCCTTGATGATCTGCTCCAGCTCGGGCTCGTTGAGCCGCGGGATCATGGGTGCCGCCAGCACTCCCACAGGTATCCCGGCCTGTGCCAGCTTCTCGATGACCTTGAGCCGACCCGCGCCCGTGCTGGCGCGGGGCTCCAGCTGTCGCCTGAGAGTCTCGTTCAGGGTGGTGACCGACACCATCACCTGGCAGAGCCCCTCCCGGGCGAGCTCGGCCAGCAGATCGAGATCGCGCAATATCATGGCGCTCTTGGTGATGATCCCCACCGGATGGCGATGGGCCAGCATCACCTCCAGCAGCTCGCGAGTGAGGCGATAGTGGTGCTCTATGGGCTGGTAGGGATCGGTGTTGGCCCCGAGTACTATGGTCTGCGGCTGATAGCCTGGCTTGGCAAACTCCCGGCGCAGCAGCGCGGCGGCATTGAGCTTGGCAAACAGCCGGGTCTCGAAATCCAGGCCGGGAGAGAGCTCCAGGTAGGCGTGGCTGGGTCTGGCATAGCAGTAAATGCAGCCATGCTCGCACCCCTGATAGGGATTGATGGAGCGGCCGAAGGGGACGTCCGGCGAGAGGTTGTGGCTGATGATGCTCTTGGCCTGGATCTCCCGCACCTCGGTTCGGGGCTGGGACGCACGAAATGCCGCCTCCCATTCCACGGCCTGCCAGCCATCGTCGATGGCATCGATCTGCGGGCCGCTGAAACGGTGCTCGATATTATGGGTGCTGCCTCGTCCTGCCATCTCATCACACTATATACTGTTTATACATACAGTCATTCTGCTCGGGATGGTGCCAAACATCAAGTCCGGCCACTCTTCCCTTATTTCACTCGGCCAAAGAACGGGATCTCCTGCTTGATCTGTCGCTACATTTCGTTTACATAGACAAAATGCGAACTGGATCACGGAAATCATCATGAGTCCCACCACTTACCGCTGGCTGTTTATCGGCGTCATTGCCCTGGTCGCCTGGCGTCTGATACCGCTCTCCACCGAGCAGGAGCTGGCCGCGGCCAATCGCGCCTGGCGGGTGGGCCACTTCGAGCAGGCGACCGGTATCTGGCAGCCGCTGGCCGAGCAGGGTCAACCCAGGGCGCAGGCCCTGATGGGGTGGAGCCATGAGCTGGGGCAGGGGAGCGAGCAGGATCTGGCGCAGGCCATCCGCCTCTATCGTCAGTCCGCCGAGGCGGGGGATGCGTTTGGCCAGTACCGGCTGGCGGAGCTCTATCTGCGCGGGGTAGGGGTGCCACGGGATCTGCGTATCGCCTTTCACTGGATGGAGCGGGCGGCCCGCAACGGAGACGTGCCCGCCATGCTCAAGGTGGGAGTGCTGCATCTGATGGGGGCCAACGGTCGGGTCGACATGGCCGAGGCCAAGCAGTGGCTCTATCAGGCCTCGCAAAAGGGCAACAAGCTGGCGTTGACGGTATTGCAGGAGCTGGCGCTGGCCGAGGAGGGTCGCAGCGCCTTCGATTTCAATGGCCAGTCACTGCTGGGGGAGGGTTAGCCCCTCAGCGGCTGGCGGTGATCTTGCCCGGTGTCACGTTGGTGACGTAGAGGGTGCTGCGATCGGCGCTGTGCACTATGCTGCATACCTCGCGCTTGCTGCCATCGCTCAGGATCACCAGCTCCCCGAGATGAACGGGGCAGTGTGTCGTCAACAGGTGATCCGGATGGACAATCTTCTCCGCATGCTCCGGAAACGAAATGTCATAGGTGTACATCATGCTCTCCTCATTTAGGCAGACGCCTCACTGGAAACCTAGCACAGAGAGGGCGCGGCGGGACCTGTATCGCGTATGCGTCGTCCCGATTGCCTCTGTGACGCCAGGCAAATCAACTGATGACGGCGCACCTCGCTTTCCCCTTCATGGTATACAAAATCGGCAAGGCAACTTGTCTGGGTCGTGACGTCTGATACAATCCTCCGCTGTACCTGTCAATTGATGGCCTTGCGCACCCAAGAGGGTGTGTACCACCGCTGTGTAGCAACCGTATTGTGAACGGTGAAACTCAGGGGTGAACTGCTTGAAATGAAAGGTTTTCTCCAATCTGCATGTGCCCTTTGGTAGGGGGCACCACTGTATAAGGAAACACCTAATGCCAATCATTACTCTGCCTGACGGCAGCCAACGTCAATTTCCCCACGCCGTTTCCGTCATGGACGTCGCCGCCGACATAGGTCCCGGTCTCGCCAAGGCGTGCATTGCCGGCCGGGTGAACGGTGAACTGGTGGATGCGTGCGAGCTGATCGAAGCCGATGCTTCCCTGGCCATCATCACCGCCAAAGACGAAGACGGTCTGGACATTCTGCGCCACTCCTGCGCCCACCTGCTGGGTCATGCCATCAAGCAACTCTGGCCCCAGACCAAGATGGCCATAGGTCCTGTCATCGACAACGGTTTCTACTACGACGTCGATCTCGACCGCACCCTGACCGATGAAGATCTGGCTGCCCTGGAAGAGCGCATGCTGGCGCTGGCCGCCAAGGATTACGACGTCGTCAAGAAGAAGGTCTCCTGGCAGGAGGCGCGCGACGTGTTCGAGGCCCGCGGCGAGACCTACAAGGTCGAAATCCTGGATCAGAACATCGCCCGCGATGATCAGCCCGGTCTCTATCATCACGAAGAGTACGTCGACATGTGTCGCGGCCCCCATGTGCCCAACATGCGTCACTGCCACCACTTCAAGTTGCAGAAGATGTCCGGCGCCTACTGGCGCGGCGACTCCAACAACAAGATGCTGCAGCGCATCTACGGTACCGCCTGGGCCGACAAGAAGCAGCTCAAGGCCTACCTGCAGCGTCTCGAGGAGGCCGCCAAGCGCGACCACCGCAAGATTGGCAAGCAGCTCGACCTGTACCACATGCAGGAAGAGGCCCCCGGCATGGTGTTCTGGCACAACGATGGCTGGACCATCTTCCGTGAGCTGGAAACCTTCATCCGCGGCAAGCTCAAGGAGTACGACTATCAGGAGGTGAAAGGCCCCTTCATGATGGATCGCGTGCTGTGGGAGCGTTCAGGCCACTGGGAGAAATACGCCCAGGCCATGTTCACCACCCAGTCCGAGAACCGCGAGTACGCCATCAAGCCGATGAACTGTCCGGGTCACGTGCAGATCTTCAACCAGGGTCTGAAGTCCTACCGGGACCTGCCCCTGCGCATGGCAGAGTTCGGCTCCTGCCACCGCAACGAGCCCTCAGGCTCCCTGCACGGTTTGATGCGGGTGCGCGGCTTCACCCAGGATGACGCCCATATCTTCTGTACCGAAGATCAGATCATGGAAGAGGTCTCGGCCTGCATTCGCATGGTCTATGACGTCTACGGCACCTTTGGCTTCGAAAACATCGTGGTCAAGCTCTCCACCCGTCCCGAGCAGCGCATCGGTTCCGATGAAGCCTGGGATCGCGCGGAAGCCGCCCTGGCGGAAGCCCTGGTGCTCAACGGCCTGAAGTACGATCTGCAGCCGGGTGAGGGGGCTTTCTACGGTCCCAAGATCGAATTCACCCTGCACGATTGTCTTGATCGTGCCTGGCAGTGTGGTACCGTGCAGCTCGATTTTGCCTTGCCGGGCCGTCTTGGCGCTACTTATGTGGGCGAAGACAACGAACGTCACGTACCCGTGATGATCCACCGGGCCATTCTCGGGTCCCTCGAGCGTTTCATCGGTATCCTGACCGAAGAGTACGCCGGACTGTTCCCGACCTGGCTGGCACCGACTCAGGCCGTGGTCATGAATATCACGGATAATCAGGCCGATTATGCGGTGAAAGTTGCCAAGGCATTGAATGATGCGGGCCTTCGCGCAAAAGCGGACTTGAGAAATGAGAAGATTGGCTTTAAAATCCGCGAGCATACTTTGAAGCGAGTGCCTTTCATGCTGGTCTGCGGCGATAAAGAAGTAGAAGCCGGCAAGATTGCAGTACGGACTCGTAAAGGGGCTGACCTGGGTTCTTATCCTGTTGAAGAGCTGATAGCTCTGTTAACCCAGGAAGTTCAGACCCGCGGACAAAAGAAAGTGGAGGAATAAGCTATAAAAGGCGGAAAAAAACTGGGCAAGCAACCGCAAGCCCGCGCTCACCGGATCAATGAAGAGATCCGTCTGAAAGAAGTTCGTCTGACTGGTTTGGACGGTGAGGCCATTGGCATCACCACCATCCAGGATGCCCTGAACTTGGCCCTTGAAGCCGGAGTGGATCTGGTCGAGATCAGTCCTAACGCTGAGCCGCCCGTTTGCCGAATCATGGATTACGGCAAATTCCTCTACGAAAAGAGCAAGACCACCAAAGAACAGAAGAAAAAGCAGAAAGTCGTCCAGGTGAAGGAAATCAAATTCCGTCCTGGCACTGACGAAGGCGACTATCAGGTAAAACTACGCAACCTGGTTCGCTTTCTGGAAGACGGGGACAAGGCGAAGGTCACCCTGCGCTTCCGTGGTCGTGAAATGGCCCACCAGGATCTTGGTATCAAGGTTCTGGAGCGAGTCAAGAACGATCTGGAAGAGTTGGCCGTAGTCGAGTCGTTCCCGAAAGTCGAAGGCCGTCAAGCTGTGATGGTCCTCGCACCTAAGAAGAAATCTTAAGGCCCACAAGAAATTGACTCATGGGGCTCGCCCCGTGAGTCGGTTCGCCTTGCGATTTTGTTGTCACTCACAATGCGGAGTATGAAATGCCGAAGATGAAAACCAACCGGGGTGCTGCAAAGCGCTTCAAGAAGACTGGCTCAGGTCGCTTCAAGTGCAAGCACAACCACCTGCGTCACATCCTGACCAAGAAGAGCAGTAAGCGTAAGCGTAAGCTGGGGCCGAAGTTCATGGTTTCTGCTGCCGACCACAAACGTGTTGTCGCTTGTCTGCCGTACGCATAAGGGGGATGTGAAAAATGCCAAGAGTTAAACGTGGTGTGACTGCTCGCGCTCGTCACAAGAAAGTAATGAAAGCCGCCAAGGGTTACTACGGCGCCCGTTCCCGTGTCTACCGCGTAGCGGTACAAGCGGTAACCAAAGCTGGTCAGTATGCCTACCGTGACCGTCGCCAGAAGAAGCGTCAGTTCCGTCAGCTGTGGATTGCGCGTATCAACGCTGCAGCCCGTCAGAACGGTCTGTCCTACAGCCGTCTGATCGACGGTCTGAAGAAGGCTTCCATCGAGATCGATCGCAAGATCCTGTCCGATATCGCCGTTCACGACAAGCTGGCTTTCACCGCCCTGGTTGAAAAGGCCAAAGCAGCTCTGGTTTAATCCGGTTCTGTTATGAAAGATAAAAGGAGGCTCAGGCCTCCTTTTTTGTTGCCCGCTTTTTGCTTTCAGTGTGTTGTGCCGTACAGCACCATCCGCCCTGGTGGCCGACGCGAAAATGTCTGATATGCCAACAAACCAAGGCCTAACATCAAAAATTAAAGCGAGCGGGGGAGGGCTTGAGACTCGCTTGATATAACAAAATGATTTATAGGGAGAAAAGCCCGCCATAACTATGGTCAGCGAAGGGGCTTTTTTTGTATTATTCCCCTCTTGACCTTATTTAGCCTAAAGGCTCCTGTTTCGGGAGTGGTGACGAGGAAGACATGCAACAGCTTGAAGAAGTAGTCGGCCAGGCCAAGGCCGAAATTGAGGGCGTAAGCGACATCGCCGCCCTCGACGAAATCCGGGTCAAATATCTGGGTAAAAAGGGCTTTTTTACCGAGCAGATGAAGGGCCTGGGCGCCCTTTCGCCTGAGGAGCGTCCCGCCGCAGGCGCCGTGATCAACCAGGCCAAGCAGCTGGTTCAGGATGCCTTGAACGCGCGTCGTGAAGCCCTCGAAGTTGCCGTGCTGAACCAGAAGCTGGCGGCCGAGACCATCGACATCAGCCTGCCGGGTCGTCGTATCGAGAACGGTGGCCTGCACCCGGTGACCCGCACCATTGAACGCATCGAGCGCCTGTTTGGCGAGATGGGTTTCAAGGTAGAGCGCGGTCCCGAGATTGAAGATGGCTTCCACAACTTCGATGCGCTGAACATTCCGGCTCATCACCCGGCGCGTACCGATCACGATACCTTCTACTTCAATCCCGATCTGATGCTGCGTACCCACACCTCGGGCGTGCAGATCCGCACCATGGAACATCAGCAGCCGCCGATCCGCATCATAGCGCCGGGCCGCGTCTATCGTAACGACTACGACATGACCCACACCCCCATGTTCCACCAGGTCGAAGGCCTGCTGGTGGACGAGCATGCCAGCTTCACCGAGCTCAAGGGGATACTGCACGACTTCCTGCGCAACTACTTCGAGGAAGATCTCACCATTCGCTTCCGCCCCTCCTACTTCCCGTTCACCGAGCCGAGCGCCGAAGTGGACGTGATGGGCAAGAACGGCAAGTGGCTGGAAGTGCTGGGCTGCGGCATGGTGCACCCGAACGTGCTGCGTTCGGTCGGCATCGATCCGGAAAAATACTCCGGCTTTGCCTTCGGCATGGGCGTTGAGCGCCTGACCATGCTGCGATACGGGGTCAACGACCTGCGTGCCTTCTTCGAAAACGATCTGCGCTTCCTCAAGCAGTTCAAGTAAGGGCGAGAGAACATGAAATTCAGTAAATCCTGGGTGATGGAGTGGGTCCGCACCGAGTTGAGTGACAACGCACTGGCCGAGCAGATCACCATGGCCGGCCTCGAAGTCGACGCCATTGAAGCGGTCGCCGGCCAGTTCAACAACGTGGTGGTGGGTGAAGTGGTCGAGTGTGCCCAGCATCCGGACGCCGACAAGCTGCGGGTGACCAAGGTCAACGTGGGGGAGGCCGAGCTGCTGGACATCGTCTGCGGCGCGCCGAACTGCCGTACCGGCCTGAAAGTGTGTGTGGCCAAGGTGGGCGCGACCCTGCCGGGCGATTTCACCATCAAGAAAGCCAAGCTGCGTGGCCAGCCGTCTCACGGCATGCTCTGCTCCTTCAGCGAGCTGGGTATCGACGTCGAGGCGGACGGCATCATCGAGCTGCCGGCCGATGCCCCCATCGGCACCGACATTCGCGACTACCTCAACCTCAATGACGTCGCCATCGACGTGGATCTGACCCCGAACCGTGCCGATTGCCTCGGCATCGCGGGTCTGGCCCGGGAGATCGGCGTGCTCAACAGCGTGGACGTGGTCGAGCCGAGCTGGACGCCTGCCGCCGCCACCATTGACGCCAGCTTCCCGATCCGGGTCGAGGCGCCCGCCGATTGCCCACGTTACCTGGGTCGCGTCATCAAGGGGCTGAACCTGAGCGCCCAGAGCCCGCTCTGGATGCAGGAGAAGCTGCGCCGTGGCGGCATCCGCTCCATCGACGCCATCGTCGACATCACCAACTACCTGCTGCTGGAATACGGTCAGCCGATGCACGCCTTCGATCTGGCCAAGCTGGAAGGGGAGCTGGTGGTGCGCCGCGCCCGTAGCGATGAGCCCATGACCCTGCTCGACGGTACCGAGGTGAAGCTTAAAGACAACACCCTGGTGATTGCCGATGCCAAAGGCCCTGCCTGCATGGCCGGTATCTTCGGCGGCGATCGCACCGGTGTGTCCGAGACCACCACCGACATCCTGCTGGAGTGCGCCTTCTTCGCGCCGCTCTCCATCACAGGCCGCGCCCGTGCCTACGGTCTGCACACCGACTCTTCCCACCGCTTCGAGCGCGGGGTCGATCCCGAGCTGCAGGCCAAGGTGATGGACAGAGCCACCCGCCTGCTGCTGGATATCTGCGGCGGTGAAGCTGGCCCGGTCATCGAGGTCAAATCCGATGCCCATCTTCCCAAGGCTGCCCCCATCCGCTTGCGTCGTGCCAAGCTCGACAAGGTGATCGGCATCAGCGTGGCCGACGCCCAGGTGCTCGAGATCCTGACCCGCCTCGGCATGCAGGTGACCGTGGACGCCGACGGCTGGACCGCGCTGGCCCCCTCCTGGCGTTTCGACATCGCCATCGAGGAAGACCTCATCGAGGAAGTGGCCCGCATCTACGGCTACAACAACATCCCGAACCTCAAACCCGCCGCCTCCCTGGCGATGGTGGAGCAGGCCGAAGGCCAGGTGACCCTGAAGCGGGTGCGTGACCTGCTGGTCGACAGAGGTTTCCAGGAGGCGATCACCTACAGCTTCGTGGATCCCAAGGCCCAGCAGACCCTGTTCCCCCAGAGCGACGCCATAGTTCTGCCGAACCCCATCTCAGTCGAGATGTCCGCCATGCGTGTCTCCCTGTTCCCGGGTCTGGTGCAGGCGGTGGTCTACAACCAGAACCGTCAGCAGGGCCGTGTGCGTCTGTTCGAGCAGGGCCTGCGTTTCATCAAGGACGCAAGCGCCGAGAACGGCATCCGTCAGGAGCCCATGCTGGCCGGCATCATCACCGGCAACCAGAGCGACGAGCACTGGGACGTCAAGAGCCGTGGCAGCGACTTCTTTGATCTGAAAGGGGATCTGGAAGCCGTGCTGGATCTCACCGCCGAAGGGGCCACCTTCAGCTTCGAGCGTACCGAGCACAGCGCCCTGCACCCGGGCCAGAGCGCCGCCATCCTGCGTAATGGCGCCGTCATCGGCCACATCGGAGTGATCCACCCGAGCCTCGAGAAGAAGCTGGGTCTCAAGAGCCGTGCCGTGATGTTCGAGCTGGAACTGGACAAGCTGACCCCTGCCAAGGTGCCGGTTGCGGCCGAAGTTTCCCGCTTCCCGGCCAACCGCCGTGACATCGCCGTGGTGGTCGACGTTGCGGTTCTGGCCGGTGACGTCCTGGCAGTAATTAAAAAAGTTGGCGGAAATCAGTTAGTTGGAATAAACTTGTTCGACGTATACCAGGGTGCTGGTATGGCAGAGGACAAGAAGAGCCTGGCCATCAGTCTAGTGTTGCAAGACACCCAGCGCACCCTGGAGGAGAAAGAGATTGCCGAGACCGTAGACAATGTCGTGCGGGCCCTTGGTGAAGAGTTGAATGCATCCTTGAGGGATTGATCTATGGCGCTTACCAAAGCCGACATTGCAGAGCACCTGTTCACCCAGCTCGGGATGAGCAAGCGTGAAGCCAAAGACATGGTGGAAGCCTTCTTTGAGGAAATCAGACAGGCGCTCGAGCGCGGTGAACAAGTCAAGATTTCAGGCTTCGGTAACTTTGATCTTCGTGAGAAGAACCAGCGTCCCGGACGTAACCCCAAGACGGGCGAGGATATTCCCATCAGCGCCCGTCGTGTGGTGACCTTCCGGCCTGGCCAGAAGCTCAAGGCCAGGGTAGAAAATGTTGAACCCAATGAGTAAAGAAAAGCCAGGCAAATGCCTGGCTTTTGCGTTTCGATGATAAAGACCCTCTTCCTGTTTGGTGCGCTGCTGGCCTTGCCGCTGCGTGCCGCCACGCTCCCCCTGTCAGCCGAGACCCAGGCCTATGCCGATACGCTCACCGGGCTGACCTTCTGCTATCCGGCCCTGCAGCGTCCTCCCTATCTGGAAGCGCAGGGGGGCCTGCTCATCGATCAGATGAAACGCCTGGCCCGGCAACTGCCGGTGCCGCTGCGCTTTGAAAAACTGCCCAACTGGGCGGCGACCCTGCAGGGCTTGCAGCGCGGGCAGTGCGATCTCATCCCCCATGTGGGCCCAACCCGGGAGACCCTGCCCGGCATGGCCTTGAGCCGGGCCATGCTGGAGGCGGAGTCCGCCATCCTCTATCGGGGGGAGCTCGAGCAGGCGACCTTTCTGGTCTCGCCCATCTGGCAGGCAGAGGAGACTCTGCAGCGGCTCTATCCCCACTCGTCCCAGCGGCTCCTGACCGATGCGGAGAACTGGTACGGGGCTCTGGTAGCGGGCAGGGGCAGCGCCTACCTCGGTGACTATCTGCAACTGCGTTACCTGATGCGGGAGTTCCCGAACGAGGGGCTGCGCCTGCGGCGGCTGCGCAGCGACGATCTGGTGATCAGCTACCGGCTGATGATGGACGACAAGCCGCAGTTGCAGGAGCTGATAGACACGGCGATCCGCTTCTTGCCGCCGGGCAGCCTCTACCGGGATCTGGGGCGCTATCTACCCCAGAGCGAGCAGGACATCAACCCCTTGCACTTCACCGACAAGGAGCAGGCGTGGCTGGTCGGCAGCGCGCGCACCATCAAGCTGGTGGCGGATCCCGACTTCATGCCCTACAGCGGCGTCAACCAGCAGGGTGAGCTCATCGGCTGGAGCGGCGATGTGTTGCGGGAAGTGAGCCGCCAGACGGGGCTGAATTTCGAGCTGATCCCCGTTGCCAGCAAGGAGGAGGCGCTCGCCAGGCTGCGCAGCGGGGAGGCCGCCATGATGGCCGGTCTGCTGGAGTCGCCGGCACTGCACGAGGAGTTCGAGTTCACCCGTGCGGTGGCAACCAGTCGCTATGCCCTGGTCAGCCGCAAGCGGGGGGCTTATCAAGCCCTTGCCGCAGTCAAGGGCAGGGTGGTCGTGCCCCGCATGTTGTACGACACCAGCCTGCTGGCCCGGTTCGGGCAACAGGACTGGGGGGTGACCGACAACCTGTTGCAAGGGCTGGCGGCGGTGCAGAGCGGTGAGGCTGATGCCATGCTGGCCGAGCTCTATCAGCTGCAATATCCGCTGCGCAACAACCAGCTGAGCGAGCTGAGCATCACGGAGCTGCCTGAGGTGTTTGGCCTCGGCTTTGCCATCAGGCGGGATCAGCCAAGGCTTGCCGGGGTGCTGGAGCAGAGCCTGACGACGCTCAACGATCGCCAGGTGAGCGAGCTGGTCCAGCGTTGGCGGCGCCTGGTCCTGAACCAGCAAGAGGGGGTCAGTTACGGCTTCTGGCTTGGCTCTGTCCTGCTGGCTCTCCTGATCAGCGCTGGGGTTATCTGGTCAGTCTGGCGCTCCCGCCAACAGCTGGCCCAGGAGGCGCGCGAACGCCAGAAGGCGGAGCAGGCGCTGGCGCTGGAGAGCAAGTTCAGGGAGTCCCTGTTCCAGGCGCTGCCCGTGCCGGTGTTCTTGCGCAATGACAAGGGGGAGGTGATCAAGCGCAACAAGCGGGCCAAGCGGATGGAGGCGCGCTACGCCACCGATCTCGTCCTGCCGTCCCCGCAGTTGCAGGGGGCTGAGGGGGAGATAGCCCTGCGGGATCAGGTCTACTCCTATGCCCAGATCCCGCTGCGGCTGGGTCCCCAGGCCCCGGCCGGGGATCTCATCGCCCTGTCCGACATCAGCGCCTTGCGCGAGCGCACCCGCTTGCTGCGCCAGGCGGAGCGCCGCCTGCGGGCCCTCACCAATACGGTGCCCGGGGTGGTGCTGCAGTTCACCCTGCAAGGGGGCGCCATCACCCGGGTGGAGTTTGTCAGTCGCGGCAGCCATGAGCTGCTGGGGCTGGCCAGCCAGCAGATCCGCCTCAATCCCAACGAGACCCTGACCCGCATCTCCCACCAGGACAGGCGTGAAATGCGCGCTCCCATGCTGGCCATGTTGCAGGCCGGGCGCCCCTTCTCCCACCTGCTGCGCTACCAGCATCCGACCAAGGGCGCCCGCTGGCTGCAGTTCTCCGGCAGGGGGCGCCGTCAGGGGGAGGGGTGGCGCGTCTTTGGGGTGGTGCAGGATGTGACCAGGAGGGTCGAGCAGGAGCACTCCCTACAGCTCTCCCACGAGCAGGCCCAGCAGGCCGTGCTCGCCAAGGGGCGTTTCCTCGCCGCCGTGAGCCACGAGATCCGCACTCCCATGAACGCCATCCTGGGCTTGCTGGAGTGGCTGGATCAGACCGAGCTCTCCGCGGAGCAGGCCTCGGTGCTGGCGCACGTCAGGCAGGCGGGCAACGAGCTGCTCGGGCTGCTCAACGACGTGCTCGATTTCAGCCGCAACGAGAGCCGCCAGCTGCGGCTCTCCCTGCAGCCGACCGATCTGGTGGAGCTGTGCGAGCATGTGGCGGCGGTGCACTGGTCCAAGGCGCGCTCCAAACACCTGCAGCTGCGCCTCAACCTGGATCCGGCGCTGCCCGCCCTGATGGCGCTCGATCCCCACAGGGTGCAGCAGGTGTTGCACAACCTGCTCTCCAACGCCATCAAGTTCAGCGAGCGGGGGGAGGTGGTGCTCTGGGCCCGCCGGCACGGGGACTGGGTCTGGTGCGGGGTGGACGATCAGGGGCCCGGCATCAGTGCCGAGCTGCTGCCCCGGCTGTTCCAGCCCTTCGAGCAAGGGGAGGAGCTGGGTCAGCTCAGGGCCCAGGGTACCGGCTTGGGGCTGGCCATCTGTCGCCAGCTGATGGAGCAGATGGGAGGGGAGATCCGGGTCGAGCCGGTGGCCACCGGCGGCAGCCGCTTCATCTGCGCATGGCCCCTCGAAGGGACGCAGGAGAAGGCGCCCTGGCAGCCAAGGTTCAAACAGATGTCCCTGCAGCTTCCCCCCGAGGAGCTGGCGTACGTGCGGGCCTGGCTCGCCGAGTTTGGCGTGACCGAGGAGGCGACGGCGCCCGCCCTTGCCGCCACCCAGGATGAACAGGGACTGCGTGCCTGGTCCTGGCAGGGGGAGCCCTGGATCCCGGGTGCCGTGGTGAGTCTGCTGCAACCCAGGCTGGTTCAGGGGGGTGGGGAGGTCGCGGATCTGCCGGGCGCCGGTATGCGGGTCCTCCTGGTGGAAGATCACGAGGTGAACCGGGTGCTGATCAGCATGCAGCTGAGTCAGCTGGGCGCCCGGGTGCTGAGCGCCGCCAATGGCCGTCTGGCCCTTGAGATCCTGGCGCGGGAATCTGTCGATCTGGTGCTGACCGATCTGCAGATGCCAGTGATGGACGGTGCCGAGCTCTGCAAGCAGTTGCGGGCCTCGGCGCGCTGGCAGCAGCTGCCGGTCTACGTGATTACCGCCGATCTCAGCGAGCAGGCGGCCCAGCGTCTGGCGGATTGCGGCTGCCAGGGCCATCTGGACAAACCCGTCCTGCTGAAGGAGCTGGCCATCTTGCTGCGCACCGTCTCCGGTCGCAGCAGTGCGCCCCTGGTGGAGAACTCGGTCAAGATCACCCCCATGACGACACTGCTCAACCCGGCGCTCATCAACCTCTATCTGGTGTCGGCTCGTCAGGATCTGGCCGAGATTGAGGGGTGCGTCACGGCAGGGGATGAAGGCGCCCTCAATACGGCTTTACACAAGATGAAGGGGGCCGCCAAAATGGTGGGGGCCGCCGCCCTGGTACAGGTGATCGAGCGCTGGCAGCGAGCCCCCGGGCACCCCTTGGTGGAAGAATTGCAGCAGGCCGTGGAAGAGGTCTGCCGGCAACTGGGCGAGAGAGCATGAGATGATCATCACAGATGAAGAGTTGTTGGCCTTGCTGGAGTCAGACGTCAGCCAAGAGCCGGTATTTCACCCCGTCAGCGTCTATGCCCTGGACGCCGTCTCCCATCAGGCGGCAAAGGAGGCGGGCTTGCCGGCCTATGCCAGTCTGCACCGTACCCGGCCGGATGCGAGCTGGCAGTGGGAGGGGTTGTTCGCCGCCGGGGCCATCGCCCTGTTCGATCCCGCCTCCCACGAGGGTGCCGACTATCTGCCGCGGCTGCAGACCCCGGGGGTGGGGATCTACCGCCTGTCGGATCCCTGGCTTGAGGGGTTGCAGGCGCGGGAGCAGGGGTGGCGGGACTGGCTCGCCCGGCTCCAGATCCTGCTGCTCGAGGATCACCCCTTCCAGGGGGCCTGCATCCAGCAGGAGATCCAGGCGCTGGGGCTGCCCTGCCACTGGGTGCAGGACGGCGAAGGTTGCCTCAAGGCGCTGGAAGAGGGGGCTGTGGGGCTGCTGGTCTGCGATCTCAGCCTGGCGGAGCAGGATGCCATCAGTCTCCTGATGAGCCATCCCCAGTACCGTCACAGCGGCCTGCCCATCATACTGCTCTCCGCCCACGATCAGACCCTGATCGACGGCGCCAGGCGACTGCTGCACGACGCCGGCTTCAACGTGCTGGCCGCCCTGGCCAAGCCGCTGCAGAGCGACGATCTGCTGCGGCTGCTCAAGGCGCTCTACCTGGGGCCGCAGCGCCAGCGCAGGCTGGGTGGCCTGAAGCGCACCATTCGCAACTGGCAGGGAGAGGCGCGGGGTCAGCTTGGCCTGCAGGCGGATGCGGCCTCCAGCCCCCTGCCAATCTGGCTGGCCGTGAGCAGCCTGCCTCCTCACTGGGATCCCCTCAAGGCATGGCTGGAGCAGCATGGCAGGCAGGCGAACGAGCTGACCCTGGTCATCCATCGGCGGGATAACTTGCTGAACCAGGCGGATCGCTTCGCCCTGGTGCTGCAGGCGAGTCTTGCCGGGGCCAGGCTAGCCCTGCTGCTCGACAATGCCCAGCACCTGCCTTTCGATCAGCTGGAGCGGCTGCCAATCCAGAGCCTGCTGCTGGGGCAGCATCTGCTGCCGGAGCTGGAGGCGATGGCCGCCGACGCCCTGCTGGCCCGCTTCATCGGGCGTGCTCGCGAGCTCGGCATGGCCCTCTATCTCGACGACCCCTTCAACCTGCAGGATGCCGCCCAGTGGCAGGATCTCGGCATGGCGGGGCGCTGGTAGCCCGTGCCGCGCTACCTCTGCTGGCCCCCTGATGAGGCGCGCCTGCACCGGGCGCTGGCGGGCTGGGTACACCCCGGCTCGCGGGCATCTCTGCCCCTGATGATGGAGGTGGGCGGCATTCCCTGCCGGCTGCAGGAGCTGGCAGGATCCGATCCCGAGCAGCTGAAGGCGGCCTACGAGGCGCTGAGCGAGCAGAGTGTCTACCTGCGCTTCATGCGCGCCAAGCAGCCTGCCACCGCCGATCAGCTCGCCTTCTTCCTCGACTACCCCAGAGCGCCCCAGATAGGGCTGCTGCTCACCGACGAGCAGGGCGCACCACTGGCCATGGCCCAGTCCATCCGGCGGCGCCTGCATCCCGACAGGGCGGAGTTCTCCTGCATAGTCGCGGATCATTTTCAGCATAGGGGGGCCGGTCGCCGCATCCTGCTGGCGCTGGCATTGCTGGCGCACGGGGAGGGGATCCGCGAGTGGACCGCCGAGGTGCTCGGCCAGAACAGGCCCATGCTGGCCCTGCTGAAGGGGCTGGGGTTGCCGCTGACCCTGGTGACGGGGCGGGAGATGGTGTTTGTGCGGCTGGACTTGAGCGTTCTCGACACCCTGGTGCCCCGGCATTCCTAAGACCAAGGGCGAATGTGCCGGGCCAGCCGGTTGTGCTAAGGTCAGCCTGTGATCCGTTGGAGGAAATCAACCATGGTGCAGTCAGCCAAACATATCGTGATCCTCACCGGCGCCGGCATCTCGGCTGAATCCGGTATCAAGACCTTCAGGGCCTGCGACGGCCTGTGGGAGGAGCACAGGGTGGAAGACGTGGCCACCCCCGAGGGCTACGCCCGGGATCCCGAACTGGTTCAGCGTTTTTACAACGCGCGGCGCCATCAGTTGCAACGCGCCGAGATCCACCCCAATCCTGCCCACTATGCCCTGGCGCGCCTCGAGCGCCTGCTGCCGGGGCGCGTGACCCTGATCACCCAGAACATCGACAACCTGCACGAGAGCGCGGGCAGCAAGCACCTCATCCACATGCACGGCGAGTTGCTCAAGGCCCGCTGTCCGGTGTCCGGGCAGGTGATCGAGTGGCGTGGGGAGCTCCACCAGGAGGAGCTCTGCTCCTGCTGCCAGTTGCCCCAGCCGTTGCGGCCTCATGTGGTCTGGTTTGGCGAGATGCCCCTCGGGCTGGACCGCATCTACTCGGCGCTGGCGCAATGCGATCTCTTCATCTCCATCGGCACCTCGGGGGCCGTCTATCCTGCGGCAGGCTTTGTCCATGAGGCGGGCCTCAACGGTGCCCACACCGTCGAGCTCAACCTGGAGCCGAGCGAGGTAGGCAGCCAGTTTGACGAGAAGCGCTATGGCCCGGCCTCCCTGCTGGTGCCGGCCTTCGTGGACGAATTGCTGCAACGCTGCGGTGTACACCAGCCCAAACAGATCGACGGTCATAACTGGATGGAGATGCGTGGGCCATAGCTATTGAGAAATGACATAGTTGCATTGGCTCCATGAAGCCGCCAAACTGACCCGTAAAATAGAGGATGCAGCTGGCGCAAGGGATATGAATATTTTCAAGCATGGAACCGCTTTTCTTCTGCTGGTGCTGACGGCGTTCGGCACTCAGGCAACCTCTTCTTCACCCCTGTTGCACCTGATCCTGCCAGACAAGCGGGAGGTTCGCCTGGATGAGGCGGCGCTGGCCGCCTTGCCGCAGACCGAGTTCGAGACGGCGACCCCCTGGACGGTCGGCGTGCACCACTATCGTGGCTCGGACCTGATGGCGATGCTGGCGGCGCAAGGGGTCGCCGAGGCCAGCGTGCTCGATGTGGTGGCGCTCAATGGCTATCGGCAACGGGTCGATCTCTCCCTGTTTGCCAAGGTGCCGCTGACCCTGGTGCGCTATCAGGATGACAAGCCGCTCACCCGCCGCAACAAGGGGCCGCTCTGGCTGCTGATCCCGCTCTCGGCCCATCCCGAGATGGATGTCTCCGCCATCCACAACAACATGGTCTGGCAGACTATCCGCATCGAGGTCGTCAAGTGACCCGCCGACAGCGCCACAATCTGTTGCTCGCAGCCATCTCTCTGCTGTTTCTGTTCTCCTCCGTCTGGGGCCTGCTGCTGCAAAGCCGCCACGAGCAGCTGGTCGATGTCTTCTACCGCAACATCCACTGGAACATCAGCCAGGTGATGCAGGAATCCCAGCGTTTTCTCTACGATTTGCGCCTCTATCGGGCGGGTGCCCTCGAGATGGAGACCCTGAGCCTGGATTACGATCTGCTGTGGAACCGGCTGGATGTGTTCCTGATCAGCAGCGAGACCGCAGATGCGCGCGCCCGTCACGGGCTGGGGACTGTGCTGGCCGAGCTGTTTGACGAGATCAAGGCGCTCGAGCCCCAGATGCAGGCCGGTGCGCTGCAACCGGGGGAAGCCCTCGATCGGTCGCTGATCCGGATTGCCGAGCTGACCCGCCAGGTGGAGCAGATAGGGGATCAGATCCTCTCGGGGCAGGAGCGGGAAGCCTCCCTCAATCAGCTGCGCCAGAGCCTGTTCTGGATCCAGATCTGGCAACTGATCCTGCTGGTGATGGGGGGCGTGCTGGTCTTCGCCCTGATCCGCACCAATCTGCAGAATCGCCGCCTCTCCCTGCTCGACCCCATGACCCGGCTCGGTAATCGCCGCGCCTTGCAGGGCCAGCTCAGGCAGTCCCTTCAGCGCAACCATGTCCAGGCCCTGGTGGTGCTCGATCTGAAGCGGTTCAAGCAGGTCAATGATCTGCTCGGCTACCAGGTCGGTGATCGCCTGCTGCAGGCGGTTGCCGCCAGGCTGCGGCAAGCCTATCCAGGTCGGGCCTACCGGCTGGGAGGGGATGAATTTGCCGTGGTGCTGGCCGCCGGGCAGGAGGCGATCACCTCCCGCATGGAGGCCATGGTGGACCTGCTGCAGTTCGAGTTCGTGACCCGGGAGAGCAGCTTCGATCTGGCCTGCCGCTTCGGAGTGGCCAGGGCCGGGGAGGGGGAGGATGGGGATCAGCTGCTGGAGCAGGCCATATTGGCGCTGAATCAGGCCAAGCGGGACAATGCGACCCTGATCTGGTACCAGCCGGCGATGAAGGCCTCCCTGAGCATGGGCCAGCGCCAGCTGCATCAGCTGCGGGAGTGGCTGGCGGAGGCGGCGCCCTCGCCGCTGGAGACCATCTCGGAGACCCTGGAGGACGAGCGGGGGCAACAGGTGCTGGGCATCAGTCTGCGCTGGCGGGTGGGTCAGCAGGGGTGCGACATGGAGTGGATGCAGGAGCGCGGTATCCTGGGCCCCGTGGTGGCACGGCTGCTGACGGACGCCGAACAGCGACTGCCGCTGCTCCTGGTGCTCCATGAGCAGTCCCAGCTGGCCCATGTGCTGGCCTATCTGCCGCCCCTGGGAGAGCGGACGCTCATCCTGGCGTTGCCGACCCTGACGGAGGATGCCCTGCTGCTGGAGAAGCTGATCCAGCGCGGCTGCGTGCTGGCCCTGCGTGAGCTGGGCAGTCGCGCCCCCGCACTCTTGCGCGCGGGCTGGCCGGTGCGCTACTGGTTGCCCGACCCCTCGGATCACGATGCCCTGCTGCAGCCCCTGGCGCACCAGCTGGGGCTGCTGCGCCTAGATCGTCCGGCAGAGGCGCAGGAAGGGGATATGAGGAGGCAGCGGGAGCCCCGCTGAGCCGGTGGTGGCGGATAGAGCATGACAAGGGCGGCCGAGGCCGCCCTTGTCATTGCACCTATCAGAGCTGGTGGGTGGCAGTGGAGGGCGGCAAGGGGGCGCAGGAGTGCCTGATCACCAGGTCTGGGTCCACGGTGATCATGCGATTATCTATCTGCTCGCCGTTGATCCGCGCCAGCAACCGGGTGACGGCGAGGCGACCCAGCTCCTCCTTGGGCTGATTGACGGTGGTCAGCGGCGGGCACATAAACTCGGCCAGTGCCACGTTGTCATAGCCGACCAGGGAGAGATCCCGCGGAATGACAAGCCCCGCCCGGTGGGCGGCGCTGATCACCCCCATGGCCATCATGTCGTTGCACACGAAGAGGGCGCTGGGGCGCCTGGGCAATGCCAGCAGGCGGGTCATGGCGGCGGCGCCGCTGGCGCAGTCGAAGTCCCCCTCCTGGATCCAGTGCGGATTGACGGTGAGCCCCGCTTCTCCCATCGCCTGCTCGAAACCCGCCAGGCGCTGATTGGCCGGGGCCCGGCTGTGGGGGCCTGTGATGCAGCCGATCTCGGTGTGACCCAGGGCCAGCAGGTGGCGGGTCGCCAGATAGCCGCCGCGATGGGAGTTGTCGGCGATGAGATCCACCTCCTTGTTTTCCATGCCCCAGTCCATCACCACCACAGGCAGGCTCTTGAGCCAGTCGAGCTGGTTGAACACCTCCTGCTGCCCCTCGCTGCACATGATGAGCAGGCCATCCACTCGTTTTCTGAGCATCATCTTGAGGTAGGAGAGGGCGGTCTCGGCCTGCCCCTCTGTGTTGCCCAGCATCAGGTTGTAGCCCTGCTCGAAGCAGTAGCGCTCCACCCCGCGCACCACCTCGGCGAAGAAGGGGTTGCTGGAGGTGGTGACCAGCATGCCGATGCTGTTGGTCTCCTTCACCTTGAGGCTGCGGGCCACCAGGCTGGGGGCGTAGTTGAGATCGCGCATGGCGGCGAAGACCCGCTCCCGGGTCTCCTCGGCCACGAAGCGGGTCTCGTTGATGACGTGGGAGACTGTGGTGGTGGAGACCCCCGCCCGCGCCGCCACCTCCTTGATGTTGGCCATCAGTGCCCCTGCGCCGCTTGGGACTGGAGGAAGGTGTCGACCTCCTGCTTGCCCGGGATCGAGCTCTGGGCCCCGAAGCGGGTCACCGAGAGGGCGGCCGCCCCGTGGGCGAAGCGCACCGCGTCCTGGAAGCTGGCACCGGCGAGCTCGGCCGCCAGCAGGGCGCCGTTGAAGGTGTCGCCTGCGGCCGTGGTGTCCACCGCCTCGACCCGAAAGCCCGCAATGAGCGCCTGCTGCCGGCCGTTGCTGCAATAGACCCCCTGGGACCCCAGGGTGATCATCACGTCCGCAATCCCCATCTGGTGGAAACGGGCCGCCGCCTGGGCCGCGCTCGCCTCGTCCGTCACCTTGACGCCGGTCAGCAGCTCGGCTTCGGTCTGGTTTGGGGTAATGAGATCCACCAGCGCCAGCAGCTCGGCCGAGAGCGGCTGGGCGGGCGCCGGATTGAGCACCACCCGGGTGCCGTGGGATCTAGCCAGTCTGGCGGCTTCAAACACGCTCTCGAGCGGCACTTCCAACTGCAGCAGCAGGGTATGGGCGCCTGCGATCAGAGCCTCATGGCGTCTGACCATGGCGGTGTCGAGGGCGCCGTTGGCCTCGGTGGAGAGGCCTATGCTGTTCTCCCCCTCGTCGCTCACATAGATGATGGCGATGCCGGTGGGGAGGCGCTCGTCCTGCTCCACCGCACTCACCTCTATGCCATCGGCGGCAAAGCCCGCCTTCATCTGGCGGCCGATGGCGTCGTCGCCGATGCGGGCGATAAAGGAGACGGCAGCACCGAGGCGGGCGGCGGCCACCGCCTGGTTGGCCCCCTTGCCACCGGGAACGACCTGGTAACTGTGACCGGTCAGGGTTTCACCGGGACGGGGAAAGTGGGGGACGCGCAGCACGTGATCCGCATTGACGCTGCCGAGAACTACGAGACGATTCATATCGATCACCCTTGATTGAGAACATCTTGGCTTGAGTGAGCCCAAGCCGGGAGGCTCTGCACCGGAGACAAAGGGGGAGGCAAGCCTCCCCCCGTGATGCTTACTTGCTGACTATTTGCAGCGGCACCGGGATGGATTGCTCCACCGGCTGGCCCTTGAGCACCTTGTCGGCGGTTTCCACGCCAATGGCACCGATCAGCGCCGGCTGCTGGGCCACGGTGGCGGCCAGTTTACCCTTGGCCACCGCCGCCTTGCCATCGTCGGTGCCGTCGAAGCCGACGATCATCACCTCTTTGCCGGCCGCCTGCACGGCGCGGATGGCACCCAGCGCCATTTCGTCGTTCTGGGCGAACACCGCCTGCACGGTCGGGTGGGCCGCCAGCAGGTTCTCCATGACGTTCAGACCCTTGGTGCGGTCGAAGTCGGCGGGCTGGGAAGCCAGCACCTGCAGCTTGTTGGCGGCGACTGCCAGGGCGAAGCCCTCGCCACGGTCACGGGCGGCGGAGGTGCCGGCTATCCCTTCCAGCTGGATCACCTTGGTGCCGGCCCCCAGCTTCTCGGTGATGAAGTCACCGGCCAGCTTGCCACCGGCCACGTTGTCGGAGGCGATGTGGGCCTTGACCTCACCCTGGGCGGCGCCGCGGTCCAGGGTCAGCACAGGGATGTTGGCCTTGTTGGCCAGGCGGATGGCGTTGCCCACGGCTTCGGAGTCGGTGGGGTTGATCAGGATGGCGTTGACCTTGCGCACGGTGAGATCTTCCACGTTGGAGAGCTCCTTGGCCGGATCATTCTGGGAGTCCAGTACCACCAGCTCGTAGCCAAGCTCCTTGGCCTTGGCTTCGGCTCCCTCCTTCATGGTGACGAAGAAGGGGTTGTTGAGGGTGGAGACCACCATGGCCAGGGTCTGATCGGCGGCCTGGGCGGTGCCCAGCACGGACATGATGGCGGCAGCGAGCAGGGTATTGAGCTTTTTCATCATTTCATTCCTTGTGTGTGCTTACTTGCTTTTGTTATCGATCATCACGGCGAGCAAAATGACGCTGGCCTTGGCGATCATCTGGTAATAGGAGGAGACGTCGAGCAGGTTGAGGGCGTTGTTGAGGAAGCCGATGATGAGGGCCCCGATGAGGGTCCCCATGATGCGGCCCTTGCCCCCCATCAGACTGGTACCCCCCAGCACCACGGCGGCGATGGCATCCAGCTCGTACCCCATGCCGGCGGTCGGCTGGGCCGAGGAGAGGCGGGAGGTGACGATAAGCCCGGCCAGGGCCGACAGCATGCCGCACAGACCGTAGACGGCGAGCTTGACCCTGGCCACGTTGATGCCGGAGAGGCGGGTGGCAGACTCGTTGCCGCCCAGGGCATAGATGTAGCGGCCGAGGCGGGTGTGGTTGAGCAGGTACCAGGCCAGCAGGAAGACGATGGCCATCAGCCAGATGGGCACCGGCAGACCGAACAGGTAACCGGTACCGAGCCAGGCGAAGTGATCGGCGCCGTCGCTGAAGCCGGTGGAGATGGGACGTCCCTCGGTGTAGACCATGGTGACGCCGCGCAGGGCCGTCATGGTCACCAGGGTGGCGATGAAGGCCTGCACCTTGCCCTTGGCAATGATGAGGCCGCTGACGCCGCCGAGCAGGGCACCGGCCCCCAGGGTGAGGGGCACCACCAGGGCGATGGGCAACTCCATGGCGACCATAGTCGCCGCCAGGGCGCCGCACAGGGCCAGCACAGAGCCGACCGACAGATCGATACCGGCCGTCAGAATAACCAGCGTCATGCCGACCGCCATGATGGCGTTGACCGAGGTCTGACGCAGTATGTTGAGCAGGTTGTCGGCGGTGAAGAAGTTGGGACTCAGGAAGGAGACCACGCCGATCAGCACCAGCAGCGCCACCAGGGATTTGTTCTCGATCCACCAGGCCTTGCTCATGACGCCACGGCGGGGAAGGGTTTGGGTTGTCATTGTGCTGCCTCTTGCTCTGCTTGCCACTGTTTGCCGACTGCCGCCGCCATCAGTTTCTCCTGATTGGCCTCGCGGGTGTTGAACTCTGCGCTGATGCGCCCTTCGTGCATCACGAGGATGCGATCACTCATGCCGAGCACTTCCGGCATCTCGGAAGAGACCAGGATGATGCTCATCCCCTCCTTCTTGAACTGGTTGATGAGCTGATAAATTTCCTTCTTCGCCCCCACGTCGACGCCGCGGGTCGGCTCGTCCAGGATCAGTACCTTGGGCCTTGTCAGCAACCCCTTGGCGATGGCGACCTTCTGCTGGTTGCCGCCGGAGAGCAGCTTGATCAGCTGATCCTGACTCGGGGTCTTGATGTTGAACAGACGCACATAGTCGCTCACCGCCTGGCGCTCGGCCTTGCCATCTATCTTGCCGTGAGTGATGAACTCGTTGAGGGCGCAGAGGCTCATGTTTTCACGCACCGAGAGCTCCAGCACCAGGCCATCCCCCTTGCGATCCTCGGAGATATAGGCGATGCCGGCGGCCAAGCCATCCGCCGGGCTTTTGGGCACCAGAGCATGACCGTCCACTTGCACTTCACCGGCGCGGATGGGGCTGGCGCCATAGATAAGCTTCATCAGCTCGGTGCGACCGGAACCCATCAGGCCGCTAAAGCCCAGGATCTCCCCCTGGCGCAGGGAGAAGCTCACCCCGCGCACGCCGGGGCCGGCCAGATCCTTGACCTGCAGGCTGACCGGGCCGAGCTCGCGGGCCAGGCGCGGGTATTGCTCCTCCAGCCGGCGGCCCACCATCATCTCGATGATCCTGTCCTCGTCGAGCTCGCTCACCGCCTGCTCGCCGATCCACTTGCCGTCCCGCAGCACTGTGACGTGATCGCAGATCTGGAAGATCTCCTTGAGGCGATGGGAGATATAGACTATGCCGCAGCCCTGCTCGCGCAGCTCGCGGATGACCACGAACAGCTGCTCGGTCTCGGTGTCGGTCAGGGCATCGGTGGGCTCGTCCATGATGATGACGCTGGCATCGAACGACAGCGCCTTGGCGATCTCCACCATCTGCTGCTCGCCGATGGAGAGATCCCCGAGCCGGGTGTCCGGCCCATGTTTGACCCCGAGACGGGCCAAGAGGGTGCTGGCCCGCTCGCGCAGCTGCTTGTGGTCTATGTTGCCAAAGCGGGTACGCGGCTCGCGGCCTAGGAAGATGTTGGCGGCAATGGAGAGCTCCGGCAGCAGGTTCAGCTCCTGGTGGATGATGCTGATCCCCTGATCCTGGGAGTCGCGCGGTCCCTTGAAGTGCACCGGCTGGCCGCGATAGCTGACGCTGCCCGCATCGGCCTGATAGATGCCGGTCAGCACCTTCATCAGGGTGGATTTGCCGGCGCCGTTTTCACCGAGCAGGGCCATCACCTGGCCCGGATAGACTCGCAGACCTGCTTCGTCGAGGGCGCGGACACCGGGGAAGGTCTTGACGATCCCGGTGAGCTCCAGAATGGGCGAGGGGGTTGTACTCATGGCTGATTCCTTCAAGGCTTAGAACGCCACACCGGCGCAGAGGATCAGGTTGGCGTAGGGAGTCACCTCGCCGCTGCGTACCACAGCCTTGCTCTGACGGGAGCGGGTCTTGAACGCCTCGTGCAGGCAGTACTCGATGGCGATGGGCTTGCCCTGGGCCAGGGCATGCGCCTCCAGCTGATCCACCAGCGCCTGATGGGCATCTGGGCTGATCAGTTTTATTTCGCTCGCCATGATCACCTTCTCCACCACCAGATCGGTGAGCAGGGCGGTCAGCACGGTTGCAAGGCTGGGGGTACCCGCCATCAGCGCCAGATCGATGCGCTCAGGTCCTACCGGAATGGGCAGGCCCGCATCGCAGACGGTGATCTCGTCGGTGTGGCCCATCTGTGCCACCAGGGCACTCAGGGGAGCATTGAGCAGCTTGCCTCGTTTCATACAACACCTCGGCGGCATGGAAACCGCATGTGGATATATATCTGGGCAACCGGTTACGCAACCGGTTGCGTCGTTGAGGCGAAAGATAGGCGCTAACCGTTAACGGGTCTAGGAACAGATGGCGAAAATGTGAAAACGATCTCAGTGATCCGGCCGTCGGAGGGAAAAACGGGTGCCAGAAGAGCACCCGTACCACGGGAGGAAGGGGTCAGAGGAGGAGGGCTTGCTGCACGGCGGGGCGCGCCAGCATGCGCCTGGTGTGGGCCGCTACCTTGGGAAACTCGTCGATGGCGACCCCGTCGCTCTCGAGCCAGCTGGCCACCACGAACAGGTAGATGTCGGCCAGGCTGAAGCGCTCCCCCAGCACCCAGGGACCGGCCAGATAGTGGTGCTCCATCTCGGCAAATCCCTCGCGCATGTTCTGGGGCATCCTGGCCTTCATGGCGGCGATGGCCTGTTCGTCATCGGCCCAGCGGCTGCCGCGGCGGCCATGGGCATGGGAGACGTGCACCGTCGAGGCGAGGAAGCTGTGCACCTCCTGCATCCTGGCCAGTAGGAAGGGGTCGTCCAGGGGAGCCAGCCCGGCATCGGGGAAACGCTGGGCCACGTAGAGCAACAGGGCCGGGGTTTCGGTCAGCACGCCGCGCTCCGTCACCAGGGCCGGCACCCGCCCCTTGGGGTTGATGGCAAGGTAGGCGGGGGTGCGTTGCTCCCCGGCGGCGAGATCGAGGCGCTTGATCTGGTGCGGGGCACCGGCTTCCACCAGGGCGATGCGCACCGCCATGGCACAGGTACCGGGGGCGAGATAGAGCGTCAGTTCGGACATTGCAGCTTTCCTTGTGTGGGTGATCCGGGATGAAGTGCGCGAGAGAGCGAGTCTGTCGAGTCTTGGCCATCCATCCTACGCCCATGGCGGGCCAGGGCCAAGTCAGGTAACGGAGGGGCTGGCAGAGGGCCGCACGACAGGGCGGCTGTCAGTGAAATCAATGGCTTTCTGAACGGAAGATAACAGGAAAAACGACTACGCATGCCCGGTCAAACCGCTATAATGTGCCACCTTGGAACAGTCGCTTTTGAATGTTGGATAGTCAATTGAGTAATAGAATGCGGATCGGTGGAACCCTCGAACAGTCCCTCAGCCAGGGATACCGTCTGGACCTGCAAGGGGTGTTGAAAGAGGCCTGGCAACAGACCCGCCGCACCGGTTTCGGTCTGACGCTGGCCATCGCCGGGGTCATGGCAATCTGGATCCTGCTGAGCAACACCCTGCTGGCCCCCTATGTCAGCCAGGAAGGGGGTGATATGGACATGGCCCTGATATTGAGCCTGCTCATCACCGTCATCATGTCTCCCATGACCTCTTCCCTCGACATGCTGGGGTTGCAGCAGTCGGTGGGGGTGCGAGCCCGCCCGAACCAGGTGTTCGACTTCTTCCGTCACTTCCTGCGTCTGGGCTCCCTGAGCCTGCTGGGCAGCCTCATCACCAGCCTGTTCGGCCCCCTGTTCGAGCTGCTCGGCCTGCCGGTGATGCTGGCCTTCATTCCCTCTGGCCTGGTGGGCATGGGGCTGCTGTTCACCGTGCCCCTGGTGCTGGAGCGCGGCCTGTCGCCGGCCCAGGCCATCCTGGTCTCCCTCAAGTTGTTCGCCCGCGGCTGGCCCAGCATAGTGCTGCTCCATGGCGTCATGCTGGCGCTGTTTTTCCTGGCCATCATCCCCATGGGCATAGGCCTTATCTGGGTGGCCCCCCTCTATTTCAATCTCAAGGGGATCCTCTATCGGGATCTGTGCGGGGTCGCCGTGGAGGTGACCGAAGTGGCGGACAATGCCGCCACCGGGCAAGGGCCCGATCATTTCAACGCGTGATGCAAAAGGATGGCATATGAAGCTGGTTCGACATGGCATGGCGGCAAGTCTGCTGATAATGCCGGCGCTGTGCGTGGCGGCGCCCTCGCTGGATCTGCAATACAGCACCTTCTACAGCCAGATGAAAACCTTTGCCAAGGGCGAGTTTGGTGATGCCAGGTTGGGGTTTTATCTGACCGATCCGCAAAGTGGCCAGCGCTGCGGGCTCGCCTCGGCCCGGGTTTCGACCCTGGACAGGGACGTTGCCGCCGAGGTGACCATAGACAGCGAGCTGCGCCTGCCCTATGACGACGATCTCAATCTCGACAAGGCGACCGTGGTGGTGGAGCTGACCGAACCACACGCCGCCTGCGACATGTCGGTACAGGTGATGGCCGATGCGCCCCCTGCGTCGGATGGCCAGGGGTTCAGGGTGAGCGAGGTGGTGACACGCCAGCAGGAGATGCAGTCGCTGCTGGACAAGCTGGCCGGCATGGTCGGCAAGCATTTCCTGCCGGAGATGGCGGGGGTGCGGGTGACCCTGGTGCAGCCGAGCGGCACTGCCTACCTCATCGACGGTGCCCATCAGCAGCCTCTCTCCTGGCAGGATGGCCAGCTGCTGCTTCGCAACGAGCAACTCGCCGACTTCGCGGCGGGCAAGTTGCAGCTCGAGGGGGAGATACTGCGACTGACCCCCTGGTTGCACAAGGGCTGAAGACGGCGGGTGCGGGAGAGGTAAAGAAAAGGAGCGCATGGCGCTCCTTTTTCGTGGTGGCTGGCAGGCGCTCAGCGCACCTCTATCACATCCAGCACATCCATCTCGTCGATGTTGAGCAGGGGCGCGGTCGGCAGCTCGGGGGGATCGAACGCCTTGTCGCCGCCATCTATGATGCCGGAGTCGCGGTTGATGCTCTTGAAGTCAAACAGCTTGTGATCGAGCAGGTGGCTCGGGATCACGTCCTGAATGGCGGTGAACATGGTCTCTATCCGGCCGGGGAAGCGGCGATCCCAGTCCTGCATCATCTGCTTGATGGCCTTGCGCTGCAGGTTCTCCTGGGAGCCGCACAGGTTGCACGGGATGATGGGGAAGGCCTTGACCTCCGCATAGCGCACCAGATCCTTCTCCTTGCAGTAGGCTAGGGGGCGGATCACCACGTTCTTGCCATCGTCGCTCACCAGCTTGGGGGGCATGGACTTGAGCTTGCCGCCGTAGAACATGTTGAGGAACAGGGTCTCGAGGATGTCATCCCTGTGATGGCCGAGGGCAATCTTGGTGCAGCCCAGCTCCTGGGCGGTGCGGTAGAGAATGCCGCGGCGCAGGCGGGAGCAAAGCGCACAGGTGGTCTTGCCTTCCGGCACCTTGTCCTTGACGATGGAGTAGGTGTCTTCCTCGACGATCTTGAAGTCGACGCCGAGGGTGGCCAGGTATTCCGGCAGCACGTGCTCGGGGAAGCCGGGTTGCTTCTGATCCAGGTTGACGGCCACGAGATCGAAATGGATGGGGGCGCTGGCCTTCAGGCTCATCAGGATGTCGAGCATGGCGAAGCTGTCTTTACCGCCAGACAGGCACACCATGATCTTGTCACCCTCTTCAATCATGTTGAAGTCGGCGATGGCCTGACCCACGTTGCGCCGCAGGCGTTTCTGCAGCTTGTTGAAACTGTATTTCTCTTTGGCGTTAAGCTCTTCTAGCATGGCCTCAAACCCGGGACAAAAATAAGCGGCTTATTATAGCCATGTCCCGGGGGAGGGCAAGAAACGCTTATGCAGGATGACGTCTGTCATCTACCGGACAGCTGTAGTCATCGGGCTTGAGGATCAGGATGTCGCAGTTGAGCCGATCCACCACGTGCTCGGCGGTGTTGCCAAGCAACGCGGCGGAGAGGCCGGTACGGCCGACGCACCCCATGATCATCAGGGTCGACTTGAGTTCGTCCGCCATGTCCGGCAGCACCTCCTCCGGCAATCCTTCCGCCACCTTGGTCCACATGTGGTTGATGCCGAACTGATCGGCATGCTCTCGCAGCAGATCCTCGTGATGCTTGCGGATGGCGTCGTTGTAGGCGTTGGGATCGAACTCCGGCAGCTCGATGGCCACATTTACCGGCGTGCCGGGATAGGTGTTGACCAGATAGAGGTTGGAGCCGAGCAGATCGGCGATGGCGACCCCTTCGCGGGTGATGCGCTCATTGAGGACTTTCTGCTCCATATCGTCGCTCGAGCAGTTGATGGCGGCAATGATGTTGCCGCCCCGCTGCCAGTGACCCTCCTTGACCAGCAGGACGGGGCAGGGGCATTTGCGCAGCAGGTGCCAGTCGGTGGGGGTGAAGATGAAGGTTTGCAGGAAGGAGTGCTTGTGGGTCGCCTTGACCACCAGATCGTGGCGATGCTCCAGCACTTCCTGAATGACGCACTCGAAGGGACGATTGTGCCACAGCACCTTGATCTCGCACTCCAGCCCCCTGGCACGATAGGGTTGCAGTATCTCGTCCAGCCACTCCCGGCGCTGGGCAATGACGCCGTGGCGCATCTCTTCCCGCTCATCCACGGACAGCATGGCGGTCATCTCGTACGAGAAGTCGTAAATCGTCAGGAGCAGGGTCAGCTGGGCGCCCTCGTCCAGCTCGGCGACCTTGACCGCGCGTTCGAGCGCGATCTGGCGCTCCTCTTCCGGGTTGATCACCACCAGAATGTTTCGGTACTTGACCATGTTCTCCTCCTTGGCAAAAACGCCAATGATGGCAACTCTTTAGCCATTACAGCTTAGCCCAAGGGGGGAGACGGGAAGGTGTGCCGGATCAAATTTCAGGGTGAACCGATCCGGCAACAGAAGGGAAAGGGGGTGATCAGCCGCAGGCTGGGCGAGTGGCGCCGGCCATGACGCCGAGGGCCACGTGATCCAGCACTGTAATGTATTTTCCCTTGACGCTGATGAGGCCGGACTTCTGGAAACGACCGAGCAGGCGGCTGATGGTCTCGACGGTGAGGCCGAGGTAGTTGCCTATGTCACCCCGGGTCATGGAGAGACGGAACTCCTTGGCGGAGAAGCCGCGCTCGGAGAAACGTACCGAGAGGTTGTGCAGGAAGGCGGCGAGGCGCTCTTCCGCGTTCTTCTTGGAGAGCAGCAGTATCATCTCCTGATCGCCCATGATCTCGTTGCTCATCAGGCGCATGATCTGCTGGCGGAGCTTGGGCATCTTGCCGGAGAGATCGTCGAGCACATCGAACGGGATCTCGCACACCATGGCGGTTTCCAGCGCCTGGGCGAAGGAGGGGTGTGCCTGCTTGTGGATGGCATCGAAACCGACCAGATCTCCCGCGAGGTGGAAGGCGGTGATCTGCTCGTCACCCTGTTCGGTGATGGTGTATGACTTGATGGTCCCGGAGCGGATGGCGTAGAGCGACTTCAGCTCATCGCCAGCCTTAAACAATTCTTCGCCCTTCTGGATCGGCTTTTTGCGCTCGATGATGCTGTCCAGCTGATCGAGCTCACTGTCGTTCAGGGTGAAGGGGATGCAGAGCTGACTGATGCTGCAATCCTGGCAATGAATTGCACAGCCACCGCTCTGAATACGTCTGCCAGGTTTCTTGTCCGGGATCATAGGCTCATATGAATAATTGATTTATATCAAACAAGTTTACCACCAACTCATCCGTTTTGGATAGGGTTTCAAAAGGATGCCAACCCGATCCAGAGGGTATGCAGGCCATAGGCAATGAGCAGCAAGGCACCGCCGAGGCGCAGGCTGCGCAGGGTCAGCCAGTAGCGCAATCTGTCTGCCAGCCCCCCCAGGGCGAACAGTGTCGGCAGGGTCCCCAGACCAAAGCTCAGCATGATGAGTGCGCCGCCCCCGGCGGAGCCTGCCGCCGCGCTCCAGGTCAGCATGGAGTAGACCAGACCGCAGGGCAGCCAGCCCCACACCATGCCAAAGGGGAGGGCCTGCCAGGCCGACGTGAAGGGGATGAACTTGCCGGCCAGCGGCTTGATAAGAGGCCAGAATTTTGCGCCCATGCGTTCCAGCACCAGCACTCCCCGCCACCAGCCCGCCAGATAGAGGCCCAGGGCTATCATCAGCAGGGCCGCAACGAGGCGCAAGCCGACGATGGCGTGCTTGCCTGCCCCGAGCTCGCTGGTGGTGGCCAGCAGCCCGCCCACCAGGGCGCCGGCCAGCACATAGCTCAGGATCCGCCCCAGGTTGTAGTTGAGCAGGTAGCCAAGACGCCCCCAGAAGTGCTGCTTCCCGGCGGGGATGGCCATGGAGAGGGCGGCGGAGACGCCGCCGCACATGGCGATGCAGTGGCCTGAGCCTGCCAGTCCCACCAGCAGGGCCCCCATCAGATCAAGGCTGCTTGTCATCGCTCGGCTGATCCTTGCCCTTGGTGGCGGGTTGATCCTCGTCAAACAGTATGTTGGAGCCCTGGCGGTCGAGATCCTCGAACTGCTCCGAGCGAATGGCCCAGAAGAAGACGGCCCCCGCGATGATGACAAACAGGATGGCGATGGGGATCAGGACAAAAATGATGTTCATGGGAGCTACCTTGGCATTCATCCGTGGCAATCGACCCCCATGGTAACCCTGTTCGGGTAGGGGGCCAGCCGCTATCGGCGAGAAATGTGGCCTGCATCGGAGGCTGGCCACATTTTCGGCATTTTCCAGCGCTGGCTCATCGATTGAGGCGCATGGAGTTGGTGACGACTATGAGGGAGCTCAGCGACATGCCCGCCGCCGCCAGATAGGGGGGCAGCCAGCCGCTGGCCGCAAGCGGCAGCACCAGCAGGTTGTATCCGATGGACCAGGCGAAGTTCTCCTGGATGATCCTGCGGGTGCGCAGCGCCAGGGCGCGGGCGGCCAGCAGGCGGGAGAGATCGTCGGCCAGCAGTATGGCGTCGGCGCTGTTTTTCGCCAGATCCGTGCCGCCCGCCATGGCGAAGGAGGCATGGGCACCGGCCAGCACGGGGGCGTCGTTGATGCCATCCCCCACCATGATGCTGATCTCTCCTGCCGCTTCCCGGGCCTTGAGGTAGGCCAGCTTGCCATCGGGGGTGACCCCTTTCACCAGTTCATCGACCCCGAGCTCACGGGCCACGGCGTCGGCCTGAGGGGAGCTGTCGCCGGTGAGGATGGTGGTCTGCAGCCCGGCCGCCTTGAAGGCCTGGATCAGGGCACCGGCATCCGCACGCAGCGTGTCGGCCAGGGTGAAGCGGGCCAGGGGCCCGGTCTCGTCGGCCAGATAGATGGCCAGCCCCTGGGTCGCCTCCTGCTCATCAGTCAGCCCGAGCCAGCGGGCGCTGCCGATGCGGTAATGCCTCCCCGCTATCTTGCCCTGGATGCCGTGGCCGATGACGGGGGTCACCTCGCTGGCGGCCAGCAGCACGGCATCGTCTGCCCCCTTGCTGCGAAAGGCGCGGGCTATGGGGTGTTCGGAGTAGGCTTCCAGGGCGCGGGCTATGGCCAGACAGTCCGTTTCAGCGAGCCCGGCCAGGGGGTGAATGGCCACCAGGCTGATGTTGCCCGTGGTCAGGGTCCCTGTCTTGTCCATCACGATGCGGTTGGCCCGGGTCAGCACGTCCAGCACATGGCCGCAGCGCAGCAGTATGCCGCTGCGGGTCAGGTGGGCGGTGGCCGAGGTGAGCGCCGTCGGGGTCGCCAGCGACAGGGCGCAGGGGCAGGTGGCCACCAGCACCGACAGGGTGACCCAGAAGGCCCGCTCTGGGGCATGGAAGTGCCAGAAGGTCCAGACCGCGGCGGCGATGAGCAGCAGCACCAGGATGAAATGGCGGGAGAGCACATCCGCCAGCTGGGCGATGGCGGGTTTGTCATCGAGCGCGCTGTCCTGCAGCCGCATGATCTGGGCGAGGCGCGACTCTTCGATGGGGTGGCTGACCCGGATCTCCAGCGGCGCATCCGTGCTGATGGTGCCGGCGAAGACGGGATCCCCCGCCTGCTTGAGCAGGGGCAGTTGTTCGCCGGTCAGCATGGCTTCGTTGAGGCTGGCCTGCCCCAGGGTGATGATGCCGTCTGCCGGCAGGGTTGCCCCGGCCAGCACCCGGACCCTGTCCCCCATCCGCAGCGTCTTGGCGGCCACCTCGTGTTCGCCATCTGCATCGATGCGGGTGGCCATGATGGGCACCAGGCGCGCCAGGTTGGAGCTGGACTCGGATGCCTTGCGTCTCGCCCGCAGTTCGAGCAGGCGCCCCAGCAGCAGGAAGAAGACGAACATGGTGATGGAGTCGTAATAGACCTCACCCGTGTTGAAGACGGTGGCCCAGATGGAGGCGACGAAGGCGCCGATGAGGGCCAGCGACACAGAGACATCCATGGAGAGATGGCCCTGTTTCAGGCTGCGCCAGGCCCCTGCGTAAAATGGCTGGGCCGAGTAGATCATGATGGGGGTGGAGAGCAGCAGGCTTATCCACTTGAAGTAGATCATGAACTCCTCTTCCACGCTGATGAAGAGGTCCATGTAGAGCGCCACCGCGCACATCATCACCTGCATGGAGCCGAGGCCGGCCAGCGCCATGCGGAACATGTAGCTGCGCACCTCGCGGGCGTAGAGGGCCTCCTGGCTGTGGGTCTGGAACGGATAGGCGCGATAGCCAATCTTGGCGAATCCCTTGAGGATGTCGCTTAACGAGAGCCTGTCCGGATCCCACTTGATGCGGGCGCGGTGGGTGGTGGTGTTGACGTTGACATAGTGAAGACCCGCGAGCCCCATCAGGTGGCGCTCGATGAGCCAGGCGCAGGCGGCGCAGGTCAGCCCTTCCACGCTGAGCTGGATCTCCCGCAGGGTGCCGGTCTCGGTGACGAATTCCTGCTGCACTTCGGCCAGATCGTAGTGGGTGAGGGCCGCCAGCTCGCTGGGGACCAGCTCCCCCTTGATGCCGGGGGCGGTGCGGTGTTCGTAGTAACTGGCAAGGCCGCATTCGAGAATGGTCTGTGCCACGGCCTGGCAACCAGGGCAGCACATGGGTTGCACTATCCCCTTGATCTCCAGGGTAAAGTCACTGCCAGTGGGAACCGGTTCACCACAGTGAAAACAGCCGGTCATGGTCATTATCCCTCTTGGACGCTGCCCGCGTGGGCGAGATAAGGGAGGACGCCGTCATGCCTGGATGAACGCTGCCGCTCATCCCGGGCTCAGCGTCCCCTGGGATCGAGTTCCACCGGGGCCTTGGTCGGCAGCTGCGCCGTCTCTTGCAGGCGCCACTCGTGGTTGAAGGCATCGACCCGGATGTGCCACTTGCCGCTGAGGGGCTTGTCCAGCATCAGACGATAGACTCCCTTGCCATCGGCAGTGAGCAGATGATCGCTGTCCAGACCGGCCAGGGTCGGGTGGAACAGGGAGAGGTGCAGCGCCTGACCGGCGGGGATCGCACCCGACAGCGGCTTCAGGGTCAGCTCCTTGTCGCTGACCGAAAGCTCGACGCGGATGCCGAGGGCCTCGGCGCGATCGAACTTGCTGAGATCCTGATTAATCTCCTTGCCCTGCTTGTAATAGTCTTCCGCCACCAGGTTGACCCCATCCTTGCTGGCGATGATGGCGGTGGCGATGCTGCCTACCACGGCGGCGCAGGGGAGGGCGATGATGAACCAGGGCCAGAATTGGCGATACCAGGGTTGAGTCATGGTGCTACCGAAACAAATGGTTAACGAAATGGAGGGATTCTAGCCAACACAAGATAACAAAAAGCCTCGAAGAGTCGAGGCTTTTTGCTGCGTAATCACGTGCTTATCACATGTTACTGCTTATTTTACTGCGCCTGGTGGGACAAACTGTAGACATAGGACGCGAGCAGGTGGACCTTGTCTTCTCCCAGGATATCCTTCCAGGCCGGCATCACGCCGTGACGCCCGTGGGTGATGGTCTGCTCGACCACCTGACGGGAGCCGCCGTACAACCAGGTGTTGTTGGTGAGATCCGGCGCGCCGAAGGCGATGCCGCCCTTGGCGTCCGGGCCGTGACAGGCGGCGCACATGGCGAAGCGCGCCTCACCCTTCTTGGCTTCCACCAGATCCACCTTGCGGCCGGAGAGGCTCAGCACATAGGAGGCCACTTCCTTGACCCCGTCCTGACCCAGGATCTCGCCCCAGGCGGCCATGACCCCCTGGCGACCGCCCATGATGGTGGTCTTGATCTGGTCGGGCGCGCCGCCCCATTGCCATTCGCTGTCGGTCAGGTTCGGGAAACCGCGACCACCGCGGGCATCGGAGCCGTGACACTGGGAGCAGTTCTGCAGGAACAGACGCTGACCCACCTTCAGGGCTTCCGGGTCCTTGGCGATCTCGGTGATCTCCTTGTAGCTCTTGCCATCGGCCTGGTAGGTCAGCTCGCGGAACTTGGCGCCATAGACCTCGTCGGCCTTGGCCAGTTCCCGATCGTACTCCACCGCGCGCCCTTCATCCTTGGCAGAGGCTGCCGCCGCCTTGGATTCTGCCAGGGAGCGAACGTCCTGGTTGGAGCTCTGCCAGCCCAGCAACCCCTTGAAGTTGCCCAGACCCGGGAAGGCGAGCAGGTAGATGAGACCGGTGACGATGAAGAAGAGGAACATATAGGACCACCACTTCGGCAGGGGGTTGTTGATCTCCTCTATGCCGTCGAAGGTGTGCCCCATGGGCTTGCCCTCTTCGGTCCCCATCTTGTCCCTCATGCACCACATCAGCAGCAGGAAGCAGCCGAGTATGGTGCCCAGACTTATGACGGTCACAAAAATGCTAAACAAAGTGCTCATTATTGCTTCGCTCCTGCGTTCTTGTTATCAGCACTGGGTTGCTCGTCATCGGCAAAGACCAGGTTGGCAGCCTCATCGAAGGAGGCCTTGCGGCGCTTGCTGTATGCCCAGACGATGATGCCGATCATGATGATCATCAGCAGCAGGGTGTACAGGCCGCGAAATGTGCCGTAATCCATATCCCGACTCCTTATTTCAGGGCATGACCCAGTGATTGCAGATAGGCCACCAGGGCATCCAGCTCGGTCTTGCCCTTGACTGCCTCGGCCGCACCTTCGATGTCGGCATCGGTATAGGGCACCCCGAAGTGATCCCGGAACAGCGCCAGCTTCTTGCCGGTCAGTTCACCGGTCAGGACGTTGGTCTCGAGCCAGGGGAAGGCGGGCATGTTGGATTCCGGCACCACGTCGCGCGGGTTGATGAGGTGGGCGCGATGCCAGTCGTCGGAGTAGCGGCCGCCGACCCGGGCCAGATCCGGACCTGTACGCTTGGAGCCCCACAGGAAGGGGTGCTCCCACACGCTCTCACCGGCGACCGAGTAGTGGCCATAGCGCTCGGTCTCGGCGCGGAACGGGCGGATCATCTGGCTGTGGCAGACGGTGCAGCCTTCGCGGATGTAGATGTCGCGTCCTTCCATCTGCAGGGCGGTGTAGGCCTTGAGGCCCTCCACCGGCTCGTTGGTCTGCTTCTGGAAGAACAGCGGCGTGATCTCGACCAGGCCCCCCAGGCTGATGGCAAAGATGATGCCTATCACCAGCATGGGGACGCTCTTTTCAAATATTTCGTGACGGTTGTTGTTGCTCATGCTTTAAACCCCTTCAGATCAGGCTGGCTGTGCGACGGGTTCCAGGGAACCCTTGGGCGCAGTGACGGTGCGATAGGCGTTGTAAGCCATCAGCAGCATGCCGGTGACGAAGAAGCAGCCACCCAGGAAGCGCACGAAGTAGAAGGGATAGGAAGCTTGCAGCGCCTCCACGAAGCTGTAGGTCAGGGTGCCGTCATCGTTGACCGCACGCCACATCAGACCCTGCATCACCCCGGAAATCCACATGGAGACGATGTAGAGCACAGTGCCCACGGTCGCCAGCCAGAAGTGGACGTTGATCAGGCGGATGCTGTACATGCGGCCCTGATCGAACAGGTTCGGGATCAGGTGATACACGGCACCGATAGAGACCATGGCAACCCAGCCCAGGGCACCGGAGTGGACGTGACCTATGGTCCAGTCGGTGTAGTGGGAGAGGGCGTTGACCGTCTTGATGGCCATCATGGGGCCTTCGAAGGTGGACATGCCGTAGAACGACAGGGAGACGATCAGGAAGCGCAGTATGGGGTCATAGCGCAACTTGTGCCAGGCACCGGACAGGGTCATGATGCCGTTGATCATGCCGCCCCAGGAGGGGACGAACAGGATGAGGGACATCACCATGCCCAGGGACTGGGCCCAGTCGGGCAGGGCGGTGTAGTGCAGATGGTGCGGACCTGCCCAGATGTAGAGGGAGATCAGCGCCCAGAAGTGCACTATGGAGAGACGGTAGGAGTAGACCGGACGTCCCGCCTGCTTGGGTACGAAGTAGTACATCATGCCGAGGAAGCCGGCGGTGAGCAGGAAGCCGACTGCGTTGTGGCCATACCACCACTGCACCATGGCATCCATGGCACCTGAGTACATGGAGTAGGACTTCATGCCGGAGAGCGGCACTTCCATGTTGTTGACGATGTGCAGCACCGCCACCGTGATGATGAAGGCCCCGAAGAACCAGTTCGCCACATAGATGTGGGAGGTAGTGCGCTTGACCAGGGTGCCGAAGAAGACGATGGCATAGCTCACCCAGACCACGGCGATGGCGATGTCGATGGGCCACTCCAGCTCGGCATACTCCTTGGAAGTGGTGTATCCCAGTGGCAGCGTGATGGCGGCGGCGAGGATGATCGCCTGCCAGCCCCAGAACACGAAGGAGGCGAGTGGGCCGCCAAACAGCCTGACCTGACAGGTGCGCTGTACCACGTAGAAGGAGGTGGCCATCAGCGCGCTGCAGCCAAACGCGAAGATGACCGCGTTGGTGTGCAGGGGACGCAGGCGGCTGTAGGTCAGCCAGGGGGTATCAAAGTTGAGGGCAGGCCAGATCAACTGGGCTGCGATCAGTACACCAACCGACATACCGACAATTCCCCAGACAATCGTCATGACGGTGAACTGGCGCACAACGGTGTAGTTGTACTCAGGGTGGTTTGTTGTATGGCTCATCGTTGTATTCCGCTTCCGATGCTGTTGTTTGTTTTTCGCCCGGTAATCGGGGCCATTTTCACCCCTGATTTGCCAAATCCTCCCGTTAACATCTGTTAATAAAAGGAAAAGCAAAAGGTGGTTAAATGAAAATTCATTGAGAATGATACTGAACTGACCGGTAAAATAACAGTACAAACAGTGATATATTTGGCTCCAGCGGGTCCCGCGCTCCCTGGTTTTTTACCTTGCGCGAGATCACGAAAATCGCATTTTTAAAGTACCTTACAGGGCTGTTTTTTCATGAAAGAGAGACTCACTTCACGCAAAATCGTGCACTTGACCATGGTGCTGGCCATTTTGCTCTCCCTGATGGCCTATCGGACCTGGTTTTCGGCTCCGCCGGGCGGGGAGGCAACGGGAACAAATGATCAGATTTGTGATCTGTCCCACAGCAGTTGTTCCCTTCTGGTCGGTGACAAGCCCCTGACGGCCAGCATAGACGGCTTGCCGATCCGCCCTGAACATGACTTTGTGTTGCGCCTTCAGGGGGGCTCCCCCGCCATCACCCCCATCAAGGCCTGGCTGGAGGGCAGGACCATGTTCATGGGGATCATCCCGGTGCAGCTCGAGGCGAAGGAGGGGGGCTGGCAGGGGGCCGCTCAGGTAGGAAGTTGCACCACAGATGCCATGGAGTGGCTGCTCAATATCGAGTGGAGCAATGGCCAGCGCCAGCAACTGGCGCTGGGGGTTTCCCCCTGACAGCAGGCCGTTGTTTGCGGCCCAGGAGGGGGGAGAAGTGAAATTTGATTTGAATTTTTCAGGCAGGTCGGTACCTTGCATTCATTATCAAGGAGTGAAGTTCATTTAATCATGATTGAAAAACAAGCATTTTATCGGACCCTCAACCAACAGGCCCAGGCGCTGCTGGAGGGTGAACCCGACCTGATTGCCAACCTGGCGAACCTGTCTGCCCTGCTCAATCAGGAGCTGACCGACATCAACTGGGTCGGTTTTTACCTGTTGCAAGGGGAAACCCTGGTGCTCGGCCCCTTCCAGGGCAAGCCGGCCTGCGTGCGCATTCCGGTGGGCCGCGGCGTCTGCGGTACGGCGGTGGCCGAGGGCAAGACCCAGCTGGTGGACGACGTACACCAGTTCACGGGTCACATCGCCTGCGACGGCGCCAGCAATTCGGAAATCGTGATTCCGCTGCGTCGCGGTGGTGAGATCATCGGGGTGCTGGACGTGGATAGTCCGATTTTTAACCGTTTCGACCAGGAGGACCGGATTGGCCTCGAAGAAACGGTGCAAATTTTGGAAAGCATGCTCTAAGTCATTGCTAGATGGTTCGCAAAAGGTCCCAAGCTCTCTATAATAGGGCCTTTGTTGTGTTCGGGCATGCCCGTGCGTCTATATGAAAGCCAAGGTTATACATGGAAAACACTGAAAAGCTGAAGAACAGTAAAGAGATCGTTGCCTACCTGGTCGAGAAATTCCCGGCCTGCTTCATCGCTGAAGGAGAGGCCAAGCCACTCAAGATTGGCATCTTCCAGGATCTGGCCGCGCGTCTTGCTGATGACGAGAGAGTCTCCAAGACCATGCTGCGCTCTGCTCTGCGTCAATACACCTCCAGCTGGCGTTACCTGCATGGCCTCAAGGCTGGCCAGGCCCGTGTCGATCTGGATGGCAACCCCGGTGAGCTGCTGACCGAAGAGCACATCGAACATGCCAAACAGGCCCTCAAGGAGAGCAAAGAGCGTGTCTTTGCCAGCCGCCGCACCAACACCAAGGAGAAGGAAGACAAGCCCAAGCAGCCGCGCCGCAACGCGCCGCGCAAGGCCGATGCTCCTCGCTCCGACAAGCCCAGGTCCGCCCCCAAGGCCGCGCCTGTAGCCGATGCTCCCCTGGTCAAAGTGGATGCCGCCACCCTGAAAGTGGATCAAGGCGTGCGCGTCGTGCTGGGCAAGTCTCCCGTGCCTGCGACCATCAAGGAAGTGACCAAGGATGACGTACAGGTTCAATTGCAGACCGGCATGATGTTGCGGGTCAAGTTCGAGCATCTGGTTCTCTAAGGAGACGAATGTTGAAGCATGGCGTGATTCGTTTTTCCCTCGTTGCCTGTAGCCTGGCGCTCGCCGGGCTCGCACAGGCCATCGAGCCGGTGCTCAAGGAAAGTGATTTGCCTGTGTTGGCTCAGGAGAGCCAACATGCTACGGCCAGCAAGCGAATTGCCAATCTGTTTACCCGCTCTCACTACAAACAGTTCAAGTTGGACGATGCCTTTTCCTCCGTGATATTTGACAAATATCTGGAGAATCTGGACTACAGCCGCAACCTGTTTCTGGCCTCTGACATCAGCCGTTTTGAAAAGTACCGTACCGGTTTTGACACCGACCTCGAGAGAGGGCGTCTGGCTCCGGCCTACGAGATGTTCAACCTGAGTCAGCAGCGGCGTTACGAGCGGTTCGAATACGCCCTCAAACTGCTCGACACTCCCCTGGATTTCACCCAGCCTGACAATTACATCTTCGATCGGGAAGGGGCTCCCTGGCCCAAAGACGAGGCCGAGCTCAACGAGCTGTGGCGTCAACGGGTCAAGTTCGATGCCCTGAGCCTCAAGCTCAGCGGCAAGGAGTGGCCCGAGATCAAGGAGCTGCTTGGCAAGCGTTACAACAACGCCATCAAGCGGATGTCCCAGACCGAGAGCGAGGATGTGTTCCAGCTCTTCATGAACTCCTTCGCCCGTGCCATCGAGCCCCACACCAGCTACCTCTCGCCGCGCAGCGCCGATCGCTTCAACACCGAGATGAACCTCTCGCTGGAGGGCATAGGTGCCGTGCTGCAGGCGGAAGATGACTTCACCGTCATCCGCTCCCTGGTGCCCGGCGGCCCGGCGGCCAAGTCCAACCACCTCAAGCCCGATGACAAGATCACCGGGGTAGGGCAGGACGATGGCAAGATTGTCGATGTGATCGGCTGGCGTCTCGATGACGTGGTCGAACTCATCAAGGGGCCCAAGGGCAGCAAGGTGAAGCTGGAGATCCAGCGCGGCAAGGGCGCGACCGCCAAGACCGAGCTGGTGGAGCTGACCCGCGACAAGGTGCGTCTGGAAGACAGGGCCGCCAAGTCCAAGGTGATCAACGCCGAAGGCAAGAAGATAGGGGTACTCGAGATCCCGAGCTTCTACGTCAATCTCCATGACGACGTGATCAAGGAGCTCTCCAGCCTCAACAAGCAGAAGATCGATGGTCTCATCGTCGACCTGCGCGGCAACGGCGGCGGTGCCCTGACGGAAGCCTCCGCCCTGAGCGGTCTCTTCTTCGCCAGTGGTCCCGTGGTGCAAATTCGTGATCACATGGGTCGTATCACCGTCAACGGTGACGATGACGGCAACGTCTACTACGGTGGTCCCATGTCGGTGATGATCGACCGCTACAGCGCCTCGGCCTCCGAGATCTTCGCCGCCGCCATGCAGGACTACGGCCGCGCCCTGATCCTCGGCGAGAACTCGTTCGGCAAGGGGACGGTGCAGCAGCATCGCAGCCTCGCCAAGGTCTACGACTTCTACGAGCAGCCGCTGGGTCACGTGCAGTACACCATCGCCAAGTTCTACCGGATCGATGGCGGCAGCACCCAGAACAAGGGGGTGGCGCCGGACATCGACTTCCCGACCGCCGTCTCGCCGGACGAGACCGGGGAGAGCCGGGAGTTCAACGCCCTGCCCTGGGACAAGATAGCCTCGGCCAGTTACGACAAGCTGGGGGACTTCTCCAGTCTGCTGCCCAGGTTGAAGTCGGCTCACGAGGCGCGGATCGCCAAGGATCCTGAATTTGCCTACGTGATGCAGGACATCAAGGAGTATCAGGAGGACAAGGACAAGAAGTCGGTCTCCCTGAACGAAGCCGAGCGACTGGCGGATCAGGCCAAGCAGGACGAGAAGGCGCTGGCGCGAGCCAACGAGCGATTGACCCGCCTTGGCAAGCCGACGGTGAAGAGCCTGGATGAACTGCCTGCCGATTTCGAGGCCCCTGACGAGTATCAGATCGAAGCCGCGAACATCACGGCGGATCTGGCGAGACTCAGCAAGGGCTGAATGTCCAGGGTGACATCCACATGAATGCAAGGGCGACTCAGGTCGCCCTCTCTTTTGGCTGAATGCAAACTATTTGACCCTGCGGGATCGTTGTGACAGCCTCTGACACGTTGATAACAATGCGTGGAAGCAGACAATAATGACCGATCACTCCCAGGCCATGACGGCCAAGTATCGCCAGGATTACCGGGCGCCCCTCTACTGGATCGACAGCATCGATCTCGATTTTCAGCTGCAGGAACCCCTGACCCGGGTGACCGCCATCTCCCGGCTGCGTCGCAGCGGCGAGCACAACGAGCCCCTGGTGCTGGACGGGGAAGGATTGGTCTTGCACAGCGTCAGCGTGGACGGCGTCCCCTTCACCCGGTTCGAGCAGGGGGAGAGCAGCCTGACTCTCTTCAACCTGCCCGCCGAGTGCGTGTTGACCATAGTCACGGATCTGGATCCCGCCGCCAACACGGCGCTGGAGGGGCTCTATAAGTCCGGCGATGCCTACTGCACCCAGTGTGAGGCGGAGGGCTTTCGCCGCATCACCTATTACCTGGACAGGCCCGACATCCTGGCCCGTTACAGCACCCGGATCACCGCCGACAAGGCCAAATACCCCTATCTGCTCTCCAACGGCAACAAGGTTGCAAGCGGCGAGCTGGACGGCGGTCGCCACTTCGTGCAGTGGCAGGATCCCTTCCCCAAGCCGAGTTACCTCTTTGCCCTGGTGGCCGGCGATTTCGACGTGGAGCGGGGTAGCTACGCCACCCAAAGCGGCCGCAAGGTGGCCCTCGAGATCTTCGTCGACAAGGGCAACCTGGACAGGGCCGGTTTCGCCATGGAGAGCCTCATCAACGCCATGCGCTGGGACGAGCAGCGTTTCGGCCTCGAGTATGACCTCGACATCTACATGATTGTCGCGGTGGACTTCTTCAACATGGGCGCCATGGAGAACAAGGGGCTCAACATCTTCAACTCCAAGTTCGTGCTGGCCAACCCGGTCACCGCCACCGACGGCGACTACCACGGCATAGAGCGGGTCATCGCCCACGAATACTTCCACAACTGGACCGGCAACCGCGTCACCTGCCGCGACTGGTTCCAGCTCAGCCTCAAAGAGGGGCTGACGGTGTTCCGGGATCAGGAGTTCTCCTCGGATCTGGGCTCGCGCGGGGTCAACCGCATCAACAACGTGCGTACCGTGCGCGGTCCGCAGTTTGCCGAAGATGCCGGCCCCATGGCTCATCCCATTCGCCCGGATGTGGTGATCGAGATGAACAACTTCTACACCCTGACCGTCTACGAGAAGGGCTCGGAAGTGATCCGCATGCTGCACACCCTGCTGGGGGAGGATAAGTTCCAGGCCGGCATGCGCCTCTACTTCGAGCGTCACGACGGCTCGGCCGCCACCTGCGATGACTTCGTGCAGGCGATGGAGGATGCCTCCGGGGTCGATCTCGGCCGTTTCCGTCGCTGGTACAGCCAGTCCGGTACCCCCGAATTGACCGTGACCGACGACTACGATGCCGAAAGCGGCGTCTATCGCCTGCACGTGCGCCAGCACACGCCGCCGACCCAGGATCAGCCGCAAAAATTGCCGCTACACATCCCCCTCGACATCGAACTCTATGACGAGCAGGGTGCCGTCATTGCGCTGCAGTACCAGGGCAAGGCCATCGGCAACGTGCTCGACGTGCTGGAAGAAGAGCAGACCTTCGTCTTCGATCGGGTGCCGGTCAAGCCGGTGCCCTCCCTGCTGCGGGACTTCTCCGCCCCGGTCAAGCTGCACTATGACTACAGCGACGAGGCCCTGGCCTTCCTGATGCGCCATGCCCGCAACGAGTTTGCCCGCTGGGATGCGGCCCAGATGCTGATCAACAAGGCGGTCATCGACGGGGTGGCACGGGTGCAGCAAGGGCAGGGGGTTGCGCTCTCCCCAACCCTGCTGGCGGCCTTCGTCGCCATTCTGGACGAGGCCGAGCTGGACTCGGCCCTCAAGGCGGAGATCCTGGCGCTGCCCGGTGAGGCGACCCTGGCCGAGCTGTTCGAGGTGGCCGATATCGATGCCATCCATCGGGTGCGGGATGCCATCCATGGCCAGCTCGCCGAGGCCTTCGGCGCGCGTCTGGCGGCTACCTATGAGAGCCTGCGGCTGACGGGGTATAGGGTGATCCATGCCGACACCGCCAAGCGCGCCCTCAAGGGGGTGGTGCTCGGCTATCTGGCGGCGCTGGATGCGGAGCAGGCCGATGCACTGGTGCGCGAGCAGTATGCCACTGCCGACAACATGACCGACACCCTGGCGGCGCTGCAGGTGGCCAACGGTTATCTGCTACCTTGCCGCGCCGCGCTGCTGGCCGATTTTGAGGACAAGTGGGCCCATGACGGCCTGGTGCTGGACAACTGGCTGCGCCTGGTGGGCTGCAAGCCTGCCGCCGACGTGCTGGATGAGGTGAAGCAGGCGATGAGCCACCCCACCTTCAGCATCCGCAACCCGAACCGGCTGCGGGCGCTCATCGGCAGCTTCGCCATGAACAACCAGGTGCAGTTCCATGCGGTGGATGGCAGCGGCTATCGCTTCCTGACCGATCTCTTGATCGCGCTCAACGAGGTCAATCCCCAGGTGGCGTCCCGCCTCATCACCCCGCTCATCCAGTTCAAGCGACTGGATGAGGGGCGCAAGGCGCTCGTCCGGGCCGAGCTGACCCGTCTGGCCAACCTCGAGGGGTTGGCGCGGGATCTGTTCGAGAAGGTAAGCAAGGCACTGGCGCAGTAAGGGTGCCGGTCACGGGCAGGGGAGCCAGGCTCTCCTGCCCGTTTTTCATCAAGAGGAGGGGGAATGAGGCAGTACACCTTTCGGCTGGCCCTCAGCCGCGACGAGATCATGCTGATGTACCAGGGCCAGGCCAGACGCCTGGTGGTGCGCACCGAGCAGGGGTTGACCATAGAGCTGGGCCTGGAAAAGATCCGCTCCTTCGTCAGCGTCAACGGGGTGCACGGTCACTTTCGGCTGGTCACCCAGGAAGATCACCGCTTTGTTCGCCTGGAGAGGCTCGCCTGAGGCGAGTCGAAGAGAGCGGCCCCTTCTCGGCTCATCCCGGTGGCCTCTGTCTCGAAAGGGTCGCTTGCCGTAGTCGAACCGCTCGTGTGAGCCTCCTGTAGAGGGGAATACGCCTGCTTGCGGCGCCAAATGCAGGAGGATGAGCGCCCCGTTAGCCCAAAACGCATAAATTAACAAAACATGAACAATATTCCGGGTAAATATCTGCTTTAAGTCACTATCTATCCGGTAAATTGCCTTAGAACCAGTGCGATTTTCTAAATTTTAGCGACTTGGCAAAATTTATCACAACCCAAGCCGTGATCTGCCCCTTGTTTTTAACATCCCGTTATCACCTTTGCTCGCCTTCCGCGATCCAAGTCATTACACTTCGCAGCAACTCTGTACCGGCGTGCATCCTGGGTGGATGTCGCCGTGTCTGTGATGTCGTCCGATAAGGAAACTAGCAATGGCATTGAAAGACGCCCCTACCTCAGTTCTGCTCGAAAACGTTCTCAGCCTGATCCATCAGAAATTGCCCAAGAACAGTGCCTCCCTGGTCGAGTGCTTCGTCGCCAAGTTCTACGGCAACATGGCGAGCACCGACCTGCACGATCGCAATGACAGCGATCTCTATGGGGCGGCGCTCAGCCTGTGGAATGCGCTCAACCAGCGCACCAGCACAGAGCCCTATATCCGGGTCTACAACCCCGAGCTGACCCGCCACGGATGGCAGTCTCCCCATACCATCGTCGAGATCATCCTGCAGGACTCTCCCTTCCTGGTGGACTCCATCCGCATGGCGCTCAAGCGCCGGGGTATCACGGCCCACATGATGCTGCACCAGCCGCTGCACCTCATTCGCGGCGGCGATGGCAAGATTGGCGCCATCCTGGATCTCGACAACACGGCCTCCCAGACCTCGGTCGAGACCGCCTTCCTCATCGAGATCGATCATCTGACGGATGAGGAACAGATGGATGCCCTGACCGCCGAGCTCAACTCGGTGGCGAGGGAAGTGGCCCTGGCGGTGGGGGACTGGCAGCCCATGCTGGGTCGCCTCAACGAGATCATCGAGGAGCTGCCCAAGCGCAAGAACCCGGTCAGCCAGGCAGACGTCGACTCCTGTGTCGCCTTCCTGAAATGGGTCGCCGCCCACAACTTCACCCTGATGGGCTATCGCCGTTATGACGTCAAGGCGGTGGAGGGGGATCACGAGATCCTGCCGCTGCCGGACTCCAGCCTGGGGCTGATGAAGAACTCCATCAAGGATGAGGGGCAGCGCCTTGGCATCATGCCCGCCAGCGCCCGTCACGCCGCCCTGAGCTCCGATCTGCTGATCCTCACCAAGTCCAACAGCAAGTCCCGGGTACACCGCCCGGCCTATGTGGACTACATCGGCATCAAGCGCTTCGACGAACACGGCAAGGTGGTGGGGGAAGATCGCTTCATCGGTCTCTACGCCTCCTCCATCTACAACACCAGTGCCACCCAGATCCCCCTCATCAGCCACCGCCTCGAGCGCATCATGGCCGCCTCCGGTCACGAGAAGGGCTCCCACGCCTACAAGGCGCTGCTCAACGTGCTGGAGACCTATCCCCGCGACGAGCTGATCCAGGCCCGGGAAGAGGAGCTGCTGGCCACCGGTCTTGGCGTGCTGGAGATGCAGGAGCGCGACATGCTGCGCCTGTTCGTGCGCCGGGATGTCTACGGCCGCTTCTTCTCCTGCATGGTCTATGTCACCAAGGAGCGCTACAACACGGCGCTGCGGATCAAGACCCAGCAGATCTTGCAGAAGTATTTTGGCAGCAGCGAAGAGGTGGAGTTCAACGTCTACTTCACCGAAGGCGTGCTGGCTCGGACCCACTACATAGTGCGGGTCAACAACAACAACGTGGATGTGGATGTGAACGAAGTACAGAACAACCTGATTGAAGCGGCCCGCAGCTGGGATGACCGCCTGGATTCCGTGCTGCTCTCCCATTATGGGGAGGCCCGTGGCAATGAACTGCGCCGCCGTTTCAGCACTGCCTTCCCCCGCGCCTACAAGGAAGACGTGCTGCCGGGCTCTGCCGTGGCCGACATCATGGCCCTCGATGGCCTGAGTGAAGCCGAACCCCTCGGCATGCTGTTCTACCGCGCCCAGGAAGAAGAGAACGATCGCCGGGTACGCCTCAAGCTGTTCCACCGCACCGAGCCCATCCACCTCTCCGATGTGCTGCCCATGCTGGAAAACATGGGGCTGCGCGTCATCGGCGAGACGCCCTATCAGGTACGGACCCCAAGCGGCGAGATCTTCTGGATCCTCGACTTCTCCATGCTGCTGCGCGGCGATCAGCCATTCGATCTGGCCCAGAGCCAACAGCGCTTCCAGCAGGCCTTCGCCGCCATCTGGAACAAGACCCTGGAAGATGACGGCTTCAACCGTCTGGTGCTGGGGGCCGGCCTCACCGGTCGTCAGGTCTCTGTGCTGCGCGCCTATGCGAAATACATGCGCCAGACCGGCGTCTCCTTCAGCCAGTCCTATATCGAGGAGACGCTGACCCGTTACCCCGACATCGCAGAGCTGCTGTTCACCCTGTTCGAGCAGCGCCTCAATCCCGCCATCAAGCAGGATGCCAAGGTGCAGGCCAAGCTGCACGAGCAGCTCGCCGCCAAGCTGGATCAGGTGGCCAACCTGGACGACGATCGCATCATCCGCCGCTACATGGAGATGATCGACGCCACCCTGCGCACCAACTATTACCAGCCGGATCAGGAGGGTCAGGCCAAGCCCTACATCTCCTTCAAGCTGGCCCCCTCCAGCATCACCGACATGCCGCTGCCGCTGCCGAAATTCGAGATCTTCGTCTACTCGCCGCGGGTGGAAGGGGTGCATCTGCGCTGGGGCAAGGTGGCCCGTGGCGGCCTGCGCTGGTCCGATCGCAAGGAGGACTTCCGCACCGAGGTGCTGGGTCTGGTCAAGGCGCAGCAGGTGAAGAACACCGTCATAGTGCCGGTCGGCGCCAAGGGCGGCTTCTATTGCAAGCAGATGCCGGCGGGGGCGCCCCGTGCCGTCATCCAGGAAGAGGGCAAGGCCTGCTATCGTCTCTTCATTCGCGGCCTGCTCGATGTCACCGACAACATCATCAAGGGGGAGGTGATCCCGCCCAAATCCGTGGTGCGTCACGACGAGGATGACTACTACTTGGTCGTGGCCGCCGACAAGGGTACCGCCACCTTCTCCGACATCGCCAACGAGATAAGCCAGGAGTATGGCCACTGGCTGGGCGATGCCTTCGCCTCCGGCGGCTCGGTCGGTTATGACCACAAGAAGATGGGCATCACGGCGCGCGGCGCCTGGGAATCGGTCAAGCGTCACTTCCGCGAGATCGGCGTCAACTGCCAGACCACCGACTTCACCTGCGTGGGGATAGGTGACATGGCCGGCGACGTGTTCGGCAACGGCATGCTGCTCTCCGAGCACACCCAGCTGGTGGGCGCCTTCAACCACATGCACATCTTCATCGACCCGACCCCCGATGCGGCCAGGAGCTTCGTCGAGCGTAAGCGGCTGTTCGAGCTGCCGGGTTCGAGCTGGGATGACTACAACCGGGAGCTCATCTCGGCAGGGGGCGGCATCTTCCTGCGCTCCGCCAAGTCCATCAAGCTGAGCCCGCAAATTCAGACCCTGCTCGGCACCGACAAGGCCAGCATGGCCCCGAACGAGCTGATCAAGGCGCTGCTCTGCCTCAACGTCGACCTGCTCTGGAACGGCGGCATCGGCACCTATGTGAAGAGCGCCCGCGAGAGCGACGCCGACGTAGGGGATCGCAGCAACGACGTGCTGCGGGTCAATGGCCGTGACTTGCGCGCCCGCATCGTGGGCGAGGGCGGCAACCTCGGCTTCACCCAGCTTGGCCGGGTGGAGTACGCCAGCCAGGGCGGTCACATCAACACCGACTTCACCGACAACGTGGGCGGAGTGGATTGCTCCGACAACGAGGTCAACATCAAGATACTGCTGAACCAGCTGGTGGCCGCAGGAGACATGACCCTCAAGCAGCGCAACCAGATGCTGTACGAGATGACCGACGACGTGGCCCAGATCGTCATCACCAACGCCTATCGCCAGTCCCAGTCCATCTCGGTCACCGCCTTCCGTGGTGCCGAGCAGTTGAAAGAGCAGCAACGCTTCATCCAGGGGCTGGAGCGCGAAGGCAAGCTGGACCGTGCGCTGGAGTTCCTGCCTTCCGACGAGGAGCTCTCCGAGCGGATGGCGGCAGGGCAGGGGCTGACCCGTCCCGAGCTGGCGGTGCTGGTGGCCTACGGCAAGATGGTACTGAAAGAGCAGCTCAACTGCCCGGAAGTGACCGAGGAGCCCTTCCTCGCCAACATGCTGGTCACCAGCTTCCCGGCCCAGTTGCAGCAGCAGTTCGGTGCCGAGCTGGCCCAGCACCCGCTGCGTGGCGAAATCATCGCGACCCGGGTGGCCAACATGCTGGTCAACGACATGGGGCTCAACTTCGCCAGCCGGATGAAGGACGAGACCGGTGCCTCGGTGGCCGAAGTGGCTTGCTGCTTCGCCATGGCCCGGGAGGTGTTCGGTCTGGGTACCCTGTGGCGCGACATCGAAGGCTGTGACAACCTGGTGGACGCCAACACCCAGCTCGAGCTGATGTTCTACAGCCGCCGCATCGTGCGCCGGGCCACTCGCTGGTTCCTGCGTGCCCGCAACCGCAGCTGGAGCATCGGCGAGAACATCGCCTTCTTCCGCCCGGCCTTCGAGACCCTGGGGGAGCACCTCTACGAGGTGATGGACGAGAGCGAAGTGGCCGAGCATCGCCAGGCCGTCGCCGCCCTGGTGGCCAAACAGGTACCGGAAGCCATCGCCCGTCGGGTGGCCCACATGAGCAGCCTGTTCTCCAGCCTGGATCTGGCCCAGATTGCCGCTGAGCACAAGACCGACATACTGCGCGCCGCCAACGTCTACTACCGCCTCGGTGCCAAGCTGGATCTGCACTGGTTCCTCGAGCAGATCAACCATCAACCGGTGGGCAACCACTGGCAGGCGATGGCCCGGGCCTCCTTCCGCGAGGATCTGGACTGGCAGCAACGCAGCCTCACCTCAGTGGTACTGGAAGGGTGCAAAGAGCAGGGAGAATGCGCTACCATACTGGCCGACTGGATTTCGGAGCATGAGCAACTCTTGTCCCGTTGGACCCATATGTTGGCCGACTTCAAGACCACCAGCACCCACGAGTTCGCCAAGTTCTCGGTGGCCTTGCGAGAGTTGAACCTGCTCCAGTTGAATTGCCGAACCTCGGCATAACCCCAAAAGCCCCGGCCAGTTGCCGGGGCTTTTTTAAGGAGCAAACATGCTGTACCCCCTCGCCAGGCATTTTCTGTTCAAACTCAATCCCGAACAGGCACACGATCTCTCCATCAAGTATTTGCCCCGCCTTCTCGGTACACCGCTCGATTGTTTCTTCCGTCATTCACTCCCCCAACGCCCCGTCACTGTCATGGGGCTTAATTTTGCCAATCCGGTGGGACTGGCGGCCGGCCTCGATAAAGACGGGGAGTGTATCGACGCATTTGGTGCCATGGGGTTCGGCTTTATTGAAGTAGGCACTGTGACCCCCAAGCCCCAGAGCGGAAATGACAAGCCGCGGTTGTTCCGGGTAATTCCGGCGGAAGGGATCATCAACCGCATGGGATTCAACAACAAGGGTGTCGATCATCTGGTGGCCAAGGTGAAAGAGGCCAAATATCAGGGGGTGATCGGCATCAATATCGGCAAGAACAAGGACACCCCCATCGAGCAGGGCAAGGACGATTATCTGATCTGCATGGACAAGGTTTATGATCATGCCGGTTATATTGCCGTCAATATCTCGTCCCCCAACACCCCGGGGCTGCGTTCGCTGCAATATGGCGAGGCACTCGATGAATTGCTGGCTGCCCTCAAGGTTCGCCAGCAGGAGCTGGCCGCGCAATATAAGAAGTACGTTCCCCTTGCCGTTAAAATTGCCCCCGATCTCAGCCTGGATGAAATTAATCAGGTTGCCGCCTCCTTGATCAAAAACGGGATCGATGGGGTCATCGCCACCAATACCACCCTGGAGCGCGACATGATTTATGACATGCCCCATGCCGGTGAAGCAGGGGGGCTCAGCGGCCGTCCGCTCCAGCACAAGAGCACAGAGGTGATCCGCCTGCTGGCCAAGGCCCTCAATGGGGCGCTGCCTATCATAGGGGTGGGTGGTATTGACAGCGCCATGGCCGCCCGGGAAAAATTAGCGGCGGGTGCCAGTCTGGTCCAGATTTACAGCGGCTTTATTTATAAGGGCCCGAGCCTGGTCAAAGAGATCGTTACCCATATTTAAAAGATAACCGCTTGCCCTTATTTAAAGTTGCTCAAATTCTCGACATGGAATAAAGTCGAGGAACGGCTTAAGTAAGGGCAACTCCATGTGTATCCAACCCAATGACAATTGGCAGTGGCATTATGATGCTCAGGATGACCGTCTGATGCTGGATTTATCCGATCGCATGATATTCGCCACCGAATATAAGGGGCGACAACTCGTACCCAGCTCCTTCACGACCCAGCCTTTTTGTGTCGACGATGCCGCCCTCTATTATCAGCTGATGGACAAGGCCGCCGAACTCGATTGGAGTGTTCCCCATCAGGTTCAACTGGTACTCAATGCCATCGCCGTCAGCCGCTTTTATAAACCCCTGATGCCACAAAGCTGGTTCTTTCATGAACAGCAGACTCATTGCTTGCCTGATATGGGCTCCCTGGTGTGGATGGAGACTCCCCATGGCAGGGGAGAGTTCATGGTCATCGAGGCCGGCGATCAGGCGAGCGTTTGCCTGAACCTGACCGAGGAATTGGTGCTGACCGCCAGCAAGATCCTGCCAAGGTTCGCGGTGATCAAGGTGATGAATAACCGGATGCAGACCAGGACCCGTGCCCAGGCACAATATCGACAGGTCAGCTGATACTGCCTCTGCACGTTATTTTTGGTTGATATTCATACGCCCTTAAAATAACCGAAACCGGTTATTTATTGCTCGTCTCTCCCATGCCGTTGCGGCAGCTTCCCTGGGTCACTTCGTCGCCGTTTGGCGAGCTCCCTTCTGCGCTGGATATTGAGTCGCATCCTCTTGCCCGCGCCCTCTGTGCCGGCGACAAGAGCAAGGACGGGGGGAATTGCGCCGGCCAGCCCCCTTTATATTCGCGCGAACCCCAAGGTTCGGATGCCGAGTGCGGGCCGATAAGGTATAATGCGGCACTATTTTTATGGCATCCCCGTGAGCGTGATGAAAGAATTTTTTGCAACCTGCCCCAAGGGGCTGGAAAACCTGCTGGCCGTCGAGCTGACCACCCTGGGCGCGGAGCAGGTCCGTGAGACCGTGGCCGGCGTCCACTTCAAAGGCGAACTGGCGATTGGCTACAAGGCCTGCCTGTGGAGCCGTTTTGCCTCCCGCATCGTGCTGGTGCTCTCCGAATTCCAGATGAACGACGATCTGGATCTCTATCTCGGCGCACACACCATTCCCTGGGAAGAGCACTTCCCCGGCACCGCCACCATAGCCGTGGACTTTACCGGTACCAACCCGGCCATTCGCAACACCCAGTACGGCGCGCTCAAGATCAAGGATGCCATCGTTGACCGCTTCACCAAGCGTGGCCATGTGCGCCCGGACGTCGACAAGAAGTCGCCGGACATCCGCATCATGGCGCACCTGGGCAAGGGCAAGGCCAACATCACCCTGGACCTGTCCGGCCCGGCGCTGCACCAGCGTTTCTACCGTCAGGGCACAGGCGAGGCGCCGCTCAAAGAGAACCTGGCCTGCGCCATGATTGCCCGCAGCGGCTGGACCGGCGAGCCCATGATGGACCCCATGTGCGGCTCAGGCACCCTGCTCATCGAAGCGGCCTTCATCGCCGCCGACATGGCGCCGGCCCTGCGCCGGGAACGCTTCGGTTTCGATCGCTGGCTGCAACACGATGGCGAACTGTGGCAGAGCCTGATGATGGAAGCCCAGGTGCGCGCCAAGCGCGGCATGCAGCGCTGCGAAGCCAAGCTGTTTGGCTGCGATGCCGACCCTCGCGTGCTGATGAAGGCCCGCGACAACGCCAAGGCGGCCGGGGTGGCCCACCTCATCACCTTCAAGCAGGCCGACGTGACCGCGCTCGAGAACCCGCTGCCGATGCCTGCTGTGGAAGGGGAGGCCCGCGAGATCGGCATGCTGATCTCCAACCCGCCCTATGGCGAGCGTCTGGGGGAGTTCCCGGCCCTGCTGGAAGTGCACCAGGCCCTGGGCGATGCCCTGCGCCGCAGCTTCCAGGGCTGGAAGGTCACCATACTGTCTGCCTCCCCTGAGCTCCTGAGCTGCCTGCGCCTGCGGGCGGACAAGCAGTATCGCCTGTTCAACGGCGCGCTGGAGTGCCAGCTGCGCAACTACCAGATTGCCCTCGACTCCGTGGCCTCCCAGAAAGAGGTGGCGCAGGACTTTGCAAACCGCCTGCGCAAAAATCTGAAGACCCTGGAGAAGTGGGCCAGCAAGGAGGGGATCGACTGCTATCGCCTCTATGATGCAGATCTGCCGGAATACAACGCCGCCATCGACCGCTATCGGGATTACCTGGTGGTGCAGGAGTACGCCGCGCCCAAGGACATCCCCGCCCAGAAGACCCGTCAGCGTCTGCTCGACATGGTGCAGGCCGCCATCAAGGTGACCGGCATGGACGGCGAGAAGGTGATCCTGAAGGTGCGTGAGCGTCAGGAAGGCAAGCAGCAGTACCAGAAGCTCTCCGAAGAGCAGCACCGGATGGAGGTGCAGGAGTACGGCGCCCGTCTGTGGGTCAACCTCTACGACTACCTGGATACCGGTCTCTTCCTCGATCACCGTCAGACCCGTCGCATGCTGGGTCAGATGGCCCGCGGCAAGCGCTTCCTGAACCTGTTCGCCTACACCGGCAGTGCCACCGTGCACGCGGGCCTTGGCGGGGCGAGCGAAACCACCACGGTGGACATGTCCCACACCTACCTCAACTGGGCGCAGGACAACATGCGGCTCAACTCGCTGGTGGGCCGTCAGCACAAGTTCGTCCAGGCGGACTGCCTGAAGTGGCTGTCGGAAGCGGATGAGCAGTACGATCTCATCTTCATCGATCCGCCCACCTTCTCCAACTCCAAGCGGATGGACGAGAGCTTCGACGTGCAGCGGGATCACCTGCTGCTGATGCAGCACCTCAAGCGCCTGCTGGCGGCGGACGGCACCCTGGTGTTCTCCAACAACAAGCGCCACTTCAAGATGGATCTGGCCGGTCTCGAGGCCGCTGGCCTCAAGGCCCAGAACATCACCGGCAAGACCCGGCCGAAGGATTTCGAGCGCAACCAGCATATCCACAATTGCTGGATCATCACCCACGCCGAGACGCAGGCCTGATGCTGACCCTGTTTCACACCGACGGCTGCCACCTGTGCGAACAGGCCTGGGCGCTGGTGGAGGAGGCCGGCCTTGCCGCCAGTACTCGCCAATGTGACATCCTGGAGGACGAGCAGTGGCTTGCGGCCTACCGGGTGCGCATCCCGGTGCTGCGGGATGACGCCGGCCGTGAACTGGGCTGGCCCTTCACCCTGGCACAGCTCAAGGGCTGGCTTGCCCGTCAGGGGTGAGACTGATTTGACGATGAAACGGGGGCAGAGTCTGCCGCCCGTTTTTTCATAAGTAACAAGGAACAAACATGGCACTTTTGACATTGCACGGCGCTTGTCTGTCGTTCAGTGATTTCCCGCTGCTCGACAATGCCGAGCTGACCATAGAGCGCGGCGAGCGCCTCTGTCTGGTGGGACGCAACGGGGCGGGCAAGTCCACCCTGATGAAGGTCATCGCGGGCGAATTGTCTCTGGATGACGGCCGTCTGGTGTTGCAGCAGGACTTGAAGGTGACCCGTCTCGAGCAGGATCCGCCCGCCTCGAGCGAGCTGACCGTGTTCGACTATGCCGCCGAAGGGCTGGCCGGGGTGGGGGAGCTGCTCAAGCAGTACCACCACATCTCCTTGGAGCTGGGGCACGATCCCTCCGACGCCAACATCCGCAAGATGAGCGAATTGCAGGAGCAGCTCGACTATCAGAACGGCTGGCAGCTCGAGACCCGCATCAACCAGGTGCTGACCCTGCTGGGGCTGGATCCTGACGTGACCCTCGATAGTTTATCCGGTGGCTGGCTGCGCAAGGTGGCCCTGGCCCGTGCGCTCGCCTGCGACCCCGATCTGCTGCTGCTGGACGAGCCGACCAACCACCTGGACATCGACGCCATCAACTGGCTGGAAGAGTTCCTCAAGGATTTTCGCGGCGCCATCGTCTTCATCTCCCACGATCGGGAGTTCATCCACAAGCTGGCGACCCGGATCATCGATCTCGATCGGGGCGCCATCACCTCCTGGCCCGGCAATTACGATCAGTACCTGCAAGGGAAGGAGGAGTGGCTGCGGGTCGAGGAGCTGAAAAACGCCGAGTTCGACCGCAAGCTGGCCCAGGAAGAGGTGTGGGTACGCCAGGGCATCAAGGCCCGCCGCACCCGCAACGAAGGCCGGGTACGCGCCCTCGAGGCGATGCGCATGGAGCGTTCCCAGCGCCGTGAGCTGCAGGGCAAGGCCAAGCTGCAGCTGGACGACGTCAACCGCTCCGGCAAGCTGGTGTTCGAGACCGAAGGGCTCGGCCTGGACTTTGGCGATCGCACCCTGTTCCAGGGGCTGGATCTGCAGGTGCTGCGGGGCGACAAGATTGCCCTGGTCGGCCCCAATGGCTGCGGAAAATCCACCCTCATCAAGCTCCTGCTGGGTCAGCTCGAGCCGAGCCGCGGGCGGGTCAAGGGCGGCACCAACCTGGAAGTGGCCTATTTCGATCAGTACCGCGAGCAGCTCGATCCCGAGCAGACCGTGGTGGACAACGTGGGGGAGGGCAAGCAGGAAGTGATGGTGCGCGGCCGCTCCCGCCACATCCTGGGCTACCTGCAGGACTTCCTGTTTGAGCCCAAACGGGCGCGGACCCCGGTCAAGGCCTTGTCAGGGGGCGAGAAAAACCGTCTACTGTTGGCCAAGCTATTCCTCAAACCCAGTAACTTGTTGATTTTGGATGAACCAACCAACGACCTGGATGTCGAAACGCTGGAACTTTTGGAAGAGTTGCTGACCGATTACCCCGGTACCCTGCTGCTGGTCAGCCACGATCGCCGTTTCATCGACAATACGGTGACCGGCTGCTGGCTGTTTGAAGGGGATGGGCGGATCAGCGACTACGTGGGCGGCTATGCCGACATGATGGCCACCCGGGCCCAGCAGAGTCAGCAACAGGCGACCAAGGCGGCTGCGGCCAAGGTGGCAGAGCCTGTCGCGTTGGCGGCTGAGCCGGTGAAAAAAACACGCAAACTCTCTTACAAGTTGCAACTGGAGCTGGATAATCTGCCAGCCCGGCTGGAACAGCTGGAAACGGAACTCGATGCCCTGCAGGCGGAGATCAACCATCCCGGCTTCTTCTCCCTGCCGGCGGAGCAGACCCAGTCCAAACTGGATGCATTGCATGCGGCAGAGTCCGCATTGGAACACGCCTTCTCCCGTTGGGAGGAGTTGGAAGCGTTGAAACATCAAGACTAAGGAAGTAGATGAAAAAGCAATTATCCATGCTGGCCATCCTGGTCGGCGCCAGCCTCAACGCGCAGGCGGCACAAAGCTCCTTCTTCACCATTGTCGATGACGAAGTCAAAGGATATGCCAGCGGGATCAGTACCGATGGCAGCGGACTCATCGGGATTAACACCAAGAACAACATGGCCGAGTACTTCTCGACCGTGCGCTCTGCCGACTTCCTGGTCGATCGCTTCCGCTTCGAGCAGGGTTGCTTCCTTTCAAGCTCCGTCTGTGACTCCTTCTGGGATGAGAATCCGGGCTTTGCCTACCAGTGGCGCCGCGATTTCCTCGATGGTGTCGATCAGCGCAGCGGCATCGGCTATGTCGCCACCACCCAGACCGATGGCCTGGTGACGGCCCTGGGGGATGCCCCGACCGATCGCGCGGGTTACAAGATGGATGGCAAGCTGCGCACCGCCTTTGCCATCGTCAATGACGGCAACCCGGTCGAGCTGAAAGATGCCGCCGGCACCCACAGCCTGAGCGTCCCGACCAGCATCAAGAAGCTGGACAACGGCCAGTACCTGGTGACCGGGACTGCCGCCAGCGGCAAGTACCGCCACAACGTGGGCGGTGACTTCTATAACTGGTGTTTCGCCGGCAATGACGATGAGTATGGCGACTTCCGCTACTGCCCCGGGCTCGATACCCAGGCCAGCTTCTGGCTGCTCAATGGCTCGGGCGGCTTCAACAAGCTGATACAGGCCCCCGACTATGGTCGTCAGCGCGACGAAGTGCTGCAGACCGCTTCTGCATTCGGTGCGGCGACCTTCAATGGCACCCTGTACGGCGTGGGCTACAGCTCCACCGGTGAGGTAGGGTCGGGGGATCTCGACGGCCGCAACCTGGCCAGCTACTGGACCCTGAACCTCGATGCCGGCACTGTGGGAGCCACCAAGATCATCCCGCTGCCCGATGGCGAGCCGGGCAAGGATGACAGTGTGCTGCAAAATAGCTGGGCGGTATCTGTCAACGAGAATGGCTATGTGATCGGTAACCAGCGTTACAGCATCAACAAGGGTCAGAACCGGCCGACCGAGATGTTCCTGTTCAATCTGAACAACCCGGGCACGGCAGCCAGCATCCCCCTGCAGGACAAGCCGCTCTCCGGCTCCGGCTCAGAGGGCGCGGCCATCAACGATCACAACATGGTGGTCGGCTGGCGTGACTCCCGCCATCAGACCCAGCCTGTGGCCAACGGCACCAACCGCATGCAGGAAGCCTTCCTGCTCAATGCGGCGTCCCCGAGCAACAACTGGTACCTGAACGATCTGATCTGTGGTCTGGATGATGCTGGCGCCAAGCAGTGTGCCCAGAATGGCAAGTATTACCACATCGCCTACGCCAGCGGCATCAGCAGTGATGGCACCATAGCCGCCACCGCCTATCGCTACAACAGCGAGAGCGATCTGAACCTGCGCACCAACGCGACCGTGGTCGCCGTCAAGCTGATGCCGGCCGTGGCGGGCTATCAGGGCAATACGCCAGCCAACTACGTGGTCAGCAATGCGCCGGTCAACAACCAGACCGGTCAGGATGGTGAGGATGGCGGTGGTGGCAGCCTGTTCTGGTTGACTCTGCTGGCCTTGCCTTTCGCCTGGCTGCGCCGTTACCAGCGATAAAAAATGTGTCATCAAAAATTAATGCAGTTCAGTATCTTGTGTCACAACGTCTGAATAGCATGGAATTTTTTGTTTGACCCTGCTCCCCCCCTGGGGTAAAGATGAAAGCGACCGGTGAAAACTTGGTCGCTTTTTTTGTTCCACGAAGAGGGTCGTAGATGATGAAGAGACAGAAACGGGACCGTCTGGAGAGAGCTCGCGCTCGTGGTTATCAGGCTGGCGTAGTCGGCAAACAGAAAGAAGCGTGTCCGTATCAATGCCTGGATGCCAGAGGGCACTGGCTTGGTGGTTGGCGCGACGCCATGGAGGGGCGAGGCTCAGGCCTCTTCATGAAGTAACCGAGACTTCATCACTCATTACAAAAGGAAAGGGGCCATGGCGGCCCCTTTACGTTGTCACTCTCTGACAGGGTCAGAGCAGATCAGAATGCGGTGGTGTCTTTGAACAGACCCACTTTCAGGTCGGTCGCGCTGTAGATGGGACGACCATCCACCTCGACCACGCCGTCGGCAATGCCCATCACCAGCTTGCGGTTGATGACGCGCTTGAAGGTGATCTTGTAGGTCACTTTCTTGGCGGTCGGCAGGATCTGGCCGGTGAATTTCACCTCGCCAACGCCCAGAGCGCGTCCCTTGCCCGGACCGCCTTTCCAGCCCAGGAAGAAACCGACCAGCTGCCACATGGCATCGAGACCCAGACAGCCCGGCATGACGGGGTCGCCAGGGAAATGGCAGTCGAAGAACCAGAGATCCGGGGTGATATCGAGTTCGGCCAGGATTTCGCCTTTACCGTGTTCACCACCGTTGTCATTGATCTTGACGATGCGATCCATCATCAGCATGTTGGGGGCGGGCAGTTGGCTGTTACCCTCACCAAATAATTCGCCACGGCTGCAGGCAAGCAGCTCTTCACGGGTAAACGACTCTTTACCTTGTTCACACAGGGAGAGGTGGGTATTAGTGGTGTCGTTATCTAGGGTCACGCTGTTTATCCTTCATATGGGTCAAAGCCGGGCCAATTTAGCTTACAGTTGTTCGCTAAACAACTCCGATCACTTTATTTAGAGGCCGAATAGACGGCCCAGCAGGTTGCGCAGCACGCCACTCTTGGGGGCAGTGCCATTGAGTTCATCCAGTCTGTCCTGGATCCGGCCAAACAGGGTATCCGGCATGTCAGGCTCGCCGGCCACACAGCCGGTCAGCAATTCGATGGCCTCTTCCACATGGTCCACCGGGTGGATATGGAACTGGCCCGCTTCGACGGCGGCAATCACCTCATCGGAGAGGTTGAGCTGCTGGGCGTTGGTACCGGGCAGAATGATGCCTTGCTTGCCGGTGATGCCGTGGATCTTGCACACCCGGAAGAAGCCTTCGATCTTCTCGTTGACGCCACCCACAGCCTGTACGTTGCCGAACTGATCGACCGCGCCGGTCACCGCGAAACGCTGGGAGATGGGTTGGCGGGCGAGGGCAGAGAGCAGGGCGCACAGACCGGTCAGAGAAGCGCTGTCGCCGTCAATCTCGTGATAGGACTGCTCGAACACCAGGTTTGCCGAGAGCGGCGAGGGGTTCTCTGCGCCGAACTTGTTGGAGAGATAGCCGTGGATGATCATCATCGCCTTGGCGTGAATGTGGCCGGCGAGCTCAGCCTTGCGCTCGATGTCGGCCACATCGCCATCCCCCAGATGCACAGTGGCGGTCAGTCGCACCGGTTCACCGAAGTCATAGGGATGACCTGCCACCTGGATGACGGAGAGGCCGTTGATCTGGCCCACCTCTTCACCGTCGGTCTGCAGCAGGATCTGGCCATCGATGACCCCCTGATCGGATTGCTCCACCAGGTAGTTGAGACGGTAATCCTGCTCCTCCAGGGCGAGCAGGATGTGCTCGTCGGTCACCTTCTCCGCCTCCAGCTCCCGGGCCAGGCTGTCAGCCATGCGCATGATGGCGCTGAGCTGCACCTCCGAGAGGGAGAGCCACTCCTGATGGTCACAGAGACGACTGGCATGGCGACACAGGGCGAGGAGGGCACCCGGAGTGAAGTCCAGCAGGTTCCAGCGCAGCCGCAGCCAGGCCAGGTATTGCAGAAACTCGGGCAAGTCCTCTTCGATGTTAACCTCGGACACCAGATCGGCGCGCAGGAAGATGCGCTCGGACATGTCCCTGTCCAGCATTTGGAACTCGGCCACATCCAGCCGGTCACCCACCAGGATCAGTTTGAACCGGATAGGCGTGGCCTCTGGGGTGAAGAAGGGGGTCAGGGTCTTGCCTTCCTGATAGGCATTCCAGTCCAGCTCGCCTTTTTGCATGGCGTTCTTGAGCTTGAACCAGAGATGGGGCTGATCGAGCAGCTCGTCGAGTTGCAAGATGAGGTAGCCGCCGTTGGCTTCCCGCAGCAGACCCGGCTCCAGCAAGTGCTGGTTGGCATAGACGGAGCCTTGCTCGGTCTGGTAGTTGATGGAGCCAAACAGAGTGTCCCAGTTCAAGTCCCGGCCATAGATGACGGGGGCTTGCTGCTCTTCGTGATGGATCAGCAGGTTGATGAGCACCGGGTGCTGGAATTCGAGCCCCTGGGCCACGTGCGCCGCCAGATCGGAGAGAAAGTCCACGATCTTGGGGTCATTTTCCTGCTTGCGGATGATGCGGGTGACCAGGCGCTCGGCATCCAGATGATGGCTCATCAGCTTGAGCAGCTCGCCAACCATCTCGCAGAATTCAAACCCGGTACCGGGTTGCAGGCGTAGCCAGATAGGCTTGAACGGGTTGTTGAGGTTCTCGGTGTAGCAGAGATCGAACAGGTCGCCATCCTTGCCATTGGAAGAGGCGATCAAGGTCTGGCAGACACTCTCATAATCCGCACCCGGGAAGCCGTTAAGCAACATGACCGGGCAGTCACCATCAAAACTGGCCAGTCGCTTGATGCCGGAAATGGCTCTGGGTTGCAGGGCGGCAAAAGGGATGGGTTCGAGCTCGCTGAGTGTGGGGAACTGCTCAATCGTGAAAGCGGGTTTTAATTGTTCTGATGTTAATTCAGCCACTTAAGACATCCGGTCGGGGATAGGATCAATTGTTTCCATTATACACAGTTCAATTGGCGGTAACAGGAAACAAGCACATGCCATTTAACATAATATACATTATGCGCGGTTAGGTCAGGCCCGTTCACAGGAGACAGAAACACAGCCGCCGCAAGGGCTACAGCCGTGCCTGCACCTTTCGAGTACTTCGCCAGGATGTCGTACCAAGCCTGTTTTAGCTCGGGATCGGTCGCCCTGACCGCCGCCATGCTTAACAGCACTTCGCTGACGTCCAAGCCAGCTTCTTCAGCCATCTTTTTTGCAGTGGCATCAGTGAGTTGCGACTTTCCTTTGTTCACAGCTGAGATATACGAGGTGGTAAATCCCAGGTCAGCGGCAACTTCCTGGAATTGGCTGTACTTTTTGGCCCTCATGTAGGCCAGAAGCAGCGTTTTAGAGTCCATGTTTTTGTCTCCTGAGTGGTTAGACAATCGTCCCATCATACCGACTTTGGCGAAAAACAGCTTGTTTCCATTCAACTCGCCACATGGTTGAATGAGTCAACCAACCATTTGATTGCGTGACCCATGACCCACTCTAGCCCACAAAATCAGGATCTGCCCGCGCTCATCGAGCGCAAGGTCTATTGGCAGGCAGAGCCGACTGGCGATTACTCCGCCTGCATTGCGGGTCAGGTCGAGATGTTCCGCGATCTGCATGAGCTGCGGGTCTACCTGTCGATGACATACCCCGACACCGTGTTTGACCTGGTAGAGGTCACCGAGGATACATGGCGCGACTTCTATGACCAGGGAGTGTTCTTCGATGACTGGTCATAGCTCCGTGATGCCGATAAATAGGGTTATCGGCGCCAAAACCCTGATCGACTATCTGTCCTTTACCTGGGCACCGGACGAACTGCGCCGGATGACCGACTTGGCCAAGCAAGGCGCACTGCTCAAGGCCATCCCGCGGTTCGACACTGCCAACAAGGCTATCCAGGCGGCCTTTGCTGCCCCTGCGGTGGAAGGCTTGCGCTACCTGTGGAAGCGTCCGGTTGGCTTCGCTCCCCTCGCCCGCTTTGACAAGGTGACTGAGCGCTTGTGTGAGAAAGCCTCACCCAAGCCCCTGGCCGTGAAAGCCCCCTCCCCTGTGCTCACGCCATCCATGACCGAAATGATGGAGCAGGCCCTGCACTCTGGGTACAAGTCCCGTGCCGACATGCGCCAGGAGCTCAAGGCGGTCTGCTCTGCCCTGCTGGAGTTCTCCGAGTTTGAGGTTGTCCAGGGTGCCAAGTATTGGGAAGCGTACAACGACCTGATCGACTGCTACGGCGTCCAGTTCCTGGATGCCCTCTGTTGCAATGAGATCGAGCTGTGGCTCGAAGAGCTGAATGCCCGCATCGGGGTGCCCATCCCTGAGCCGCGCTTTAGCATGCGCCCTCGCCGCTCCGGTCTGCATGGCTACGCCAATTCCGCTGACCTGTTGTGTGATGGCCTCCCCTGCGGCCTGATTGGCTGGGGTGCGGCTAACCATGGTTGCATGGTGAGTTTTTCCGGCGTGGGTTGTGCGGCCCTGGACTTCCAGGCTTTGCATGATGTTATCTCTCACGTTCCTGGGGTGCGCATCACTCGGGTGGATCTCGCCCTGGACGATTACGGCGGCGAGCACATCACTTACCAGGGTGCCATTGCCGGCGCAGAAGCCGGCGAGTTCCATCCCCAGCGGGGCCGCGCGCCGTCCTGGATGAAGATTGAGTCGGGCGAGTTCGTGATCACCGAGCTGGCTAAGGGCATCGCCAAGCGTTTCGGCATGGTGCCGACCAAGGGCTGCTCCTTCTACGTGGGCAGCCGCATCAACGGTAAGTGTGCCCGGGTATACGAAAAGGGAAAACAGATGCAGTCGGCAGAGTATCCGAACTGGGTACGCGCCGAAGGCGAATTACACAATAAGGACAGGATTATTCCGCTGGACGTCCTGGTAAACCCAGACCCCTATTTTGCGGGGATGTATCCGCAATTCGCCACATGGTTGGCGGCTGTTCAGCAATCGGAAATAACACCCGTCAGACTGACTACCTTTAAAAACAAGTTCAAAACGTCCAGGGACAACGCCGTATTTAATATGTCCAGGATGGCAGGCCGCCTTGTTAATTGGTTAGCAAACATCGAAGGATTATCCCCTGACAAGATTGTTAACCAATTAACTGCGCACCTGGAAGAAACAGATATTCCAGCGCGATTAAGAATGCCGCTCCCTCCTGACCTGGACGAGCTGCCACTATTTTCGACCTAACTAAGGTTCTTCAACGAGGTAATAACTATGTCTATTCTGTCCGGTGTTCTGGTCACTCGCGTGACCCATGGCTATGGCGTTTCCCGCAAATCTGGTGCTCCGGTGCCTTATGACTTCGCCCAGGTGGAATACCTGGCATTGGCAAATAACGTCAACAAGCCGGAGTGCAATATCACCTCCTGGGGCTATGAGGTACGCCAATTGGCCCTGCGCAATGACGGCGCCACGATTAAAGAGCTGGCCGACTGTCCGAAATTGGTGGCCGTGGATCTTGTCCTGGAAGCCGATCCCCAGAATCCGACCCGTAACGTTGTTGTTGGTTTCCAGCCCACTAAAAAGCCGCTGTAACCACTGCGCAACGAGGAGGAGGAGCGAGGGCGCGCAGCGACCGACGACGAGGGCGCAATCATGCTTTGTCTCGATATTACCTCTGAGGGATATACCCGCCTTTCAGAGGGGGATTCATGTCAATACGTGCTTCTGACTGTCCAGGAGCACACCAAACTCACCGATATATCCGACTGGTTCCAGTTCGATATATCGGTTGTAGGAATAGCCTTCAGCTCTGGAATTGTTATATGGGCTCTGGGTTTAAAAGTGGGCGCAATTGCCCGAATAATCGTAGGTACAAAAAGAGGATAAACGAGTATGCAAAAATATTTCCGTAATGGCTGTATCGGTGTGGCCTGCTCCCTGGCGGCCATGGGTGCCAATGCTGAAACGGGTGGTGCTGCTGCCGCTGCTGCTGCCGCTCTGGATGCGGCGAAATCCGATGTGGATGCCACCTCGCCGAAGGTGATGCTGGTTGTGGCCTCGGTCGTCGCAGTCACCATCTTGATCGGCCTGATGCGCAAAGCCTAAGCATGTCTTTGCTCATCGGGACGCTGTGGTTTTTGTTCTTTGTCGAAGGCTACAGATCATCGTTTTCGATATGACACAAGGCGGCTTCGGTCGCCTTTTTTATTGGGGGTCGTGTGAGAGTCCTTTATTTGCTGCTCCTGCTGCCGCTGGGGGCGTTTGCGAGCTGTCCAGCTGGGCTCAAGCTGTCCAATGTGCCGATAAGCACTGCGCTGCCCTACTGCGTGAAATGGGAATCATCCACCCTGGGCGGCTGCGAGGTGTCGTGTCCTGGTGTATGCGTCGAGTTCCCTATTGATGGCACCAAGGGCCCTATGGAGACGACGGGGAGCGAATGTTCTCTGGGTGGTGGTACCGGTGGCGACGGTGGGACAGGCGGTGATGGTGGAACGGGTGGTGATGGTGGAACGGGTGGTGGTGGTGCTCCATATTATTACCCGTTTAAAAATCAGGTAAGCCCTATTGGTGTCGGTGGTCATGATCAAGAGGCTACGACTGCGGCTCTAAAGCAAATTGACGAGGATATTCGTTGGTCTGCCATTAAGTTTTATGAACAGGGTGAGGCTTCGCTCGCCACATTTAAGGATTTTAGTAAAGACCTGAGAAAGGTTACTGATGCGCTAAATACTCAAATTATCGGCTCTGAGCAAGTGGGCTTAATTAATAATCAGATGCTGTCGACGCTTAATCGGTCTGAGGATTGGCTTCAGGAATTAACCCTCTGCATAACTAGACCCCTTGATTATAATTGTGGGCATTTGGCTGGCTCAGGGGGTGGCGATGGCGGCCTGGGTAAGCCCTACTGGGATTCAAAGTTTGGTGAAATGTTTGGCCGCATGGATAGGGATTATTACGGCGGGGTACAAAACATTGATAGGTCAACGAGCAACACGGCTAAATATGCGGCTGAGATGGCGTCTCAACTTGGCAGCAACGGTGTAAATGGGCATTTGATGGATATTAAATAGGCGCTTAAATCTGGTAGTGGCTCCTCGGGCGGCGGTCAGGATATTGATTATTCAAAAATGCCAGGGGCTGCGGGTAATCCATTGCAAGTGGCCGAGTCAAGCTATGAATCAGGTTTGTGCCAGGAAGGTAAAAATTGTGCCTTCGACATGAATACAATCAACAAACAGTACGATGATAAAAAGGCGGAGCTGCAAGACAAATACAAGGCGATCAAGGATGAAATGGCCGATATATTCAAGTTCCAATTCTCCGGTTCTGCCTCGGTGCCCAAGTGCTTTGACATGTATTCACTCGCTGGCAAGTCGTACTCGATTTGTCCTGAGGTAGGCACTTATTGGGAGCTGTTGGCGGCAGTCATGATGTTTATTTTCTACTTTATCGCCTTAATGATGTTGGCAAAGAGGTAAATTATGGAGTGGCTAGGTGATTTGTTTAGTGGGTTATTCAACGATATATATAATCTTGCGGTCCAGGTAACGGCTTGGATAACGGTAAAAATGGCGATTCAGTGGGTCGAGTTCAAGCTGTTCATGCTGGCCTTCTCCTGGGATGTTGCCAGGGAAATTCTGATAAACCTGCAATTCAGCGATTTGATATCCCATTCCTTTAATAACCTGCCGGATACGGTGCGGGATATATTGCTCTATCTCCACTTTGACAAGGGCCTGTCTATTATCACTCAGGCATTTGTCACCCGCTTCTTGCTCAATATGTTCGGATGGTGATCCATGTCCATCAAAATCCATCACGGCGCACCTGGTTCTTATAAATCCAGTGGGGCCATTCATACCGATGTGATCCCGGCCATCAAGGCGGGTCGCTACATCATCACCAACGTGCGGGGCTTCTCGGTGGAGCGCTGCCGCGAGGTGCTGGGCAAAGAGGTACCAGAAGGCTTTGAGGTGCTCTATGTCGAGACTGAATCCCAAGAAGGCCGCGATCATCTGGCGCGGTTCTACCACTGGGCACCCAAGGGGGCTTTCTTCCTGGTCGATGAGGTGCAGCGTGTATTTCCGCCAGCATGGCGCCAGAGTGATTTAGATCGCCTCAATTATCCAGGTGGGCCGGATAAGGCCAAGGAAGATGGCCGACCGGAAACCATCGACGTGGCCTTTGATATGCACCGTCACCATAACTGGGATTTCGTATTAACTACCCCGAACATCAAAAAGGTACACCAGGTAATCCGAGCTGCTGCGGAAACCGCTATTCGCCATACCAATATGGCGATATTGGGCATTGGTGGCCGTTACAAGACCGTGCTTCACCTCTCCGATAACTCCGGCACTTCTTTATCTGACGTGCTGCAAGCGAAGCCATTTAACAAGGTGCCGAAATATGTTTTCAAGCTTTATGACTCGACTACAACCGGTAAAGTCTCGGATACAATTGCAGGCAGCTCGGTACTACGAGATCCTAAAATTCTCTTTATTCTGGCGATTTGGGGACTCTGCTTATACTTTGGCTTCATCAAGCCTGAATATATTGACGCGCCTGCTAAGGCCCCTGCGCCCTCTCCTGCCGCTGCTTCGACTCCTGGGGCGGTGGGTGCTTCGCCCGCTGCTGATGTACGTCCTGGTGGCGCTCCTGCTGCGGATGCTGCTGGCGTCTTTGCTGTAGGTCCGTTCGCCGGATACCGCCTGATTATCAACTGCCATGTGCTGACCAAGAGTGATCGAGACGTCTACGACGTCGAATATTGCTTTGCCCTGCGCAAGGGGGACGACGAGCAAGCCATCTATGCCGAGGAGTGGCCTCAGTATTTCGTGGACGTAAAGGCCATGACGGCTTGCCATGCGGTGATCCAGTACCAGGGACAGCCTGTAGACGTGTACTGCGACCCTGACGGGGATGCGCTGCGTAAGCGGGTCAACGGGGCGCTCTTTGCTGGTGCCAAGAATGACGAGGCTCCGAGCGATGACCGGACATAAATACAACTGTGGATCTCATGGGGGGTTGCTGTGATTGGCATTGTCGCTGTCTGCATTGATATTGCCATCCTGGTAACCCTGGGGAGCAATCCTAACTATTCCGCCGAGGCTCGTTGGGCCTGTTTTGCCCTGGTGGCGTTGTTCTCGCTGCCTCCCCTGCTCTGGCTCTTTGGGGGCCACCTTATCGAGCTGGAGGTTAACTGGCAGCACCACTGCCGCACTAAACGCCGTGCTCGTGCCGTTGCTCGACTCAAGAATGGCCACTGACTTCCAGGGGCTTGAGCCCCTATAAGATGTCGCAGCCCATCAACATATGGTGAGCTGCGCGAACCATGATAAACGTCTTGCCGGAGGGCGCTTGCGTCCCGAGGACCTATGCCCCTCAAGTGTCTGCCTCCCTGGGGTGATTCACTACATTGAGCGCCTACGCTTCAATACCCCCTTCCCTGCTAAACCGGCTTTTGAGGCTTTCCGGCTCTGAGGGAAGGGAACCTTTAGCTTTCTTCAATTGAAAAGATGTGCGTTCTAGAATAATAAAAATTTAATTTAGTCTAATAAGTAATTAACTCTATAATAGTATCTTTTTTTGAATTAGTTCAAAACGCTCATTTGACAATATGCTTTTGTAAAGTGAAACATGCTCTAAACCATTTTTCTTATCCCGAACCAACTTCATTATCTCATGTTGTTTTTTTAAAGGATAATTAATTCCAAAGTAAATTGATTTAATTTTACTCTTATCTATGTTTTTAAGGAACATTGTTTCCTTTAATTTTGCCAATTCTCTTTCAAAGCTTTCATTTAATTTTTTATCCAATAGAGGTCTGTCCTCGGATTGAGGTGGGGTTATTATCGCATCATTAGACTCGACTTTAATTGTATAGTTAGTTTTTTTCATTTTTTCAAAGGGCTCTTTAACATATTTTGGTAAAGAGCTAATGGATCTTAACATTATGCTGTCACTCCATTCAACAGGGACAACTAAGCGGTGTTCTTTTTCGTATATCCATGCGTCACTTTTTGTTGTTATCGCTCTCTTAATTGTTTCGTTGAGCTCATCATCTGTTAGTCCTTTTTTATTATCTAAAGAGTTAAATTGATCATCATCAAAAACAATGCTGTCATAATTTACTTTTATTGGAGTATAAGAGTAGCAAATTTCTTTGTTTTTTGTCTCTAAGCCATCAAATATATCGGCTTCATATCCTATGCAACACCCTCTATGCTCTGAAGCGTAATGGGACCACATTAAAAGATTTCTTTGTGTTTCCGTTAATGCTACAACGGATAAAGATTTCATCCCATCCTCAAGAATTTCATGTAATCTAGATAAGGTTTCTTCTTCTGTGTCGAAAGTAGGGAAGTCTTCAATCAAAATGATCCTTTCGCAGAGGACTTTCATTATTTTGTCACTTATTTTTCCTTCAAATGGATCATTCAAACCTGTTATTTGAGTTAAGCGAATTGTTGGATTGATAATATATTTTTCTAAATCAAGCGATGAAGAGTAATATTTATACAGTATTGTCATGATAATCTAACCAATGTCTCTGTTTATGGTTCCCCCCGTATAGTAATACGGGGGGAATTCCTTGCACAGAGTCTGATGACACCATGGATCACATCTTTTGGGGTTTATGTTGTGTTGCTGTGTGCCTGGCCAAACACTTACGAGGCATCCTCCTGCAAGCCTCAAACAGAGCGCTTCAGTGTGTTTTTTGTCCTCTCCCTATGGTATCGTTTTGGCCTTACCAACGATAAGGATATTGGCTATGCAGCACTACTATGTAAACAATAATGCTCAACCGAATGGGGATCATGAGGTACATGTATCCACTTGCTCTTTCTTGGCGCTTGCAAGGAGCACCTCTAGCTTGGGGTATCATGACAGCTGTCACTCTGCCGTGCGCCAAGCTAAGCAGACCTACTCCAAATCGAACGGCTGCTATTACTGCTGTAAGCCTTGCCATACAAGTTAAAACAAAGAGGGGGCTTCCGCCCCCTCCCCTGTCTAGTTGATGCCTAGCTTCTTCCGCCAGTAGAAGGCTTCCCTTTGCTTGTCTGACAGTTCGGCCTGGATGATGGCCATCGCCTCGATCCTCCTTCTGTCGAACATCACGCCATTAGGTGCGATCAGGCAGTCATTCTTCATCCGCCATCCCTTCCATTCCTTAAAGATCGTGGGCAGCTCCCGCCCGGATGCCATACGCATAAGCCGTTTATAGACAGGTGGGATCTCTTTACCCTTATCCCAATATGTGACCTGTCTCACAGAAACGAAACATAGATTTGCCGTCTCCTCTTCCGATAAACCGCATTCAAACCAACGAAAAATGAAGTTTTTGGTCAACTCTCGTTCCATCCAAGTAAATACCTGATAAACCAGCAAAATTGCGTGGGCTGGCTTATCGGCAGGTTTCAGATGGGCATTTAACCAAACGCGACATTATGCGCGGTTTTCTCTGGGCGGCTGGCGGGCATTTTTTCCTGCCATCTCAGGCTGACTGAGGCTCTGGGCTGCACATTACGCAGTCTGCACACAGGCTCTCACTCATGCAGGCGATCCAGCGGCTTATGGTTGGCACTCTCGTGGCGTTCGCTGTTGCCGGTGTGCAGGTATTTGGACGTGGTGTCTATGCTGTCGTGTCCTGCGTCGGCTTGCACGTGTGACAGCGGCCGACCATGCAGGTTGATGTCGTGGGTGATGCCGGTATGGCGGATGGAATGCGGCGTCAGATTGCGCATCTCGGCGGCATCCTGGGCAAAGCCATCCTGCTCGGCCAGGTTGGCCGCTTGCTCGAAGACCGCCATCACCAGATCCCGCAGTTGGCGGATGCCGAGATTGGCATTGAGCTCGCCTTGCTCCCGGCCATGGGCCGCCGCCTTGTGGCGCACGAAGAGCGGCGTCTGTTCGCCCGGGGCTGGCAGCGGCGAGAGCCCAAGAAAGGTGCGATAGCGTGCCAAGGCATCCAGCAGTGCCTGGGAGACGGCCACGGTGCGGCGTTTGCCACCTTTGCTGCGTGGAATGTCATAGCCCCAGACCCCTGTCTTGCTGTCGCGACGAAACTGGCTCATGACGGGGCTGAAGCCCGGTCTGGCCGCCACCTCGGAGATTCGCAGATAACAGGCGTACATGAGGCAGATGAGAAACCGGCTGCGTTCATGCTGGGTCGGGCATTCGGCTGCCTGCCGTTCGGCGGCCTGCATCACATAGGACCATTGTAGTTCGGTAAAGGACTGAGCCTCTTCACCGGCATCCTGGCTGTCCGGCCGCTTCACTCGTTGCAGCAGGAGCGCCGGATTGCGGTCCATGTACTCCTCCTGGATCAGGAACTGGAAGAAGGCCGACAGTATGGCGAGCTTGGTCTTCATCGCCTGCTCGCTCAGACGGTATGGCAGCTCGCGGCCCAGTTCCCGCTTGCCGAGAAACGGTCGCCACAAGGGGTTGGGCAACCGTTCTCCCCACTCCTTGTCGAGCACGAACTGGGCCACGTTTCGGTATGCGATAAGCTCTTGTGGCGGAGCCTGGCAGTAGTCGAGATAGCGCATCATGATGCGCCTGGTGAGATCCTTGGGGCTGATGGCCACCTCGCAGAAACACCAATGCAGGAAGGTGGTCAGCTCGCTACGGTAGGTCTTGTAGTTGTTCTCGCTGTGGCGCTGTTCCAGCAGCCAATCGACGGCCAGCTCATAGACGAGGCCGGCATCGGGGACACTGCCCAGACTGAGAGTGGCCAGATACTGGTTGACCTGGGGATTGCCCGCCTCCAGATGGAGCAGATTATCGAACAGCGGCATGGCGGGCGGCAGTGACGGATGAGTCATGATGGTGCTTGTGAATCTTGTTGAGTGAAGCTGGCACTGTGTCGCGCAATCCTGATGCCGATAAATGGGGTTATCGGCATCAGGAGATGCCAGATGGCCCAGGGATGAGTCGTCAAGGCTTCCCCTGTCGGACAGAGCTCAGGATAGAACATGATTTTTATTCAATGAATATGCACTCTTGTTGGAAATTTCTCGGGGTAAATAGTGACAAGAGTGACTGAAAATCGGCTCTGCATGAATATTGTGGTGCGGGGCCCAGGGCTGGACGCCCTGCCCCGCCCTTCCCTTGTCAGGCCACGCTCTTGAGGGATTTTCCCTTGGGCTTCTCGGCGTCCACCTTGTCTTCCCTGGGGCTGATCCCTTGCCCCTTGCCGCCGCGCAACACGTTCTGCAGCAGATCCCGCTGCTCGGCCAGGTAAAAGGCCAGGCTCTCCTGCTGCTCGGGCGCCAGCTGGACAGGTGCCCCGGCCAGCAGCGTCATCAGTTCATCGGCGGTATCCAGCAGCTTGTCATAGGCATCCGCCTCTTTCTTGCTGGCAAAGGTCATCTTCTCCACTCCCCCACGCACGACAACATACTTGATCTCAACGGCCATAGTGGCGTCCTCCTCATGATAGTGACTGCAAGTATATGTATGAATATACAGTGTTGCAAATAACACTCAGGATCCGCCACCACGCCCAGCACCGTATCGGGCATCCCTTATGTGGCAACAAGGTCCCGTGTTTCTCTCCATGGCCCTGGGAGCTGGCCGGCCGGGCCATCTTTTCTTGGTTAGAGGCTGCGCTGCGGCAAGACAGCGAAGGCGTTTTAGGGTAAATTTTATCAATTCCTTCAACAGGTTGAATCGTATGTCGGATCCCCACTCCGTGATCGTCTGCCCGGCGTGTGACTTGCTGATCGAACGCAAGCTGCTGCCCCTGCGTCGTCACGCCCATTGTCCGCGCTGTCACCAGCATCTCTATGGGCGCTATGCTTTTCGTCCTTCCCAGTTGATGGCTCTCACCATCACCGGCTTCCTGCTGCTCCCCTCCGCCCTCTTCGAACCCCTGCTCTACCTGCGCCTGGCGGGTGTCAACTCCGATGCCAACCTGCTCAAAGGCATTCTGATGCTGTTTGAGGAGGGCGAACTCTGGGTGGCGAGCCTGGTGCTCTGGTGCGCCGTGCTGGCGCCGGTGGGGCTGCTGCTCGGCATTTTTGCGCTCGCCTCCGGCCTTGCCAAGCGCTGGCACATACTGGCCCCGACGCTCAAGGCCGTGGAGGTGTTCCGGCACTGGGCCATGCTGGAGGTCTACATCGTCAGCCTGCTGGTCGCCCTGTTCAAGCTCATCGACATCGCCGACGTGCGCCTGGGAGGCGGTCTGCTCAGCCTGGGTATATTGATGCTGCTCAACATGACGTTGCTCATCCTCTTCGACCCCGCCCCCTACTGGGAGCGGATACCGCTGCAAAGCGCCTCGCAGGAGCCGGCTCATGATACCGACCAGCGCCCGTGAACTCGGGCTCTGCCGCTGCCACACCTGCGGACTGCTGGTGCGTTACCAGAGTGCCATGCGCTGCCCCCGCTGCCACAGCCCGTTGCAGATGCGGATCCCCCGCTCATTGGCCTGGTCATGGGGCCTGCTGGCGCTCGCCGCTTTCATGCTGCTGCCGGCCAACCTGCTGCCCATCACCCATTTCTACAACAAGGGATTACTGCAGTCCGATACCATTTTCAGCGGTATCATGGCGCTCTATCGCAGCAAGATGTCAGGGATAGCCACCATAGTGCTGACCGCGAGCATCATAGTCCCCATCGGCAAGATACTGGGGCTGGGCTGGATCTGCTGGCAGTTGCAGCGCAGCAAGCCGGTGCGGCGCAAGCGTCAGCTCATCATGTATCGCATCATCGATTTCATCGGTCGCTGGTCCATGCTGGACCTGTTCGTGATCTCGCTGATGGTGGCCCTGGTGGATCGCGGGGTCTTGCTCAACGTGCGGGCCGGGCCCGGGGCAACCGCCTTCGCCGGCGTGGTGATCCTCACCATGATGTCGGCCCGGATGCTCGACACCCGTCTGCTGTGGGACAAGGCGGCCCGTTAATGCATTTTTTCTGTATCGGATGTGCTGTGCATCACAGCCAATTTAAGGAGTCGGTATGATCGGGGCTGAACCCGTCATTGAGAAACATCGCTGGTTATCCCCAGTCTGGTTGTTGCCCTTCATCGCCCTCTTGCTGGCGGGTGGTTTCATCTACCAGCAGTGGACGAGCAGCGGTCAACTCATTCGCATCAACTTTGCCCAGGGCAATGGCATCCTGCCGGGCAAGACCCAGCTGCGTTATCAGGGGGTGGCCATAGGGGTGGTCCAGGATCTGGAGCTGGCACAGGACGGTCGCAAGATAGCCGTACTCGCCAAGGTCGACAGCCGCGCCCGCCCGCTCATCCGCAAGGGCTCCGACTTCTGGCTGGTGAGCCCCAAGGCGTCGCTGACCGAGATCTCCGGTCTCGATACCCTGGTCTCCGGCAACTACATCAACCTGCAACCCGGTCGGGACAACAACCCGCTGGAGGACGAGTTCGATGCCCTGGACGGCCCTCCCCCCGGCTATCAGGCCCAGGGGCGCACCCTGCACCTGACCGCCGACTCCCTGGGATCGGTCGGCATCGGGGCCAAGATCTACTTCCGCGGGCTCGAGGTCGGCAGCGTCATCAATACCCGTCTTGGGGAGGACAACCAGAATGTGATCCTGGATCTGGTGATAGAGCCGCGTTTCGAGCACCTGGTCAAGGTGGATACCCGCTTCTGGAACATCAGCGGCATCAAGGGCTCCTTCAGTCTGGCCGGTGTCAGCGTGGAGGCTGGCAGCCTCACTTCCATACTGAGCGGCGGCATAGCGTTCGACTCCCCCAAGGCGTCGCCCGTCGCGCAGAAGGGGCTCAATTTCACCCTCTACAAGGGGCTGGCCGAGGCGGCCCGAGGGGAGCGCATCACCATCCAGGCGGGATCCCTGCCAGTCAAGGAAGGCATGCCCATCCTCTATGAAGGGATAGAGATTGGCAGGATAGACCCTATTCGCCTGACCGAGCAGGGCCGGGTCGTCACTGCGCTGATCAACCCCGAGCAGGCATTTCGAATGACCGGCAAGAGCCGCCTGGTCTGGGAGACTGTCTCCCTCTCCCCCACCGGGGTCAAGCACGCGGATCGCCTGCTGGCCGGACCGGCCATCCGTCTCGACTATGTGGCAGGGGAAAAGGTCAGCACCATGACGCTGGCGAGCCAGGAGCCGCGCGATGGCATCAAGCTGACCCTGCAGGCGGACGATCTCGCCGGCCTGAACGAGGGGGCCCCGCTCTGGTTCAAGGGATTGCAGATAGGTGAGCTGGGGGCGTTGACCCTAGATGCCGGCGGCAATGCCAGCGTCAGCCTGGTGGTGAACGAGCGTTATCAGCACCTGCTGAAACGGGCCCGTTTCTATCGTGCCGCCCCCTTGCAGGTCCAGGCCGATCTGAGCGGCCTCAAGGTGGAGACCAGCCCGGCGAGCGCCTGGCTGGCGGGCGGGATCAAGCTTGTCCAGGCCACAGTGGGGGAGCGTATCGATCGCCTCTATCCCAGTCAGGAACTGGCCCTGCTCGGCAGTCGTGATGCAAGACCCGAGCGCTGGACACTGCGTGCCGAGCAAGCGGACGGGATAGGCGTAGGCTCCCCCGTCCTCTATCTGGGGCTGGAAGCGGGCAAGGTCAAGGCGTTGAAAGCCGAGGAGCGCGGGGTGGCCATCACCCTGGAGATAGACGCCGTCTACGCGCCCCTGCTCAAGCAGCAGCCCCAGTTCTGGAAGAAGGCCGCCATCGACGGCAAGATCCGGCTCGACGGGGTGCAGGTCAAAATGGGCAACCTTGCCACCCTGCTGCGGGGGGCCATCGAATTTGACCGGCTCGGCACTGGCCGCAGCAGTCATCAGCTGTTTGACAGCAAGGAGCAGGCCAGCACCCAGGTGCGTACCCTGACCCTGACCGCCGACAGCAACCCCAGGCTCGGGGTGGGCAGCCCCATCCGTTACCGCGGGGTGGACATCGGCAAGGTGGAGCAGATTGAACTGGATCCCGCCCTGGGTCAGGTGAGCTTCAGAGCCGAGCTGGATGGGCAGTACGCCGCCCGCTTCCTGCAGAGCGGCGCGCGCTACACCCTGGTACAGGCCAAGCTCGGGCTGGGGGGCGTCTCCCACCTGGACACCCTGATCAAGGGCGCCTTCGTGGAGGCAAGCCCGGGCCAGGGCGCGGGCAAGGAGCGCTTCCCCCTGAGTCAGAGCGCCCCCATCGGCTTGGCCCTGACCCTCAAGAGCCCCTCCGTGAGCGGCATCAGTGTCGGCAGCCCCCTGCTGTTTCGCAAGATGGTGGTGGGCAGCGTCAGCGATGTGGCGCTGGCACGGGATGGCAGCGAGGTACTGATCGAGGTGAATGTCGCTCAGGAATACGCCCACCTGGTGCGCGCCAACAGCCGCTTCTGGAACGTGTCCGGGGTCAAGGCCGACATCGGCCTGACCGGCGGCACCATAGAGGTGGAAACCGTCCAGAGCCTGCTGGCCGGCGGCATCGCCTTCAACACCCCGGAGCGGGAGATGGGGCCAACCGTCAAGGCCGGCCACAGCTACCCGCTCTATGGCAAGGCGGAGAAGGAGTGGCTGGAGTGGAGCCCCCGCATCCAGCCTTGATGTTGTCCTGACCCTATGACCCAAGCCCGGCCCAGTGCCGGGCTTGTTCGTTTTGCCCATCGCCCATTCAGAATATTCCGACCCCTGTGGTACTATGTCGCCCCTCTTTTGGGTCAGCGAGACGGCACTGTGCACGACAATACCTACCTTCCCGAACACTTCCTGCGTCATATCGCGGACATCATGCCGGCCCATCTCTCCATGGATGCGTTCGTGGCGAGCTGTCGGCGGCCGCTGCGGCGCAGCATCCGGGTCAACACCCTCAAGATCTCCGTGCCCGACTTCGTGACACGCATGGCGCCACTGGGCTGGCAGCTGGATCCCGTGCCCTGGTGCGAGACCGGCTTCTGGCTGACCCGGGCCGACGAGAGCGTGCCCCTTGGCAACACCGCCGAGCACCTGTGCGGCCTCTTCTACATCCAGGAGGCGAGCTCCATGCTGCCGGTGACGGCGCTCTTTGCCAGCGAGCGGATAAAGCTCGATGGCATGCTGCTGGATGCGGCGGCGGCGCCCGGCTCAAAGACTACCCAGGTAGCGGCCCTGATGGACAACCAGGGCATGCTGGTTGCCAACGAGTTTTCCAGCAGCCGGCTCAAGGTGCTGAGCGCCAATATCCAGCGCTGTGGCGTGACCAACGTGGGCATGACCCATTTCGATGCCAAGGTGTTTGGCCAGTGGTTGCCGGAAACCTTCGATGCCATCCTGCTCGATGCCCCCTGCTCGGGGGAAGGCACGGTGCGCAAGGATGAAGATGCCCTGCGCAACTGGAGTCTCGAGAGCATCGAGGAGATCGCCGCTGTGCAGCAAGGGCTGCTGGAGAGTGCCTTCCACGCCCTCAAACCCGGTGGCGTGCTGGTCTACTCCACCTGCACCCTGAGCCTGCAGGAGAACCAGGCGGTCTGTCAGTCGCTGCAAGAGAAGTTCGGCGACGCCCTGAGCGTCGACTCCCTGGCCTCTCTCTTCCCCGGTGCCGGGCAGGCCTGCACCCCAGAGGGTTACCTGCATGTCTGGCCCCAGATCTTCGACAGCGAGGGCTTCTTCGTCGCCAGGATCAGCAAGCATCACTCAGTGCCCAACACCATGTTCAAGCCGGGCAAGCTCGGCAAGTTCCCCTTCTCCCCTCTGCCGGCGAAAGAGGCCGAGCCAATGTTGCGGGAGATAGAGGCGAGCTTCGGGGTCGCTGCGCGGGGCCAGCTGTTTGGCCGCAATGACGAGATCTGGCTCTTCCCCCACGCCTTTGAGCAGGTGCAGGGCAAGCTGCGCTTCGATCGCATCGGCATCAAGCTGGCGGAAACTTTCAAGAAGGGTTATCGCCTCACCCACGAATGGGCGCTGGCCTATGGCAGCCTGGCTACCCGGGGATGTGTCGAGCTGGATGCCGCCAACGGGCGGGAATTCATGATGGGGCGGGATGTCTGGCCCGAGCTGGCCCCGGGAACGGGGGAAGTGATCGTCCGCTATCAGGGTTACCCGCTTGGTATGGGAAAATGGGTCGGGAGCCGCATCAAGAATGCCCTGCCCCGTGAGCTGGTGCGGGACAACAACCTGTTCAACGAGTGAGATACAGCGGCCATTTCAAGGACTGACACCTGTTCGAGTCTGGAAAACCCACACTCTGGTTGAACTTTTAGTCACTTCTTGAAATGCCTCGCGCCTTGTCTAAGATTAAGGCAATCCGCCTATCAATTAGCGCACGGCTCTGCAAGGAGCCAATTCCCCTATGCCAGGTACAAGGAATTCGTACCTGGCTTTTTTTATTCGCTGATCTCCGCGAGGGCTTTCTCCGGTCGCCCCTGGGGCACCAGCTCGTGCTGGTACAGCAGATCGATCGCCTGCTCGATGAGGGAGGCCTGATTGTCTTCCAGGTGCTGACCGAGCTCTTGCAACCGCTCGGCGTGGCGATTGCTGATCCAGCATTGCAGCCTGCTGTGGGTCTCCTGCTTGCGTTTCACGTGTTGGCGTTGCCGCTCGGCATTGTCTTGCGCCACATTCATCTTCATTTCCTGGCTCATATGACCTTGCTAAATAAGAGAGTGGGATTTGTTATCTCTCACCCTGGAGGGCGGCGGAATGACACTCCCCTGCCAGGGGTGAGAGCCGCCTGCTGTGCCTGGCACTTTTCCCTTCATGGTGACCCTTCACCGGCACAGCGTCGGGGTGCGAGAAATATATCATCAAATCAATCAGATGGTATTTAACATAAAAAATACCGTGGCGCGGTTATCTTACAGTAAGCCTGCGAGGGCATGATCGGAGAACTTGTGCGCATCGTCGAAATACTCCTGCAGGGTACGCATGTCCTTGTGCCGTGTCACCTCGATGATCTTGTTCATCGGCTTGCCCGCGGTCACCGCCGAGGTGATGAAGCCTCGGCGCAGGCTGTGGCCACTGACATAGAGATCGTCGATGACCTGGCCGGTTCGCCGCTTGATCATCAGGTTGATGCCTTGCGGCCCCAGGGGATCTGCGGTGAGCTGCCCCCAGCGGGTCATGCGGCGAAACAGCGGGCCCTGGTTTATGCGGCTCGCTTTCAACCAGCGGCCGAGGGCGGTTACCGGGCAATAGTGCTTGCCGGGAATGAGCGCGATTTCGGTTTCATGGAGTTGATGCTTGCTCGGCTTGAGCCGGAGCCGGATCCCCTGCCCCACGAAGTCGAGATCGCCTACTTCGATACGAGCGGCCTCCGAACGGCGCAGCGCGCCGCTGAACATTAAGAGCAGCAGGGTGTGATCCCGCAGCCCCGCCAGGGTAGAGGTGTCTATCTCGTCGAGCACCCGGGTCAGGGGTTGCAGGGTCAGGGCTCCCGTCTTGCGTTTACGGTTATCCCCGAGGCGCACTATGCCCCGCATCATCTCCTTTATTTCCGCATGCTCGGTCGGCATGGGATGAATGCCCTTCTGCTTGAAGGCATAGCGGATGCCGGCGAGCCGCCGTACCAGGGTGGCCGGTTTTCGAGGTTCCCCGTTGCGCAGCTCCCCCTTCCCCTCCTCTTTATCCAGCCATACCCAGTCCGCCAATATGCCGTCAGCCTGATCCGCCAAAAAGTTCATGATGTCGTGATGGCTGGTTTGCAGCGGATCCAGCCCATGCAACTGGCACCAGAATACGAAGATACGGGTGTCTGCCTGATAGGCATTGAGGGTGGAATCCGCTTTTGCGCTGCGCAGGAAACGCCGCGCCCGGCTATTGAGCGCAGGATCGAATACGGTCTGCAGTGACTGATGAGCAGGTGGTGAAATGGTTGGATAGGCCACGTAAGTCTATGATTCGATATGGAGTTTAGGAGGATCTTACAGGATCTTTCAGATCCATCAAGTATCGATAATGAATATTATCGATACTTATAGGGTATTGATTCAATGCCTCCAGCCTCCGGGGATAATAAGCAGGCTCGCTCTATATTCGGAGAAGACGTTATCCAGAAGATGGATCTGTATCGGATATCGAGTGAGAGATAACGAGGTGCGTGATTGATATTGCCGGGGGTAATCAGGCTGATGATTTTAAATAAAGAGCCCCGTCTGTCGGGGCTCCTTGGGGTTATTTTTTCGCCAGCTTGAATAGCTCAAAGAAATTGTGGCTGGTGGCCTCTGCCAACTCGGCCAGTGATATCTGCCGCAGATCGGCAATAAATTGCGCGACGTCTCGCACTAAGGCGGGCTCGTTCTCCCTCCCCCGGTGAGGAACGGGGGCAAGATAAGGAGAGTCCGTCTCTATCAGCAATCGCTCCAGTGGCAATGCCTTGACCACGGCCTGCAGTGCCGAGGCATTCTTGAAGGTGGCTATCCCCGAGATGGAGATGTAAAAGCCCATCTCCATGGCAGCCTGGGCCATCTCGAGGGATTCGGTGAAACAGTGCAGCACGCCACCCACCTGTTCGGCCCCCTCTTCACGCATGATCTGCAAGGTGTCTTGCTGGGCATCCCGGGTGTGGATGATGAGGGGCTTGTTCAATGCCCGGGCTACCCGGATATGTTCCCGGAAGGAGGCTTGCTGCACCTCCTTGTTTTCCGGCGAATAGAAGTAGTCGAGCCCGGTTTCGCCTATGGCCACCACTCTCTCATCCGCCGCCTGGGTCAGCAGCAAGGGGGCATCCACACCGGGCTCCTGATTGAGCGGGTGGACGCCACAGGAGGCAAACACCTGGGGATAAGGGGCGATCGCCGCCAGCATGGACGGGAACTGCGCCTGGGTCACGCTGACGCAGAGAAAATATCCCACATCCAGTTTCGCGGCCTTGGCCAAGACATCGGCCATGTCGGTCTGCTTGCTGCCATAGCTGAGACGGTCGAGATGGCAATGGGAATCAACGAGTAACATAGACAACCTTGTATCTTGTCATAACCAGCGATTGAGCCAGTTCATCAGATGAATGGTGGGATTGGAGAGTTGACCCGGCTGGCAGGCGGCTTTCAGGGCGACGAGCTGCTGCTCCGCCTCCAGCAATCTTTCGCTGGAGTGGCGCTCGGCCAGTTGCTCGCTGAGGGCGGCCAGATCCGGCATCGCCAGCTGGTGATGGCCACAGCCCGCCTGGGTCTTGAGGGCATCGCACAGGAAGAGTTGCAACCAGTGCAACCTGATCTGGCTCTCCTCCGCCAGCTGGGAGCAGACACTCGCCGCCCTGGTCGGCGTCTGCGACAAGGAGACGAAACTCTCGAGCAGCGTCCGTCTGGCCCCATCCTGCTGCTCTTCGAGGTAACTGAGTACCCGAAGCGGCGCCCCCTGACAGATCCGCACCTGGGCCTGAGTGGCCTGATGACCCTGTTCACTCAGCCAGCGCAGGGTCTCCCCCTCCGTCGGCAACTGACAGACATGCTTGTGACAACGGCTGAGGATGGTGGGCAGCAGGCGAGAAACCTGAGATGCGATCAGCAACAGCAGACTGTCGCCGGCCGGCTCTTCCAGGGTTTTCAGCAGGGCGTTGGCGGCGGACTCCGTCATCCGCTCCGCGTCCGGAATGATCACCACCTTGCCGCGCCCCAGCTGGGAGGTGCTCTGCAGGCGGCCGCAGATCTCGCGGATCGCCTCGACCCCTATGCTCTTGCTGTCGGCGCCAATAGTGCCGAGATCCGGATGATGGCCCTTGTCGAACAACTGGCAGGCGTGGCAGTGACCGCAGGGTTCACCGCGATCCGGGTGCTGGCAGAGGTGCAGGCGCGCCAATCGTTCCGCAAGCTGCTCCTTGCCAAGGCCGGGATCCCCGAGCAGCAGCCAGGCGTGGCCCAGGCGACCAGCCTGGGCGGTCTGGCTCAGGGCCTGCCAGTCCGGGATCAGCCAGGGATACATAGGGTGCTGTCCAGTGCAGCCTCGATGGCGGCCTTGACCCGATCCGGCGTCTGGCTAGCATCGATCACCAGTATGCTGTCATCCCTGGCCGCGAGTTCCAGGTAGCGGGTGCGGGTGCGCTCAAAGAAGCTGAGTTGCTCCAGCTCTATCCTGTCGAGCTCGCCACGATGGCGGGCACGTTGCAGACCGAGGGCGGGATCGATATCGAGGTAGAGAGTCAGATCCGGCTTGAAGTCGCCGAGTACCGCCTGCTTGATGGCGCCGATGAGCTGGGCATCGATGCCGCGACCACCGCCCTGATAGGCCTGGGAGGAGAGATCGTGGCGATCACCCACCACCCAGATGCCCTCGGCCAGTGCCGGCTTGATCCGGGTCTCCACCAGTTGCACCCGGGAGGCATACATCAGCAGCAATTCGGCTTCTATGGTGAGGCGCTCGTCGTGCACCTCCTTGACGATGGCGCGCATCCGCTCCGCCAGGGGGGTGCCACCCGGTTCACGGGTGCACTCAATCCTGTCGATGCCGTGGGCATGCAGATAGTCGGTCACATAGCGTACCGCGGAGCTCTTCCCTGCCCCTTCCAGTCCTTCAATCACGATAAATTTAGACATTAGGGTTTCTTCAATATGTATTCGCGGACCGCCCGATTGTGTTCATCGAGGGTCTTGGAGAAATAGTGGGCACCGCCCCCCTTGGCGACGAAATAGAGATAGTCGGTCGACTTGGGGTTGAGCGCTGCCTCGATGGAGGCCTTGCCCGGCATGGCGATGGGGGTCGGCGGCAAGCCATCGATCACATAGGTGTTGTAGGGGTTCACATCGGTGAGATCGCTGCGGCGAATATTGCCATCGTAGCGATCCTTCACCCCGTAGATGACGGTGGGATCTGTCTGCAGCTTCATGCCAAGGCGCAGCCGATTGACGAACACGGAAGCGATCTGCGCCCGCTCGTCCGGTTGGCCTGTCTCCTTCTCGATGATGGAGGCCATGATGAGCGCCTCATAGGGCGTCTTGTAGGGCAAATTGGCCTGCCGCTTCTCCCAGCACTCCTGCAGGAAGGCTTTCATGTCCTGATAGGCACGGCGCAGGATGGAGATGTCGCTGGCATGGGTGGTGTAGGCGTAGGTTTCCGGCAGGAACCAGCCCTCCAGCTTGCCGTTGTCGATACCAAGTTCCTGCGCCAGCTCGGTCTCGCTCTGCTCCACGGTCAGCCGCTCCAGGTAAGGGGCGCTCGAGAGCTGCTTCAACCAGTCCTCGAAACGGGAACCCTCGACAAAGGTCAGGCTGAAATGAAACTCCTTGCCGGAGGCGAACAGGGAGAGTGTCTCCTTGAGCGGGGCCCCCTCCTTGATCTCATAGGTACCAGACTTGATGGCGACCAGTTCGGGGTGGCCACGCAGCCAGAGCCGCACCGCCCAGGGGCTGGTTTCCCCTTCCCCCAGTTCGGCAATCAGGCGCGCCGCATGGGCGCCTTTTTCGACGGTAAAGAGGCGCGTCGGCCCCTTGTTGGTGAGCGTCTCCACCTCTTGCCATTTGTAATATACGTAACCCCCGGCGACGGCAACGGTCAGGGCTGCCCCCGCGAGCAGGGTGTAGAGCCGATTAAACTTCAATGACCAAACGCTCCTGTAAACGGCGGATCAATACCGGGCTGGGATAATGCACATCCCCAATGCTGGTGACCGGCACTATGCCCATCAGGGTATTGGTCAACCAGACTTCTTCGGCCTGCCACAGTGACTCCAGCGGAGCCTCCACGACACGCAGTTCAATGCCCATCTGTTTAAGCATCATGATCACGCGCTTGCGCATGATGCCATCTATCCCTGCGCGGGTGAGATCCGGTGTGAACACCGTCTTGCCACGACGCCAAAACAGATTCGCGCTGACTCCTTCTACCAGAAATCCACGGCTGTTCAATACTATACCTTCGACCCCGCCCCGCACGGCAAGTTCGCTTTTGAGCAGAACTTGTTCCAGACGGCCCAGGGTCTTGAGCCCTGCCAGCATGGGAGCATCGCCGAGTTGTTGCTGACAGATCAGGGCGGCGATGCCGTTTTGCTGCCAGCCAAGGTAGTGGTCCGGGTATGGTGACAGGGAGACGATGCGGGTGGGCGTATTGCATCCCGCGCCATCATAGCCCCGTCCCCCGCTGCCACGGGTCAGCACTATCTTGGCGACAGCCTGCGTCTGCCCTGCTGCCAATTGCGCCACCTCGGCGGCCAGGGTCTCCCAGGAAAGCTCCGCAAACCCGAGCCTGGCGCAGGCATGCTGCAACCTGGCCAGGTGTGCCGGCCACCAGACCACTTCACCCTGCTTCACCAGCATGGTGGTGAAATGGCCGTCCCCGTATGCCAGCCCTCTATCCCTGGCGGACACTGCTTCTGTCGGTATTCCATTAATCAGCAAGGGGATCCCTCCGATAAAAAAGGCCCGATACAGTCGTATCGGGCCTTATCATTTCGCCCAAAGCGAATTATACGCGTTTGAAGATCAGGGAGCCATTGGTGCCGCCGAAACCAAACGAATTGGAGAGGGCATATTCAAACTGGCCGGGTTTGGCCACATGGGGCACCAGATCCAGATCGCACTCCTCATCCGGGTTGTCCAGGTTGATGGTGGGCGGCGCCACCTGATCGCGCAGGGCCAACACAGTGATGATCGCCTCGATGGCTCCCGCCGCCCCCAGCAGGTGGCCGGTCATGGACTTGGTGGAGCTGATCATCAGGGCGCTGGCATGTTCGCCAAACACCTCTTTCATGCCACGCAGCTCGGCCACATCCCCCAGCGGGGTGGAGGTGCCGTGGGCATTGATGTAACCGATCGCCTCCGGCGCTATGCCGGCATCCTTGATGGCATTCTTCATGGCGCGAGCGCCACCGTTGCCATCGGAGGGAGGGGCCGTCATGTGGTAGGCGTCGCCGCTCATGCCAAAGCCAACCAACTCGGCATAGATCTTGGCGCCACGGGCCTTGGCGTGTTCGTACTCTTCCAGCACCAGTACCCCGGCGCCATCACCCAGCACGAAACCGTCGCGATCCTTGTCCCAGGGACGGCTCGCCTTTTGCGGCTCGTCGTTGCGGGTAGAGAGCGCCTTGGCCGCTGCAAAGCCGCCCATCCCCATGGGGGTGGAGGCTTTCTCGGTGCCACCGGCGACCATCACGTCCGCATCACCGTAGGCGATCATCCGGCCAGCCATGCCGATGGCGTGGGTGCCCGTGGTGCACGCCGTGGTCACGGCGATGTTCGGGCCCTGCAGCCCCTTCATGATGGAGAGATGACCGGACACCATATTGATGATGGTGGATGGCACGAAGAAGGGGCTCAGCTTGCGCGGGCCGCCGTTGACGAGGCTGCTGTGGTTCTGCTCGATGAGACCCAGGCCGCCGATGCCGGAACCGATGGCCACGCCGACCCGCTCCGCATTCTCTTCGTTGATGACGAGGCCGGAATCATCCAGTGCCTGCACCCCCGCCGCCACGCCGTACTGGATGAAGAGATCCATCTTGCGGGCTTCTTTGCGGTTGATGCCGTATTGTTCGGGATCGAACTCTTTGACCAGGCCTGCGAAACGGGTCGCAAATTCGCTGGCATCAAAGTGATCGATGAGAGAAATGCCGCTCTGCCCGTTGAGCAGGGCTTGCCAGCTGGATTCGGCAGTATTGCCCACAGGGGAAAGCATCCCCAGGCCGGTTACCACGACTCTGCGTTTTGACACTGAGCTAGTCTCCGAGAGGTATTTTGAAAGGGAGTAAACATAAAAGAAGCGGCCCTTGGGCCGCTTCTTTCAGAACAGGAACTTATTCCTGATTAGCGGTGATGTAGTCGATAGCCGCTTGAACAGTGGTGATCTTCTCGGCTTCTTCATCAGGAATTTCGGTATCGAATTCTTCTTCCAGCGCCATTACCAGTTCAACGGTATCCAAAGAGTCAGCGCCCAGGTCGTCGACGAAGGAGGCAGCGTTCTTGACGTCTTCCTCTTTAACACCCAGTTGTTCGATGATGATTTTCTTTACGCGTTCTTCGATGTTGCTCATGACCTGAATTTTCCTTTAAAAATACGCTATTGCGTCTGGTTGGGGTAGTGTATTCAATTGACGTGAGTTTGCAAGTGACTTGCCGCTGGTCAAACCACGAAATTCGCCAAACTTCGGCGTACTATCGCAAATTTGAACAGATCTCACGACAAATTGATTACACCATGTACATCCCGCCATTAACATGCAGGGTTTCGCCGGTGATATAGGCAGCGTCGTCAGACGCCAAGAATACCACAGCGGCAGCAATTTCTTTCGGATCACCCAAACGGGCGGCAGGCACCTGATTCATGATGCCGGCACGCTGTTCTTCATTGAGCGCCTTGGTCATGTCGGTTTCGATGAAACCGGGGGCCACCGCATTCACCGTGATGCCACGGGAAGCCACTTCACGGGCCAATGACTTGGTAAAGCCCACCAGGCCAGCCTTGGCGGCAGCATAGTTGACCTGACCGGCGTTGCCCATGGTACCGACCACGGAACCTATGCTGATGATGCGACCATGGCGCTTCTTCATCATGGCACGCAACACCGGCTTGCTCAGACGGTACAAGGAGGTGAGATTGGTGTCGATGATCTCGTTCCACTCGTCATCCTTCATCCGCATCAACAGATTATCGCGGGTGATACCGGCGTTGTTGATCAGGATGTCGATGTCGCCAAAACGTTCCTTGATGGCGGCAAAGACGGTTTCGATGGATTCCTGGCTGGTCACGTTCAGTGCCATCCCACAGCCCTGCTCACCCAGATAGGCGCTGATGGCCTCGGCACCGCTCTCGCTGGTCGCGGTTCCCACCACTTTCGCGCCACGGGCCGCAAAAGTCTCGGCAATCGCACGACCAATGCCACGGCTGGCGCCGGTGACCAGCACAACTTTATCGGTAAAACTCATGTCTTGCTCCTGTTTATTTGACTTGGGCCAGGGCCTGCTCGAAAGAGGCGACATCGTTGGCGTGAATGCCTTCCACGCGCGAGTCGATGCGCTTGGCCAGCCCGGTCAACACCTTGCCCGGTCCCATCTCGATCTCGAGGGTGACGCCGTCGTTTGCCATCCGCTCTACCGTCTCGGTCCAACGGACCGGACTGAACAGCTGGCGCACCAGGGCTTGCTTGATGGCGGCCGGATCCTGTTCACAGGAGACGTCGACATTATTGATGACTGCGATGGTTGGAACCTTGATCTCGATCCCATCCAGCGCGGCGGCCAGTTTTTCGGCTGCGGGTTTCATCAGGGCGCAGTGGGACGGCACCGAGACCGGCAGCGGCAGGGCACGCTTGGCGCCTGACTCTTTCATCAGCACGTTGGCACGCTCGACCGCTTCCTTGTGACCGGCGATGACCACCTGGCCCGGGGAGTTGAAGTTGACCGGAGAGACCACCTGGCCTTGCGCCGCTTTCTCGCAGTTGGCGGCGATGGAGTCGTTGTCCAGCCCTATGATGGCGGCCATGGCGCCGGTGCCTTCCGGCACGGCTTCCTGCATGGCGAGGCCACGCAGCTCGACCAGCTTGACCGCATCGGCAAAGGCCAGGGCACCGCTGCACACCAGGGCGGAATACTCGCCCAGGCTGTGACCGGCCATGACGGCGGGGGTTGCCCCACCCTGCTGTTGCCACAGGCGCCACAGGGCGACGGAGGCGGTCAGCAGTGCCGGCTGGGTGCGCCAGGTCTTGTTCAGATCCTCGGCGGGACCGTTCAATACCAGGGCAAACAGATCATAACCCAGCACCTGGCTCGCCTCGGCGAAGGTCTCTTTAATCACGGCGTGTTGCTCGGCGAGCTCCGCCAGCATGCCGACGCTCTGGGAGCCTTGTCCCGGGAAGGCAATGGCAAATCGGGTCATCATTGATTCCTTTAAGGTAAGACGAAATCGGTAAGCGGGCACCCGAGACTCGCGGCGCCGCTTGGTATCAGAGGCGAACCAGCGCCGAACCCCAGGCAAAACCGCCGCCGAAGGCTTCCAGCAATACTAGCTGGCCCGGTTTGATACGGCCGTCACGTACCCCTTCATCGAAGGCGATGGGCACGGAGGCGGCGGAGGTGTTGCCGTGGCGATCCAGGGTCAGGATCACCTTGTCGAGCCCCATGCCGAGTTTCTTGGCGGTGGCGTTGATGATGCGGAAATTGGCTTGATGCGGGACCAGCCAGTCCAGCTCGCTCGGCGCTATGTTGGCGGCAGCCAGGGTCTCGGTCACGATCTCGCTCAGGCGCGTCACCGCGACCTTGAAGACATCGTTGCCCTTCATGTACATGTAGGCTTCGAGCTCGGCCCCCGGCATGCCACGACGAGGCTGCGGCAACTTGAGCAGTTCGCCATAACGGCCGTCGGCATGCAGATGGGTGGAGAGAATACCGGGGGTCTCGCTCGCCCCTATCACCACGGCCCCTGCCCCATCACCGAACAGTATGATGGTGCCCCTGTCTTCCGGATCGCACATGCGGGAGAGCACGTCGGCACCGACCACCAGGACGTGGCGAGCGGCGCCGGACTTGACGAACTGATCGGCAATGGAGAGCGCATAGGTGAAACCGGCGCAGGCCGCCGCCACGTCAAAGGCCGGGATCCCCGGAACCTCGAGCAGCCCCTGCAGTTCGCAGGCTGCGGCCGGGAAGGCGTTCTCGGCGCTGGTGGTCGCCAGCACTATCATGTCCAGATCGGCGGCGGTCAGACCCGCGGCATCCAGCGCCCGCAAGGCCGCCTGATGAGACAGGGTCGCGACGCTCTCGTCGCTCCCGGCGATGCGGCGTTCACGGATCCCGGTACGTTCCACGATCCACTCGTCACTGGTTTCAACCATCTGCTCAAGATCGGCGTTGGTACGAACCGAACTCGGCAGATAACTGCCAGTACCCAGAATTTTGCTATGCATAGAGTTTTATAAATCCCTGTCGGAAAAGACAGATTCAAGGCGATCTGCAATTTGCAATGGAAGTTGGTGTTTGGCTTCTTGTGCGGCCAGCAGAATCGCATGACACAGAGCGCGGCGCTCGGCCCGCCCATGGCTTTTTACCACAATGCCGCGCAATCCTAACAGACTCGCGCCATTATACTGGTCGGGGTTCAGGTAAGAAAAACGCCGTTTGAACATAAATCCGGCGAGTCGACCAAGAAAACTGCGTTTTTTGCGAGGATATCCGGCCAGTTCGCCCATCATTCGCACCACGCCCTCGGCGGTCTTGAGCGCCACGTTGCCGACGAAACCGTCACAGACGATGACGTCGCTGTCACCGCTGAAGATCCTGTCCCCCTCGATGAAACCGACAAAATTGAGCGCGGCGCACTGGCGCAACAACTCGGCACTGTGGCGTACCAGGTCATTGCCCTTGATCTCCTCCTCCCCCACGTTGAGCAGCGCCACCCGGGGGGACGCTATCCCCTCGACCTGCTCGGCCACGACGGAGCCCATCACCGCAAATTGCAGCAAGGTGTCGGCATCGCAGCTCACATTCGCCCCCAGATCCAGCATCACTGTGCGCTTTCCGCTCAATGTCGGCAGCGCCTTGATGAGGGCGGGTCTGTCGACCCCGGGCAGGGATTTGAGCACGCATTTGGCCATGGCCATCAGGGCACCGGTATTGCCGGCACTGACGCAGGCATCGGCCTCACCGGCTTTCACCAGATTGAGCACAACCCGCATGGAGGAGTCTTTCAGGGTACGCAGCGCCACGATCGGCTTTTCGCCCATGCCGACGACCTGGGATGCATGTACGAGACGAACGCGGGGATGAGTCAGCAAGCCATGTTGCTGCAACAGAGGGGCGATCAGGTGTTGGTCACCGACCAGAACAAGATTTAGTTGAGGCAGAAGAGACAGTGCCTGCACGGCGGCAGGCACTGTTTCAGAGGGGCCAATATCTCCCCCCATTATGTCTAGCGCGACAGTTTGCGTAGACAAAGGCAATCCTTAAGCGATTACCTTTTTACCGCGGTAGAAACCATCGGCAGTCACGTGGTGACGACGATGAATTTCGCCACTGGTCTGATCAACAGTCAGGGCTGCAGTGGTCAGCGCATCGTGGGAACGACGCATGCCACGCTTGGCGCGGGTTTTACGGTTCTGTTGTACGGCCATGGTAGGCTAACTCCTAAAATTCACTTACGTTTGAGCTCTTCAAGAACTGCAAAGGGATTCGGCCGCTCATCAGCAGGTTCGATATCACCCCAGGTCATCTCCATGTTTCCTCTGGGGCAGACATCCATGGGATGCATGGCCACCTGAGGCAACGAGAGGATGAGTTCATCCTCCAGGATTTGATGAAGATCTATCTCGCCGTTTTCGTCCAACTCAATGGGCTCATAAGCTTCCGGCAGCTCTTCCTCGTTTGTTCTCTCGAACAGCGGAGTGTAAATAAAACTAGCTTCACAAAGGTGCTCGAAAGCCTCTCCACAACGCTGGCAAACCAGGTCAACCTTGGCATGGGCAGTGCCTTTCATAACGGTCAACTTCTGGACATCTTTGCCAAACTGCAGAGTGACGTCCACATCACTTCGCAAGCCTTCGGTTGATGCTTCCAGTCTGGGCATCTGCGACTTTTCCACTATCCCGACATAATCGAGTAGCTTCAAGGCATTACGGACTGGATCAACCTTAACGGGCAACTTCACCTTTTGCATAGGGCGCGAATATTATAGGTCCAACAAGGGATAGTCAAAGGAAAAAGTCCTTACCGCCGATGATTTTACCTGCACAAGCCCCTGCATGCAGGAACTTGTGTTCATCGGTGGCCGATTATGCCATAAACCGCGGGATCCCGCACAGGATCCTGTGCCGTCATCCCCCTTGGTCAGGAACTCGGGGTCAGTGCGCCCTTTATGCCGTTGCACGCCCCTCCCCCATCCCGTGCCCCGCTCGCCCGGCACCGGGCTTGACCTCCATGACCGGATTCAGGGCGTGGCAGGGCAGCCTCCGCCACCGAACAACTGTTGCCGAGGCGCGGCTCTGGGCTGGGCCTCCATCAGGCGGCGTATGGCCTGAAAGCTGCCCAGCGCCGCCTTGATGGCCATCGGATTGACCAGCCAGCCCGGCAAATGGCGGCCCGGGTTGGTATGGCTTTCGAGCCTGATCAGGGTGCTGCCATCGCGTTGTGGCAGCGCCTCCCAGCGACCGGCACTCTCCCGGATCCTATACAGACCCGGGCGAGGTGCCAGGGCGTCCGGCTCGGCCCACACCTCGAGCACCAGCGCGCAGCCAGCCCGCCGGCTAAGGTGGGAGCGCGTGATGAGCTCCCTGTCCTGCACCGGCCAAGGGGACGCCAGGCGGGTGTAAACCAGGTCATCATCGGGGCCTGATCTTGCCAGCAGCCGCACCTCGCGACTGGACGGCAACCACTCCCGATGGCGCGCCGTGTTTCGCAGCACGGCCAGCAACGCCATGGGATCCGCCTTGACCCGCATCTCCAGGCGCAAGGCCAGAAAAGGGGACGGAGGGCGTGCCTGGGTCCAGAGCTGTACGCCGCCCTCCCCCTTCTCTGGCTGCCACTCCTGTCCCCAGCTCGCGAGGGAGAGCAGCATCAGGGCCAGCACACCGTATCTTGTCATGTCGCACTCCTGTCCCATCAACCTCTGTTACGCCGCGCTCGGGTCGCCAGCATGTCGTCGGTTTTTTCGTGGTAAACCCAGGCCGGCACACGGGCGCTCGGGGAGGTTTGCGTGGGCCTTCTGCCACAGTTAGAATCAACCAATTGATTTATAAATGGATATCATCAACACATGCAGACCACTCTGATCCTCGCCTCCACTTCCCGTTATCGCAAGGCGCTGCTGGAAAAACTCGGCCTGCCGTTCCAAAGCGCCTCCCCCGAGGTCGATGAAAGCCCGCAGCCCGGGGAGTCGGCCGACGCACTGGTCAGCCGTCTGGCCCATGCCAAGGCGAGCGCCATCGCTCGCCAACATGATCAGGGGTTGATCATAGGCTCGGATCAGGTGTGCGTCTGTGACGGCCGCATCCTCGGCAAGCCGGGCACTGTGGATAATGCAGTGGCGCAGCTGATGATGGCCCAGGGCAAGAGCATCACCTTTTATACCGGCCTATGCGTACTCGATGCCGCAAATGGCCGGGCCGAGCAGCTCGTGGAGCCCTTCACCGTGCATTTTCGCTCCCTGGACGAGGCGGCCCTGCGCCGTTATGTGGCGGCGGAAATGCCCCTCGATTGCGCCGGCAGCTTCAAGTGCGAGGGCATGGGGATCATGTTGTTCAAGGGGCTGGAAGGGCGGGATCCCAACGCCCTGATCGGCCTGCCCCTGATCGGCCTGATCGAGCTGCTGGCGCGCCACGGCCTCAATCTACCCTGAGCCTGGGCAGGAAGCAGAGACAACAATGGGAGCCAAGGCTCCCATTGTTGTCTTAGTGTTCATCAACCCGGTGCGTGCTAGCCCAGCAGTTGTTTCAGCTCGTCCATGGTATCGACCACGGCAAGAGGAGCATGCCGGAGCAAGCGTTCTCTGTCATGTACGCCCCAGGTCACGCCGATGCGGGGCATCTGCAGGGCCTCGGCCATCGCCATGTCATGGATGGAGTCCCCTATCATCACCGCCTGCGCCGGCTCACAGCCCAGTTCCGCCAGGATCTGAACCAGCATCAGGGGATCGGGTTTGGAGTTGGCTTCATCCGCACCGCGACTGGCGGCAAAGAGAGGACGCAAACCCGTTTCGTCCAGCCCCCTGTCGAGCCCCCTGCGGGACTTGCCCGTGGCGACCGCGAGGCCAATGCCCTGCGCCTGCCAGCCATGAAGCAGCTCGCGAGCGCCGGCAAACAGCGGACTGGGTGTCTTGTCATGCAGATAGTGGTGACGATACCGGGCGATCAGGGCCTGGGCCCGCTCACTCCCCTCTGCCAGATTGAACAAGCGGGGAATGCCGACCTCCAGGCTGAGCCCGATGATCTGATGGATTGACGGCGGCTCGGGCACTCCCTCGCCGCAGTCGCGGGCAGCCGCTTGCACGCAGGCGACGATCCGCCCCACCGAATCCATCAGGGTACCGTCCCAATCGAAAATGGCGAGTCGGATGTGCTGCATCAGCGTGCCAGCTTGTTCAGGAAGGCATCGAGCTCGGGGGCGAGCGGTGCTTCCACCTGCATCTCGCGATCATCCGCCGGATGGGTGAAGCTCAGCTTCCAGGCGTGCAAGAAGAGGCGCTTGAGCCCCAAGGTCCGCATCTTCTCATCGAAGGCCGCCTCACCGTATTTGTCATCACAGGCGATGGGGTGACCGGCGTGCTGGGTATGAACCCGGATCTGGTGGGTGCGACCGGTGATCGGGCTGCATTCCACTAGGGTGGCTTCGGCAAACTGACGGGCAATCCGGAAACGGGTCTCGGAAGGCTTGCCGTCACTGCTGACCCGCACCACCCGCTCGCCGGATTGCAGATCGTTCTTGCGCAGCGGCGCATTGACCACCTTGACGTGGGACTGCCACTGACCGCGCACCAGCGCCAGGTATTGCTTGCGCATTGTCTTGACCCGCAGCTGCTCGTGCAGGCTGCGCAGGGCACTGCGCTTCTTGGCGACCAGCAGCACGCCGGAGGTGTCGCGGTCGAGCCGGTGCACCAGCTCCAGGAAGCGGGCTTCCGGGCGCAGGGCACGCAGCCCCTCGATGACCCCAAAGCTCAAGCCACTGCCGCCGTGCACCGCCATGCCGGACGGCTTGTTCAGCACTATCATGGCCTCGTCTTCAAACAGGATCTGGCTCTCCAGACGCTGGATGCTGCCGAGGTTGGCAGAGGGCAATTCGTTCTTCTCGGCCACGCGCACGGGGGGAACCCGCACTTCGTCGCCGGCGCAGAGCTTGTATTCCGGTTTGATGCGTTTCTTGTTGACGCGCACCTCTCCTTTGCGAAGGATGCGATAGATCAGGCTCTTGGGGACGCCCTTTAACTGAGTCTTGAGAAAATTGTCGATGCGCTGCCCTTCATGCTCAGCTTCGATGGTGAGCAGCTGCACTTGTTGATGTATCTGTGTCATGGCGCGGATTTTAACACCGCCGGCAGCCCTTGGCTGCATGCTTTGTTAAAAAATGGCGTCTTGCTATAAAAGTGGTTTAAATGGGATAATAAACAAGGTTTTGTCATTGTGTTCAAGCCTTGTACTAAGTGGCCAAAAAGTATGCCACCCAATCCCGAAACACCGTGTATACAAGAACATGACGGTTCCCGGGTGCGAGGTACAACGCATGGAGAACGCAAACAGAACCGATTTAATTGTCTCCACACCGGTATCCTTAATTCATGCCTTCTCGAGAAGGCTGAACCAGAGTGCCCTTAGTTTGCGCCTCATGCATGTCCCAACCGGGAGGTTGCCCAAGCATGCTGAAGACCCGAGGCCGGCACCGGCAGGATCCTGTGGAGGAATCAAAATGACAAAATAATGAGAACTCAATGAAAAGAATGCTAATCAACGCGACTCAGGAAGAGGAGTTGCGCGTAGCGCTGGTTGACGGACAACAGCTCTACGATTTGGATATTGAAAGTCCGGGACACGAGCAGAAGAAAGCGAACATTTACAAGGGTAAGATCACCCGCGTAGAACCCAGTCTTGAAGCTGCTTTTGTTGACTATGGCGCCGAGCGCCACGGTTTCCTGCCGTTAAAGGAAATCGCCCGCAATTACTTCCCCTCCGGTTACTCCTATCAGGGTCGTCCCAACATCAAAGAAGTGGTCCGCGAAGGCCAGGAAGTGATTGTCCAGATCGACAAGGAAGAGCGTGGCACCAAGGGTGCAGCCCTCACCACCTTCATCAGTCTGGCCGGCAGCTACCTGGTGCTGATGCCGAACAACCCCCGTGCTGGCGGCATTTCCCGTCGTATCGAGGGTGACGAGCGGACCGAGTTGAAAGAAGCCCTGAGCGGACTGACCGTGCCGGACGGCATGGGCCTCATCGTGCGTACCGCCGGTGTCGGCAAATCCCCGGAAGAGCTGGAATGGGACTTGAACGTTCTGCTCAACCACTGGGACTCCATCCACAAGGCCTCACAGGACCGCACCGCGCCCGTGCTCATCCACCAGGAGAGCAACGTCATCGTGCGCGCCATTCGTGACTATCTGCGTCGCGATGTGGGCGAGATCCTGATCGACAATCCGGTCATCTTCGAGCGCGCCAAGTCGCACATCGAGCTGGTTCGCCCCGATTTCCTCAATCGCGTGAAGCTGTACAAGGGGGATGTCGCCCTGTTCAACCACTTCCAGATCGAGAGCCAAATCGAGTCTGCCTTCCAGCGTGAAGTGCGTCTGCCCTCCGGCGGCAGCATCGTCATCGATCCGACCGAAGCCCTGACCTCCATCGATATCAACTCCTCCCGTGCCACCAAGGGCGGCGATATCGAAGAGACGGCGCTGCAAACCAACCTGGAAGCGGCCGACGAAATTGCCCGTCAATTGCGTCTGCGCGACCTGGGAGGCCTGATTGTCATCGACTTCATCGACATGACGCCGGTTCGCCATCAGCGCGAAGTGGAAAACCGTCTGCGTGAAGCTGTCCACCAGGACAGGGCACGCATCCAGCTGGGCCGGATCTCCCGTTTCGGTCTGCTGGAGATGTCTCGCCAGCGTCTGCGCCCCTCCCTCAACGAGTCCAGCAGCCACATCTGCCCCCGTTGCCAGGGTCAAGGGGTCATCCGTGACAACGAATCCCTCGCCCTGTCCATCCTGCGTCTCATCGAAGAAGAGGCCATGAAGGACAACACAGAGCAGGTTCATGCTCAAGTGCCGGTCGATGTTGCCGCCTATCTGCTCAACGAGAAGCGTGCCTCCATCGCCAGTCTGGAACAGCGCAATGATGTCCGTGTCTACATCATTCCGAACCAGCATCTGGAAACCCCGCACTACGAAGTGACCCGCATCCGTCAGAACGAGATCCCTGAAGCGGCCAGCTACGAGCTGAAAACCGAGATTGCCAAGCCGGTCTACCAGCCCAAGCAGGCTCAGGTCATCGAGCGCGAGCAACCGCTGCTGCAAGGCTTCGTCCAGGCGCCTCAACCGGCCGCCCCTGTTGCCGCCGCGGCCCCCGTCGCAGCACCGGCACCGGTCGCCGCCGAAGCGGGTCTGTTTGGCAAGCTGTTCAAGGCCATCTCCGGTCTGTTCGGCTCAGACGCAGCCCCGGCGGAAGTGAAGGCTGCTGCCGAGAAACCGGCCGCACAACGGGAAGCGCGCAAGGATGAGGGTCACCGTCATCAACGTGACGAAACCCGCAGCCGTGGCCAGCGTGGTCGTCGCGATGACAATCGCGGCAACCGCAACCCGGCCGACGCCAGCGAGAAGCGTGAAGGCGCCGCCAACCGCGATGGTGGCGAGAGCCGCAACCGTCGTCCGCGTAAAGAGCGCGAGCCTCGTCAGGAGCGTGAAGCCCGTGGTGAAGTGCGCAGCGAACAGCGCATGGAACGTGAGCCCCGCGAAGCACGCAACGAGCCGCGTACGGATCGCGAACCCCGTGAGCCCCGTCAGGAACGTGAACCCCGCGCCCCGCGCCCGGCTCGCGAACCCCGTGCTCCGCGCGAGCCCCGTGCCGAGGTCGTTGTTGAAGCGGTAGAAGCCGTCGAGACTGCCGCCGTCAGCGCCGAGCCGCGTCAGGAAAAAGAGCAGAAAGTGGCCGAGCGCCGCGAACGTCGCCAACTGCGCAAGCAGGTTCGGGTCGATGTCGCCGACACTCCTGCCCTGCCGGTAGACGAGCAGGCTCCTGATCTGGTCGAGACTGCGGCCGTGGTCGGTGAGCAAGAGGAGCAGACCGAAGGTCAGCGCCGCTCTCGCCGCACTCCGCGCAGCCAGCGGATCGAAGGCCAGCGTCGCAAGCGCATCAACGAAGATGCCCGTGGCCAGCGTGATGATGAACCTCAGGCCGAAGTGCAACTGACGACAGCCGCCCAGGCGGATGCTGCTCAGGTGAAGGTGGAAGAGCCCGCCGTGCCTGTCATCACCATCCCGAGTGCCGAGGCCGTTGCCGCCGCGCTGCAAGCCTCTGCCGCCTTGACCGAGCACGTGGTCGCCGAAGCCGTGGCCGAAGAGGCACATGAGCAGGCTCAAGCTGCTGTGGCCGAGGTCGCCGCCCCTGTGGTTGCCGACGTGGTTGAGGCTCCCGTTGCAGTCGAAGCGGCTCCTGCCGCCATCGAGCCAGCCCCTGTTGCAATCGAAGCAGCGCCTGTCGCTGCCGAGCCGGTGGCCGAAGTGGTTGCCGTGGAGACTCCGGTTGTGGTCGAGGCCAGCGTCGCTGACCAGGCTGTGGTAGAAGCCGCCCCCGTTGTGGTGGAGCCTGCTCCTGCCCCGCAAGCCGAGGAAGCGGTTCCTGCCGCCGAGCCTGTTGCCCCTGTGGTTGCACAGCCCGAGCCTGTCGTCGCCCCGGCCACCAAACCGGTTGCCAAAGGCGCTGGCGTACTGGCTCGTGCCCGCAAGGCTTCTGCCCCCATGGCAACGCCGGCAGCCGTGCCCGCCCCGGCCCCCCGTGAGCCGGTTGAGCAGACTCCGCTGGAGCGTAGCGAAGTCGCGAGCTCAGGCCGCCACGGTGGCAGCACAGCCGCCGTCAATGTAGCAACCAGCCCGGCGGGTCGTCCCTGATCCCCTAGCCTGTCTGGTCTGATAGAAGAGCCACACCTTGTGTGGCTCTTTTTTTTTGCCACTAGGGTCGGCTCCTCAATTCTCTCCCCCTCCTATACTTCCTGCTTGCAGACACCACAAGCGGCATGCCGAGGCAGACGCGGGAGCTGGTACTCTCTGCCAGCCTCCCCCCTCGCCTCTTGGTCTTGGGGCAACCAAGCCCCCTGGGGCCACGCTCTTGCTCCCCCATGCGGACCTCTTGCTTAGTGACAAGGGTCGTCAAAGCCCAGCCTGTCACGGGACAAGCAAGGCATCCGCACCACAACCAGGAACCATGGTCGGCATGCCGACGGCGAGCGTCATGAACAGCTGGATCCAAGGAATCAAGGACGAGAGCCGAAGCCCTGATGAGAGGTGAGACGATGGCTTAGCCCCTGACAGGCGAGATGGGCTGCGGCCTACCCTCCCCGCCGACAAGAAGGGAAATGAGGAAGAGGAAAGCTGGCAGGGAACTAGCAGTAGACCAGCACTCTTGTTTGATGGCATATGAGACTTGTTTTGCCGGTTGCCGAGCATGACGGCTAGCAGCGGCCGAATCCCAGCCATGAAAAAAGGGCCCGCAGGCCCTTTGTCATTGATGCAGTGTGTTGGCTATCAGCCACCAAACAGGTTGTTGCTGATCAGGAACAGCCCGCCGGAGAGCAGCATGGTAAGCGGCAGGGTCAGCACCCAGGCCAGCAAGATGGTCTTGATGGTCTGGCTCTGCAGGCCCGACTTGTTCGCCACCATGGTCCCCGCCACCGCAGAAGAGAGGATATGGGTGGTGGATACCGGCATGCCGGTCAAGCTGGCCACCCCGATGGAGGCAGCAGCCGTGATCTGGGCGGCAATCCCCTGGCTGTAGGTCATGCCGGAAGAGCCTATCTTCTCGCCCACTGTGTAGACGATACGACGCCAGCCCACCATGGTGCCGCAACCCAGCGCCAGGGCGATGGAGACGATGACCCAGGTCGGCGCATATTCGGCCGTGGCGGTCAGGTCCTTGCGCCATTTGGCGAGATCGGTCAGCTCCTTGGCCGGCAGCGGCAGCTTGGAGACCTTGCGGGCAGTGTCGTCGATACAGAGCAGCAGACGGCGCACCTCTCGGCGATCGGTCAGACTCATCTCCTCGTAGGTCCGCACCTGGCCCAGACGGTTGTCCAGGGTGGCCATGGCCTCGAGGGCCTCACCGGCCTCGCAGTGAGTCATCAACTCTTCCTGGGCATGGGCAGGCACGCTGAAGTTCACGACAGTGGATACCTGCTCCTGGTTGCGCTGGTAGATCTCCATGATGCGCTGGTTGGCATCCTGGGTGCGGTCCAGATCGTAGGAGCGGCTGCTCATGTCCAGTGCGAAGTAGGCGGGCGCCATGCAGATCAGCACCAGCATCACCAGACCTATGCCCTTCTGGCCATCGTTGGAGCCGTGCACGAAGCTCACCCCCATGGCGGACGCCACCAGGGTCAGGCGGGCCCAGAACGGCGGATGCTTCTTGCCATCCACCAGCAGTCGCTCTTCCGGGGTTTTGTGGATCTTGCTGCCCAGCCAGACTCGCTTCATGGCGAACAGCAGCAAGGCGGCAATGATGAAGCCCACGGTGGGAGAGATGATGAGGGAGAGCATGATGTCGATCGCTTTGCCGACGTTGATGCCCTCTTTCAGAGGCTGATCACTGATCAGGGCATAGGCACCGCCTACCCCCAGAATGGAGCCGATCAGTGTGTGAGAGCTGGACGCCGGGATGCCGAAGTACCAGGTTCCCAGGTTCCAGACAATGGCCGAGAACAGCAGGGAGAACACCATGATCAGACCCTGGGTCGAATCCATCCCGAGCAGCAGATCGATGGGCAGCAGATGGACAATGGCATAGGCCACCCCCAATCCCCCCATCATGACCCCGGCAAAGTTGAACAGGCCGGAAGCCACTACCGCGGTGTGCGCGGGCATGGCCTTGGTATAGATAACCGTTGCTACCGCGTTGGCGGTATCGTGAAAGCCATTGATGAACTCATAGGCCAGCACAAAAAAAACGGCCAATACCAAACCGATTGACCACCACAAACCCAAACCACTAAACATTTCAAACATAAAAACGAACCTGTTTATGAGTTGCGGCGGATTATGCCAGAAGGCTCGGTGCGCCATACCCGTTGTTGAAATATTTCAGTAAGAAAAAAAAAGGGCATTCCGACAGAAAATGACTTAGGCCCAGCAGGGATCGGGCTTGTCGTGGATTAATTAAAGCCCGTTCAGACCTCATGGGTAGGTGTCAATCAACACCAAGCATCCCTCAGCGCACCGCCAAGCGAGCGATTTTACACGCGTTTTGCCATCAGGTTCCCAGGTCGCTGGCCGCCGTACCGCACGCCCCTCCCCTTTGCAGAAAAGGTAAAAGGGTGCCGAAGCACCCTCTATATAAGCAGCATGAAGGCGGACATCAGTCCTGGTTGATGCGGCTGGCCACCGCGCCTTGCTGGCTCTTGTACTTGGCGTTTTCCCGCTTGTTGTAGGGACGGGCCGCGGCGCCGGAGAGCATCTCGAAGTTCAGCGCCCCTATCTTCATCTTGGGGCGCAGCGCCAGCGGCAGCTTGCCGCCGTTGTAGAACTCCAGCACGATGCGACCGGACCAGCCCGGATCGATGCGGTGCGCGGTCACGTGGACCATGAGGCCGAGCCGTGCCAGAGAGGAGCGTCCGTCCAGCCAGCCGACGATGTCCGCAGGCAGGGTCACGGACTCGTAGGTCACCGCCAGCGCCAGCTGACCCGGGTGCAGATAGAAGGCTTCCCCGTCCGGAATGTGGATCTCCTCGCTCATCACCCGCTCGATGGCATCGGCCATCTCGGCACTGGTACCGCCGAGGTCGATATAAGGCGCGGTATGATCGCGAAACACCCGAAACTCGTTGCCGAGCAGCACATCGACGCTGACGCCACTGATCCGCTCAACACCGGGCCTCGGCTCAATGACGATCTTGCCTTCATCCAGATGGCGTTCGATATCGGTATCACAAAGACGCATTCGGCGACTCTCCTGACAAAAGTTTCATTTAAAAAAGCCGGGCATCACCCGGCTTGTTTCATATCAACCAATCAACATGTGGCGGATACGCGCCTTGAGCATGTCGATGGCTATGCGGTTCTTGCCGCCACGGGGCACGATCACGTCCGCATACTGCTTGGACGGGTCGATGAACTGCATGAACATGGGGCGGACCGTCTTCTGATACTGCTTGAGGACGGAGTCCATGGTACGGCCGCGCTCTTGCACATCACGCACCAGACGGCGCAGCAGGCAGATGTCGAGCGGGGTATCCATGAAGATGGAGGCATCCATCAGCTCACGCAGACGACTGTCGGTCAGCAGCAATATGCCTTCCAGGATGATGACCCGGCGCGGTGCGAAGGTGGTGACTTCGCTCATGCGCGTGTGCTCGGTATAGGAGTACTGGGGAATATTGACGGCATCCCCTTGCACCAGCTGGGTCAGATGCTGCACCAGCAGATCGTGATCCAGGGCATTGGGGTGGTCATAGTTGGTCTTGACCCGCTCTTCCATGGTCAGGTGGGTCTGATCACGGTAGTAGCAATCCTCGGTGATCACACCAATCTGACCTGCGCCCAGCTCGGCCACCAGCTCTTCGTAGATGGTTTGAGCGATAAGACTCTTGCCGGATGCGGATGCACCAGCAATACCGATGATCACACACGAATGTTGAGTATCAGACATTGAAAATACCTAAAGAGAAGAGCACTGGGGATTGTTTAAACCGATCCATTATATAAAAAAGGGTGGGCTATGCCCACCCTAAATCTGTTGCAACCGGCCGACAGCCGATTATTCGTCCAGCGCCACCGTGTAGAGCGGGGTCGCAATCGGTTTACCGCTGAAATAGAGCTCGGCCCCCACCCGACGAGCCAGTTTCAGATAGGCCTCAGCCAACCCGCCTTCCGGTGTTCCGAACACGGTGGGACAGCCATCGTCCATGTCCTGGCGGATGTCGATGTGCAGCGGCAACTGGCCAAGCAGCGCCACTTGATACTGCTCTGCCATCTTCTGGCCGCCGCCGGTACCGAACAGCGCCTCGTGATGACCGCAGGCACTGCAGACGTGATAGCTCATGTTCTCGACGATGCCGAGCACGGGCACATTGACCTTGTTGAACATGGCGATCCCCTTGCGGGCATCCGCCAGCGCCACATCCTGCGGTGTGGTGATGATCACCGCCGCCGTGGTGGGTACCTGCTGGGCCAGGGTGAGCTGGATGTCCCCCGTGCCCGGGGGCATGTCCACCACCAGGTAATCCACCTCGCCCCAGCGGGTCTCGTGGAGGATCTGCGCCAGCGCCTTGCTCGCCATGGGGCCGCGCCAGATGGTGGCATCCTGCTCCGCCACCAGGTAACCGATGCTGTTGGTCTTGAGACCGCAGGCCATGACGGGCTCCATCAACTTGCCATCCAGGCTGTGGGGGCGCTCCTTGAGGGTCCCCATCATGGTCGGGATGGAGGGGCCATAGATGTCCGCGTCCAGAATGGCGACCCGCGCCCCCTCGTTTTGCAGCGCCAGCGCCAGGTTGACGGCGGTAGTGGACTTGCCCACCCCCCCCTTGCCGGAGGCCACCACCAGGATGTTGCGAATGCCCTGTACCGCCGCCAGTTGCTGGGCGCGGGGCATGCTCGCCACTTCGATGTCGCACTGCCAGTCGACGATGGCGACGCCCGTGGCGGCCCTGATCTGCGCATCGAACGCTTCTTTCATCTGTTCAAACAGGGTCTGGCCGGCAAAGGGCAGCACCAGCTTGATGGTCAGGCTCTGCCCATGCTGCTCGACGGCACGCACAAAACCGGCCGCCACCAGATCCTGGCCCCATCCAGCCGGCTTAAATTCGGCAAGGATCTGTTTTACTGAATCAATCACCATTAACTCCCCATTATGTTGTCGTTATCCTGAGGTGAACGGTTACCGCACACAAATCAGTGGCTTGCCGACGCCTTGCTGATGCCGTCAGCCAAGGCCCCGGGGGCCACAACCCTAGGCAGGCCGCCCCCAATTCGGGTAACATGCTCGGCACTGTATCATCCCAACAGGCACATCAAGAACGTATTATGGCAACTGATCCTCGTAGAATGCTGGTAACCTGCGCCCTCCCCTATGCCAACGGCTCCATCCATCTTGGCCACATGCTGGAACACATCCAGGCCGATATCTGGGTTCGTTATCAGCGAATGCGTGGCCATCAGGTGCATTTCGTCTGTGCCGATGACGCGCACGGCACCCCCATCATGCTCAAGGCGCAGCAGATGGGGATCACTCCCGAGGAGATGATCGCCGCCGTATCCCAGGAGCATCAGGGGGATTTTGCCGGCTTCAACATCAGCTTCGACAACTATCACTCGACCCACAGCGACGAGAACCGCGAGCTGGCCGGGCTTATCTATGGCCGCCTCAAGGAGTCCGGCAAGATCAAGATCCGCACCATCTCCCAGCTGTTCGATCCGGAAAAGTCCATGTTCCTGCCGGACCGCTTCGTCAAGGGTACCTGCCCCAAGTGCAAGTCCCCGGAGCAATACGGTGACAACTGCGACGCGTGTGGCGCCACTTACAGCCCGACCGAGCTTATCGATCCGAAATCCGCCGTCTCCGGCGCGACCCCTGTGATGAAGGACTCCGAGCACTACTTCTTCGATCTGCCCCAGTTCGAAGCCTGGCTCGCCGACTGGGTGCGCGGCTCAGGCGCCATCCAGGAAGAGATGGCCAACAAGATGCAAGAGTGGTTCGAATCCGGCCTGCAGCAGTGGGACATCACCCGCGACGCCCCCTACTTCGGCTTCGAGATCCCGGGTGCCCCGGGCAAGTACTTCTACGTCTGGCTGGATGCCCCCATCGGCTATATGGCGTCGTTCAAGAACCTGTGCGACAAGCGCGGCGACATCGACTTCGACAGCTACTGGAAGGCGGACTCCGACGCCGAGCTCTATCACTTCATCGGCAAGGACATCGCCTACTTCCACTGCCTGTTCTGGCCGGCCATGCTGGAGGGGGCGGGTTTCCGCAAGCCGACCAAGGTCAACGTGCACGGCTATGTGACCGTCAACGGCGCCAAGATGTCCAAGTCCAAGGGCACCTTCATCAAGGCCTCCACCTACCTCAAGCACCTGGATCCCGAGTGTCTGCGTTACTACTACGCCGCCAAGCTCAACAGCCGCATCGACGATCTGGACTTGAACCTCGAAGACTTCGTCTCCCGGGTCAATGCCGACGTGGTCAACAAGCTGGTCAATTTGGCTTCTCGCAACGCCGGCTTCATCGCCAAGCGTTTTGACGGCAAGCTGGCCGACAGCTGCAGCGAACCCGAGCTCTATAGCGAGTTCGCCAGCGCCAGCGCCTCCATCGCCGATGCCTACGAGGCCCGCGAGTTCAGCCGCGCCATCCGCGAGATCATGGCCCTGGCCGACAAGGCCAACCGCTACGTGGACGACAAGGCCCCCTGGGTCATCGCCAAGCAGGAAGGGGCTGACGCCCAGCTGCAGGACGTCTGCTCCGTCGGCATCAACCTGTTCCGGGTGCTGATGGCCTACCTCAAACCCGTCATGCCACACCTGGCCGAGCGCGCCGAAGCCTTCCTGGGCGAGACCCTCAGCTGGGATGGCGTGGCCAAGCCGCTGACCAACCACCAACTGGCCCCGTTCAAGGCGCTGTTCTCCCGTATCGAGCCTGCCAAGGTGGAAGCCATGGTGGAAGCCTCCAAGGAAGATCTCGCCAAGGAGCAGGCGCCAAAAGCGACCGGTCCGCTGGTAGACGACCCCATCAGCGACACCATCAGCTACGAGGATTTTGCCAAGATTGACCTGCGCGTCGCGCTGATCAAGAAGGCCGAAGCGGTACCGGAAGCAGAGAAGCTGCTGAAACTTCAGCTCGACATCGGCGGTGAGACTCGTCAGGTGTTTGCCGGCATCAAGTCCGCCTACAACCCGGAAGATCTGGAAGGCAAGCTGACCGTGATGGTGGCCAACCTGGCCCCGCGCAAGATGCGTTTTGGCATGTCCGAGGGCATGGTGCTGGCCGCAGGCCCGGGCGGCAAGGATCTCTGGATCCTGGAGCCCCAGGAAGGCGCCCAGCCAGGCATGCGCGTCAAGTAAGCGCAGCCGACATCCCATTGAAAAGAGAGGCCCGGCGCCTCTCTTTTTTTATCCCCCTTTCTTCCCGCTAATCTTGGCGCAGCAACGCCATCCGCAGCCCAATCAGCTCTGCCTGTCGACAGTCCAGCTGGCGCAACTGGCAGCGTATTGCCTCCCGCAGGGCGCGTACTTGCTTGTTCCGCCCCTTCTGGCGACGCAGCCGCCTGCGCCATTGCCGGGCATCCTGCAACTGACCCAGCCTGTCCTGCCACTCGATCAGCATGGAGAGCCAGGCCGGATCGCCCTCCCCCTGTCCCACCAGCAGCTCCACCCCATAACGGGTCTGCTTCAGGACCAGCCGCAACCTGTGCCAGTGGCGCAGCCGCAGCCTGTTGCCGGCCGAGGGTATCTCCAGCCCGGGCTCGGCCAGGCAATCCGCCAGACCGAGCGCGAGATGCATCTGAAAAAGCGGCAGGGGATTGAAGTCGGCAGGGACTTGCAGCAGCCGATCCAGCCAGCGCGCCAGTCGCACCGTCAGCATGGGCACCCGGGGAATGGCCTCAGGGAGGGGCTTGCCACCAAAGTGCGCCGCATAGACCTGGGCATCCCGCAGGGCGGAGAGTCTGCCCGCCGCGCGCATCAGTCGCCGCTCCAGCCCGGGCTCATGGATCAGGGGGCGCCAGAGGGCGAGCAGGGCCAGCAGGCGACGGGTCGCAATCCGGTAGGCATGGACCTCCTCCTGTCCCGCCCGCTGGCGCAGGGCCAGAGTGGCGGCCCAGTATTGATCCATGAGACGGCGTGCCTGCTCTAGCCCCTTGCCCTGATCCATCATCTGCCGGCCTCCTGCCTGCTCAGTTGGTATGAAAACCGGAGCCCGTGGGGGGCAATGCCCGGGTGCACTCCATCTTGGTCACTGTGGCCGTTCGGGGCCCGTGCTCCAGCCAGCCCAGCATCATCTGCACCTTCTGCTCAGGGCCGGCGATGAGGATCTCCACAGAGCCATCCTCCAGGTTGTAGGCATGCCCCCTGAGCCCCAGCTGCAGTGCCCGCTCCCGGGTGAAGTAACGAAACCCCACCCCCTGTACCTGGCCCCACACTCGCACGACAAACGATTGCTCTCCCATTTATCACACCTTCCCCTTAAGAAATTTTCCTCCAAGGCGATAATGAGCACGACACTCTCTCCCTTGCAGGACGCAATACCATTATGAAAGAAGTTAAATTCCGGTGGGTTGACCGTTATCTCATTCACCTCACGATCAGCGAAAAATTTCTCATCACCTTCTGGTGCCCCTTGTTGTTCATCGCCTTTCTCACCTGGTACCTGCTGGCCGACGGCCATGATCAGCAGATGCAGATCCGGCTGGATCAACTCAAGCAACGGGTAGAGACCACGGCCCAGCTGATCACCCAGCAGCCCACCCTCACCCTGCCGGCCGAGCTCACCCTGGCGCCCTCCGGCAGTGCCGGTCTGACCCAGCAGGGCGATCGCTTTCAATATAGTTCCCAGGCCGGTCAGGCCGGTTTTGTCAGTGGCACTCTGGATGCCGGCAACTTTTCCATGTGGGATGGACAGGGGACGACCCTCACCATCATAGCCGTGCTGGCCGCCCTGCTCGCCCTCATCACCCACTATCTGATGACCTTCGTCTCCGGGGCCCTCTACTCCACCAACAAGGCGCTGCAGACGGTGGCGAACGGGGATCTCACCTTCCGCCTCAACTTCTTCCCGGTGCGGGACGAGTTCTCCATCCTGGCGGGCAGCATAGACCGCTTCACCGATCGCCAGCACAAGATAGTGCAACTGGTGGAGGAGTCTGCCGAGGCGCTCACCCTGGCCGCCGACGAGTTCCGCGAGCACGCCAGCGACGGAGAGACCCTGGCCCGCGCCCAGCGCCAGCACATGGACTCCCTGGCCGCCGCCATGGAGCAGATGTCGGCGGCAATTCGCGAAGTGGCCCGCAATGCCAACGACACCCTGCTACAAACTCGTCAGTCGAGCGAAGAGGCGGCCAATGGCGCCCAGCGGGTGGCTCGCACCATAGCCGCCATCCGTACCCTGGCTGACGAGATAGGCAACGCCTCAGGCGCCGTCGAGCGGCTGACCCACAATGCCAACCGCATCAACGAGGTGGTCAACGTCATCAACGCCATCTCCCAGCAGACCAACCTGCTGGCGCTCAACGCCGCCATCGAGGCCGCCCGGGCCGGCGAGCAGGGCCGCGGCTTTGCCGTGGTGGCAGACGAGGTACGCACCCTCGCCAGCCGTACCCAGCAGGCCACGGTGGAGATCCAGCAGATGATTGAAGAGCTGCAGGCCGGCACAGGGGCGCTCAACGACATCATGGAGAAGACGGTCGGACGCGCCGCCAGCAGCCAGCAGCTCATCACAGAAGTGGGGCAGGACATCGACAAGCTGAGCAGCCACAGCGACGCCGTGCTGGAGATGAGCACCCAGATCGCCACCTCCAGCGAAGAGCAGAGCTCGGTAGCAGAAGAGATCACCCGCAACCTGGATCAGGTGCGCCACGAGGCCAGCCGGGTGGAAGAGTCCGCCAGCGCCTCGGTCGCCGGCACCACTGGCCTCAAGGCCACCGCCACCGAGCTCGGCCAGGCCATGACGGGGCTGCGGATCTGACGCCAGCCCAGTGTCACAGAAAGGCCATCTCGCGGATGGCCTTTTTTTCATCCCCTTTCCTGGCCCCCTCGGGCAATACAAGGTGCTTCGGTAAATGGTGCCCGGCGCCACAGCAGCTGCGCCTATGCATTTATCGCTGCGACGCGGCTTGCGCACCAACCGCAACAGCCCCTACTATATGCCCCCTTCTCTTTTTAGCATCGGCAACTACCCATGAGCGCTTCCATCTATCTCGTCAAAGGCCGCGAAAAATCCCTGCTGCGCCGTCACCCCTGGATCTTCTCCAAAGGGATCGACAAGGTGCAGGGCAACCCCATCGATGGCGATACCGTCGAGATCTACTCAAACGATGGCAAGTGGCTCGCCCGGGGCGCCTGGTCAGGCAGCTCCCAGATCCGTGCCCGGGTCTGGACCTTCGACAAGGACGAAACCGTCGATCTCGACTTCTTTATCCGTCGCCTCAAATATGCGCAGGAGTCCCGGGATCCGCTGATCAAGCGTCAGGGCCTCACCGGCTATCGCCTGTGCGCCGCCGAATCCGACGGCCTGCCGGGCCTGACCATAGACCGTTACGCCGATTTCCTGGTGTGCCAGATCCTCTCTGCCGGTGCCGAGTTCCAGCGGGACCTCATCACCCAGGCCCTGCGTACCCTCTACCCTGAGTGCAGCATCTATGAGCGCTCCGACGTGGCGGTGCGCAAGAAGGAAGGGCTGAAAGAGCGCACCGGCGTCATCCATGGCGAAACCCCGACCGAGCCTGTGGTGATCGAGGAGAACGGCGGCGTCAAGATCCTGGTGGACATCCGCAACGGTCACAAGACCGGCTTCTATCTGGATCAGCGTGACAACCGCCAGGCGGCCGCCAAGTACACCGAAGGCAAGCGGGTACTCAACTGCTTCTGCTACACCGGCGGTTTTGGCGTCTATGCCCTCAAGGGCGGCGCCAGGGAAGTGGTCAACGTGGATCTCTCCCAGAACGCGCTGGACATCGCCCGCCAGAACGCCGAGCTGAACGGCCTGGATACCAGCACCACCCAGTTCGTGCGCCACGACGTGTTCAAGCTGCTGCGGGAATACCGCGAGAAGGGCGAGAAGTTCGATGTGATCGTGCTGGATCCCCCCAAGTTTGCCGAGAGCAAGGCCCAGCTGCTGGGTGCCTGCCGCGGCTACAAGGACATCAACATGCTGGCGTTCCAGCTGCTGGCGCCGGGTGGCGTACTGCTGACCTACTCCTGCTCCGGCCTGATGGAGCAGAGCCTGTTCCAGAAGATAGTGGCCGATGCGGCGCTCGATGCCGGTCGCGATGCCCAGATCCTGGAGCTCTTGTCCCAGGCTTCCGATCACCCCATAGGGACCGCCTATCCGGAAGGCTTCTACCTCAAGGGGTTGGTGGTGCGTGCCCGCTAAGCCGCGCCAACCCGCGCTGGCACAGTGCCAGACCAGGGCTTGATGGCAAGCCATACCCTAGAGAAGGCCCGCTAGCGATAGCGGGCCTTCTCTGTTTTGTGCGCCCAAGAGATAACGAGGCTCACTCCGTCTGTGCTCTCCTCAACTGGCCGCCACTCCTCCCGCCCCCTCGCCTTAGCCAAGCTTCATGCTCACCGGCAGATGGCACTCACCAGCGGTGAAGATGGCCACTGACTTTATGCAAAAATATGAAAATAAAATCACGATACTTGGAAAATCCTCGGGGAAATATCAGACAAAAACGCATAAAAACTCATTTCTATGCATAAAACACGCTTCCCCCTCCCGACCATTCCCCGTCCGGTTTCAGTGCTGGGTTCGCTGCCTTCTGCCGGGATCTCGCGCCCGGCTCAGTCACGAGCCGGCGCCCCCAGGGGGAAGTAGTGGCGGTAGGGCCTCGCCTCATCCACCACCCGGACTATGGAGGGGTGACCCAGCAGACGGGCACGGTAGGCACGCAGCCTGGTGAGTGAGTGCGGGATCTCATGGGCCCAATCGGCATAGAAGAGCGAGGGAGCCGCGGCACAATCGGCCAGGGTGAACGCCTCCCCTGCCGCCCAGGTGCGTCCGGCGAGGCGCTGGTCCAGCCAGGGATAGATCTTGTCCAGCAGCTCCCTGGCCTGGGCGACGCCGTAGCCATCGTGATCCCCCGCCGGGCGCATCCTGTCCAGCACCACCTTCTGCATCGGCGTCATCACATAGTTGTCGAACAGGCGATCGAGCATATGAACCTCGATCCCCTCCTCCCCCGCGGGCACCAGACAACCGGGGCCGGGATGCGCGCATTGGAGATATTCGATGATGGTGCTGCTTTCTATCAGGGTGCGCCCCTGATCCACCAGCACGGGAAAGCGCTTGAGGGGCCAGAGGCTGGCGAGTTCCTCCTTCACCGTCGCCGCCTCCAGGTTGAGGTAATCGAAGGGGACATCATTCTCGTAGAGGGCGATCAGCACCTTCTGGCTGTAGGACGAGAAAGGATGGGCATAGAGTTTCATCGGGCGTGCTCCTTGCATTCATGTGGACGACCTTCCTAGTCTAGATCCCCGTGTCTGCTCCTGATCTTCCCCCAGAGAGCAGGCGATTTTTGCGTGATAAACGCACATTCATGACGACAATCACACCCGTATGGCTCTCTTTTGGGTAGGGTGATCCCGCCTGCGGCAGCCAAGTCGAGGCAGCCGCCCCATCAGGGTTGAGGGGTGGCACCACAACAAAAAATCGATGTCAGGCCAAGCTGAACATCACAAGGATCCCGTCATGAATCAATCATTGCCGCTGTTGACGCCGCTGCGGGGCATAGCAGCCCTGATGGTGGTGCTGTTCCATGCCCGCCTGTTGCTCTTTCCCCAGTGGATGGAGTCCATCGCAGGCCACACCCAACTCATCGAGAACGGCTACCTCTGGGTCGATCTCTTCTTTATTTTGAGCGGACTGGTGCTCGCCCACGTCTACGGGGAGGCTTTCACACGCTCGCCCCGCACTATCGGTTATGGCCGCTTCCTCTGGCTGCGGCTGACCCGGGTCTATCCCCTCTATCTGGTGACCCTGTTGCTGCTGGTGGGCTGGGAGCTTTACAAGGCCCGGCATGGGGTGGGCTTCTATGCCGGCCCCCTGTTCAAGATGTGGGAGTGGGAGGGCATGCCTCCCTTCGGCTCCCCCTTCACCCCGGCAGAAGCGCTGCCAAGCGCCTTCCTGCTACTGCAGGTGGTGACGGATCAGGGGCTGACCTGGAACTTCGCCGCCTGGTCTCTGAGCGTGGAGTGGATAAGCTATCTGCTGTTCCCGCTGCTCATTTCCCTCGCCGTCACCCGCAGCCGCTGGAGCAACCTCGCCCCCCTGCTGGCGCTGACGGTGCTGGCCTTTATCGTGCACAACCGTGGCACCCTGGATGTCACCAGCGGCGCGTTGGCGGTGGGACGGGGAGTGAGTGAATTCGTGCTCGGGCTCTGGCTGCTGCCAAGGGTCAAGGCCGCGCAATCCTTGCCCATGATGCAACGGGATCTGCCGCTGCTGATCGCCTTCCTGCTGCCCTTCGCACTGATGCAGTTCACCATGACGCCGCTGCTGACCCTGCTGCTGATAGGCGCTTACGTGCTGCTGATCTGGATTGCCGCCGCCCAGAGGGAGCGCCAGAGCCCGTTGCTGCGCCTGCTTGATAACCGCATCACCAACTGGCTGGGGGATCTCTCCTACTCCATCTACCTGCTCCATGCGCTGGTGCTGCTCACCGGCTGCGAGCTCATCCACTATCTGGCGCCGGAGCTCACCGAGTGGTGGTATGCCCAGACCAACCCGCTGCTGGGGGTGCTGGCCACCCTGCAGATGCTCGCCGTGCTGATCGGTCTCTCGGCCTTGAGCTACACCCTGCTGGAGCGGCCGCTGCAACGGCGTCTGCGCCGGCTCGGCAAGGCTCGCCAGCCGGCGATGGAGCACGCCGGGTAAGATCCCGGTATAAAGATGGCCCCGACCTGAGCATGGCTCGCCCTCGGGGCAACACAGGGGGAGATGCCTTGCCGCCAGCTCGTGGCATAAGGCCGCTCCCTCTCTTTTTTGCTCGCCAATCCCCTGCGTTTTGTGTGAATTCCAGTTCGAACCAGAGAGGGCATTTGTGGCATAATGCCCGTCCTGTGGCCCTTGGCGGGGCTGCGCTGGCGCACCATGTCGCCCCTCCTTCCCCGTCCTGTCCGGCAGCCTTGCGTGACATCGCAGCCTCCCAAGGCAACCAGGGCCACCCGAATTTCACGCGCTTGAGCGCGCATTTGACGGCTCAACAGAGCCTCTGCACTGTTTGCACAAACAAGGGGTAAGCATGTCTTCCATTCGTCTGACCCAGTACAGCCACGGCGCGGGCTGTGGCTGCAAAATCTCCCCCAAGGTGCTCGACACCATTTTGAAGAGCCAGATCCCGGGCTTTGACGATCCGACCCTGATCGTCGGCAACAGCAGCAAGGATGACGCCGCCGTGGTGGACATAGGCAACGGTCAGGGCATCGTCTCCACCACCGACTTCTTCATGCCCATCGTCGACGATCCCTTCACCTTCGGTCGCATCGCCGCCACCAACGCCATCAGCGACATCTATGCCATGGGCGGCAAGCCCATCGTCGCCATCGCCATCCTCGGCTGGCCCATCAACACGCTGGCGCCTGAAGTGGCCCAGCAGGTGATCGACGGCGGTCGTCAGGTGTGTCACGAGGCGGGCATTTCCCTGGCCGGTGGTCACAGCATCGATGCCCCCGAGCCCATCTTCGGCCTCGCGGTGACCGGCATAGTGCCGCTGGGTGCCATCAAGCAGAACGACACCGCCCAGGTGGGTGACGTGCTCTATCTCACCAAGCCCCTGGGCATCGGTATCCTCACCACGGCCCAGAAGAAGGGCAAGCTCAAACCCGAGCATGAGCAGCTGGCTCCCGAGGCCATGTGCACCCTCAACAAGATTGGCCAGCAGTTTGCGGCCCTGCCCGGCGTGCACGCCATGACGGACGTCACCGGCTTCGGGCTGGCCGGCCACCTGCTGGAGATGTGTGAAGGCTCAGGGGTGTGCGCCCGCCTCGACTTCAAGGCGCTGCCTCTGCTGGACGAAGTGGATCACTACCTGAATGAGGGCTGCGTGCCGGGCGGCACCCTGCGCAACCACGACTCCTATGGTCACAAGCTCGATGCCATGGACGATCGCACCCGCAACATACTGTGCGATCCCCAGACCAGCGGCGGCCTGCTGGTGGCCGTCGGTCAGGAAACCGAGGCCGAATTCCTCGCCATTGCCGAGCAGGCCGGGCTGAGCCTCTCCCCCATTGGCCGCTTGCAGGCTCTCGATGGCGCGCGCTTTATCGAGGTCATCCAATGAGTGCCCTGCGGTTTGTTGCCCGGACGGTTCTGATCTGTCAGGGGGCTGCGCGATGAGTGAACTGCCGCTCGAAACAAACCTGGCGCGCATCTTCCTGGAAGACGTGCCCCTCATCGATCTGCGCGCCCCCGTCGAATTCCAGGAAGGGGCCTTCCCCAACGCAGTCAGTCTGCCGCTGATGACGGATGACGAACGCGCCCAGGTGGGCACCTGTTACAAGCAGCAGGGTCAGGCGGCGGCCATCGAACTCGGCCACAAGCTGGTGGGGGGCGCCGTACGCGCCGCCCGTATCGAAGGCTGGCTGGCGCAGTTGCGCCAGCAGCCCGATGCCCTGCTCTACTGTTTCCGCGGCGGCCTGCGCTCCCAGACGGTGCAGCTGTGGCTGCATGAGGCCGGGGTCACCCGCCCGCGGGTGGCCGGCGGCTACAAGGAGCTGCGCCGCTTTCTCATCGATACCCAGGAGAGCGCCAGCGCCCAGTGCCACTGGCACGTGCTGACCGGCATGACCGGCTCAGGCAAGACCCACATGCTGGCCGACATTGCCCAGTCGGTGGATCTGGAAGGACACGCCCACCACAGGGGATCCTCCTTTGGTCAGTTGCCGGGGGGGCAGCCCAGCAACATCAATTTCGAGAACCGGCTGGCCATCGAGCTGCTCAAGCGCCGGCACAGGGGCGAACATGCCTTCGTGGTGGAAGACGAGAGCCGCCTCATCGGTCGCTGCGCCCTGCCTCTTAACCTCTATGAGGCCATGTGCCAGGCCCCCCTGGTGGTGGTAGAGGTGCCCCAGGAGGAGCGAGCCGAGCAGATCCGGGTGGATTACGTGCAGGATCTCTGGCAACGCTATCTGGAGATGCACGGCGGCGAGGCGGGCTGGCAGCTGTTTGCCGGCTACCTGACCGATGCCCTTGCCCGGCTCAAACGTCGCCTCGGGGACAAGGATCACCGGGAGCTGGATGGCTTGATGCAGGCCGCCCTCAAGGAGCAGGCCAGCACGGGAGATACGGCGCTGCACCTCGCCTGGATCCGCCTGCTGCTGACCCGATACTATGACCCCATGTACCTCTATCAGCTGAACAACAAGCGCGAGCGGATCCAGTTTCGCGGTGACAAGCAGGCCTGCCTCGCCTACTTCGCCGAGCAGCACGCCCGTCAGACCCATCAGGAGAGTCCCACATGTTGAAGTTCGAGGTGATCCCGGTCACCCCTTTCGCCCAGAACTGTTCCCTCATCTGGTGTGACGAGACCCATCAGGCGGCGCTGATTGACCCCGGTGGCGAGGCACAGAAGCTGCTGGCGGCCATTGCCAGGCGGGGGCTGACCCTGACCCATATACTGCTGACCCACGGGCATCTGGATCACGTGGGGGCGGCAGCCGAGTTGCGGGAGAAAACCGGGGTGGCCATCACGGGGCCCCACAGGGAGGATGCCTTCTGGCTCGACATGCTGCCCCAGCAGAGCCAGATGTTCGGCTTTGCCCATGCTCCGGCCTTTACACCGGATGGCTGGCTTGAGCAAGGTGACAAGGTGCAGGTGGGCTACTGCGAGCTGGAGGTCTATTTTTGCCCGGGCCACACCCCGGGACACATAGTGCTGCTCAGCCAGGCCGAGCGACTCGCCTGGGTGGGAGACGTGCTCTTTGCCGGCAGCATAGGCCGTACCGACTTTCCCCGTGGCGATCACGCAACCCTGATCAAGTCGATCACCGAGACCCTGCTGCCCCTTGGGGATGACATCGTCTTCGTGCCCGGTCACGGCCCCAGCTCCACCCTGGGCCGCGAGCGGGTCAGCAATCCCTACCTGACGCAACCTATCTGGTAATCCCCCCGCTCCTCGCGGGTGTCCCACTGGCTCTTGAGGCGCAAGATCTCCGGCATGATCTCGAGAAAACAGGCGAGCAGCCGGGGATCGAAGTGCTGGCCGGCGCCATCGCGCATGGTGGCCAGCACCCTGTCCAGTGGCCAGGGCTCCTTGTAAGGGCGACGCACGCTCAGGGCGTCAAACACATCGGCAATGGCTACGATCCGCGATGCCTCGGGGATCTCCTCGCCGCTCTCGCCGGCGGGGTACCCCGAGCCGTCCCATTTCTCGTGGTGATGCAGGGCAATGTCCGCCGCCATGCGAAAGATGGGCGCGTCGGAGCGCTTCAGGATCTCGTAACCGATGCGCGGGTGACTGCGCATGATGACCCACTCCTCCTCGGTGAGGGGACCGGGCTTCTTGAGGATATGATCGGGGATACCAATCTTGCCCATGTCGTGCATAGGGGCCGCCAGCTCCAGCAGATCCGACTGCTCCGGGCTCCAGCCAAGCGCGTCGGCCAGGGCTCGGGCATAGGCGGCCATGCGCCAGATATGTACCCCGGTGTCGGTGTCGTTGTAGTGGCCCGCCTCGCTCAACATCACGATGGCGGTGCGATAGCTGCGCTCGAGCTGATCGAGACGCACCAGGGAGAGGTGGTTGCGCACCCGGGCGCGCACCGTGCTCGGGCAGACCGGCTTGTAGATGTAATCCACCCCGCCTGCCTCGAACCCCTGGCTCTCGCTGTCTGCGTTGTCGCTCGCCGTGATGAACAGCACCGGGATCCCGGCGTGGGCCGGATCGGCCTTGAGCCGACGGCACACCTCGTAGCCATCCATATCGGGCATTCGCACGTCAAGCAGGATCAGGGCGGGCTCGTGGCGCCCCACGGCAGCCAGCCCCTCCTCACCCCCCTTGGCAAAGAAGAGGTTGTACTCCTCCTTGAGGATTTGCCGCAGCAGCCCGAGGTTGCTCGGCTCGTCGTCGATGATCAGCACTCGCGGTCGATTCATGGGGCAGGCTCCTCCCGATCCTCCAGATAATCCTCCAGCTTGCGGGTGGCGAACGGGATATCGAACAGCTCCAGGGCCGCACTTATCTCGCTCACCAGCTCGCCAGGCAGGTAACTCTTGGCCTGGCTCAGCGCCGGCTCAATCAGATCCAGATCCTCGCTCACCAGGGCCTGATGCAGGGCGTGCAAACACACCTCCCGCACTTCCCCCTGGGCCAGCGGGGAGCTGACGGCGCCCGGCTCGCGCCCGGCATAGGTGTCGATGGAGTGTTGTGCCCGCTCCAGCGCCTCGAGGAAGGGAGCCATGAGCTGACTGGTGTCGCCCCCCTGCTCGATGGCCTCGTTCAACTCGGCACTGATGCGCGCCACATCGGTGAGCGACAGGCTGCCCGCCACCCCCTTTATCTTGTGTGTCAGGCTCGCGGCCGCATCGGTCTCGTGCTGGGCGATGTAGTCCGGCAACACGGTGCCGACCGTCATGTAGTCATCGCGAAAACGGCGCAGGTACTTGAGATAGACCGAGGCTTCACCCCAGTTGCGAAGTCCGGTATCGATATCAATGCCGGCCACCGGCTCCTGGGCGAGTGGTTCGTCGCTCACGGCGAGCGGCAAGACGCTGTCCGGGAGATAGCGCAGCAGGGTCGCGATGAGCTGCTCCACATCGAGCGGCTTGGCGATGAAATCGTTCATGCCACTGGCCAGCGCCGCCTCGCGCTGATCCTTGAACACCCCGGCGGTGAGAGCCAGCACGGGAGTCTCCTCCCGCCCCGGCAGCTGGCGCAGGCGACGGGTCGCCTCGTAGCCATCCATCACCGGCATCTGCACGTCCATGAGCACCAGATCGATGCGCCGCGCCGGATCGGCGAGACAAGCCAGGGCCCGCTCCCCGTCGATGGCGGTGATCACCTCGGCCCCCTCCCGTTGCAGCAGGCGGGTCGCCACCTCCAGGTTGATGTCGCTGTCATCGACCAGCAGTACCTGTACATCCGGCAGGCGCAGACGGCGCTGACCACTCTCCAGCGGCTCCACGTGCTCGCGCTTCTCGTGGATGAGGCGTGCCACCGCGTTGTAGAGGCTTGAGCCGGTCACCGGCTTGTGCAACACCAGATCCACCTGCTCCGAGCCGGGGCGACGCATCAGCTCGTCCTGGGAATAGGCGGTCGCCATGATAATGATGGGTGAGCGCTCCTGTAGCTCGAAGGCACGGCGAATCGCCACGCAGGTCTCGAGCCCGTCCATGCCCGGCATGATCCAGTCGAGCAGGATCACGTCGAAACGCTCACCCTGACGCAGCAGATGGTGCAGGGCCTGCTCGCCGGATTCCACCACCCGTGACTGCCAACCGAGGGAGCCCACCGTCATCGCCAGGGTGTCGCGGGTCACCTGATTGTCGTCAGCAATCAGCAGTGACACGTGCTGCAGCCGCTCATTGAAGGCCTCGGGGCGCTCTACCTGCTCAAGCCGGACGCGGAACCAGAACTCGCTCCCCTTGCCCAGTTCGCTGGTGACGCCAATGTCGCCCCCCATCAGGCTCACCAGACGACGGCTGATGGTCAGGCCAAGCCCAGTCCCCCCGAAACGGCGGCTGGTGGAGGAGTCGGCCTGGGAGAAGGCATTGAAGATGTGAGCCTGCTGCTCGGGGGGAATGCCGATCCCGGTGTCGCGCACCCGAAACAGCAAGGTGGCCATGCCGTTTTGCTCGGCCTCCAGCTCGACCTTGACCTCCACCTCCCCGCGCTCGGTGAACTTGATGGCATTGCCGGTCAGGTTGAGCAACACCTGCTCGAGGCGCAGGGCATCCCCAATCAGATGGGCCGCCTGCTCGGGCGCGCTGCTTACCACCAGCTCGAGGTGCTTGTCGCCGACACAGGTAGACATGATGGCCGCCACGTGATCGAGCACCTCTTCCAGGCTGAATGGCGCCCGCTCGAGCTCGAGCCGGCCCGACTCAATCTTGGAAAAATCGAGGATGTCATTGATGATCCCGAGCAGCGCCTGCCCGGCCTGGTGGATCTTGCGCACCAGAGCATGCTGGCCATCGTCGAGCCTTCCCTGCTCGAGCAGGTAGGTCAGTCCCATGATGGCGTTCATGGGGGTACGGATCTCGTGGCTCATGTTGGCGATGAAATCCCCTTTGACCTGCGCCAGCCTGGCCGCCTCCTGCTGCGCCAGCTGCTCCCGATGCCGGCTGCGCACCAGCGAGGCTACTCCGGCACCGAACAGCAACAGCAAGATGGCGCAGGTGGCCGAGATGATCCCCCAGATGTGAGTACGAATGGCCAGCAGCTCGCTGCGCGGCACCAGGGAGGCGGCTTTCCAGATCAGCTGATCGTGATTCTGCGCCGGGTACAGCGTGGTCCAGCTCCACAGTCCGTCGGCAGACTCCATCTGGCCGCTGGAAGCGCCCCAGAGTGCCTGCCAGGCCTGGGGGGAAGCGTGCCTCAGGGTGAGATCCGGGCGTTCGAGCATGAAGCCCCACTCCTGGGATGGATCCGGGCTACGCAGCCAATAACCGTCCTGGTTGAACAACATGGTGTGATCCGCCGCCTTGCCGCTGCTGTTGGCGAACACCTTGAGCATACGGCTGGCCTGCACGTTGATAAGCAGCAAGCCCAGATCGCGATCCCCCAGGCGCAGGCGCTTGGCAATACGGATCATGGGGTTGAAGGGGCGATCGATCACCCCCTGCTCGACGTTGAGATCGAGCGGGGAGACGTAGACTCGCTCCCAGGGCAACGCCATGGCGTCGCGAAAATAGTAACGCTCCCCCTTGTTTTGCAGCTGGTCGTCAGCCACACGCTGCAGATGCTGGCCCTGACGATTGAACCGCACCAGCTCCATGCCATCCGGCGCCAGCCAACGCACCTGGGCATAGTCGGGATTGCGGTTCATCAGAACGGTAAACTGGGCGGCAATGTTGTCACGCTCGTCGCGACCCGCCGCCTCGAGCAGGATAGGCTCTTCAGACATGCTACGCACATGGCGCAGCGGCACCGCCAGCTCGTCGTCGAGACGACCGCTGGCGAGCGTCAGGAAGGTGCTCTCATCGCTGCGAACACGGTAGAGCTCGCGCTCGATCAGTGCATTGCCCAGCAGATAGCCCCCCGCCAGGACCAACAGCAGGATAGGTGAAAACAGCAGGAAATATGCCCGTACGATTCCCTTCATAACGGTCAACATCACCCCAAAAAAGTGGACTTGCCCGAGTACCTTGTGGACATCAGAGCACCACAACGGGTGTCCTGCTGTCAATCATGCCTTCAAGTAAAGACCAATAGTGCTGTTTGAGTATTTTATTTTTGTGGGTAAAAATGCTGTAAAAACAAAGAGGCCACCCGATTGGGTGGCCTCTTTACAGGAAAGTTCGTTGTCGATTAGACGCGAACGAAATCCAGGTGAACCAGCTTGTAGCGAACCGGGTGACGCTGGATAGCCTTCACGTTCACTTTGACTTCTTCACCGTTGATGACCAGGGTCAGCTCGGAGGAGTAGAACTCCGGCTTCTCTTGGGCCAGGATCAGCTTTTTGTGGTCCAGGGTAACGGACACAGCTTCTTTGCCTGCACCGTAAACGATGGCAGGAACTTGGTCAGCATGACGCAGGCGGCGGCTCGCACCTTTCCCCAGGTCAGAACGGACTTCAGCTTGGAATACGAAAGACATAGTGGTTATCTCTTTTAAGATGAATATATGGTGTTGACTGCGACCGGTCAGCACCTCGCAAAACGAGCGCGAATACTAGCATGGGCCTGGGGTGGATACAAGGGACGCACGACTCGCCATTCGCGCCTCCTCACAGCGGCATCGGATCTTATCCGAACGCGCCTCAGCGCCCCTGCTCCAGACGAGCAAACTGCTGCTGGCGCTGGGCCGGGCTCATGGCGTCAAACTGGGCCAGGGTCTCGGCCTTGGGGCAGTAGAGGCGCTGGCCTGTCTGTACCCTTATTCCCTTGCCCATACCGGGGCGATTCTCCTCCACCAGCGCCAGCAGATAGCTGTAGGTATCAGACCCGCTACCCACCTGTGCCTGAAGCTGGCTGGCGATGCGCCAGAGAGTCTCCCCCGCCGCCACCTGGTGACAGACTCGCGATGCCCCTCCCGCCGCGGTCGCGGACAGGGTCAACGTGGTTCCCTCGGCGCCCTGGCCGAGGGTGGCGAGCTGCACGGCACCGCTCTGAGCGGAAGCCCCCAGGGGGATGGGCACAGCCCGCCCCATCAGGTTGGCCAGCAGCGGCTCGCTCTGGGGCATCCGCCCCCTCCCCGCATTCGAACCCGGCAAGGAGAACTCGGCGATAAAGGCCGCCCCTCCCTGATCCTCAGGGGCGAGAGAGCCACTGGCGACGGGCTGCACGGCCGAATGGGGGGCCATGCCATAGGCCATCTCATCGATGCGCTTGAGCCTGGCCAGATAGGCCTTGGAGAGCTGGGCCTCCCCTTCGAACAGATCGAAGGGGGGCACCAGACGGGCGGGAAACAGGATCTGCCAGTGGCCGTTCTTCTTCTTTTGTTCGAGCGGCGGGAACTGGTTGCCCCGCCAGGCCACGAAGATGGGAGGCACGGCCCTGTGCACCGGGTAGTAGTCCGGGTTGAGCTGCACCCAGGTTTGCTCCGCAATGGGCTGATAGCCGCTGATGTTGACCAGCGCAACCCCCAACCAGATCCCCAGCATATGACGGCCTCCCTTCCCTTCAAACCCGGTCTGTTTTCACTCTATCCAATAAAACAGATAGATAGCAGCTTAGCACTGGGCTATGGCGCTCTGCACCCGTTTATCCGAGATGGGGTAAGGTGTCCCCAGCTGCTGGGCGAAGAAGGAGACTCGCAGCTCCTCTATCATCCAGCGGATATTGGCCACCTCGGGGGGGATCGGCTGGGATTTGGGGATCTTGGCAAGCAGCGCCTTGTAGTCGCTCTCGACGCTCTGCACCTTGAGCATATGGACCCTGTCCCGGTTGGGATCGATGGCCAGCTTCTCCAGGCGCCGCTCGATGGCGCGCAGGTAGCGCAGCAAGTCAGGCAGCCGCTGCCAGCCAGTCTCGGTCACGAACCCCTTGTGGATGAGGTTGCCGAGCTGCTGCTGGATGTCGGACATGGCAAAGGCGGTGTCGAGCTGCATCTTGCCCTTGAGCCGCTTCTTGATCTCATGGGAGAGGGTCAGCACGGCTTCCACCTGCTTGGCCACCTCTACCACCGCATCATTTAGCTCGGCGCGGACATACTCCTTGAGCGCCTCGAAACCGGCCTCGTCCCAGGCCAGGCCACCGTGCTGCTCGATGAGCTTGTCACAGCCGCAGGCGATGCAGTCGTCGATGAGATCGCTCACCTTGCCGAAGGGGTTGAAGTAGAGCCCGAGCTTGGCCTTGTTCGGCAGCTTCTCCTGCAGATACTTGATGGGGGACGGCACGTTGAGCAGCACCAGCCGGCGCTGGCCCGCCCACATCAGCTGCTGCTGGGCCACCGGGCTCTCCACCAGCTGGATGGCGACCGAGTCCTTCTGATCCACCAGGGTCGGATAGGCCTTCACCTCGAAGCCGCTGCGCTTCTGGCTGTACTCCTTCGGCAACTCGCCAAAGCTCCACAGGGTCAGACCCGACTGTTCGATATCATCGTCCGCCACCTGGGAGAGGGTCTCCTGCACCTTGCCGCGCAGCGACTCTTTCAGCGCCTCCAGATCCTTGCCTTCCGCAATGGGCTTGTGCTTGTCGTCCACCACCCGGAAGGTGAGTTTCAGGTGATCGGGCACCGATGCCCAATCCCAGGCTTCCCGGGGCACTGTGACACCTGTCATGCGGCGAAGTTGACGCTCCATCTCGTCCAGCAGCGGCCCCTGCTCGGGATTGAGGGTGGCGAGCAGCGCATCGGCGTAGTTCGGCGCCGGCACGAAGTTCTTGCGCATCGGCTTTGGCATCGACTTGATGAGGGCAACCAGCAGCTCATGACGCAGCCCCGGGATCAGCCACTCGAACCCCTTCACCTCTACCTGATTCAAGAGCGGCAGCGGAATATGCAGCGTCACACCGTCCGCCGCCTCCCCCGGCTCGAACTGGTAGGTCAGCTTGAGCTTGAGTCGTCCCTGCTGCCAGAAGTTGGGGTAGTCGAGATCGCTGATGTGGGCGGCATCCCCCTTCATCAGCATCTCTTTCTCGAAGTTGAGCCGCTCGGGATCCTGCTTTTGCGCCTCCTTCCACCACTTGTCGAAGTGGCGAGCGGAGATCACCTCCTCCGGCAGGCGGGCATCGTAGAAGCGGAACAGATCCTCGTCATCCACCAGGATGTCGCGGCGCCGGGACTTGTGCTCCAGCGCCTCCACCTCGGCCAGGAGCTTGCGGTTCTCACCAAAGAAGCGATGGCGGGTCTCGAAATCCCCCTCCACCAGGGCGCGGCGAATGAAGAGTTCGCGGCACTGGGCCGGATCGATACGGCTGAAGTTGATGGTGCGCTCGGCAACCAGGGTCAGGCCGTAGAGGGTCACCTTCTCCTTGGCCATGACGGCGCCGTTTTTCTTCGACCAGTGGGGATCGCTGTGGTGCAGCTTGATGAGGTGCGCCGCCAGCGGCTCCACCCACTCGGGTTCAATCCTGGCGTTGATGCGGGCGTAGAGGCGGGAGGTCTCCACCAATTCTGCGGCCATCACCCACTTGGGCGGCTTCTTGAACAGACCCGAGGCCGGGAAGAGGTGGAAGCGGCCGTTGCGGGCGCCGAGGAATTCGGGCTTCTCCAGATCCTTGTTGCCGATATGGCTCAAGAGGCCGGTCAGCAGGGCGCAGTGCACCGTCTTGAAATCCGCCGGTTCATGGTTGGCTTTAAAACCAAGCTCTTTCACCGTCTGGCGCAGCTGGAAGTGAATGTCCTGCCACTCGCGCACCCGCAGGTAGGAGAGAAACTCCTTCTGGCACATGCGGCGGAACGGGTTGCTGCCGAGGGCATCCTGCTGCTCTTTCAGGTAGTTCCAGAGATTGACGAAGGCGAGGAAGTCGGAATCCTTGTCCTCGAAGCGTCTGTGCTGCTCGTCGGCGGCCTGCTTCTTCTCCATGGGCCGCTCGCGGGGATCCTGAATGCTGAGGCCCGCGGTGATCACCATCACCTCGCTCAGACAGCCGGTTTGCGCCGCCGTGATCACCATCTTGGCGAGCCGCGGATCGAGCGGAATGCGCGACAGCTGGCGACCGGTCTCGGTCAGCTGCAACCTGGGTTCCTGCTCCCGGGTACCGGGCAGCTCCTTGACCGCCTCCAGCTCTTTCAAGAGGGTCAGGCCATCCTTGATATGACGCGACTCCGGCGGCTCGACGAAGGGGAAGGCCTCCATGTTGCCAAGGCCGAGCGCCAGCATCTGCAGGATGACGGAGGCCAGGTTGGTGCGCAGGATCTCGGGGTCGGTAAAGGCCGGACGGTTGTTGAAATCCTCCTCGGAGTAGAGGCGGATGCAGATACCGTCCGCTACCCGGCCGCAACGACCCTTACGCTGGTTGGCGCTGGCCTGGGAGACCGGCTCGATAGGCAGGCGCTGCACCTTGGTGCGCCAGGAGTAGCGGCTGATGCGGGCAGTACCCGGATCGATGACGTAGCGAATGCCCGGCACCGTCAGCGAGGTCTCCGCCACGTTGGTGGCCAGCACGATACGCCGTCCGGCGTGTTGCTGGAACACCTTGTTCTGCTCGGCGTTGGAGAGGCGGGCGTAGAGCGGCAACACCTCGGTGTCCCGCAGATTGAGCTTGCGCAGGGCATCGGCGGTATCGCGAATTTCCCGCTCGCCGTTCATGAAGATGAGGATGTCCCCCAGCCCCTCCCGGGCCAGCTCCTCCACTGCATCGAAGATCCCCTGCAGCTCGTCACGCTCCTCCAACCCCTCGCTCTTGTCGCCGCTTTTTTTATCAGCAAACAGCGGGCGATAGCGCACCTCCACCGGGTAAGTGCGCCCTGAAACTTCTATGATGGGCGCCAGGTTGAAATGGCGGGAGAAGCGCTGGGGATCGATAGTGGCCGAGGTGATGATCACCTTGAGATCTGGGCGCTTTGGCAGCAATTGCTTCAAGTAGCCCAGGATGAAGTCGATGTTGAGGCTGCGCTCATGGGCCTCGTCGATGATGATGGTGTCGTACTGGGTGAGCATGCGGTCGTGCTGGATCTCCGCCAGCAGGATACCGTCTGTCATCAGCTTGATGTGGGTCTGCTCGCTCACCTGATCGGTAAAGCGCACCTTGTAGCCCACGTAGTGGCCGAGCTCGGACTCCATCTCTTCCGCGATACGGGCGGCGACCGTGCGGGCCGCGAGGCGCCGCGGCTGGGTGTGGCCGATGTAGCCCTTGACCCCGCGCCCGAGCGAGAGGCAAATCTTGGGGATCTGGGTGGTCTTGCCCGAGCCGGTTTCGCCCGCGATGATCACCACCTGATGTTCGCTGATGGCCTTGGCGATCTCCGCCTGCTTCTGGCTGACCGGCAGGTTGTCCGGATAGGTGACCCTGGGCACGCCCGCCAGACGGGACTGGTAGCGCGCCTCGGCAACATCCAGATCCGCGGCTATGGTCTCGAGCACGGCGGCTTGTTTGCCTTCCGGCAGCTTCTTGACCCCGTGCAGACGGCTGGAGAGGCGGCGGGCGTCGAGGTTCATGCAGGCAGAGAGACGGCGGCGCAGCGCCTCGATAGAGAGAGACAAGGTAGGAATTCCTTAAATAGGTGCCCAGAGGGGCCATATCGATTAGCTGGGAGCGATCCTAAAGAGCGAGCGGGGGCGGTGCAAGCCTTAAAGCGGCACCTGCCAGGTTCAAAGCCGCAGCGGGCAATAAAAAGAGCAGGCACCCGGCCTGCTCCCGATGATCCGGCGAAACCGGATCAGACCCTGGCCTGATGCACGAAGCAGGTACCAAGCTGGGCGTGAATGGCCTGCATCACGTTGTGGCGGCTGATCACCCCGAGCAGGCGACCCTCTTCCACCACGGGATAGATCTTCGGCTTCTGGCCCATCATCATCTCCGCCAGATCCAGGATGCTGGTGTCCGGTCCCACGGCCAGCACCTCCTTGCGCATCACATCCTTGACCTGGGCCACCTGTTCGCAGTGATAGGCCTCTTTCAACATGACGGCAATGCAGTCCTGCTCGGACACCCAGCCAATCAGGTGCCCCAGGCTGTCCACCACGGGGCCGCCGAGCTGATGACTGTTGAGAAACTTGGTGACCGCATTTTGCACCATCATGTCCGCGCTGAACGTGATGGGCTTGGTCTGCATATAATCCCTTGCCTTGAGTGATTCCATGACGCTTCCCCCGACAGGCCTCCCGACGGGAGGCACGAGCCGGGCACTATGTCCGGCTCACTCCAAGCATAGCTGGTGCCTATCAGGAAATGGATTGCAGCAACAGCAGCAGCTCGTTCTGGCTGTGGCAATCGGTCTTCTTGAACACCCCCTTGAGGGTGGAGCGCACGGTTTCCACCTTGACGCCGCGCAGTTCGGCGATGTCGTTGCTGCTGTAGCCCTTGCTCATCAGCACCAGCAGCTCCTTCTCGCCAATGGTCAAGGGATAGAGGCTGGCCAGCGCCTCTATGTCCGGGTTGAAGGAGTGCTCGGGATCGCGCAATACCACTTCCACGTAACGCTCGAAGCGGCTGAGCCCGCTCATCAGGGTGCACTGGATCAGCAGGGGCCTGAGGTTGGACTGGCGGGGAATGGACATATAGGCGCTGGCGCCCGGCAGCAAATAGGCAAAGCCATTCAAGGTCTCCTTGAGCTGGCGTTGCTGCTCCTTATTTTGCAAAGAGAAAATACCATTGACCGCCCGCAGCTCGACGTTTTCATCGGCGATGCGGTTGAACGCCACATTGGAATAATGAATATGCCCCTTGTCATCTATGATGGCGCTGGGTTTATTATGGTTTTTCACCAGTTGCTGCAGCTGATAGTTCTGGGTTTCCAGGGCCAGCAGGTTCCAATAATGCTGGCTCCAGGCGGCCAGACCAGAATAGATCTCTGTCAACGAGGTGAGATCCCGGCTGCTGAAGTCGTCCTGGGTGGCGCCGCGGTAACTGCACAGGGTGCTGAGACCCCGCCCCTTCACCCGGCAGACGCCGCCCGCCGCAAACTGGGCACCGAAGCTGGCCAGCAGCCCCACCGAGCTGGAGATGGTATTGGCACTGACGATCCCCTGGCAGCCCTTGTCCAGATAATGATTGAACCACACATCCTGGCGATGGTGTTGCACATAAAATTGTTGCTGGGCCTCGGTCAGACCGCTGGAGAAGAGCTTTATTCCGTCGCTCTTGTCATCATCCCGCAATAAAAACAGGGATGAACTGCCGGACAGGTCGGCGCGAAATTGGTCCACCACCAACTTAATGTCAGAATCATTAATACCGCACTCGTATAACTGGCTGATATAGGGCGATATCCTTTCTTTCTCTAATGCCTTCACACCCGAACTCCTAATTCTTATTTTTATTGAAGTGGCATCTTACTCCGCAATGGGATACTCGAAAAGTAGTCAAATGAACAAAGGCTTTATGACCATTTCATAAATAGTTATAAGAAAAAGCCTCCCTCGATGAGGGCCGTGAAAATGTTTAAATCCGGGCTCAGGTTTTCCGCTTTTTTGGTCGTTATGGAAAAGCTTTATTTATCCGCTTCCTGCCACCTTGCCTCTCTTGCCATGACTGTCCCTGCCGGCCGCTCTGTCACGGCCAGAGAGCTGCCCAGGGTGCCGCCATCTCCCTCTTCCATAGAAAAGCCTCATACGGATTCCATTCTCATCGAATGTTGCTTTTTGGTGTATTTATTGTTTCCATTTTGGGCTTGCGTCGATATTGTATATACAAATGCAGTCATCAAGGGAGTTGAACCATGTGGATCACAAGGAGAGGAAATGGAACCTGAACACGCACTTGCCGCCCCTGCCCGCTCAGGGGCTGGCATCAAACTGCTGCTGACCAGTGTGCTCGGCATCGCCATCTTTTTCGTGCCCTTCGAGCTCGCGGGCCGCAGCACCATACTGGTGGATCACCTGGCGGGCTTCCTGATGGCGCAGCGCCCGCTCGCCCTGGGGCTCATCCTGCTGCTGATCGCCTATGGCGCCATCAGCCCGCTGCTGGATGGTCGCTGGCGCGCCCGCCCCATCGACAGGGTGCTGAGCCTGTTCAAGCTGCTCGGGCTGGGGCTGGCCATCATGTATGTGGCAGGCTGGGGTCCCGCCTGGCTGATGACGCCGGATCGCCTGCCCTTCCTCTTTGACAAGCTGGCCATGTCGGTGGGGCTCATCGTCCCCATCGGTGCCATGGCCCTCACCTTCCTGCTCGGCTTCGGCCTGCTGGAGCTCATCGGCGTGCTGATGCAGCCGGTGATGCGCCCCCTCTGGCGCACGCCGGGCCACTCCGCCATCGATGCGGTCGCCTCCTTCGTCGGCAGCTACTCGGTGGGCCTGCTCATCACCAACCGGGTCTTCCTCGCGGGCAAGTACACGGTACGGGAAGCCGTCATCATCGCCACCGGCTTCTCCACCGTCTCCGCCGCCTTCATGATCATAGTGGCCAAGACCCTCAACCTGATGGGGCACTGGAACTTCTACTTCTGGTCCACCCTGGTGATCACCTTCATCATCACCGCCATCCTGGCCCGGGTTCCCCCTATCAGCACCATGGCGCACCAGGGCGAAACCGACGAGTCGCTGCCGGCAGGCATGAGCCGCTGGCAAGCGGCGCTCGCCTCCGGGCTCACCCAGTCCAGCCAGGCGGATCCCGTGCTGCGGCAGTTGCAGGACAACCTCAAAGATGGCCTCTACATGGCCGCCGCCGTGGTGCCCACCATCTTGTCCGTCGGCCTACTGGGGCTGCTGCTGGCCCAGCACACGCCGCTGTTCGATCTGCTGGGCTGGCTGCTGTGGCCCCTCACCTGGCTGCTGGATCTGGGGGATCCGCTGGAGACAGCAAGAGCGCTCTCGGCAGGGCTCGCTGAGATGTTCCTGCCCGCCATTCTGCTCAAGGATGCGGATCTGCTGGTGCGCTATGTGACCGCCGTGGTCTCGGTGAGTTCAGTGCTCTTCTTCTCCGCCTCCATCCCCTGCATCCTGGCCACCAAGATCCCGGTGAGCCTGGGGCAGCTGGTGGTGATCTGGCTACTGCGCACCCTACTTGGCATCCTGCTGGCGGCCCTGTGCGGCCGACTGGCCATGGCGACAGGCTGGCTCAGCTAGGTTGACGTGATATCAAGAAACAAAGCGCCATCAGGCGCTTTGTTTCTTTGTGCGGGCTGGCAGCCGCCACCACATCGGCGACCTGTCATTCGAGCCATTGTCGCAGGGTCAGCGTGGCAAGATCCACGAAGGCGCGCAATCTGGGGGGCATGAAGCGCTGCCTGGGATAGACAAGATGGATGGGATCCGCCTTGCCATGCCATTCGGGCAGGACAGGCACCAGCCTCCCCTCCTCGCAGGCCTGACGACACAGGTAGGAGGGCAACAGTGCCACCCCACCGCCGGCCTGCACCATGGTCATGATCAGGCCGACATCGTTGATCAGTGTCTGCCGGGCCAGAGAGACGGTCACACTGTTGGCGACCCCGTCGTGGAGTACCCAGGCCTCCTTGCCCAGTGGCGTGAACTGCAGGCAGGCATGATGCCGCAGCGCCTGAGGTGCATCTGGCATCCCGGCGCTGGCGAGGTAATCGGGGCTCGCAAACAGGGCCCAGCGCGCAATGCCCACCTGCTTGGCGATCAGCGTCGAGTCCTTGAGAGGGCCGGTACGAATGGCCACATCGACGCCCTCCGCGACCAGATCCACGTAGCTGTTCATCAACACCAGCTCCACGTCGACCTTTGGCCACTGGCTGCGCATCTGCCCCAGGATGGACGACAGGATCTGGTTGCCGATATCCACGGGAGCCGTGATCCGCAGCAGCCCGCAGGGCTCCTCCCGCGCTTCGGTCACCGCCGCCTCGGCGTCAAGCACATGCACCAAGCCGGCCGAGGCGTGGTCGAAATAGATCTGCCCGGCATCGGTCAGGTGCAACCGACGGGTGGTTCGCTGCAATAGGGTGACGCCCAGACGCTTCTCCAGCATGGCCACCCGATGACTGACGGTGGAGGTCGGCAACCCCAGCAGACGCGCCGCCGCGCTGAAGCTGCCGGCTTGCACCACCTTGACGAATACGACGACCTGATTGAAGTCCATTTTCCAACTCATTAGAAAGTGTTTTCTTATTTAACCATCTAGTCCGGTAAATGGCGACTTTCTACACTGTGTCCATTGATTCAACGGAGGCATTGAGATGAAAGAACTGGCATTTATCAAGCGCAGCAACGAGAGGCACTGGGTCGGCGATGGCTTCCCCGTGAGGAGCATCTTCTCCTACCAGGATATCGCAGAGGAAATGTCCCCCTTCCTGCTGATGGACTACGCGGGCCCGGCCAATTTCCCGGCCACCTCCCATCAGCTTGGCGTCGGCCAGCACCCTCATCGCGGGTTCGAGACGGTGACCATCGTCTATGAAGGAGGCGTCTCCCACAGGGACTCCTCGGGGGGCGGTGGCACCATAGGCCCGGGTGACGTGCAATGGATGACGGCCGCATCCGGCCTTATCCACGAGGAGTACCACAGCCCGGCCTTTGCCAGAACGGGCGGCGCCTTCGAAATGGTGCAACTGTGGGTGAACTTGCCCGCCAAAGAGAAGATGGCGGCTCCTGGCTACCAGGGCATCACCGCCGACGAGATCCCTCGCGTGGCACTGCCAGAGGGCGCAGGAGAGGCTCGCATCATTGCCGGGCAGCTCGGCGATACCCGCGGCCCCGCCCGCACCTTCACCCCGATGAACGTCTGGGACATGCGCCTGAAGGCCCATCATCAGGTGACGCTGGAACTGCCACCAGGGCACACCACGGCCCTCTTTGTGCTCAAAGGCGCCATTCGCCTCGGCAACCGCCACGCGGTCCGCACCGCCGAGCTGGCCGTCATGGAGCGCCGTGGCAGCAAACTGGTGATCGAGATCGAGGAGGAGACCACGCTGCTGCTGCTCAATGGCGCCCCCCTAGATGAACCCATCGTCGGCCACGGTCCCTTCGTGATGAACACCCAGGAAGAGATTGTGCAGGCCATCAATGACTACAACAGTGGCCGTTTTGGCCAGATCGGACGCTGAACCTCAGCCCCAACAAATGGAGACTATCATGAGCAATCCAGCCAATTTCGGCGGCGCCAGACCCGTCCTCAACCCAGATGACGTTGCCATGCTGCTGATCGACCATCAGAGCGGCTTGTTCCAGACAGTGGGCGACATGCCGATGCCGGAACTGCGCCAGCGCGCGGCCGCCCTCGCCAGGATGGCGACACTGGCCAATATTCCGGTGATCACCACGGCATCTGTCCCGCAAGGGCCGAATGGCCCGCTGATACCGGAGATCCACGAAAATGCGCCGCACGCACAGTATGTGGCGCGCAAGGGCGAGATCAACGCCTGGGACAACCCCGATTTCGTCGCGGCGGTGAAGGCCACCGGCAAGCAGCAGCTGATCATCGCCGGCACCATCACCAGCGTCTGCATGGCCTTCCCTGCCATCAGCGCCGTCAACGCAGGCTATCAGGTGTTTGCGGTCGTCGATGCCTCGGGCACCTACTCCAAGATGGCCCAGGAGATCACCCTGGCTCGCGTGGTTCAGGCGGGCGTGGTCCCCATGGACACTGCGGCGGTGGCTTCCGAGCTGCAAGGCAGCTGGAACCGGGCAGATGCGATGGAGTGGGCCGCCATCTATACGAAGATCTTCCCCGCCTATCAATTGCTGATCGAGAGCTACGGCAAGGCACAAGCCGTGGTGCAACACAACGAAGTGCTGGATTCCCAACGTTAACGCTTAGCCATCAATCTGGAGAAAAGTCATGAACAAGCCCTACGTCAAACTCGACAAGAGCAAGGCTGCCGTGCTGCTGGTGGATCACCAGGCCGGCCTCTCTTCCCTGGTACGGGACATCGAACCGGACAAGTTTCGCAACAACGTCCTGGCGCTGGCCGCGCTGGCCAAGTACTTCGAGCTGCCGACCATACTGACCACCAGTTTCGAAAACGGGCCCAACGGCCCACTGATGACGGAGCTCAAGGAGAGCTTCCCGGATGCCCCCTATATTGCCCGCCCCGGGCAGATCAACGCCTGGGATAACGAGGAGTTCGTCAAGGCGGTCAAGGCCACCGGCAAGAAGCAGCTGATCATCGCCGGCATCGTCACCGAGGTGTGCGTGGCCTTCCCGGCCCTCTCCGCCCTCGAGGAAGGGTACGAGGTGTTTGTCATCACAGATGCCTCGGGGACCTTCAATGAGGTAACCCGCCACTCGGCCTGGGATCGGATGTCATCCGCCGGGGCACAGTTGATGACCTGGTTTGGGGCCGCCTGTGAACTGCACCGCGACTGGCGCAATGACGTGGAGGGCCTGGGCACCCTGTTCGCCAACCACATCCCCGACTATCGCAATCTGATCAACAACTACACCACAGTCCAGAGCAGCAAGTAATACGCCCCGGAAAACCGGGAGACGGAAAAAACAAAACGCAGCTGACAGGGCAGGCACCCTGTCAGCTGCGTCATCGCCATGGACATGGCTAAAGGCGTTCAGCCCTTAGAAGGGCATCTTGAAGCCTGGGGGCAGTTGCATGCCACCGGTCAGCTCGCCCATCTTGCTCTTGTTCTGCTCTTCCACCCGGCGCACGGCATCGTTGACGGCGGCGGCGACCAGATCTTCCAGCATCTCCTTGTCATCTTCCATCAGGCTGGGATCTATCTCGATACGGCGCACGCTGTGGCTGCCGGCCATGGTGACCTTGACCATGCCAGCGCCGGCTTCGCCGACGACTTCCATCTGAGCCAGCTGCTCTTGCATCTTCTGCATGCGCTCTTGCATCTGTTGGGCCTGTTTCATCAGGTTACCCATTCCACCTTTACCAAACATAGGTCGTCTCTCGTCTTGAAATCCGGCATCCAGCGCCGGGCTGTGGGCTTGTTCTACCCCGGATATGGGGGCAGCCAAAAGATTTTTCAACCGGGACCCGGTCCCGGCATGGGATTTAACTCATAGCGATCAGCGGCTCAGGGGCTCGATGCTCTCGGGATGGAGCACGGCGCCGAATCGCTGCTGCAGGAACTGCACGTTGGGATCGTCCGCCAGATCCCGGCTCACCTGCTCACGCACCCCCAGATAGAGGCGATGCTCGATCTCGAGCGGCGTCTCCCGCGCCGGGTCCGTGCCCAAGGTCACCTCGACACGCACCGCCTGTCCGAACTCCGGGCCTATGATCCCGGCCAGATCGGCCAGGGCTCTGTCGCTGACCAGATGGCGCTGCTCCGGCTTGAGCACCAGGGACACCAACTCCCCTTGCCGGGTCATCACAGAGTTGATGGCGAGCTGACGCAACCGGCCACCGACCCCGGTGCGGGCGATGAGCTCGGCCCAAGCATCGCCGCAATTGACCAGCAGGGAAGAGGGGATCAGGCGAGCGATCTCCTCCCCCTCCGCCGGCTGGGCGTCACTCTCCAGCTCATCCCAGTCGATGGTTTCCATCACCTGGGCGGTCGTGGGCTGCGCATTTTCGGGCACAGCATTTTCGGGCACAGACAGAGGCGTCGCAACCGGCGCTGCCGGTGCCGCGGCGACGGTAGCAGCGGCAGCCCTGGCGGGTTCGCCGTCCAGATCCCAGGGGGGCAGGTCATCCGAGGCGGGATTGGCCTTCTGCGCTGCACTGGGCGCTGTCGCCGCGGGGGCACTGGCCGGCCCGTCGCCGAAGCCCTGACTCAGATATTCCTCGTAATCGCTGCTGCTGTCGTCATAGGCCTCGAGGGGCGGCAGATCCTCATAGCCCGTCATGGGCCCGGCATAGGCGGGCGCCGCGGCGGCCTGCCTGGCAGGCGCAGAGGGTGCTGGCGCCACAGGTGGCACGGCGGCCGTGGCCAGGGGCGCAGCCGGTTTGCTCGGCGTCGCCCTGGGAGAGGCAGAGACGGTCGCCGCCCCGGCATCCCCCCGCAGCCGGCTGCGCAGCAGATTGCGCTTGCCCAGCAGGCTCTGCATGCTGGAGGCCGCCGAGGGGGCCGCCTCGGGTTCAGGGGCTATGGCAGGAGCCGCCGTCGGCAGGACCGCCTCATGGGAGGCAACCGGCGGCTCGGGTTCAAAGGGCTGCGCCTCCTGAGTCCGGGGGGCACCACCGAACTCGGGCTCAGGCTGCATCGGCTGCGCCTCGTACCCCATCCGCTGGGCGGCTTGCAGCAGCTCTTGCTGCTCGGCAAAGAGGGCGGCGCTCGCCTCATCGTCGTCGGCAGCCGGCTCATCTGCCTGCACCGCCAAGAGCGGCGCTGCCGGTGCCAGGGCTGCGGGCGCGGCCATGCTGGCCGCCGTTGCGGCCTGATGCGGGGCTGGCTCAGCCCCTGACGGCTTTCCCGGCAGGGCCGATACGGCCTCCCTCCCCGCCCCGGGCTGTGCGCCCATGGACACGGGCAAGGCACTCAGATTGGCGGGGTGCACCGCCTCGCGGCGCGGCGAGAACGCCAGCATCCGCAGGCAGGTCATCTCCAGCGCGGTGCGGCCATCGGGCGCCCAGGGCAAATCCTTGCGCCCCCCCAGCACTATCTGGTAGCAGAGCTGCACCTCTTCCGGGCTCATGGCTCCCGCCAGCTGCAGCAAGGCATCGGCATCCGCCCCCTGCTCCTGCACGCTGGCCGGCAGCAGCTGGGCCATGGCGACGCGATGGAGCAAGGCTTCCAGCTCGGCGTGGAGCTGATCGAAGTCCGGTCCCAGGGTGGCGATTTCGGTGATCTTGGCCATGGTGGCCGGGGCATCCTGGCGCAGCACGGCCTCCAGCAACTGGTGCAGGTGGTGATGGTCGAGGGTGCCCAGCATGGTCAGCACGCTCTCCAGACGCACGCTGCCGTTGCCGTGGGCCAGCGCCTGATCCGTCAGGCTCAGGGCATCGCGCATGCTGCCGTCGGCGGCCTTGGCCAGGGCCAGCAGGGCGCGGGGCTCGAACGGCTGACCTTCCTGATCCAGCACCCATTCGAGCTGCCTGGCGATCTGGGTCTGATCCAGGCTCTTCAAGTGGAACTGCAGGCAGCGGGACAAGATGGTGATGGGGAGCTTCTGCGGGTCCGTGGTGGCCAGCAGGAACTTCACATAGGGAGGCGGCTCTTCCAGGGTTTTGAGCAGCGCATTGAAGCTGTGACGCGACAGCATGTGCACCTCATCGATGAGGTAGACCTTGAAGCGGCCACGGGCCGGGCGGTACTGCACGTTGTCGAGCAGTTCCCGGGTGTCTTCCACCTTGGTGCGTGACGCCGCATCGATCTCCAGCAGATCGACGAAGTTGCCCTGATCGATCTCGCGGCAGGTGTCGCATACGCCGCACGGGTGACTGCTGATCCCCTGCTCGCAGTTGAGGCTCTTGGCCAGGATGCGGGCGATGGTGGTCTTGCCGACCCCGCGGGTGCCGCTCAGCAGGTAGGCATGATGCAGCCGTCCCTGATCCAGGGCATTGGTCAAGGCGGTCAGCACATGTTGCTGGCCAACCACTTGTTCAAACGTATGGGGGCGCCATTTACGCGCCAGAACCTGATAGCTCATAGATCTCGATGCTGGAAAACGAGGCATTGAGGCAGGATGCTAACACAAATGGAGGGCGGGCTGTATGGGCTATCGGCCGCCTTGGGAGGGATCGCTTGATTTTCAAACCGGTGCCCGTTCAGGCACCGGTTCGGGGCATTGGCGGGTTGACGAGGCCCGCCTGCCAGAGGGCCTTACTCGCCCGCGAGCTCGACCAGCGAGACCACCTTGACGCCAGCGGCGGTCAGGCGGGCATCACCACCCAGCGACGGCAGGGAGATGATGAAGGCCGCATCGGCGACTTCACCGCCGGCGCGGCGAATGAGCTTGACGGTGGCATCGACGGTGCCGCCGGTGGCCAGCAGATCGTCCACCACCAGCACCTTGTCACCGGGCACGATGGCGTCGGTGTGTAGTTGCAGGGTGTCGGTGCCGTACTCAAGGGCATAGGACTCTTCGATGATGGCGCGGGGCAGCTTGCCCGGCTTGCGAACCGGCACGAAGCCCAGGCCCATGGCGAAGGCCACAGGGGCGCCGAAGATGAAACCGCGGGCCTCGGTGCCGACGATCTTGGTGATCCCTTGATCACGATAATGCTCGGCCAGCAGATCGATGGTGGCCTTGAAGGCCTCGGCATTCTCGATCAGGCTGGTGATGTCGCGAAACAGGATGCCCGGCTTCGGATAGTCGGGAATGGTCTTGATGCTCGCTTCGATAAACTTCAGGGTATCCGGATTCATTATTTGACCGCTTATTTTTGAGCCCAGGCGTGGCGTCTCTTGCGCTGCCCGCCAGCGGGCAATAAAAAGGCCCGTCATGCAAAAAATGACAGGCCGACTCCATAGCATTATTGCCGCAATAGCTTAGGGATTTCACTTCTCCATTGCAACCGGCTCCAGCACCGGCAGACGCATTAACCAGGTGAGCAGGATCACCATTATGACAACCAGCAGCAGCCTCACCCAGGGCAGCGGCACCACCAGCAGCGACACCGAGAAGGAGAGCAGGATGAAGACGATGGCACGGCGTCTGGCATGGCGCCGAATGCCGCGATACAACTGCCAGTCATGGATGGGGGGCCCGAACCAGGGGTGCGCCAGCAGCCAGCGGTGAAAACGGGGCGACGAGCGGGCAAAGAGGGCCGCCGCCAGCAACATGAAGGGGGTGGTCGGCAGCAGGGGCAGGACTATCCCGACTATCCCGGTGGCGAAGGCGAGCCAGCCCAGGGCCATCAGACACCAGCGTTTCATGGGTACTCCTCTGAATGCATCTCTGCCTTTAGCCTAACAGAGTTGGTCCGGAAGCTGACAGCCCGGCCCATGCAGCGGCAGTCGATTAGGCTCATCGAGTGGGCAGACGGCTGACAACGCCAGCCATTGCCACTACAATCTGCGCTCTTTTTTCTCCCCTTGCCTTCGGAAGCAGCTATGCGCGTTATTTTGGCCCCCATGCAGGGGGTGCTGGATCACCTGATGCGGGAGGTACTCACCTCCGTCAACGATTACGACCTCTGTGTCAGCGAGTTCATCCGGGTCGTCGATCAGCTGCTGCCCGCCAAGGTGTTCCATCGCCTCTGTCCCGAACTCAAGCAGGATGGCAAGACCCGTGCCGGCACCCCGGTGCGGGTGCAGCTGCTGGGCCAGCACCCCGAATGGTTGGCAGAGAATGCGGTGCGCGCCATCGAGCTGGGCTCCCCCGGGGTCGATCTCAACTTCGGCTGCCCCGCCCCCACGGTCAATAAGAGCAAGGGGGGGGCCGTGCTGCTCAAGGAGCCAGAGACCGTCTATCGCATCGTCAAGGCGGTGCGCGAAGCCGTCCCTGCCCACCTGCCGGTGAGCGCCAAGATCCGTCTGGGGTACGACGACAAGGCGCTCTACATGGACAACGCCCAGGCAGTCTATCAGGGGGGCGCCAACGAGCTCGCTGTCCATGCCCGCACCAAGCGGGAAGGCTACAAGGCGCCGGCGCACTGGGAATACGTGGATCTCATCCGCCGCGCCCTGCCCATTCCGGTGACCGCCAATGGCGAGATCTGGGATCACAAGGATGCCCTCGCCTGCGCCGGCGTCTCCGGCTGCGACGCCCTCATGGTGGGCCGCGGCGCCATCTCCCTACCCAACCTGGCCAACGTGATGAAAACCGGCTGTGCCCACATGAGCTGGGCCGAGGTGCTGCAACTGATGGTGGCCTATACCGAGCAGGATCTGGCGAGCGACAAGGCCGACTACTACCCCAGCCGCATCAAGCAGTGGTTCAGCTACCTCAAGCGTGAATATCCCCAGGCAGCCGTACTTTTTCAGGATATTCGTCTGCACAAGGAGACGGGACCTATCCGGGACGCCTTGCTGCAAGCCGCGAAAACTGTGAGCTAACCGACCTTTACTTGACTCATGTCATCTTGATAATCCACACGCCTCCCTATACTGGCCGAGTTTTATCACTCGTCTTTGGGGGCTGTTGTGTGTGAAGTGACGCAAGCCCGGTTGGCCGAATGGCGTGAGCGCCTGCTGACCGATTGGGCACAAACAAGAGAAGCGCTGATAGGTCAGCTCAAGGCCTGTCGACGTGACGACTGGGCACAGAAGGTGGCATCCTGCGAGCGGGATCAGCTGGTGGACCTGACCGGTCGCCTCGACTTGCCCAAGGTGGAGTCGAGCGTGGCACGGCTGAAACGCCTCGACGCGGCGCTCTGCCAGATGGAACTGGGTCTCTATGGCCTCTGCTCCGATTGCGAGGAGCCGCTCGCCATCGAGCAGCTGGATCAGGATCCCAGCCTGCAACGCTGCCCGCGCTGCGAAGCCCGTTATCGCAAGGGATTCCACGCCCACGAACTCTGATGGGCCTTCCCCTGCCCACAGCCATCCATGTCCTCCTCCTCTTGCCAAGGCCATAGCTGACTCTCCACCCGACAAGGGCGCCCGGCCCCTTCATCACGCGGGCCCCGGTGGCCTGCGGCAAGAGCATCGCTGCCTTGGGAGGCCGACAGGCGTTTCAGGTCTGGGAGCCTTGCTCTGTCAGCGCATACTTCTGTGCATAGGCATAGAGGCCCATTCGATTGCGAATGCCCAACTTGGCATAAATGGATGTCAGGTGATTGCGCAGGGTGTGCTCACTGATGTTGAGGCGCCGCGCGATCTCGAGGGTATTGGCATCAACGCCCAGGGTAATGGCCGCGATGGTCAGTCTCTCCTTGCGGGTCAGCCGCGCTATCTTCGCCTGCTCGGCATGGTGAGTCCCCTTTTCCCTCGCGATGGCCATCAGGATCCGCTCGGTGGCAGCGCGATCGACCCAGTACTCGCCACCGTGCACCTTGCGGATGGCCTTGTACAGCACCTCCACCGGTTCCCGCTTGCTGATGGCGCCACAGGCCCCGGCCAATACCGCTCTCTCCTGCAGTTCAGTGCCCTCCACTGTGGCGATCACCAGCACGCGCACGTGGGTATCGCACAGCAGGGAAGGTATTTGGTCGATGCCATTGCGACCATCCAGATCAAACAGGACGACACATGTCTTGCCTGGCACCATCCACTGCACGGCCTCGACGGGATCGGCCACGCAGGCGATGACGTCCATCTCGTTGGACTGTGCATTAATGGCCCCGCGCAAACCCCATGCGACTATCGGCAAGTCGCAGATCACGATGACATTGATTCTGGTATCCATACCCCGCTCCCCAACGCCTACGACAACGTGACAGGCATCCTGCCTGACAATGGTCCCCTCTCAAATTAGTCGAAATATCCTGGTTTTGTCCTGGGTTGACCGTCACTTTGTCCCACATAAATCGGTCTGATTCTTCCATTTTTCATCTTCCCCTTCTGGCCTAGGCTAATCGGCATGACAACACCCACACATATCCATGCTCGCCAGCATGATCGCATCAGGACGGTGATACCTGTCCGGCTCTCGGGCCAGACAGGGTTCACCCGGGACATCAGCATCGGGGGCTGCTACCTGCAACTCGAGGAGGCTGCCACGCCTGAGAACGAAGGGAGTGACGTCTGCTTCGATCTCGATCCCGGGGTGACGCACGGTGCCATGAAGATCCGGTGTTGCGGGCAGATAGTGCGGCGAGACCGGGACGGCCCTCTCACCGGTATGGCCATCAAAATCAAAGACCTGCAACTGCTGGTGAAAGAGATCCCCGACAGTTGCACCAGGTGAAGTGTTACGCGGTGCAAGAGCAGATGGCCAGGACGGCGATCTTGTCTCCATACCGAATCATCTTCCCGCTTTCTGAAGGAGCAGACCCATGGCTGACATCAGCGGCACCAATAAAAACGACTCGCTCATTGGCGGCACAGGAGCCGACCTCATAGATGGAGGCAATGGCAGTGACATGCTCGACGGCGGCAGCGGGAGCGACACCCTGCTGGGCGGCAACGGCGAGGATACCCTCTACGGCGGGCTCGGGGACGATACCCTCTCCGGTGGAAACGGCCAGGACCTCGTCTATGGTGGATCCGGCAACGACGTCATCGGGACATCGCTCGTCAACAGCGAGAACGGTAACGACGTCATCTACGGCGACGGCTGGGATGACTACCGGCAGCAGAGCCGAGCCATCGCCGGCAGCGACACCATCTACGGCGGCAATGGCTCGGAGACCATCTATGGCGACAACGGCGATGGCCATGCAAGTGGCGGCAACGACTCTATCTATGCCGGCAACGGCAACGACACCGTCTACGGTGAAGGCGGTGACGATACCATCCAGGGCGGCAATGGCGCCGATCTGCTGAGCGGCGGCAGCGGCAATGACCTTTTCGTCTACCAGAGCGCGATGGAATCCAATAGTGGCGGGATGGATACTATCCGTGACTTTTCCGGTGTGCGTGACGCCAACCCGGACAACGACAAGATCGACCTGCGTCCGTTGCTGGGTTCCACCGACCTCAAGTGGGGAGGCACCACTTCCCTGATCAACGGTGTCTGGTACGAGCAGAACGCCGGGCAGAATGCCACCTACATCAAGGCCGATACCAACGGCGATGGCCAGGCCGATCTGGTGATCAAACTCGACGGTCTCAAGGACCTGAGCAACACCGACTTCCTCGGTGTGCAGAACAACGGCCCCACCATCACCTCCGACGGGGGTGGCAGCTCGGCGGCTCTGGCCATCGACGAAAACACCACTGTGGTCACCACAGTGACGGCCAGTGACCCGGACGTCGGTGCGCTGCTGACCTACACCATAGTCGGTGGCGCCGATGCAGGACTCTTCACCATAAATCCCAACACCGGCGCCCTGTCGTTTGTCAACGCGCCCAACCGGGAAAACCCGAGCGACAGCAACGGCGACAACACCTATGAAGTGGTGGTGCGCGTCTCCGATGGCAATGCCTTCGACGAGCAGACCTTCACCATCGCCATCAACGATGTCGACGAGTTCGATGTCACTACCCCGACCGACGCCAACGCCGCCGCCAATGCCGTCGACGAGAACATCGCCATCGGCACCCTGGTCGGCATCACCGCCTTTGCCAGCGACGCAGACGCCACCATCAATGCCATCACCTACAGCCTGTCCGGCAATCCCGGCGGCCTGTTTGCCATCGATCCCGCCACCGGCGTGATCACCGTCGCAGCCGCCATCGACCGTGAAGCCCTCGGTGCCAGCGTGAATATCGAGGTCACCGCCACCAGTGCCGATGGCTCCAGCAAGGCGCAGACCTTCACCCTCGCGGTCAACAACCTCGACGAGGTCGCACCGACCATCACCTCCGGTGGCACCGCGGCCGCTCTCAATGAAAACAGCGGTGCCGGCCAGGTGGTCTACACCGCCACCGCCGACGACAGCGCCGACATCAGCGCCGGCGTGACCTTCAGCCTCGCCGGTATCGATGCCAACAAGTTCACCATCGACGCCACCACCGGCGCGGTCACCTTGCTCGGCAACCCCGATCACGAGACCCAGTCCAGCTACAGCTTCAGCGTCCTGGCCAGCGACGGTGTCAACCCGGCCACCGAGCAGGCCGTCACCCTCGCGGTCAACAACCTCGACGAGGTCGCACCGACCATCACCTCCGGTGGCACCGCGGCCGCTCTCAATGAAAACAGCGGCGCCGGCCAGGTGGTCTACACCGCCACCGCCGACGACAGCGCCGACATCAGCGCCGGCGTGACCTTCAGCCTCGCCGGTATCGATGCCAACAAGTTCACCATCGACGCCATCACCGGCGCTGTCACCTTGCTCGGCAACCCCGATCACGAGACCCAGTCCAGCTACAGCTTCAGTGTCCTGGCCAGCGACGGCGTCAACCCGGCCACCGAGCAGGCCGTCACCCTCGCGGTCAACAACCTCGACGAGGTCGCACCGACCATCACCTCCGGTGGCACTGCCGCCGCTCTCAATGAAAACAGCAGCGCCGGCCAGGTGGTCTACACCGCCACCGCCGACGACAGCGCCGACATCAGCGCCGGCGTGACCTTCAGCCTCGCCGGTATCGATGCCAACAAGTTCACCATCGACGCCACCACCGGCGCGGTCACCTTGCTCGGCAACCCCGATCACGAGACCCAGTCCAGCTACAGCTTCAGCGTCCTGGCCAGCGACGGCGTCAACCCGGCCACCGAGCAGGCCGTCACCCTCGCGGTCAACAACCTCGACGAGGTCGCACCGACCATCACCTCCGGTGGCACTGCCGCCGCTCTCAATGAAAACAGCAGCGCCGGCCAGGTGGTCTACACCGCCACCGCCGACGACAGCGCCGACATCAGCGCCGGCGTGACCTTCAGCCTCGCCGGTA